>JACRBJ010000070.1 GCA_016234555.1 Chloroflexota bacterium | reverse complement strand
GTGGAACGCTTGTTTGCTTGGCTACAAAACTACCGTCGTATTCTGGTTCGCTATGATCGATTTCTTGAGAATTACCTCGCTTTCGTTCATTTGGCTTGCATTGTTATTTTCATCAAAAACTATTTTTGAGATGAGTTCTAGATACCAGATTGACGGTGACGTAATTGAAGTAGATGTGCATGGCATTGCGTCCCCATTAACGTTGTTGTTATGCGAGGCAAAAACATCAGTAAAAATTCAAGCCAATGAACTTAGGCGCGTTGAAGGATTATATGATCGCTTGGTTGATAAAATAAATACATTGTCAGGAAGAAATTTTACCGTGTTACGGTTGTTTATCATTACCGGTGAGTTTGACAGAAACATTTCTCAAAATTCCTACAAAAGAAAAGGATGGGAATTAATTGACAGAAAAAATATTGAAAACCTAAAGAACCTTCTAAAAGAAATTCAGGTTGGGCTATAAGGCTGGAAACTAAAGGTTGACCAAACCCCACTCTAATGTTGGTAATTTCCCAAATCTTTTTTTGTTTCCCATCACCACGGCCACCTCTTGTGGCATTTTTCCAAATGTCCAGCGCACAGTTTCAATGACCCAGTTCACACTTAACTGCACAAAGACTAGCCGTACTCCGGTCTCTTGGCAGAATTTCCACGCATCACCCAATCTCTTTCTTGTAATATCATTTATTTCATCCTTGCTCTTATGGTCATCTCCTACTTCCAACCAAAATAGAGTCTCATATCCTTGTACCTTCCCCCACGCCAAGGCGTCTGGATAGACAAATATTCCCGGCAACTTGGTCTCGCTCCAACCAGCCCAAATCTCCGCGCGTGGATAGGCTGAACGCAACCATGCCGGCCACATGCGTGAAGTATTTCTGTGGGATGACCCTATCTGATGAGGGCTCAATTCCTTGAATCCGCTGAAATGCACCTTCTTCGATACACCCCAACTGCGCAATGCAATGGCCAATCCTGCCCGCGTTGGATGCCACATGGGGAACGGGTCCATCTCATTTGGCATGGATTTGTCTTTTTGTATCTTTTCGCCAATCTTATGTACTGTCAAGCCGCTTTTTTGAAGCGATTGCAAAATATCATAAGTTAATGTTTCAGGAAGCCCCACCAGCGACGCAACCTCATCCTCGTTCCCCTTCCTGATCCTTCCCAACACCTGCAAGCATTTCAATTCTTCCTGAGAAACATGGGAGAAACCATCTCCCATAGCAGGAGGACGGTGCAGGGATGAAAAAAATAATCTTGGACGATAAGAAAAACTACAATAGTCTGGTTCCTCCTCGACACGGGTCACGACATATGGCAATCCAAGTCCGGGAAGGATGGACCGTTTGACCTCTGCCAGATACCATGCGCCGGGAGAGTCCACCCGTATCCAAAGAGATGCGCCAGGTCTTTTTTGATTCAGGTGGGCAACCAGACGCTGCAGGAGAGGACGATATACGAAAGGTGGGAGACCATTCAAGGCATTGATATGGAAAATGAAGGTATCCGTATAACCGCCTTCGTATTTCAGGCTGATCCAATCCGAAAAAGTCACATCACCAATACGAACAGTCATAAGCTAATCCGAACATCCTATGGAAATGAATTCATCTTCGGTAAAGAAGGATTGTGGGTTGAGCCAGACATAACTCTTCTCACCCGTCTTTTGCTTGATGCCGTAATGCAAATGAGCGCCAGTGCTGTTGCCGGTGTTGCCGCTCAATCCGACCACGTCGCCATAATTTAGGATTTCCCCTTCAGATGCCTGGATGCTGCTCAAATGAGCCAGCCAGACCTGGTAGCCGTTATTCTCCACCACCACCAGATTGCCCCACGGACCATTCGAGCCGGCCCACACTACCTTGCCGGCAATCGTCGTATGGATCGGCGTTCCTTCATTCACGGGGAAGTCACTGCCCGTGTGCGTCCGATAATGCGGGTCTTGAAAGACACAACCCAGCAGGGGCTTGTCATACCATTCGCTCCAATGCTGGATTGGACCGACGAGTGGTAATCCGTAAATCTCCGAACCGGGATCAACATATCCATCCCACGAAACCGCGCTCATGCCCGCCGGCGTCGAATTGCCATACGAACCGTTATCACTGGTTTCTGCATATTGAGGGACATCGAACAGCCATTGTTCCACACCAGGCTGCGCCCAATCCGGTAATTGGGGAATCGTAAGCACCACCAGCATGACATACCCAACCACCAAAGCCGCCCCGCACAACAGCGGGGCGGTCATCAAAACAATCGAGAAACGGAAGAAGCCCTTCACTATAAAACCCGTCCCAGGCGATCCAGGCGAATCTCGCCCTGTTGTCCTGCTTGTAAACCCATCGAGGCTTCGATGGATAAGCCATTGCGGATCATCCTCATCGAAAGCCAGTATGAAACGCCAGAACCGATAATTACAGGGGATAGCAAAAGCGGATTAGCGGAATACAACTTTCCAGTTTCAGGGGTTGTGATGGCGATTACCACCAACACTGCGGGCGGAAAGAGCGCCAGAAAACGCGCCTGCCATTCCACGCCCTTGGCGGCAGCTCGCGCGCGCGAGAGAACTTCCACCACCGTACCTAGAGTCTTTCGTAGGGAAGCCACCAACGGTCCGATCTCGATGCGTCCTTCGATGGAAGCAAGCAAAGAAGTAGCGACAATATCCACGGCAGGATTGTCCCAGGCAGTCGTCCATTCGCGCACAGCTAATGCTGCTTCATCGGCAGGCGCGGTACGCAGGCGAACTACCAGATCACCCAGCACCATTCTGCCGTCCGGTCCCACGGCTTGCGCCGCATCATCCAACGCGTCACCCAGCGGCTTGCCTTGCGAAAGCAAAGTCTCCACCACACCCAGCCCGCGCAGGATATCCTTGGCTTGCTTCAAACGAAACTCCTGGCGTTTATCGGAAAGCGTTCCGGCATATAACAAGCCGCCTGCAATCGCGAACAGAATGGCGGGAAAGACTCCCAGGAACATTCCGCCCGCCAGTCCACCGCCGATCCATGCGAGAAACCCATAGGCGATCTGGTTGAATGCCAAACCTGTTCCAGTTTGGCGCGCGAATTTTTCGGGATCAAATTTTTTCTTCGGCTGGGCAATGCCCATCGCGCGCGCCATGCCTGCTTCATCCACAGTACGCCGCCAGCCAAAGGCGATGGGGATGGCTGCCAGCGCCAGCGCTGCGATTAATGAAATCAATGTAATCATCTTATCTCCAGATAAACCAGACCGAGAGTTCCTGTGCGCCGCCATTCGCAAGCCAGACAGCAAAGTAGATACCCACAACACCAAGCAGGACGGTCAACAGCGGATAGACACCGACCTCATCCCATGCCAGACCCACCGGGCGTACCGTGTCCGATCCAGTGTGTGTATTGAATGTTGGAGCAGGCTGTTTACGTTCAAACGCCCCTTGTTCGGGAGTATGTTTTTGGGATGGTTGCGCGTTTTCCGTTTTGCGCGTCGCAGTCTGTTGATTGACATACTGGCGGGTCTGCATCGAGTAACGAAATCTGCGTGTCAGCCAGACTTCGGGCGGGACGCGGTCGGGTCCAAGGCGCAGGAGCGCCAGCGCCATGAACCCGACCAATACCAGAAAACCAATCACCACCTTTCCTGTGAATGATAGCGGCAGGAATAAACACAAAACTGCCAGGAGCGCCCCAGCGCCGAGAATGCCAAGATCGCGGTCGTTGAACATGGCGCTCCTAAAACGGCGGTTGGGGTTGGAAGTTCTTCAACATCTCACCCAACTGCGGCAGGAAGAGGAAGGCAAACAACACAATGATGACCAGCCCAACCACGCCGATGATCGCCATCGAGGTCATACGGCTGCCGCCAAATGCCATGCCTGCTGTGCCTTGCAAAATGAAATACAGACCGCCCAGCAATGCCACGACGATCAGAAGTCCGGCCATGAATGCCCAGGCGTCACGGGCAATCGCGAGAATTTGTTCCATGATTGGATCGAACATAAAAATCTTCTCCTTTCAAAATTCAACAGGTACCTAGAAACCAGGCGGCAAGGGGAATGGCTGCGCTGGCAAGGATCATGCCAAAAAGCGCCTCGCCACATTCAATGAGCGCATTGGCAAATGAGGATGCTCCACCGATCGAGGCGGACAACATGGTGGTAAATGCCGCCTTGAGCATTCGCAACGCCGCCAATCCGCCGATCAATCCGGACGCCAGAGTCCCGAGTTCGCTGATCGGGCCACAGCCCCCTGCGCCTGGCAGGGAGGATTGCAACGCGCTCACGATCTGCGGGATTCCCAAAAAGGCAAACAACCCCAGGATCACGATGGATGCCAATGCGGAAATGGACTCCCATACCCACAGGTTGGCGCCCAATACACTGGCGGAACTCACGCGCAACATTTGAGCAATACCTGCCAGAAGAGCAAAGGCCAGAAACGCGCCAGCGAGAGCCATCCAGGCTTCGCGTAAAAAGGTCAACAATAATAAAGAAATGTCTGTCATGAGAGCGTCATTGGATCATGTTTGTGGAATTCCGCTTCGAGGGCAGGATAGAAATGTTCGCCCCAGAATTGCATTGGCCAGCGGCGCGCAGGACCGGTGCGATCTTTCAGAGTGATGACTTCCAATGGTGCGCATCCACAATCCTGTACTTCTCCTTTTCGTTGGACGACCAGCACACGGTCGGCTTCATAAGGGACTCTTTCATCTCCCAACAAGGCGGATAGATCGTCGCCATCATTGAAATTCTCGGACTTCAATGCGGCGGCGGCGATGATCGCCCAGCCATGATGGCGCGCCATCTCGCGCAATGCGGCGGCTGCTTCTCCACTGCGGCCTTCTTCATTCATCATGCCAGTCAATCCAATTACGGGAACACGATTGAGGTAGTCCACTGCGATCAAGGCAGGTCCCTTTACTGGAAAGGCGTAATCATGGATCAACATATCTTCCAAAGCGCGGACTGTATCTTCGCGAGAGTTTAGGGAGAGCAGAACCGCTTCGCTGGCGCGTGCCAGGGCTGCTTCGACCTTTTCTTGTGGGGCTCGATGATGCGGACCGCTGGTCAGCGCCTCGGTTTGTAGAAATAGACGGTAGCGCAATTCTTCGGGAGTGTGTTCGTAACATCCAATGGCAGAAGGAATATGCAGGGATGATGATTCGAATAACATCCGCAGCAGCCAGGAAGTCTTGCCGATTCCTGGCGCTGCGGCGAGTAGAGTCAAGCCGCCGCCCCAGAAAGGCAGGCCAGCGAAGACACCAAAGGGAGTGTAGGGTTGTGGGTTGCCCAGGGTTCCAGAGCGCGGCATGGGGTCATGATATTCAATTGTGGATGGGGGATATGTGTTCGTGTCGCTATGGAGTTTGGAAGAACAAACGCAGCAGGAGCCAGGCAACTAATCCAAGCAGCAAACCGGGCAAGGCGGGGATGGAACCCATCTGTCTGCGGATCCAAAGCCTGCGCCAGGCTTCCAAACCAAATAATGACAGCAATACGGCAGGCAAGGGAAAAAGACAGGCCAGCCCGCTGATCGCAAGCAGGTCTGCCCTGCCAACGATTCCCTTGCGATAGCCATATCCAGCGAGCAGAACCGGCCAGACAGGCGGATAAAACAACAATATCAACGCAAACCAACCGGAAAGATTTCGGAATAGACTCCAGGCACAGGACAGGATCACGATCCCGGTTTGGATGGGAGTGATGGGCAAGGTCAACAGGATCGTTCCTAACAGGAAGACCTCAATCCCGGGCACCAGCCGATAGCGCAAATCGGCATAACTAAACAGGGAGAAGGAGACCAGTGCAAATGTTTCCGTGAGGGTCATGTTGGCTTATCTTCTTCGTTTTTGTTTGGTATGAAGGTGAGCATCTCTTTTACACGTGTGGCGTTTCCGAGTTCGGAAGCGCGATATAACGGGTCGTATGCTGTGATGATCTCTTCTGGATGATCCAGGTAGGCTCTGGTCATGTGCGCGGTTTCTTCCGGATATTGTGCGGCAAATGCATTCGGATCCATTCCGTGTTTGGCGATGTCGGTGGACATCGCCTGAAAGCCTTGTTGGAATTCCTGCGCTGAACCGTTGAAGTCGGATTGAATGGACGAATTTACTGATGAGGAGAAGCCAAAATCTTGGGAGGCAGGTGTGGACGCGGACGCGACACCGCCGAAGCGTTGCATGCGTTCCCCCAACTCCGCCTGTCGTGCTGCCAGTTCGTGCCCATGCGCCAGGGAACGATTGTAGGCGGCAGGCGCGTGCAACCCCATTGCATCCAAATTTCCAGCCTGTTGTGTTAATTGTCCTGCTGCATTCAGGTGACTCATGGCGGCTTCCGCACCAGTGAGACCACCGCTCGCAGCCGCCTCCGTTGCGCCTGCACTGGCTCCTGCCGCACCGACCGCTCCCGCGCCTGCGGCTCCCACCCCGCTGGCAGCGAGTGCGCCAATTGAGATAATCTGTTGAGCCGCTTTGATCATCCCCCCAAATGCATCAGCGGTCGTGGAGATGGTCATCTTTCCGAGAATGCCAGCCAGTGACAACAACAGTCCGGTCGCGCCCCACAACCAGATCACACGCAGAATGGCGGATAACAAACCCTGCTGTCCCATCCAGGTGCTGGCTGCCATGCCTGCCTTGAAGACTCCTCCTGCAACAATCGGAAGCAGGGCAATCAGGATGACCGCCTTCATCCATAACGAACGCAGCCAACCTGCCTGAGGGAGAACACTTGCGATTGCAATCGGAGGAGCAAGTACAGCGAGGATGAACAAAACGGCATTCGCAGATGCAAAGGCAAACAACATCCCGCCAATGGCAAGTAGTGAACCAATGGAAAGGCCGATGTTTAGCAGGCTTCCAAGAAAAGTCAGGTTGGCAAGACCCAGCAACACAGAGGTCGCCGTGGTGGTCTCCACAAAGTTCATCGCCAACAAACCTGTTTCGCCAATGACCTTCCCAACCATCCACCAGCCGAGGCGAACAATGAGATCGAGAAAGGGGCCGGATGCAATTGCCAGCACGCCAGCTGTGACCCAATCCCCGACCACGCGCAATCCGCTGTCGTCATCCCCCAATAATCTTCCCCAGTGATATAAGGCGAGACGTAATAAAAATAATGCGAGTGCCAAGGCTGCTGCGACCGGCAGACTGGATTGTGCCACCTTGCTGTAATCACCCTGGCTGGGAGCCTGCACAATCTCGCCGATCACCTGGGTCCAGCGCGCGACTTCCTCGCTCATGGCACGCACTTCCTTATCGGCTGCTTTGTCGAAGATGCCAGCCAATGCTTCTGAGATGGTTTCAGCGGGGAAGACCAGATGATGGAAAATCTGTGAAAGCGTTGTGGTGGTTGTCCCGCCGCCACCCGGGGGCGGTGTGGGTGTGGTGGTGACGGTTACAGTTGGCGTGGGGGTGTTGAGCAATTCTGCGCTTGACGCGTGAACCGGTGTGGCCGCCATCGCCAGACTGCTTAAAGACATCAAAGCAATCAACAAAAACAGAAGGATGAAAGGACGGATTTTTTTCATAGGGTATTTAGCGCATGTTGTGAGATGTAATTTTTCTCGAAGCACAGATGCTGGTAGCCACATTGTTTACAGATCGAAGGTTGACGCAGAGCGTTCAATGGCGGATGAGGTCCTTTCTTCGCCAGGTTGGATAGGGATTGAACCATTCCTTCCAGGTCTTTGTCGGATAGGGTTTGATCGAAATGACTCGTCTCACCCGTTTCACGATCCAACGCAAAGACAGTGGGGGTGTTTGGCCAGGGTTGTTTTCCCATCGTAGTACAACGCCTCATCAGGGAAAAGCGCAGCTGATCCTGTTCTTGATCTGTCACCAGCACTCCGATCTTGGTTTCCGTGACATGTCCAACAGGAACCTTCCATATCCATGTATCGAACTGGACCGGTAGGCGCGTGAAGGGCAGGGTCAGGTATACTTTTTCACTGGTTAGTTTGTATCCGGAGTCTCGTTCGATCTGCATTCCTATGCGCCAGTCCTGGGATAGGAATGCCCAGGTGCGAACGTAAATGAATAAATTCCGCCAGTCGCCGCCGAGATTGTTGATCGCATTCTGTGAACCAAATCTTCTGCCGGCGGGAATCTTTCCTCCACGAAAGAGCGGCATAAGTTCGGGTGAGCGGACAGGGTGCTGGGTACGATATTCCTCGACTTCACGAATGTATGTCCGTATTTCTTCGATTAATCCATCGAAGTCATACTTGATCAGAAATTCGAGCAGGGTCTCACCGGAAGCGAGGTCCTGGAGCGACTTCCAGACCGGATCGAAGGGTGGAATCGGATCAGCTCCCACCAACCACCAACGTGCAGCAGTCGGACAGAAGGCATATAACATGGCAGACAGGATGGGATGCTCACGCGCGTTTTTGCGGTTGAGCAACGCAAGGAAGAGGTCAGTGTACATACCAGAATATCAGGAGGAAGGGGATGGTCCGCCAGGCGGCAGGAGTTTTTACACAGCTGGTAGGCAATCTTTGTATGGAACGCCAAAGCATTTGTGCAACCCCAGTTATAAGGAAGGAGATGAAAATCAGAAGGATGAGCGACGATGGCATTGTCGTTTCAGGCAAGGCCCAGAGCATTGCGAGCCAAAGCTTGACGTCACCTGCTCCCATCCAGCCACCTAACCAGGCGGAAACCAGCACAAAACAGGCCAGCCACAAATCCATGTGGCCGGGAAAGTGGGCGATCATGCCTGCAATGATCAGAGAAAAGGTGTACCAGTTCGGAATGCGGCGGGTGCGCAGGTCATATAGGCTGACGGCCAGAAGGTAAATGAGCAACCAAATCATTGGTTGCTCATGATATAGGGATTGGTAGATGGGTATGGGAGATGTGTCGTTATCTAAAATCGACAGCGAGGCTTGACATGCTGCAATACGTTGCTATAATCTTACTTGCGACCTGCCCCCCTCAGGCCGCAACAGCCGTCGCAAGACGGCTGTTTTGCTGTTGTAACTAAACCCATAGTTTTGCCGCTTTGGCAGAACTATGTGGGTATAGTCACATGCTGTATTAGAACTCATCTCAAAAATAGTTTTTGATGAAAATAACAATGCAAGCCAAATGAACGAAAGCGAGGTAATTCTCAAGAAATCGATCATAGCGAACCAGAATACGACGGTAGTTTTGTAGCCAAGCAAACAAGCGTTCCACT
>JACRBJ010000071.1 GCA_016234555.1 Chloroflexota bacterium | reverse complement strand
GTGGAACGCTTGTTTGCTTGGCTACAAAACTACCGTCGTATTCTGGTTCGCTATGATCGATTTCTTGAGAATTACCTCGCTTTCGTTCATTTGGCTTGCATTGTTATTTTCATCAAAAACTATTTTTGAGATGAGTTCTAGTATTAATAAAAATATATCCATCGTCGGCGGGTGGAATCCAACATTCACCAGTCAAAAGGGATATTCGATAATAGACGGACAAGCTTCTCGTGCGGGAGTGGCTGTCTCCGGGAATATCAATGTAAACATGGAAAGGCTCTCCATTGAAAACAGTCATGCTAATAATGCTGGCTTGATTATTTCTAGTGGAGCCGTGGCTAATCTAACAATAAACCACCTGAATATTCGTAACAATTTAGGTATTGGGATTCAGAATTTGGGCGGCAATTTAACTATAAACAACTCTTCGATTGATAACAACGGAGCGAGGGGTTTGTACAACTTTTCCGGCACGACAATCACTAATAACACAACCATTAGCAATAACGGAGGCGGCGTTGAGCTACGAAGGGGAACAATTACCATTAACAACTCTACAATAAGCAAAAACTCCGGAATTCTGGGCGGTGGCATCCTCAACAAAGGAGAGACGGAAGCCGAGACTATCGCCATAAGAAATAGCATTTTGTCCAACAACTCAAGCTTCTACTCTGGTCCTGATTGCAGTGGCAAAATAGTCTCCAACGGCTATAACATTATTAGTGATTCGAGTAGTTGCGCCATTACCCCCACAGGCGGCGACCAACTCAATACCGACCCGCAATTAAGTGACTATATTCCAGATCAAGGATACCACCCCCTCAAAAGTGGCAGCCCCGCAATCAACGCCGGTGATCCGACCACATGCACCTCCACAGACCAGCGTGGGATGACACGTGTTGGTGTTTGCGACGTGGGAGCATATGAATACATGGAGGCGGGGCCAGCGACAAGCATATCTATCATCAGTGGCAACAAACAAAGCGCTGTTCCAAACTCACCGTTTATCAATCCCTTAAGGGTTACCGCACTCGATGAAAAAGGCAATCCCGTCAGCGGCGTAAGTATTACGTTTACAGCGCCTCCCAGTGGAGCAAGTGGAACCTTCCAAAGCACGGGTTCAACGAATGTGGTAACCACGGACGACAAGGGATATGCCACTTCGGCGGCATTTACCGCCAATGACCAGTTGGGGGCATACGATGTGTCTGCCACCGCGATCGGCGCCAGTCCGGCAACTTTCACCTTGGAAAACAAAAATTCAATTTGGTACGTCACTAACACGGGCAGCGATGCCAACACCTGCAATTCCCCACAAACACCCTGTCAAACAATTAATGGGGCAATTAATAAGGCTGCGAGTGGGGACACAATATATGCAGCAACGGGTGTTTATACCGCTTCCAGTGGCTCAGTAGTACTTATTAACAAAAACCTGGCAAAATTATCAGGCGGCTGGGATGAATCCTTTACAGTCCACAACGGAATATCAACGCTTGACGGAGGAGATGCCCGCAGAGTCATATGGATTACCTCCAATACATCAGTCTTGATTGAATATTTTATAATTCAGCATGGTACAGTCGGTGTATTCAATGAAGGGAAAACAATTCTTAATCATTGCCGAGTAATTCACAACAACGGAACGTCTGGGGGAGGGATATATAACTCCGCAGGCATGATGGAGATTAATAATTCCACAATAAGCGACAATTGGGCTTATTCTGGAGGAGGAATCTACAATTCCAGCTTTAGCAATTTAATTATTAATAACAGCACCATCAGCAACAATGTCGCACAAGTGACAACCTCCAATGGCGGCAGTGGTGGCGGAATAGATCATGGAGGCGAGTACTTGAAAATCAACAACTCAACAATCAGTTTCAATAGCGCATCATTTTCAGGCGGAGGAATATTAAATTACAAAGGCAATGTGCTTATTTCAAGCAGCACAATCGCATATAATTTTAGCAGAACGGGCGGCGGGGTGTTCAATAATTCTTTTTCATACCCTCAAGCGAATGTATCAACACGAAATTCAATTATTGCCGGTAATTACGCCAGTGAATTCGGACCAGACTGCGCAAGGATAAGCAGCCTGGGCTACAATTTATTGAGCGATAGCTCTTCCTGCGACTTTGTCAGCACAACCGGGGACTTGGTTGGTTACAATGGGTCATTCAATCCCCGGCTAAATGCTCTCAAGGATAACGGCGGGGACACTCCCACACACGCCCTAAGCATAGGCAGCATGGCTATTAATGCCGGGAATCCTGCTCCTGTTGGAGGCAGCGAAAATGCATGTCCATTATTTGATCAGCGCGGAATTTCCAGATCTTCGGATGCAAGATGTGACATTGGCGCGTACGAAGGATCGGTGCCATGGGAACCTTTCAACCTCTTGGCAACCTACACTGCAAATAACAAGACTTCCCTGCCGGGCGCCTGGTTGTGCACATCAGCAAAAACAAATTGTACAAATGGCCAAGATCTTCACGCAGATTCAGTCACTCTTCTGAGCAAAGACGTCGCGGACTTTTATGCGGATCATTTCAATCGTAACAACATTGTCCCTAATCGAACAGTATTATTTTCCACCGTTCATTACGGAAGCAGCATTGATAATGCATATTGGAATGGCGCTCAAATGGTCTATGGAGATGCCCACAATTGGCCCCTGGCTGATGATGTGGTAGCACACGAGCTGACGCATGGCGTTACTCAATACGAGTCGAACCTGTTCTACTTCTACCAATCCGGCGCCATCAACGAATCCTTCTCCGACCTGTGGGGGGAATATTATGACCAAACTAATGGCACAGGGAGCGATGAGGCATCGGACAAATGGTTAATCGGTGAAGACATCCTATCAGACGGCAATGGGGCATTCCGCAGCATGAGCAATCCGCCGCAATTCGGCGACCCCGACAAGATGAGCAGCACCGCCTATGTAAAATCCCTGGATGATAATGGTGGTGTTCACTCCAACAGCGGCGTAAACAACAAAGCGGTCTTCCTGATGGTGGACGGAGGCACCTTCAATGGGCAGACAGTCACAAGCCTCGGCTGGGACAAGACCGCCGCTATCTACTATGAAGTCAATACGAACCTGCTTTCTTCTGGCGCGGATTACTCCGACCTATACTACGCGGTCCAGCAGGCTTGCGTGAACCTGAGCGCGACCAATTACAAGGGCATCACCAGCGCAGACTGCATTCAGGTCAAGAAGGCATTGGACGCTGTCCAAATGAACGGACAGCCTGCCGCGAATTTCCACATGGAAGCGGCAGTTTGTCCAGCAGGTCAAACCACAGCCGCTCCCGTCACTTTGTTCGGGGATGATTTTGAAAATGGAATTGAGAAGTGGGAAATAACTGGCAATTCGATGGCTAATTGGTATCTGGACGACTTCTATGCCACCAGCCCAACTCACATGATGTACGGAGATGATGTCTCAACCAACTCAACATCAATATTGCAATTAAGCAATGCTGTCAAGTTGCCTTCCGGAACATCCTATCTATACTTCAAACACGCATACCTCTTTGATTATTACAACACGACATACTACGATGGTGGCGTGCTCGAATACTCAACAGATAATGGCGCCACATGGAAAGACGCCAAACCGTTATACTCATCCGGTAAAAACTACGCCGGTGTCCTGCAAACATATTGGGACAACCCCCTCGGCGGACGCTCTGCCTTCAGCGGCGACAGTCATGGATATGTCTCCAGTCAATACAACCTAACATCAATTGCCGGGAAGTCCGTCAAGTTCCGCTGGGTCTTAGGCACGGACAATGAGTATTACTATTTTGGCTGGGTGATTGACGACGTCAAGATCTACACCTGTGTGGGCTATCCCTCCATTCCTGCATACACCGCACCCGCGGACAAAGCCCTCGTCACCGACTACACTCCCCTGCTCGACTGGGCTGATGCGACACCCAACCTGCATCACTATCAGGTACAGGTCGCAACGGATAGCGCCTTCTCAGCACTGGTTGAAGAAGCAGTCCTGGCTCCCTCCCAATATACTGTCTCATCAGACCTGCCCTCCAACACCACCTACTACTGGCGGGTGCGGTCATTCAACGCCATCAACGAAACCAAAGGCTGGACGGTTCCCCGCTCCTTCCGCACGGCGCTCACCCCGCCCGTCCTCACGCCGCTGACCCTGCCGCTCACGAACAACCGTCCCACCTTCGATTGGAGCGATGTCCTCGACACCACCAACTACACCCTCCAGGTATCCACCTCCAGCACCTTTGCCAGCCCCGCTGTCAACGCCACGGTGAACGGCTCGATCTACACGCCCGACAAGGACCTGCCCGCTGGCAAGACCCTGTACTGGCGTGTGCGCTCCAACGGCGCGAACGGACCTTCCGACTGGGCTACCTCCTCCACCAACTTCACTTCCGCCAACCCGCCCTCGGTTCCCGTCCTGGCGACGCCGCTCGACAAGGCGCTCACCACCAACTATCTGCCCAAACTGGATTGGAACAACTCCACCACGCCTCTCGGCGTCACCCTCGATGGCTACCAGCTCCAGGTGGCGACCGACCCAGCCTTCTCGTCCGTCGTCCTCAATCAAAACGTGACCGACAAGACGGGCATCATCCCGACTGTCGTGTCCGAGTTCACGCTTTCCACGCCGCTTGCGGAAAACACTGCCTTCTACTGGCGTGTCCGCAGCTACAACTCCAGCGGACAATATTCCGCCTGGTCGCTGGTCCGTTCCATCCGCACGGCGTTGCCCGCTCCCACACTGAGTCCGTCGTCTCTGCCGGAGAACGGCAAGGCGCTCGACTCCAACAAACCCACCTTCAACTGGGATGACGTGCCCGGCGCGACCGGCTACACGCTCCAGGTTTCGACGGTCAACACCTTTGCCTCCTTCGTGTTGAACCAGAACACCTTCGCCTCCACCTACACCCCCGTCACCGGACTCCTCGCCAACAAGACCCTCTTCTGGCGCGTGATCGCCACCGGCGCGAACGGTCCCTCCCTGCCGTCCAACTCCTTCACCTTCACCACCGCCAACCCGCCGCCCATGCCGGTGCTTTCCGCCCCGGTGGACAACCTCCTCGTCTCCAATGCTCCCAAGCTGGATTGGGCAAACGTCGTCGCCCCGGCGGGAGTCACTCTCGACGGGTATCAGGTCCAACTGGCAACCGATCCTGCTTTCTCCTCCGATGTCCAACCTCATGACGTGACCAACAAGGCTGGCACTCCGCTGGCCGTCGTTTCCGAGTTCACGCCTGCCGCCCTCACACAGAACACCAAATACTACTGGCATGTCCGCAGTTTCGACGACAAGGATGGGAACCTCGCCACGCTCGAAGACCGCCATTACTCAAGCTGGTCGCTGACGCGTTCCTTCCGCATGATCATCCCCGCACCCGTCCTTGACGCCCTCGCCCTGCCCGCAGACAATGCCACAGCCACGTTGAAGCGCCCGCTCTTCGATTGGAGCGACGTCTCAGGTGCGACCGGCTACACCATTCAGGTATCCACCGTCAGCACCTTTGCCTCCACCCTGGTGAAGACGAACACCACCGCCTCCAACTTCACTCCCACCACGGACCTGCCCGCCAGCAAGACCCTCTTCTGGCGCGTGATCGCCAACGGCGCGAACGGTCCATCACTGCATTCGAATCCCTTCACCTTCACCACCGCCAACCCGCCGCCTGCACCGACACTCTCCGCTCCGCTGGATAACGCCCTCGTCAGCAACACCCTCACTCCCAAACTGGATTGGGCAAACGTCGTCGCACCGGTGGGAGTCACCCTCGGCGGATATCAACTCCAGGTGGCGACCGATTCGGGATTCTCTTCCATCATGCTGACAGAGGATGTGACCACCAAAGCTGGCACTCCGCCGACAGTTGTTTCCGAGTTCACCCTGCCGACGCTGACAGCCGATACCAAATACTTCTGGCGTGTCCGCAGCTTCGACAGCGGCGTCAACTATTCGAGCTGGTCGCTGACCCGCTCCTTCCGCATGGTCATGCCCGCGCCGACGCTTGTTTCTCCCACGGGCAGCGTCCAGACCAACCGTCCCACTTTCGATTGGGATGATGTCCCCAACGCGACCGGCTATACCGTCCAGGTTTCGACGGTCAACACTTTTGCCTCCATTCTGATGACGGGAACTTCCACAGCCTCCACCTACACACCCGTCAAGGACCTGCCCGCCAACAAGACCCTCTTCTGGCGCGTGATCGCCAACGGCGCGAATGGTCCTTCCCTGCCTTCGGGATTCCTCTCCATCACCACCGCTGCGACGCCTTCCATCCCGCTGCTCTCTGCCCCTGCGGACAATCTGCTGGTCACCGACACCCTCACCCCCAAGCTCGATTGGACAAACTCCACTATCCCCGCAGGTGTGACCTTCGGCAGGTACCAGCTTGAAGTGGCGACCGATGCCGCCTTCTCCTCGGTTGTGTTGACTCAGGATGTGAGCGGCGGTCCGACCGTCTCCGAGTTCACGCTGACCGCTCCGCTTTCGCCGAACACCAAATACTACTGGCGTGTCCGCAGTTTCAGTTCAGCGGGCAACTTCTCCGGCTGGTCGCTGACCCGTTCCTTCCGCATCCCCATGACCGCCGCGACGTTGGTTTCCCCCAGTGGAACCCTGCCCACCTCCGACCTGACTCCCGCCTTCGACTGGGACGATGTGCCCGGCGCGACTTCCTATTCGATCCAGATTTACACCACCAGCACTTTCTCCACCACGCTGGTGAACACCACCGCCTCCTCCTCGACCTTCACTCCCACCGCCAACCTCCCAGCCAACACCCTGCTCTTCTGGCGTGTGATGGCACAGGGTCCCAATGGCCCCTCCAAGTGGTCCGCCTACTACTCCTTTAGCTTGCAATAGCCCAACGAGAAGAGCCTGTCCCAGATGGACAGGCTCTTCTCTAAGGGAATGGTCTCCATTTGTACTAATGAATTTTCACGCTCGGACAATAAGGTGATATTGTGAATAGAAAAGGAATTCTTTGGATATCAGCAGGTTTCATTTTGCTCGCCGTCTTGGCGATCTTTGCACGTTGGTTTCTTAATAACAGAGGTCAAGATCGGACATTTGAAGATACGGGAACTAAATGCCTGAGTCAGCCCCAGGCATTTATCCCTTCTCCCATGCCGCAAAGGAAGTCATATACTAATGACCCGTTTAGCGTTCTCTCTTATAAATTTCCATCTTGGTGGAAGCCCCAACTCAGCCCCACACAGTTTGGTATGATGACCAGTGATTACGTTTATTACAAAATTGTTGCATCTATTGATGGGAAGAATATTTGGTTCGCTGATTATTCTTTTGATAACTCCATTATGCGATACAATACCCAGACAAAAGAGATAAAACGATATCAAATCTTGGATAATAAAAACAAGTTCTTTGAGGTGGGAGATATCTATGTCACTCAAGATGGAATCTTATGGGCTGTTCTAAGCAGCGATTATTCTGCATTAGCGCGTTATCAGCCCGATGATGATGATTTTGAGGTCATAGCAGACCAAGATGGGCTGTTCACGTATTTGCCAGAAGAATATCGTATCCCTACCTCCAGTGGTCGTTTGGGCGAATTATCCGATGGTCAATTGGCAGTTGTGATAGATGGAAAAATTTACCTCTACAATCCCACGAAGAATCAAGCCAGGCTGCTGTTTGACGATTTCGAGGTGGAAACAATTGCAGTGGATAATGCCGACCATATTTGGGCAGAGAAATATGCCACGTTTCCCGATAGAGGCGGCTTTAACCTAATAATGCTCGATCTCAAAACAGGCAAAGTGTCCGATTATGGACTTCCTCCACAAATGGCAGAAAACGTCAAAGAACAACTTGAATTGTATTCCGCCACTAAAGCCATCACTGTTGACCGAGAAGGGCGCGTATGGGTCTCGTATTTCGACAGGCTGGAACCAGACGCAAACGGGAACTATAGCTGGCACTCGATGGATTTGCCGCCTGTATTTGTAAACTCCTTCGACCCGTTTTATGCTTATCGTTGGGCAAATGTGTTTTCAGTGCATGAATTTTCCGATGGGAACCTTTGGTTTGCCAGCGATGTTGGGATCGTAAAGTATGATGTAAAAAATGAAACATGGTGTTTAAGCGCGGTTGTGAAAACATTTGCTGATTACCCGATTACAGAAGATGCGGAAGGGAATATCTGGACGATAGTCGGCGAACAGATTTATAAATTGCAGCCGTGATTTATTGTAGCAAGACCTGTAACCTAAATTTTGCCCAAGATTTCGACAGGCTCAATCCAAGATTGGGCTACAACTTATCATTTGTGACTAGCGTTTACCCAAAACCTTGCCACGGATTTCACGAATTTTCACTGATTGGTTCGAAAAATCCGTGCCCATCTGTGAAATCTATGTCTAAGAAGGTGTTCAATAAGCCAATCATCAATGACTTGTAGGGTATTTTGCACAAACTTTAGGTGTCAGGTCTGGGAAGGTAACATGAAGGAATCATCCAGCGACAGGTAGCAACCGTTCAGCGACAGGCAGCAACCGTCCAGTGACATGTAGCAACCGTCCAGCGCCCCTCCGACGCCCCGCTTCGCCCGCAACAAAGCGGGGGAAAATCCGTATGTGAAATGAAATAGCATTTACAAATTGGTTGGATACACCTTTCCTGTTGTATAATCGAATGGAGGCACAAATGGATTTTCTACTGCAAGCCAATGTTGCATACCTGATCCTGCTGGGCGGCGTATTGCTGAGCTTGATGGCAATCGTCACACCCGGCACGGGATTGTTCGAGGTTGGAGCCTTCTTTTGTCTGGCGCTGGCGGGATATGCGGTCTACAACATGTCCTTCAACGGTTGGGCGTTGATCGTCCTCGCCCTGAGCTTCATCCCCTTCGTATACGCCATCCAAAAGCCGAAACGCGAACTCTATCTTGCCATCTCCATCCTGCTGCTGGTGGTTGGATCGGTGTTCCTCTTCACCAAAGACGGCTGGAAACCCAGCGTCGATCCCGTGGTCGCGCTGGTGGCGTCGAGCCTGCTGGCAGCTTTCCTATGGATCGCGGTACGAAAGGCGATTCAAGCCGCCGCCATCGCCCCCAGCCACAACCTGGGGGAACTGGTCGGAAAGACCGGCGAGGCAAAGACAAAAATTGGCGACGAAGGCAGCGTCTACGTCAACGGGGAAATGTGGTCGGCGCGCAGCGATGAAAAGATCGCGGCGGGCAGTCATGTGCGTGTGATTCGACGCGAGGGCTTTGTCCTCGTGGTGGAAAAAGATTCATCCGAAAAATCATAATTTCAAAAGGAGAGAACCATGGAGTTTCTTGGCGGTAGCCTGATTTGTGTTGTTGGCGCGATAGTCATCATCGCGTTGATCGTTGTAGCCAATGCCATCCGCATTGTCCCCGAATACCAGCGCCTCGTTGTCTTTCGATTGGGACGCTGCGTCGGCTCACGCGGACCCGGCATCGTGTTCCTGATCCCGGTCATCGACCGCGGCGTCAAAGTGGACCTGCGCGAGCAAGTCCGCGAAGTTCCACATCAAGTTTCGATCACAAAGGATAACGCCCCGATCTCGATCGACTTCCTGTGGTTTTACAAAGTCCTCGACCCGACCGATTCCGTATTGCAGGTTGGCAACTTCGAATCAGCCGCCGCAGGTATCGCGGCAACCACCCTCCGCGCGGTCATCGGCGGCATCCCGCTCGACGACGTGCTTTCGGAACGCGAACACATCAACAACATGCTCCGCACCCGCCTCGACGAAGTGACCGAACGCTGGGGTGTCAAAGTGACCAACGTCGAAATCCGCGAGATCGTCCCGCCGCGCGAAGTGCAGGACGCAATGAACCGCCAGATGTCCGCCGAACGTATCCGCCGCGCGCTCGTGACCGAGTCCATGGGCGACCAGCAGGCAGCCATCAACCGCGCCGAAGGCACCAAGCAAGCCGCCATCCTGCAAGCTGACGGCGAGCGCCAATCCAACGTCCTCCGCGCAGAAGGCGAAAAGCAGGCGCAGGCTTTACGCGCAGAAGGTTTTGCCGTCGCGCTCGAAGCCATCTTCAACGCCGCCAAGTCAGTGGACCAAAAGACCATGACCCTGCAATACTTCGAAACCCTCAAGTCCATCGGCGCCAGCCCCTCCGCCAAATTCATCTTCCCGATGGAATTTACCAGCATGCTGGATAACTTCCTCGGCAAGAGCAGCAGCAAGGGATAAACGCGTAACAATATTGAAAAGTGGAAAGTGGAAATCCCACTTTCCACTTTTTTATTGATACAATTCCCGCATGGAAATCGTCCCCGCCACCCTCCTCGACCTCAACGCGCTTCGCAAGCTCGAACACGACAGTTTCGACAAGGATGCCTGGTCCCTGTTCGATCTGATCGCTGTTTTGACCTTCCCCGACGTGATTCGACTCAAGGCGGTGGAGGATGGGCAAATGGCGGGATTCGTGGCTGGGGATCCGCGTCCGCGCGACGGCTGGGGGTGGATTGCCACCATCGCGGTTGATCCACGCTACAGGCGGAGGGGCATTGGGCGCGCCCTGCTCCATGCCTGCGAAGCCAAACTCAACGTCCCGCGCTCGCGCCTCACCGTCCGTATCTCAAACCAGGTCGCCATCTCCATGTATGAAAAGGATGGCTACGTCACCACCGACATCTGGAGCGGATACTACAACGACGGCGAAGACGGCATGGTGATGGAAAAAGTCCTTGAACGCAATTTGTAATTCCCCCGCCGCCTGAAAGGTTTATAATCAGCCTATATGTCTGAAACGCTGCCCCCGCCTGTATGGGTAAACACAAAAGAATTACTGCAACGAATGCTCGAAGACCTCGTCACACAAAGCCGCCTGGCAGTGGACACCGAATCCAACAGCCTGCACGCCTTTCGTGAACAAGTCTGCCTGGTGCAAATTTCATCCACTCGCGCCGACTATCTGATCGACCCCCTTGTGCTGAAGGATTTAAGCGCGCTCGCCCCCATCTTTTCAAATCCCAAAATCGAAAAAATCTTCCACGCCGCCGAATACGACCTGATCTGCCTGCGGCGAGATTTTGGCTTCTCCTTCGCCAGCCTGTTCGACACGATGCACGCCGCCCGCGTGCTGGGCTACCCAGCCGTCGGGTTGGACACGTTGCTGAACAGCAAGTTCAAAATCCAGACCGATAAACGTCACCAGAAGGCAAACTGGGCAAAGCGTCCGTTGACAACGGAACAAATCCACTACGCGCGGCTCGACACGCATTATCTCTTCGACCTGCGCGACGTGCTGGAAAAGGAATTGCGCGAAAAGGGACGCCTGGAGTTTGCAAAGGAGGATTTCGCACGCGCCTGCCTGTTCGACGAACACAGACACAAAAATAATGGTGAATCGTGGGAACGTTTTGCCAACCGCAAGGACCTTTCGCCCCGCGACCTAACCATCATGGCATTCCTGTGCAAATGGCGCGACGTGGAAGCGGAAAAATTGAACCGTCCCGTCTACAAGGTAGTCATGGACGATACCCTTGTCATGATGGCGAAGAATCCGCCCCAGCACAAGGTCGACCTTTCGGCGCTCGGCATGAGCGAAAGGCAAATCCAACTGTGGGGTGATGGTGTGCTGGCAGCGGTCCGTCACGGAATGGATGCTCCGCTGGTCGAACGGAAACAGACCGAGACGCGGAACGATGCGCTCCTGCGGCGGCTTGAAAAGCTGAAGGTATGGAGAAAGAACGCCGGGCAGGAAATGGGCGTCGAGTCGGACGTCATCCTGCCGAAACCCTACGTGACGGTCATCGCTGAGAAACCGCCAAAGAATCTGGATGAACTGGCTTGCCTGATGAAGGAAACCCCATCACGGGTGGAAAAATATGGCGCACAAATCTTAAAAGTACTGGGAGTAAAAAATGCGAATTAAATTTCACGGCGCAGCGCACACAGTAACAGGAACCCAGCATCTGCTGGAAATCAACGGCTCAAAACTGCTTCTGGACTGCGGGATGTATCAAGGCAAACGCGCCGAGACCTACGAGCGCAATCTCAACTTCCGCTACGACCCACGCAGCGTGGATGCGGTGTTGCTCTCGCACGCGCACATCGACCATTCGGGCAACCTGCCCAACCTGGTCAAGCAGGGCTACGAAGGACACATCTACTCCACCCGCGCCAGCGCCGAGTTGAGCGGTTTGATGATCCGCGACTCGGGGCGCATTCAGGAATCAGACGCGGAGTTCGTCAACAAGAAACGCGCCGCGCGCGGCGAAGACCCCATCGAACCGCTCTACACCGAGCAGGATGCCGACGAAGCAGCCACCCACCTCAAAGGAGTGGACTACGATCAGGCATTCGAACCAATCCCGGGCGTGGTCGCTCGTTTCCACGAAGCGGGTCACATCCTCGGCTCGGCATCCATCTCCCTCGAAATCGAAGAAAAAGGACGAAAAATCCGCTTCTGGTTTTCTGGCGACATCGGCAGGTATCGAATGCCATTGCTGCGCGATCCCATCCTGCCCGAAGCTGTTGACTACATGATCATGGAGTCGACTTACGGCGACAAGTCGCACAGCAATCCTGAAAATGCCTTTATCGAGTTCCGTGATGTGGTCAAGCGGACGGTGGAGCGCGGCGGCAAGGTGATCGTCCCCGCCTTTGCTGTTGGGCGCACCCAGGAACTGGTCTACAACCTGAACGAGATGATGACCGAAGGCGACGTGCCGCATGTGCCCGTCTTTGTGGACAGTCCACTGGCTGTGAATGCCACGCAGGTCTTCAGAAATCATCCCGAATGTTTCGACGAAGAGACGCGCCAGTTCGTGCAGGAAGCTCGTCACCCCGCGCTGGATTTCAAGATGCTGACCTACGTCAAGTCGGTGGAAGAATCCAAATCCTTGAACGAACGCAAGGAGCCAATGATCATCCTCTCCGCTTCGGGCATGGCGGAAACAGGACGCATCGTGCATCACATCCGCAATAACATCGGAGACCCGAAGAATACAATCTGCATCGTCTCGTGGCAGGCTCCCCATACCATGGGACGCAGGCTGGCTGACCGTGAGCCGCAGGTGAACATCTTTGGCGAAGTGCACAAACGAAAATGTGACGTGGCGACCATCGGCGGGCTTTCGGGTCACGCAGGACAGGATTTGCTCATGAAGTACGCACTGGGCGTAAAGGACACGGCAAAGCAAATCTTTTTGGTACACGGCGAAGAACGCCAAGCCATGACCCTGCAAGGACTTTTGAAGGAACGCGGACTCGCACAAACTTATTATCCCGAATTGCATGAAGGCGTGGAACTGTAGAGTTTGTCTTGCTGACTGGAAAAACCCAGCCGCAAATTACACGAATGTGCACGGATTCTTTCAAAAACCAATCCATGAGAATCCATGTAACACCGCAGTATCCGCGGCAAAAATGGATCGTGCTCCCTTATCCCGCCAGAAACGGAGAACCCCATTTAGAAAAACAGTTCCCAAGGAGTAAAAATGAATTTTGATTTAAACGAAGAACAAAAAACGTGGAAGAAAATCGTGCACGAGTTTGTGGCAGAGGTGATCAAGCCCAAGGCGCGGGAAGTGGACGAGAACGAAGAGTTCAACTGGGATGCGGTCCGCAAGGGAGGTCCGCTTGGGCTGACTGGCATGAACATCCCCGAAGAGTATGGCGGTGCGAATGTGGACATGGTTTCCTGTACCATCGCAATGGAGGAACTCGGCTGGGGTTGCGGCTCGACCGCCCTGAGTTTCACCGCCCACAACATGCTTGGCACGGGTCCCATTGCCGTCTTCGGCTCGGAGGAATTAAAGAAAGCCTGGCTGCCGCGCATGTCACAGGGCAAGGGTAAACTCGGCTCGCTGGCATTAACCGAACCCGATGCCGGCTCCGACCTCCAGGGCGGACTGACCACCAAAGCCGAGAAGCAAGGCGATGAGTGGGTCATCAACGGCGCGAAAATGTGGTGCACCAACGCGGGCATTGCCGAATACGTCATCACCCTCGTCCGCAGCGACCCGAAGGGCGGATCGAAATCCCTGAGCATGATCCTCGTCCCGACGGATGCGAAGGGACTGACGATTGGTCCCGCTGAAAAGAAAATGGGCTTGCGCGGCTCCCCCGCCCATGGCGTCACCTACGACAACGTGCGCGTACCACTTGGGAATCTGGTCGGCGTGGAAGGACGCGGCTTGCAGCAAACCCTCGCCACCCTTGATTCGGGACGCATCCTCATCGGCGGAATCTCTGTCGGGCTGGCGCGGGCGGCGATGGAAGAATCCGTCAAATACGCCCATGAGCGCAAGGCGTTCAACCAGCCCATCGGCGAGTTCCAGGCTGTCCAGTTCAAGCTGGCAAACATGGCGCTGGAAATCGAACTGGCGCGGAACATGGTTCACAAAGCCGCATGGCTCAAGGATCAGGGTCGCCCATTCAGCAAGGAGGCGGCGATGGCAAAACTCTATGCCAGCGAAATGGCGGAACGGGTCTGCTACGACGCCATCCAAATCCACGGCGGGAACGGCTACAGCCGCGCCTATCACGTCGAGCGGATGTACCGCGACGCAAGGCTGATGACCATCGGCGAAGGCACAAGCGACATCCTCAGGCTGGTCATTGCAAGAAGCGTGCTGGCTGGCAAATAAAGGTGTAGGTCGCGTTTGAAACGCGACCTATTTTTTTACGATTATCCAGGCATTTCCATCTTCCGCCTTGATTGTCTTTTCCCCATCGGGAAACAACTTCACAATTTGATCTGGCTCGAGGAAGTGACTCCGCATCAGCAATAATTTTTCAGCAAGGGCAATCAACTTAACGCCAAAGGTGCGGATGTCGGGCTCTTCGATGACGAGCACCCCGCCCGGCTTCAACACGCGGAACATTTCACGGGCACTGTCGGCGTGATGGATGACATGATGCAGGGTGTCCACCATGATGACGCGCTCGAAGGAGTTGTCGGCAAAGGGCAACGACTCGGAGCCGCCGCAGATGGGGTCGAGCTGGGAACGCGGCGACTCTTTCAACATCCCAAATGAAACATCGGCAATCACCACTTCATTCACGAGATCGCGGATCGCGGACGAAACCCGTCCCGTGCCACCGCCCACATCGAGCAGCCGCCCGCTGACAGGCAGGTCAGCCAGTTCGCGCATGACCGCGGCTTTGGAATACGCCACCCGCGCATACAATGGGGCAATGACGCCAAAATGGTCAAAGCCCGACATCAAACCGTCACCAAATCTTTGATCTGATCGAACGTGGATTGACCGATACCGGGGACGTTCAAGAGGTCTTCAACGGCAAAGAATCCGTTCTGGTCGCGATAATCGATGATCCGTTGAGCGAGGGTCGGACCGATGCCCGGCAAAGCCTCAAGTTCCTCCAACGTGGCGATGTTGAGGTTCAGCAATTCCATGTTCGGATCTTCAGTGATTGCCGGCTCGAGCGCCTCAGGCGGAAGTTCGGTCTCAGCGGACGGAAGGTCGAGCGTCTCGCCAGCCGTAGTCACCGCCCTGCCATCTGCATACGGGACAACCAGTTGCTGACCGTCCTCCAGTAATTTGGCGAGGTTGAGCGTATCTGTGCTGGCTTCGGCAAGCAAGCCGCCGGCGGCATCGATCGCATCCTGCACGCGCGAACCTTCCGCCAGTTCGTACAAGCCGGGTCTTGGCACCGCGCCGACCACATGCACGGCAAGCGGCGCCTTGGTGGGAGCGGGCTGCAAAATAATCGGCTCGCCAGCCGGCGCGCGCGAAACATACATAAGTCCGCCCGCAAGCACGAAACCAGCCAGGACTCCAAGCAAAACATACAAGACATTCTTCATACGGTGATTTTACTCCAACTTCATCACAAGCAATTCTTCATCTGATTTTTTGAATATGCTGGCAACGTCGAGCAACTTTCGGATCCGCGAAAAATAGCGCGGCATTTGCCCGGTCTGCAAAACCTGGAAGCCAAACTTTTCATACATGGGTCCGTTATGCGACATGCACATCAAATACAGGGGACGCGGATTTTCACGCAGCAGGACTTCGATCACAGCGCGCGCCAGCCCAAGTTTGCGATGGTCGGGGTGAACGGCAATCGAAGCCAGTTCGCGGATTTCCGTCCCGTGCGGCTTAACCTGCCCACAGGCGACCACCTGTCCGCGCTGATCCACCGCCACGATGAAACGTCGCCAGTCCAAACCCGTGGGGTTGATCCCAACCAGATGGATCAGATTCCTGATTTGAGTCGATTCCGCTTCGAGGGCGGCGCGAATTTCGTAACCGGTCATACCGCGCCCGCTGCAACCAGGATGACAAAGCTGGAAATGAACCAATGGATGAGGAAAGGCCAGAGGAACGATTTTGTGCGGTACGCCACCCAGCCAAAGGCAAACCCGCCGAAGATGGTGGAGAGCGTCTCGATGTCGGGTTTGCCGATGTGAGCCAGCGCAAACGGGACGGCTTGCAGCCACAGGGCGTCGTGTCCAAAGCGGCGTAGATAGGTGAATAAAATCCAGCCGCGAAAGAAAAACTCCCAGCCGATGAGATCGATGAACGTATTCCACGGCAGACCGGGCAAAAGCCAGCGATAATAAACCCTCATTAACTCGTCGCCGCTCCCCAAAAGATAAAGGATGGGAGCCATGAGGAGAATCCCAAGCGCGGTGTAAGCCAGCCCCAGCTTCCAGTCACCCAGCGTAAAACCGTATTGCTTCGGGTTTTCGCGGAACAGGACCAGGATCAGCGCCAGCGGGATGACTAAATAAAAGATGAAACGATCCCAATGTTTGTAGTCGGTAAAGACGTAGTAATGGTCAACGATCAACAGCAGGGTGCTGACAATCGTGACGACTGCAACCTTCCAGTCGAGGTTTAGTTTTTCGCCGAGTAGATGTTTCATCAATGGTTATTGGGCGGCGCGCAATGTGGCAATCCGCCGCGCAAGGTAGGGCGAGAAATATCCGTCGTACTTCTCCCAAAGTTCGGGGATTCTCCAATCATCACCCATGATCGTTCCCCGACAATGCGACAACCCGCAGTGACATTCGAATTCGTCGTAGGGACTGCCATCCGACATGGCGTAGTCAAAGGTCAACTCCTCGCCCGGCTCGATCTCCCTTATGGCAACCAGCCCGATCTGTCCGAAGAATCCTAAATTGGGTTCGCAGGAATGGTTGAAACAATCGTTTGGTTCCGGGTCTTCGGAGGTGAGCAGGTACAAATCTTCATCCAGCTGGAGAATACGCTGTGTAAAACGGGGAAGCGATGGGTCAAGGTCGTTTTTTTCAATGATGCGCCCGCCCCACAATGAAACAAGTTCGCCTTTGGCGATGACAGAGACGGCAAAGACGCCGCACCCAGCCTTCGGATGCTTGCGCGCTTCGCACTTGGGATTGAGATAGGAGGAGGAATTGTTCATGGCAGTGGATTATACAAGAGAATGGAATGAAAATTTCGAAGCAGGCGGTATAATCCCACAAAACTCTTCGCCAGAGGTGAAAAATGACAGACCTTCCCATCCATCCGCTCAGCGCGGAACATAAGATGCTGCGCGACGCCGCGCGCGACTTCGCACAAAAGGAGATTGCCCCAATCGCGGCGGAATTCGATGAAAGCGGGGAATTCCCCCATGCCACCATCAGGAAAATGGGCGGGCTTGGATTCATGGGCATCGAAGTCCCCGAACAATACGGCGGCGCGGAAATGGACGCCCTTGCCTACGTGCTGGCGCTCGAAGAAATCTCCAAGGTGGACGCATCCCACGGTGTGATCATGTCGGTCAACAACTCGCTGTATTGTCACGGCATTTTGCAATTTGGGACGGAGGAGCAAAAGAAGAAATTCATTACTCCCGTCGCTTCGGGGGAAGCCATTGGCGCTTATTCCCTGACCGAACCACAAAGCGGATCGGATGCGGGCGAAATGAGAAGTCGCGCCGTGCGGGACGGGGATTCCTACGTCTTGAACGGGCGCAAGTCCTGGGTCACAAGCGGACCTGTGGCGGACTACTTCGTCGTCTTTATGATGACTGATCCTGTCAAAAAACAAAAAGGCATCACCGCCTTCCTCGTGGACGGCAAAACCAAAGGGCTGGTGCGCGGCAGGAAGGAACCCAAACTCGGCATCCGCGCCTCAGCGACCAGTGAACTGGTCTTTGAAGATTGCCGCATCCCGGCGGAGAACAGGCTGGGAGAGGAAGGCGAAGGCTTCAAAATCGCCATGACCGTTCTGGACGCCGGGCGCATCGGCATTGCCGCACAGGCGCTTGGGATCGCGGAGGCTGCCTACGAAGCCACGCGCGAGTATGCGGGGCAGCGTGAAGCGTTCGGTCAGCCGATTGGCGCGTTTCAGGGGACGGGCTTCAAAATCGCCGACATGAAAACACGCATCGAGGCGTCGCGCTTGCTGATTTACAACGCCGCCCTCGCCAAGGAAAATTCCAAGACCACCGGCAGGCGTTACACGCTCGAAGCGTCCATGGCAAAACTGTACGCATCCGAGACAGCCATGTTCGTGGCACATCAGGCGGTTCAAATCCACGGCGGCGTGGGCTACAGCAGGGAGCTTCCCATTGAGAGATATTTCCGCGACGCGAAGATCACCGAAATTTACGAGGGCACAAGCGAAATCCAAAGGCTGGTGATTTCGAGGTCTGAACTGGGGATCAAATAACCGCCGAAGCATGGCTGCCGGCGGCCGGCGCAGGGAGGAAACTAGATGGCCGATAATTTGCCGGCACAAATCGAATAAAATATACATAATGAACTTTATCAAGCGTATTCCCCCTTTTGAAGCCGCGCTGGTTGCCGTCGTTCTGGGCGTCCACCTCTATGCGGCATTTTCCGATGCCTACAATTTCCCCAACACGTGGTTCATGCGTGACGATGCCTATTACTATTTCAAGGTCGCGCAGAACATCAGCGAGGGATTGGGCAGCACCTTCGACGGAATCAACCCGACGAACGGCTATCATCCGCTGTGGATGCTGGTCTGCATCCCTGTCTTTGCGCTCGCCCGCTTCGACCTGATCCTGCCGCTGCGAGTCCTGCTCATGGTGACGGCGGTGCTGAACGCCGCAACCACCGTACTCATTTACCGTCTGGTGAAAGATAACCTTTCCCATGCCGTGGCGATGCTTGCCGCGTCGTTCTGGGCATTTAGCCTGCAAATTCACTTCGTTGTCTACAAGCCGGGACTGGAAACCCCGCTTGCCGCATATGCAGTCGTCCTGTTCATCTACAAACTTTCGCAGTTCGAAAGGGAATGGCGCTCCAAGCCCGTGACAACGAGACAGGTTGCCGTGCTTGCCGCCTGCGCGACGATTGCCATGTTCAGCCGTCTCGACCTTGTCTTTCTCGCCGTTATTGGCGGAATCTGGGTCGTCTTCCGCGACAAGCCAATTCGCTACTTTTTGCCGCTGGATGCGGTAATCATCTTCGCTTCGATGACTTCTTCGGTTGCGCTCCGTACAGGCATATTGCAGTACAACACAACCTACGCGGCATCCGCAGTGGAAGCCGTGATGCTCATGCTCGTCGTCAAAACTGTCCTGCTGTACTTCCTTGGCGGATACCAACACCCACGCTCCGGTTCGGTTTGGACGATCATCCGCCAGGTAGGGCTGGCAATCACAGCCAGTTCGATTCTTGCGACAGGCTTTTATCAGGTTCTCATTCAGATGGGAATCGGCAAGGGCTTTCCGCGCAGCGCTTTTGTGATCGACTGGGGCATCAGCCTTGTGCTCATTCTTTTACTCAGGCTGGTCGCACGCTTCATGCGGTTCGACGGTCAAAGCGCACAAACGACCTCCCCACTCGCCGAATTACAAGCCAGTTGGAAAAAGTGGTTGACCGAGGGCGGCATCTATTATGGCATCGTAGGTGGAGCGCTCGGGCTGTATATGCTTTACAACAAGATTGCCTTCGGCACGTCCTCACCCGTCAGCGGGCAGATAAAACGCTGGTGGGGAACCCTGATCAACACAGTGTACGAAACCCCCGCTCCCGACTGGACCAGCTTCTTCGGCATCAGCTATCAAGGGGCGTTCGATGCCTGGCAGCCGGCATCCCTGCTGCTGGTCTGGCTGGGGAGAAAAATCTATCCGCTTTACCCAAGCTCCGCAAGGGCGAATGAACGTTATTTCATCGCCATGTTTGCCGTCGTCCTGCTGGCGTTGATTATTTTTCTCCTGAATTCACGCCGCACAAAAAAGGCGCTCTCGAACATGGCGCTCATCCCGCTCATGGCGGGCTGCGGGATTCAAATCCTCTCCTACACAGCCACTGCCTACGGCGGCGCAAAGGAATGGTACTGGGTCAGCGAGATGATCCTGGCAATATTGGCAGGCGGGCTGCTGCTCGACCTGCTCCTGCGTCCTCTGCGAAGGGTAAAGTTCGTTCGCCTCACTTTTGAAATTGCCGCCGTCGCATTGAGCGTTTTTTGGGCATATCAGTTCGCAGTCGATGTCAAGTCCGTCATGCGCTACAACTACTTTCCGTCAGACCGTCCCTTCATGGAGGTGCTTCCCTACCTCGAGGAAAACACCCGGCCCGGCGCGGTCATCGGCATGACCGGTGGTGGGAACGTGGGCTACTTCATCCATGACCGCACCATCGTCAACATGGACGGTTTGATCAACAGTTATGATTATTTCCGCGCCCTGCAAAACAAGGAGGCGGCGGTCTATCTCAGGCAGCGGGGAATCACCATCGTTTTTGCCAGCCCACGGCTGCTCGGATTTCCACCATACTATGGACAGTTCGCGCCGTATTTCGAAAACTTCAGTCAATACGGCGGGAAAAACCTGATGTACCTGCTCGAAGAGCCGAAGTATCAACAATGAACAGGCTGTCATTTCGAGTAACCCTGCTGTACTGGCTGGTGTTAATCCTGTCAGCGTGGAATGGCTTGCGCCTATGGACAGCCCTCGCCTGGCGGGATGTGTTGACCGAATTCCGGGCGTCGCAACCGCCGATTCTCACCGCCGTCAGCGGCGGGGTGTGGATGCTGGCAGGGCTGTTCCTCGCCTGGAGCATCTGGCAGAAAAAGCCCTGGGCTGCGAATCTGCTGGTTGGGGTCGCAACAGGCTACAGCGCCTGGTATTGGATCGAAAGACTCGTCTGGCAAAGCCCGCATCCAAACGGGTTGTTCGCTGTTATAGTAAATCTGACAGCACTCATCTTCATCCTATTCAACGCAAAACCATTGGCAAGAGAGAAAAATGAGCATAAAAACGAAAACCGAACGATTGACTGAGCTGAAAGCAAAGTCGCGGCTTGGCGGCGGACAGGCGCGAATCGACGCCCAACACAAAAAGGGACGGCTGACCGCCCGCGAGCGGCTGGACATGCTGCTGGACAAGGGGTCCTTCCGCGAAGTGGATGCGTTTGTCGTCCATCGCACACACGACTTCGGGCTGGATGAGCAAAAGTTTACGGGGGACTCGGTTGTCACGGGTTGGGGAACCGTCGAAGGGCGACTGGTCTACGTGTACTCGCAGGACTTCACCGTCTTTGGCGGCAGTCTCGGCGAAGTCCATGCGGAAAAAATCTGCAAGATCATGGACATGGCAATGAAGAACGGCGCGCCAGTCATCGGCTTGAACGATTCGGGCGGGGCGCGCATTCAGGAAGGCGTGGTGGCGCTGGCGGGATATTCGGATATCTTCCTGCGCAACACCCTGGCTTCGGGCGTCATCCCGCAGATTTCCGCCATCATGGGACCCTGTGCCGGCGGCGCGGTGTACTCCCCAGCTCTGACAGATTTCATCTTCATGACTCGCAAGACCTCCTATATGTTCGTCACTGGTCCCGATGTGGTGAAAGCCGTGACCCATGAGGATGTGACTCAGGAGGAATTGGGTGGCGCAAGCGTACATTCCGAAAAATCGGGCGTCTGCCATTTTGCCGCTGAAAGCGAAGCCGACACCCTGTATTTGATCCGCAAACTGCTCGGTTACCTGCCGCAGAACAACATGGAAGACCCTCCCTTCGTGGCGGGCGACGATCCGCTGCGGATGGAGGAGGCGCTGAACAGCATCGTCCCCGACGACCCGAACAAACCTTACGATGTCAAGGATGCAATTCAAATGATCGTTGACAGCGGCAGTTTCTTCGAGATTCACGAAAATTACGCCCCCAACGTGGTGGTTGGCTTTGCCCGCCTCGGCGGTCACTCCATCGGCATTGTGGCGAACCAGCCCGCAGTGCTGGCTGGCGTGCTGGACATCGACGCCAGCGAGAAAGCCGCGCGCTTTGTCCGTTTCTGCGATTCGTTCAACATCCCGATTGTCACCTTCGAGGATGTGCCGGGCTTTTTGCCGGGCACCTACCAGGAGCATCACGGGGTCATCCGCTCCGGTGCGAAACTGCTCTACGCCTACTGCGAAGCCACCGTGCCCAAGCTGACCGTCATCACCCGCAAGGCTTATGGCGGCGCGTACTGCGTCATGTCGTCCAAGCACATTCGCAGCGACGCGAACTTCGCCTGGCCCACCGCCGAGATCGCCGTGATGGGACCCGACGGCGCGGTGAGCATCATCTTTCGCAAGGAACTGGATGCGGCGGAAGACCCCGTCCAAAAGAAGGCGGAGCTTGTTGCCGACTACAAGGAAAAATTCGCCAACCCATACGTCGCCGCACAACGCGGTTATATCGACGACGTGATCGAGCCGAAGGAAACCCGTCCGCGCCTGATCAACGCGCTGGAGATGCTGAGCAACAAGCGCGACGCCAACCCCGCCAAGAAGCACGGAAATATACCGCTGTAAGTGTTCCAGTATCAGGTGTCCCTGTGTCGCGAAAAAACACGGGAACACTTGACATGGAAACACGGGAGCACTGAATTCATGTTCACAAAAGTATTGGTTGCAAATCGCGGCGAGATTGCCGTCCGAATCATTCGTGCCTGCCGCGAACTCGGCATCGGCACGGTCGCCGTTTTTTCAGAAGCAGACCGCAACGCGCTTCACGTGCGTTATGCGGATGAAGCCTACCCCATCGGCCCCTCCCCTTCGCGCGATTCCTACCTGCGCGCAGACAAACTCTTTGACGTGGTGAAAAAGTCCGGTGCGGGAGCCATTCATCCCGGCTACGGGTTTCTCGCTGAGCGCGGGGATTTTGCCGCCGAGTGCGAAAGGCTGGGCATCACGTTCATCGGTCCCAAGCCTTCGTCCATTGCGGCGATGGGAGACAAAGGCAGGGCGCGGGCGACGGTCATCAAGGCGGGCGTGCCGGTTGTGCCCGGCACCGAAGATGTTGGCAACATGACCGACGATGACCTGTTGCGCATCGCCCCCAGCATCGGCTTTCCGCTGTTGATCAAAGCCACGGCGGGCGGCGGCGGAAAAGGCATGAGGGAAGTCAAAAGCCTGGAGGAAATGCCGACCCTGCTCCAGTCGGCGAGGCGGGAGGCGGAATCCGCTTTCGGCGACGGCAACGTCTATCTCGAAAAATTAATCGAAGGAGCGCGCCACATCGAATTCCAGATCATGGCTGATTCGTTTGGCAACGTCATCCACCTCGGCGAGCGCGAATGTTCGATCCAGCGCCGTCACCAAAAATTGCTGGAGGAGGCACCCTCCATTTTCATGGACGATGAACTGCGCGAGAAGATGGGAGGCATCGCCGTAAAGTCGGCGCAGGCGGTGGATTACGTCAACGCCGGGACCATCGAGTTTCTGGTGGACAAGGATCGCAATTTCTACTTCCTCGAGATGAACACCAGGCTGCAAGTGGAGCATCCCATCACGGAATTGGTCACAGGTGTGGATATCGTCGCCGAGCAAATCCGCATCGCACGCGGTCGGCAGTTGAGTTACACGCAGGAACAAATCCAATTCAACGGTCACGCCATCGAATGCCGCATCAACGCCGAAGACCCGTTCAATGGGTTCATGCCTTCGACGGGGCGAATCACGCACAGCATCCTACCCACCGGGCATGGCGTGCGCGTGGATACGGGCGTGTATCCCGGCTTCGAGATCACGCCCTACTACGACCCGATGATCGCCAAACTGGTCGTTTGGGGCGAGACGCGAGCACAAGCCATATTGCGGATGCGCCGTGCGCTGGAAGAGTATCGCATCGTCGGCGTGCGCACCAACATTCCCTTTCACCAAACACTGATGGATTCGCACCGCTTCATGGGCGGTCAGGTGGATACGCGTTTCGTCGAGGAACGTTTCTCGATGGACGATGCCGCCGAGGCGCGAGCCGCGAACGCGGAAATCGCCGCCATCCTTGCCACACTGGTTGCGCACCAGCAAAGCGAACATAACGCAAACATCGTCCGCAGGAACGAGCGCGATACCAGCAACTGGAAGTGGGTTGGGCGTTGGGAAAGAATGCACCGATGATTTACGATTACAGATTGACGATTTACGATTGGATTGAGGTCATCGCATGAAATATGTGACAACGATTGACGGTCAGGAATTTGAAGTTGAGGTCGTGGACGAAAGGCATATCCGCATCGGCGAGCGGCTGCTTGAAACGGATTTCCAATCGGTCAGCGGGCAGCCGGTCTTCTCCCTGATTCTGGACGGAAAATCCTATGAAGGCTTTGTCTACCAAAACGAGGAAAACTGGGATGTGTTGCTGCGCGGACGGCAGTATCAGGTCAAGGTGGAGGATGAGCGCGAGAGGCGGTTGAAGACCTCGACGGGGGGCGGCGGGGCTTCGGGCGGCGAATTCCATCTCAAAGCGCCGATGCCCGGGCTTGTGATCTCCACGCTGGTCGAGGAAGGTCAGGAAGTGAAAAAGGGGCAGGTGCTGCTGATCCTTGAATCGATGAAGATGCAAAACGAACTCAAGTCGCCACGTGACGGAGTTGTGGGGCGTATCCGCGTGAATCCCGGTGAAAGCGTGGAGCAAAAACAAACCCTGTTGAGTGTACAATAAAGGCATGAACGGACAGGAAATCGAAGCCAAGTTTTTTGTAAAAAATCTGGATGGGATCGAACAGCGCCTTCTCGAATTGAAGGCGCGTTTGATTCAACCTCGCATCCACGAGATCAACCTGCGCTTCGACGACGCCAATAACGACCTGCGGAGTTCCTTCCGCGTGCTGCGGCTGCGGCAGGACGACAAGGCGCGGATGACCTTCAAGGGTCCAAGCGAGGAGGAGGCGGGGGGAATCCTCAGCCGCCGCGAGATCGAATTCGTGGTCGAGGATTTTGAAAAGGCTAAGGAGTTGCTGGAAGCGCTGGGATACCGGGTCGTTGTCTTCTACGAAAAGTTCCGCGCCACCTACGACCTGGACGGCGCTCACATCATGCTGGACGAACTGCCGTTCGGTCAGTTCGTCGAAATCGAAGGCGAGGATGCGAAGATGATTCGCGGCATCGCCGACCTGCTGGGACTCGACTGGGATATGATGGTCAAGGCTGGTTACCACGCCCTCTTCGACCGCGTGAGCGGGAAGTTCAACCTTGACCCTTCGCAGTTGAGTTTCTCCGCGCTGAAAAATGCGAATATCACCGCTGAGGATTTGGGAATTCAACCTGCCGACTAAAAATCGAAGTCTTGCTTGACATTATCGGACAAAGCAATATATTCACCAGAGAGGTTCCAATGAAATTTAAAGGTATGGACGAACTCGCAAAACATGTCCCTGAGTTGAATTCAACAGGCGGGAGAATACTCACTGTCTTTTACGCAACAAGTCTGCTTGCGCTGGTCACTGCCTACTTCATCGTCACAGACAACATCCCCACCTGGAGCATCGACAGCCAGATCATCATCGTCGCGCTGGGATTTCTCATCCTGAGCCTGTTCTTTTCCCGCAAGCAGGCATACAGGGAGAAGTATGGGGAACTTGCTTACAGCAACGCCTTCGCCCATTACATCATACCCGGGCTTGCGCTTATTTTTGGAGCCGTCGCGCACGCAGGCTATATGAACGGCCCCGAAATTCCGCAAGGCTGGTGGACAAATATGTTTCTTACGCTCGGCTGGCTTTCCCTTTTAATTGGCGCGGCATTGTGCATCCGCAGTATTTTCACCTTTGGCGCGGACAACCTCGCCCTATTATACGTCTATCACCCCCAGGATGGGCACATCATTAATTCGACCATTTACGCCGTGTTGCGCCATCCCATCTATGCCGGTGTTCTGCGCCTGTTCATCGGGCTTGCATTGATAAACGGCAATGCCAATTCAATCGCATTCGCCATCCTCATACCTCTCGGCTTTGTCGGCTGGACCCGCCTGGTGGAGGAAAGAGAGCTGGTCGAACGCTTTGGCGATAGCTATCTCGATTACCGCAAACGCGTCCCCGCATTTTTCCCAAAGCTGCGAGACCTTGGGATCTTCTTCAAATTTCTGCTCACAGGAAAATAACCAATAAAGTTTCAAATCTCAAAGAATCGCTTTAGCTTTCCCGTCGGAAAAACGTTAAAATAGGGCAAGTCATGGGAAATGGCTGGCGTCGGCTTCCCCCGAGTGGCACAAAAACCGTCACGATGAACAGAATTGAAGGGCATATGAATACGACCGATTACCTGCTTCAAGATCATGTTGACAGCGCAGTTGCCTTGATTACGCCAAAAACAAAATATACCTACGAAGAGTTGAAAAAATCGATCCTCGTATTGATGGATGCCTTCCGCGCGGCGGGGGCAACTCCCGGCGCTCCCATCGGCATTTTGGGAAGCAACTCGATGCTTTGGGTTGCCGGCTACCTGGCGGCGATGAAAATCGGCTCAATCGCCGTGCCTTTTGCGACAAGACTTCCTCCCGATGAACTGGCGGCGCAAATAAAACAGATCGGCTGCAAAGTTCTGTGCGTCGATAATAAATTGCGGAAAAAGTATTCAGCCGCCTTTGACGCCTCCCTCCCCCAGATCAACGAAGACGCGCTGACGGCGGATCAGCCAACCGCGAGCTGGGTTTCCGAACCAGCCGAATTCGACGAAAACCAGGACGCCGCGTGGATGCTTACCTCAGGCACCACGGCGAAGCCCAGGGTGGTCAGGATCACACACCTGAACATCCAGGCCAATACCAAATCGATCGTCGAGTATCTGGATTTGAGTCACGACGACCGGATCCTGGCGCTCCTGCCGTTCTACTACTGCTTTGGGACATCCCTGCTGCACACCCACCTACGGGTGGGTGGATCGCTGGTCCTCGGAGATTCGGTCATCTTCCCAGAGAAAGTGCTGGACCTGATGGCTGAGACAGCCTGCACGGGGTTTGCGGGCGTCCCGACGACTTTCCAAATGTACCTGCGCAATTCGTCCTTCCCCACACGTCCCCTGCCCGCATTGCGGAAAATCCAACAAGCCGGCGGAAAACTGTCAACCGTGCTGATCGAAGAACTTACACGCAGCCACCCGAACGCAAAAGTCTTCGTCATGTACGGACAGACCGAGGCGACCGCCCGTCTGTCTTATCTGCCCCCGGAGCTTCTGAGCACAAAGCTTGGCTCCATCGGGCGCGGAATACCCGATGTGCAACTGAAGGTTGTGAATGAAAACGGCGGGGAAGTGAAGCCGGGCGAGGTCGGCGAGATCGTCGCGCGTGGGAAAAACATTTCACCGGGATATTTGGATGAACCGGAAATAAATGCCGAGAAGTTTATCAACGGCTCGCTGCACACGGGCGACATGGCAACCCTCGATGAAGACGGGTACATCTATATCGTCGACCGCAAGAGCGACTTCATCAAATCCTACGGAAACCGGGTCAGCAGTCAGGAAGTCGAGGCGTGCATTATGGAGGTCGGGGAGGTCGTGGCGACTGCTGTCGTCGGCATTCCAGACCCGCTCCGCGGCGAGGCGATCCGGGCCTTTGTCGTCCTGCGTTCCAATGCGGAGGTCACAGACCAGACAATCATCAACCACTGTATGCAACGGCTGGCGCGTTACATGGTTCCCAGGGATGTGGTTTTCCTGCAAAGCCTGCCGACAAACCAGCACGGGAAAGTGGTCAAGTCTGAACTAAGGAAAATGGAGGTGACATGAACACGGAGCAAAATCCCACTCCCCCGTCACAGCCGGTACGCCTGATTTTTGTCCATCACTCCGTTGGGGGAAACTGGCTGGCGGACGACAACGGCGGGCTGGGCATTGCCTTGCGCGACAACAACTATTTCGTCAGCGACACGAGCTATGGCTGGGGACCAAACCTGATTGGCGACCGAACCGACATCGGAGACTGGTACGAATGGTTTCCAACATATCTCGAAGCGCTATTCAAGGAAGACAAACAGGTCGCCCGTTACACGCGCCAGCAGACACTCCCGCCCGGCGAAAACGAAGTCATTTTGTTCAAGTCGTGCTTTCCGAACTCCACCCTGAGAGGCGACCCAACCGCGCCGGTGCCGCCAATCGAAAGAAACCCGATCTGCGGTGAAAGGGCAGTCACCATTCCAGCGGACCCGAAGAACGCCAGAAAATATCTGGTGTACCGCGCCAAGTCCGTGATCAAGGCGGTGCTGGGCAGGAACAAAAATGAGGCGGCTTACACCGTCGCCAACGCAAAGGGAATCTACATCGAACTGTTGAAGCATTTTCAACAGCGCCCCGACAAATTATTTATTGCCATCACAGCGCCCCCGTTGCTTTATTCACCGGTAGGGACCAACGCGCGCGCGTTCAACCAGTGGTTGGCACATGACTGGCTGGCGAACTACCCGCTCAAGAACGTGGCTGTGTTCGACCTTTACAACGTGTTGACTTCCAACGGCGGCGGTCAGGGCGTCAACGACCTGGGGCAGGAATCTGGGAATCATCACCGCTGGCGGGATGGGTCAATTCAACACCAAGTCGGCGGCATGTCCAACGTGCTGGCTTACCCGACAACTGACGACCACCCCAACAAGGCTGGGAATCAAAAAGCAACGGCGGAATTTGTGCCGTTGCTCAATGCGTACTATCGACGCTGGAAGAATCTATGAATTGAGAGCCAGAGGGAGCGCCCGCAGGTATTCAGTCGTGCGCTTCTTCTGCACCAGGTCCGAGGTCACTCGCGCAATCTGCTCCTCGGTCAAGCCAAGGTCGGTTGCAATTGCCGCATTCGACATCCCCTTCTCCATACCGAGCCAGATTTTGTCCAGCAGTTCAAAGGGAACGCGGAAGTAGAATTCCTCCTGCGTGCTTCCCGCGCTGTAGGTATCGGTGGTCGGCGTGCGATCAATGATACTCTCGGGAACTCCCAGATAACTCGCCAGTTGATAAACCTGCGACTTGTAGAGATGCCGTATCGGCTGCAAGTCCGCACCGCCATCGCCATACTTTACGAAAAAGCCCTGGTCGTGTTCGTTCTTGTTTGCCGTACCGATGACAGCATAATTATGTTTCTCGGCATGGTAATACAAGGTCAACATACGGGTGCGTTGTTTCATGTTGGATGCCGCGACAATTCCGAGGTAGGAGTGAGGGGATAAAATCTTTCGCTGCTCCTCTTGTCCCGGTCGGACAAGCACCAGGGAAAACACGTTCAGGCTTGGCTTGTCGAGCAAATTATCCGGCAAGACCAGCTTGATCTTATCCGTTTGCGGGTCATAATCAGGGTAGGTTTCCCGAATGGATTCGTTCAAGCCGTTGTAACAACCCATGGCTGCCAGTGCCGATCCAATCTCATTGACTGTCCACTTCACACCGAATCTTTCCGTGAGTTCCAGCGCGAGGTCTTTACTATCCGGGCTGGAATGTTTTTCAGGCAGGGAAAACGCAAGCACCTTGTCCTTTCCAAAGGCGCGGACAGCCAGCGCCAGGACAACGGAGGAGTCAATGCCACCGCTTACGCCGACCACGCCGCCACGGCGTTTGAATTCATGCAACACATAACGTTTCAGCCACTCGGTAATACGATTCACTTCCTCTTCAACTGGAACCTGCATGGCTTTGGTTAGTTCAGACATTAAGACCTCCACATGGAATGTAATAGTTGGACCGACAGGATACCGACAAGAGCCATTTCTTCCGTTTCGCTGACCTTCCTGTTGCTGTCACATTTGGCAACCAGGGCAGCTACCACGGCAGGATTGAAATACCCGGTTTCCTGCAATTTATTCGGCGAAAGACACTCGCGCACGTACTCCGGACTTTTCTCGCCGAAGAACACCGACCGTATTGGGGCGCGATAAGGCTGCTTGTAGCGGTTGATCGTTTCCGGTGGCAGCAAGCCGCGCATGGCGTGTTTCAAGACTGCCTTCTCGCGCAGCCCATACATCTTGAAGTAATGCGGCAGCTTCACGGCGAAGTCAACCACGCGCGGGTCGAGGAACGGAAAGCGCCCTTCGACGGAATGCGCCATCCCCATCCGGTCGCCCTGCGAGGAAAGCAGGTACTCGGAAAGGAATACGGTCGTCTCCAGATATTGCGCCTGGGCGAACGGATCCCATTTTTTATAACCAGCGGGAAGCGTCCCAGCCAACTCCGCCAGCGGATCATAGCCCTTGACCTGATCCATGACTTCGGCAGAAAAGAAGCGCCAACAGCGGGATGTGTTTTGCCAGCGCAGGCGATGTGAATAGAAGACGTCATCCACGTCAGTGAGATTCTTCCCAAAGAAACTTTTCAGGTAAGCGTCCCCGCCGTATGCAACCGTATCAATATACGGGTAGAGACGGTGCAGCAAAAGTGGTCGCATGGCGGAATCAGGTCGGCGCGCCCAAAAACGGCGGATCTTCATTTCCTTGAAAATATCATACCCGCCCAAGATTTCATCCGCGCCTTCGCCGGTGAGGACAACCTTGAATCCCTGTTTATGCACGTGATCCGAGAGCAGGAACATGGGGACCGGTGCGGTGCGCAGCAGGGGCATCTCGGCATGACGGACCACCTGCGGGAAGTGTTCTCCAATGTCTGCGTTGGAACAATGGATTCCGCTGTTGTCCACCTTCAGGTATTCGTTGGTGCGCTTCTGGTACTGCGACTCGTCAAAAGCCTGGTCGCCAAACGCAATGCTAAAGGTTCTCAGTTTGGTGTCGGTATGCCGGCTGGTAAGCGCTGTAATGCTGGAGGAATCCAATCCACCGCTGAGGTAGGCGCCAACAGGCACATCCGAGCGCAACAGGCGCAGGCGCACCGCGTCATCCAACAACCACCGAAGCTGTTCCCCCGCCTCATCCAACGACCTGGGAATATCGCCTGTGGTGAGGTCCATCTGCCAATAACGGGTGACCTTTACAGAACCGTCTTTTATGACAGCATAATGACCGGGCGGCACGCTTTGGATATTGCGAAAGCTGGAGCGGGAGCTGAGGGTAGTCCAGAAGGTGAAAACCTGCGCGAGCGAGACGGCATCCAATTCGGACTCGATACCCGGATGCGCGAACAGGGCTTTCATCTCCGAAGCAAACAGGAGAAAATCATTCCTGAGCGTGTAATAAATCGGACGCACGCCCATCCTGTCCCGCGCCAAAACCAGCGAACGTTGTCGTTGGTCCCACAAGGCGATGGCGAACTGCCCGTTTAGTTGAAGAAGCCAGTCATCCGGTCTCTCTTCATACAAGTGGACAAGGACTTCGGTGTCGCTGTGGGTACGGAAAACGTGGCCGGCTTTTTCCAGTTCCACTCTCAGCTCGACGTAATTGTATATTTCTCCATTGAAGACGATCCAGATCGTGTCGTCCTCATTGGAGATCGGCTGGCGACCGCCCGCGATGTCAATAATGGACAGGCGTGCGCTGCCCAATCCGACCTGATCGTTTGCATAAACCCCGTTCTCATCCGGGCCGCGATGGTGGATGGCGTCCAGCATGCGATAGATCACCTTCGAATCTATCGGCTCCGCTGGCTTAAGGTTTATCTTGCCTGCAATTCCACACATGGCGGCGGCTTTACCGGGCGTCCTGCTTGCGGTGAATATAAGCCGCAAGAGCATTGATGGAATCGAAGTTTTCCGGCAGGACTTCGGAGGTATCGATCTTAATACCAAACTGATCCTCCACAAAGAAGACCAATTCCAGGATACCTGTCGAATCCACAACCTCATTTTCCATCAGGGATTCATCAAAACCTAATTCGTCTATCCGCTCGCTAAGGACGAAATTCTCCACTAAAAACTGGCGGATCTTGCTTTGTATCTCAGACATGTAACCTCCAGAAGTTATAAATTATTGGGATTTTGCGATCTGTTTTACAGATTTTGCAATATATTTTGAATGTGCGGGGCAAGAATTTTGGCGACATATTCATGCCCCCGCGGAGTCAGGTGCCCTTCGAGGAAGAACTGTTTCCTGCGCTCTTCAATGGGAAGACTCAAAAAATCCGCAAGCGGGTCGTACAAATGGCAATTGGTTTGTTCCGCCGCTTCCTGAAAACGCGCCTGGTAATTCTTCGCGTTCGCCTTTCCCTTGACATAGATAAAGCCGGGCAAAGGGAATACCAAAACAGGTTGAGGGCTGGAAGCCACCCATTCCGACAGAATGGCTTGCATAATCCGCCAGGCAGGCGTGTCCGAATGATCGTATTCAGGAAATGGCTGGTATTGAACCGCCCCCACCACGACATCCTTTAAGCGCATCTTGTTCAGGATATCGCCGACTTTTGCAAACGGTGTCGCCCGGTTGACTTTTTCCCTTTCAGATGGCGGAAGGTGGTCAATATCGACGTATCCACCCGGCAGGGGAACATTCCTGCGCGCCAGTTTTCCGTCAACCAGGTCGAAGTAGGGCTTGACGTAACATCGCTTTACATTATGCTCATCCGAGACCAGTTCATAATGCGCCGTCAATTTGCGTATCGTCTCGATTGCAGGGGCAATGATCACCAGATCGTGCTCGAAGGCGGCGGCAATCTCCTGGTAACACAGGTACTGCTGGTCCAAACCAAAGCCTTCCAGGGCGAAGTTATAGATTTCGACATCCGGGATAAGCTTTTCCATCAAGTCGGTAAAACGCGCCTCGTTGGAAACTCCGTTGCCGAACACATACGAATCGCCAAAGATCATTACCCGCTTAATGCCCACCTGTTTGGCGGGCGAAAAGTCGCGATTGCAACGAAAACCATAATTATTCGACTGAAGCACATATTCACCCCATTCAGCTTGAGCCAACACACGCCGGATGTCCGGCCTCAATCGTTTTCCAATTACGGGATGAAACTCGATAATTTCGTCATCTAACAACATATACGCCTCGATGTGCCAAAATCCTTCCAAATCATTACCACTAAAGTATCATCTCAAGATTTAGCCATTGCAGATGAACAAATGAAAAGCGCCAACATGTTGATATCAAACCTACATCATTTGGAAATCCTTTCCGTGCCTAGGATGCGCAGGTAAAAATCCTCCAGCGTGGCAGCCAATGAGCTCCAGTTATATCTTGTCAATGCCGCCTCCCTGCCGTTGTGACCCATCCGGTTGGCGAGGTCGGGGTTTTGGAGCAGGAATATAATCTTGTCAGCAAAATCCTGGGGGGTGGTATCTGCCATCGCCCCCGCCCGATATTCTTGTACCAATGTCCTGACATCACCGGTAGGGTTGGTCACAAAGGGACGTCCTAGACTCATGTATAAACCAATCTTATTGGGCCAGCGCCCAACATTATAAACTGTTTCTGGAAACGGAAGTAAAAAAACATTTGCGCATCCCAGCCACCATGGGAGTTCCTCTTCGGGAAGAAACCCGGGAAGCAAGACATTCTTTTCCAATCCAAGGTCCTGCACCTGTTTAAGCACCGTAGGTTTAACAGCGCCGGTCATGATGAGTTTCACGTCCGGGAATGTTTCCGCGACAATCGCCAACGAGGAGAGGGCTATCTCCATGTCGAGAAACGAATCCGAACTGGCAAAGCCAAGAATGGGGATATCCAGCGGAAGCCCCACATGTCCGCGACACTCCTCCACCGAACGATTCAAGTAAAGATCAGGAACCACGCCGCCGGGCAGGTGCAAAATCCGGCTGGGAGAAATCGACAACTTCTCAGCCCGCTGCCCAAGGGCAGTGCTGATCACGGTTGTCCCATCGCAGTATGGACGGAACGCCTCTTCGTAATAGGTCTCCAGCCACCCGAAAAGAAAACGGTACCAGCGCGGGCGCAGAATGTCGATTATGCCGCCGCGCCCGAACCAGTCGTTCCAGTCGGTGAAAATCGGAAGGTTATGTTTCTGCTTGAAATACCATGCGGGATGAATTGTCCCCGGTCTGGTTTCAAAGCAATGGATAAGGTCGTAGGGCTGGGTCTCCTTGTGGAGATAAGCCACCCGATTAAGTAATGACCAAATATCCCACCCGGACCTGAGCCTGCCCCACAACAAATCCGGGGATTCCATCACCCTGACTCCATCCCACTCCGACTCCACAACGCCAAACTTGCGTTCGTCGGCTGTGACGATCAACGTCACGCGATGTCCGCGTTCCACCAGGTAACGGGCAATCGTTTGCGAACGATAAACCGCTTTCGAGCGCTTGTGGTGGGTGATCATGAGGATGTTCAAGGATTTCGCGGTCATGGGGTCTGATTTCCCTTGATCTGTGACTGGTAGATTTTGCCGTAGGCATCGACCATCTTTTGAAGTGAAAATTCGGTAAAGACGTGTTTACGCGCCGCTTCACCGAAAAGCGTCCGCAAGTCGGGCTGGGCAACCATCACCGTCATGGACTTGAACAGGGCTTCGGGCGAGTGGGGGGCGATAAGTAACCCGTTTTGGTCCGGCGTTAGAACCTCCCTGATACCACCCACGTCCGTGGCAATCACAGGTTTGCCAGCCGCCATTGCCTCCAATATGCTGAGCGACAACCCCTCATTGTGCGAGGGCTGAACATAAACGTCCATTGCAGCCAACAGGCTGGGGACGTCGTCCCGGTATCCCAGCCAGCTGACGGCGTCTGCAAGCCCCAACTGGCGGGTGTATTGCTCAAGTTCGGCACGCTGACCACCGTCGCCAACCAGCATCAGGCGGACGTTTGGGTACAAGGCGTGAATGTCGGCAAACACCCGGAGAAGCAAATCAATCAGTTTGACAGGCTCGATCCTTCCGGCGTAACCAAAAACCAAATGGTCGGGACCAAATCCCAGGTCAAGACGCGCAGCGTCTCGTTTTTCAGGCTGATAAAAATCCCCGCACGGGACGGCATTCCGCACCATGGAGACGCGCTTCGCATCCATGCCGGGCAGGGCTGCCACCTTCTTCGCCATTTCCCCGCTGACAGCCGCAAGGTGATCGGGTAGATAGAGAGAGAGGTAATCCAGGGCGGTAAAAACGATTCCCCAACGGCGATCCTTCGGGGTGGTCAAAAGGTGTTTGGTGGCGACATGACGGGGACGCCGCTGCATCCCCATGAGAGCCAGGCGGGTTTCGACGATTGTGCGCGGCGTGTGCGTATGAACGATGTCGATGTTGTGCCGAAGGATGTACGAGCGCAGGGCTTGGCGGGCGTTTTGTTCGAGCGGGAAATGAACGGTTGCGGCGCCCAGACTCTTGAACACGGATTCCATTCCTTCGTCCTCGTCCAGGGCGCTGACGTGCCATTCGAAGTCCCGGCATTCCAGGTTCCGAATGATGCGCTCGACAATGCGGCTGATGCTGCTGTCGGAAAAAACGTTCATCACGTGCAGGATGCGCGTCGGGGTCATTGATCGTTTACTTTCGGTGTTTTGCCGTTTTTGGAGATGGACAGACCGTATCGAAGAGCATCGTTCAACCTTTTGGCGGAGGATTTGTAAGTCCAGTTATTTGCCGCTTTGAGCGCTTCCCCGCTCATGGCTGGCAGCGACAAGCGGGCATCCCATACCTTTTTGAGCGAATCGAATATGCCGTCGACTTCCGCGTTTTTAGCCCAGAAGACATATTCACCGTTCCCCACCACATCGGTGTGACAAACGATCTCTGTCGCCAAAAGCGGAAGTCCAGATCCCATGTATTCAAATAACTTGATCGGGCTGCACACCTTGTATTTATCCTCGTCTGGGAACGGGAGCACGCCGACATGGGCGCTGGCTAATACGGCGGGGACCTCACCGTGCGACACCCCATCAAAAACGGCAACCTCCTCAGGATGTTCACTGGCAAAAGCCTGCAAGTCTTTTTTCTCAGTCCCTTCACCATACAATAAAAGCTTGAACTTCATTCCCGCCTCATTTGCAGAAACAACAGCCTTGCACAAGGTGGTCAGGTTCCTCTCATAATGCAGGCTGCCAATGTAAATTATATTTACCGGGTCACCGGGTCCACCCCATTGCCTGTTCCCGATCGATACCGAAAACTGATCCAAATTAACCCCAGAGGGCCATGTTCCCCAAAGCTTTTCAGAGGGAATATCGAGCAACTCTGCCATGCGCTGTGTTATGGCGGTTTGCCCATCTATCAAGCGGTTTGCCAGGTTATTCATAACGAAATAGAATTCCCCGCGAATCCTGTCCTTGAACGTCGCCTTTTCAACGGGTTCCATCGGGACCGTGCGCGTGTCCATGACAAATGTGGGCGAGGTGCGTTGATACCTGCTGAAAAAGCGAAGCAGCAAGAACCAGGGTAAAGACACCTGATGAAAGAGAAGGGCGTCAATCTGCCGCCAGTTTCGAAGAACGTGGCGAACGACATACCAATGGTAGATGACCTGACGGATTAAATATACGTTGGGCTGCGGAAAACAAAGGACTTCAACGTCCTGGACCATCTGCCTGCCGTTTGCGCCGGCAGCGATCAGGTCCACCTTCCATCCGAGATTGCGCATCTCCTTTGCAATCTCCAGCCGCGGTGTGGCGGAAAACGAGTTAAATATGTCGTCCGGGATAACCCAGACCAAATAAGGGGAGGTGTTTGTTTTGGAATTTTGTGTCATTTTTATCATCTATCCTAAAAAACTTTGTTCACCGTTACAGGGAAGGGTGTGCGGGCTTCAGCAAGGACATAACCCAAAGACAGCCAATAAAGCAGCATCGGCACGCGCATGGTCCAGGAGGTGGCATACAAAAGCCAAACAGCCCACAATAAGGAGAACAATAACAAGGCATAGCGGAGTTCAGTTGCCGGCGAATCAGGGTTCCCGCGAATATCAACGAACAAGCTCAGGAGAATCCACAGGATCAACCCGCCAAGGGCAAACATGCCAAGCAAGCCCATTTCCTGCATCAACACAAGCATACTTGTGCCCACCGACAACCCCAGATCTCCTGTGGTCAACGCAACCCCCGCCGTGCCAAATGTCTGGCTTTCACTCCGCGTGCCAAGCCCATAACCGAACAAAAGCGTTAAAGGAGTTTTTTGCAACGACTGCCATCCGATTTGCACCGCATGTCCCCTGCCGATGTCGGTATATACTCCACCCTCCCTGCTGTGCCGATATGAATTATTGAGATAACCATATAGGGCCGAAGGATTAGTAATATAAACCTGAAGCGGAAGCGTATCCGCATCGGGCACAATGATGTTGTAGAAGTAGGAAAATGCCATCACTACGACAAGGATCAGCGCCAAAAAAAACAGCATTTTACCGGGCGCCTTATACTTAATGGTGTAAAGAACAATCGCAATCAAGCCAATTACAATGATCGTTACCGGGAACAACTTCATTTCCCCCAAGACACTCGAAACCGCGGAGAGAAACAGCGCTGCAGCAAGTCCCGCCCATTTTTTACTAGCTATCCAATAACCAAAAAACACACAGCAGATCAGGATATCAAAAAGAACGGCATTCCCCGTTCCATTTCTGCCAAACAGGCCGGACAGGTCATCGCCGGGTCTCACGCCCACAGCATATTGAAACAGTTGAATAATCACCTGTATACCAAGTATGAGCAAACCGTATGTACGAAGGTAGGTTGGGAGTTTTTCCGGCGGGTTTGGCTGGAGGTACATAAACAGGGCAACAAGAGGGAATTGAAACAACAACCACACCCCCCAAATTGTGACGGGGATTCCCTGTCCACTCCCCCGCGCAATGTAGGACCAGACGACCGAGACAGCGAGAATAAACAAAGCGGCGCGCGGAATATGCTTCAGACCAAACATTCGAAAAACCGACACTAAAATCATCGCCGCCACCGCCGCATGGGACCCCCAACGTATCCACGATGGCAGGAAGCCCATCCAAATTGGATAGGGGGTAAATAAATCGACGCAAAGCGCCACTATGGGCAGAAGGATAAAAATATCCGTAAATTGCTTTTTTTCTAAAGTCATCGCGCTGTTCATAATTACCTATTTATTAAAGCGAACATACAGGTCTTCCTGCATAATGCCTATGCCATTACTCCAGCTTTCAAAAGCAATTCCAGACTCGACAAATTCATCAACAACCTTGTGTAATCCTTTTTTCTGTTCAGGTGGTCAAGCCACCAGTCATCAATATCATTTTCGGCAAGAATTGCGCGCCTTTTAAGGTCGACGAGGGTCGAGTAAACCGAGTCCTGCAAGCTTCCCTTATGTCGAAGGGACTCAGTCCAATTGATGTAGTTCGTCCTTGGATGAGAGCGATAGGGGTCGCCCGACATTACATAAGGTTTCAGTCTTGAAATTACCTTTCCCAAAAAGATTTCGAGTTTTGAGCTATGAAACAAGGACATCCCAGCCGAATATTCCGTGGTGCCCAATTTCGCCAAATCCCTGTAAGCCTTCTTGATGATCTCCTTGTAAAGATGTTTATCAAGCAGCCATTTGTAGGGTGCATTCCCCATAAAATTCACCCATGTTTTGTTTAGAAAAGGTGTTTTAAAATTAAACCCATCGATGACTGTAATGTTCCGGGTTAGCTGCTTTTGCCAGACGCCAAAGAAAAGCTGCTGGTCGAGGGTAAATTTTTTCCTGTCCAAACGCTCCCATGGAACTTCGTGCAACATTTTATCTACCAATGCATCCCGAAATCCTTGATCCTTGTAATTTGGCGTGGGGTCTAATTTCATAAATCTGTCCACAGCTTCACGTTTATTACCGGCGGGTATTTTCGGTAGAACGACTCCGCTTAGTGCGTCTCCCAAAAAGCCGCTCCAATAGATGCAATCTTTCCCAAAGTGATCGTTTATTTTTTGACGGACATAAGATTGATGCACACTGATTGGGGTTTTAAGGCGCGCCGCGGCGGCGGTCAACAAATTAACATCCCAATTTTCATCAAGCAGATTAAAAACCTCGTGCCGAAGTCCAAATTTACGGGTAATGGTTTTGGCGATCTCGAAATCCCAGGCGCCCGGTATTCCATAGGTAGCCGTAACGATTTGGGACTTGGGAAGATTTTCCAATAGACCACCCAAAATCACCCTGGAATCCAATCCGCCACTCAACGGCACTACGTGAACGGCATTCACAGCTGTAGCAGCAACTTCATCAGCCATCATTTTCTTAATGGCTTTTACGCCTTCATCCACCCACCAGGATTCATCATCCATGCCATCGCCAAAATTATGGTCGAAATCGAAGTTAAACCAGTCCAAACTGGCTTCCGAAAACCTAGGCAAATGGCCAAAGTATAAATACAACTCGTAATCTGAAATTTCGTTGTTCATCGCTAATTTCCTTCATCCAACTCTAAGAATTTTATAACGGTAACCGCTTATGCTCGCGCATGTCATATTTCTCAGGACACAAGATCAAAGCAATCACGAACGCCAAACAACCTACGTCATTACTCCTGCTTTCAAAAGCAATTCCAGGCTCGATAAATTCATCAGCAACCTTGTGTAATCTGCCTTCCTACTTAGATGATCACGCCACCAGGTATCTATTTCATTTTCATTGAGTATGGCCCGTTTTTTTATATCCTGAAGTGTCACGTAAACCGAATCTTGGAGCTTTCCCTTGTGCCGAAGAGACTCAGTCCAGTTTATGTAGTTAGTCCGGGGGTGCGAATGATGTACATCTTTAGGAGCAAGGCAAGTTTTCAACTTGGCAGCGGCTCTCCCAAAGAAAATCTCAGATTTCGAAGCCGGTCCAAAGGGCATCCCCGCGGTAGCAGTGCTAGGAAATTTCGATAGCCTTTCATAACCTTTCTTGATAATTTTCTTGTAAAGGTATTTATCGAACAGCCATTTGTGAGGAACATTTATCATGAAGTTTACCCATGCTTTATTTAGAAAAGGCGCCTTGAAGTTAAAGCCTTCAATAATTGTAATGTGGCGAGTAAGCTGTCGTTGTCGGTCACCGATATATAGCTGCCGGTCAAGGGTAAATTTCGGCTGCTTCAGGCAATTCCAAGGGATTTCAAGAAGCATTTTATTAGCCAGTGCATCTTCAAACCCGCGGTCCTTATAATTGGGAGTAGGTTCTATGTTAATATGCCTTTTTACGGCCATGCTTTTATCGGTATGGGGAACTTTTAGCACATCAGCACCACCCAATACGTCCCCCATGAAACCACTCCAATAGACGCAATCAACTCCGAAATGATTGTTTATTTTTTGACGGACATAGGATTGATGCACACTTATCGGACACCTAAGGCGGAGCGCAGCTGCGAGCAGATGGTCAACATCCCAATCTTCGTCAAGCAAATTAAAAACTTCATGCCGAAGCCCAAATTCACGGGCTATTTTCTTGGCAATCTCGAAGTCCCACGCGCCTGGGATCCCATAGGTGGCTACAGCGATTTGGGAACTTGGCAAATTCTCCAACAGCCCACCCAATATCACCCTTGAGTCCAATCCACCGCTCAATGGCACTACGTGAACAGCATTTGCCCCCGTACCCGCGATTTCATCAGCCATTGTTTGCTTTAATAATTTCACGCCTTCGTCCACCAACCTGGACTCATCATCCATCCCTTTTCCAAAGGTATAGTCAAAGTCGCAATCAAGCCATTCCAAGTTAGTTTCCATAAACTTGGGCAAATAGCTTAGGTATAAATACATCTCATAGTCGGATATGGTGTGTTCCATCGCGAAACTCTCTAGTCCAATTCCAAAACTTCCTCGCTCAATGCTGCGGACGCAACCAACGATACCGTCAAGCGCAACACATGGTCAGGCAACTTACGCCATTACTCCTGCCTTCAAAAGCAGTTCCAGGCTCGATAAGTTCATTAATAAGACCGTATAATCTGTCCGCCTGTTTAAATGCTCGCTCCACCAGGTATCTATATCCCTTGGATCGATAATTGCGCGCTTCTTCAAGTCAACGAGCGTTGTATAAACAGTATCTTGAAAATATCCCTTATGTCGCAGAGACTCAGTCCAATTGATATAGTTGGTTCTTGGGTGTGAACGATAAGGGTCACTTGAGTCAAATAAAGGTTTTAATCTGGCGATTACCTTTCCGAAAAACATTTCGTATTTACCGGCAGATGAAGGCATTCCATAAGCCGACGCAGATCTCATTTTCCACAAGTCAGCATAACACTCCTGAATAACTTTCCTATAGAGATATTGGTCAAGCGCTAACTTATAGGGAGCATTCAACATAAAATTCACCCAGTTCCTGTTAAGAAACGGCGTTTTAAAGACAAAACCACTTAATACTATTGTAGGTTGAAGAAGGAAATTTTGTCGAAGGCAAAAATTCAGCTGCTGATCAATGGAAAGTTTGGTACGACTTAAGCGGTCCCAGGGAAATTCAGCCAGTATTTTTTCAATTATTTTCGATTTAAACGCCTCATCCTTGTAATTTGGCGTGGGTTCTATATTCAAAAATAGCTTTATTGCTTCCCGTTTGTCAGTATTTGGAATATTTGGCAGGTTCCACCCGCCTATGGAATCTCCCATAAAGCCGGTCCAATAGACGCAATCCGCTCCAAAGTGATTGTTTATTTTGTGGCGGACATATGATTGATATGGGCTTACAGGTCTTCGGAGACTTTCGGCAGCCGCAATCAGTTGATCGATATCCCATTTATCGTTCGACAAATCGAAAATCTCATGCTCAATACCATATTTATGGGCAATGTCCTTTGAAATTTCGAAGTCCCATGTACCCGGTATGCCGTAGGTGGCCGCAACAATTTTGGATTTCGGCAGGTTTTCCAGCAACCCTCCTAAAATAGCCCTGGAATCAAATCCGCCGCTCAATGGTATTATGTGAGTAACCTGCGTACCTGAACTGGCGATTTCATCAGCCATCATTTCTTTAAACACTTTTACGCCCTGAGTCACCCACCAGGACTCGTCATCCATCCCTTCGCCAAAGGCATACTCATAATCTCGGGGAAGCCAATCCAGGCTTGCCTCGGCGAATCTGGGCAAGGAGCTGAAATACAAATACAGTTCATAATCGGATATTGGGTCTTCCATTACGACTCCTTTTTCTCGAACTCTCGAAACCCAATCGTGACCAGCCATTTTTTACCTTTTTCGAAAATACCTGCAAAATACCGCGCGCCAAGCAGGTCCAAGACGGAAGACAACATATCTTTATCAATATAGTGAAGGATGACTCCATATAACAGAACACTCAACAACCCAGCCAGTGCCAACTCAAAGAAAACGGGCAGAGACCCAACCAGAAACAGCGTAAAACGCGCGCAACCATATGCGGCAAGCGCGGCTCCGAAGTATTTTATTATATATAAAAACATGTTGCCTAAGTTGTTTTTTGGGAACTTCCTGAGCAGCAAGACCCACAAGGTTAAAATACCCAAGCCGCTGCGAAACACGCTCGCCCATGCAAGTCCAACGTACCCCCATCTGTCAACAACAAAACGTGCCGTGGCAATAAAAAGGACGAGAAAAGCTGAATCAACAATAGGCTGGGTTGTCGTATTATTCAACACGTAGAAACTTCTCTGGAGAATATTACCAATCATCCGAAAAAGGACGTTGCTCAACAGATAGGCAAAAAGAATTTGACTCACGCCAAGCGTATCTGCAAAACTGAACGCCCCCCGCTCCAGAAAAATACTGGTTAGTGGGATCGCCACCGCTCCTGAAATCATGATGGCGGGCAACGCCACGGCAAAGGTTAGCTGCAATCCAAAATCATTCTTTTTAGAGAGTCCGGCAATCCCTTCCGAGGCAAAAGTTCTTGCCATTACCGGAAAAATGGTTGTCGAAATTCCGGAAGCCAGGGAAAGTACAAACATGCTGGAGATTTTTTGTGCGTATCCCATGTAAGCAATCTGTCCATCTGGCAGCGAAGACGAAAAGTAGCGTTCTGCTACTGGGGAGAAACTGAGCACCAGCCCCAGGAATATAAGCGGCACCATCAGCCTTCCCAAACCAGTCACCCGCTGGTCTGTCAAGGGAAGCGTTCTCTTCCAACCGTGGGAAAGCACCGGAATTACAGTGATTCCAGCCTGAATGATCATTGAAATGACATATCCCCAACACAAAGCAAGCGGACCAATAAATCGGGAAAATATCAGGAGGACGATTACATTTCCCAATGCTCCAATAGCAGGTGCGACCGAGGGTCCAAAAAAGCGGTATCGCGCATTTTGGATTCCCACCGTCAAAGTGCTCAAACCGCTCAAAGGGATTGTAAAAACGAGAATCGACAACATCCTGGAGGCAAGCGCCGACTTCTCCCCTTGAAAGCCAGGAGCGACAAGATCAATAATCTGAGGTGAAAATAACGCCCCTAAAATAGCAACACAAGACAACGCAACCGCCGCGATCCAAAAGAAAGTCCCAGCCAACGCCCAGGCATTATCATCGCCACTGTTCGTCTCCGCATCGATAAATGCGGGCACAAAAACAAATGACAGACTGCTATAGAAAACAATCTGAAGATATGCCGGTATGACCATGGCTGTGAGAAAGGCGTCCATGTCTGCGCCGGCACCAAAAATCGCAGCGATAACAACATTACCAGCCAAACCGCCAGCAAGGGAAAGAATCCCGCCCAGCATGACCTTGGAGGCAGGTTTGGTTATGGAGCTGTTGTCTGTTTCCTTTGAAATACTCATATCAAACTTACATCCTGGAAAATTGCTCTATCCTAAATCGTGTGAAACCATTTCTCAATTCCGCAGACTAGATTACAAGGCAGGTTTCCTGCTTTGAACCCCCATAGCAAATGGAGGCGTTCAGCCGCTCCGTCACCGAACAGCCAAAAGCACTCCAGCCCAGATTCATCTTCCCGTACATCAAGGAGGTTGTTTTTTAGTTTATTCTAGGCATGAAACGGGGCCATCGTTTGGTATCCTTGCGATTGTAATAATCCGGTTCCTTTTTCGACGGCACCTGCCCCAAAACAACACCAAGCAATTTCGGTCCCACAACACCTTCGAGGTAATTGCATGTGGATTGCACGTCTCCGCTGGTCGTACGTCCCCATTGAACAAGGACAATTACGCCGTCAACATTTTTAGCCAGGTTGTAGGTATCGGGTGTAACAAGCAACGCAGGCGAGTCGAACAGGACAACATCATATTTTTTTATTTTTTGAAGCAGGGCCGTAAATTGGGAGGAGTTGAACATTCCCTTAGCATCGCTTTGGGTCAGATTGGGAAGCAGATCGACATTTGGTTGAATATTCTTTTGAATGATGTCCTCAAGCCTAACATCTTCATTTTCAAGGAAATCACTCAGACCCTGTTCGCCGGATGCCTGATATATTTTTTGCAGCCTGGGTCTAAGCAGGTCAGCATCGACTATCAAAACCTTGCAGTTATTACGCGCAAGACCCATCGCGACGCTGGAAACAAAAGTGGATTTTCCTTCCATTGGGTTGGTGCTTGTCACCAAAACCGTCCTGATTGACTTGTTTTGCAGTACTGCCTGTATCCTTGTACAGACCATCCAATAATCCTTGTAAAGGGTGGCTTTTTCAATATTGGGAAAATCTGACCGGTTTTGGTTTTTACCTTCCCGAATTTTAGGAAATACACCTAGCACGGGCATGTTCGTTAAGTGCCCGATCTGTTCAATAGCAAAAACCCGGGTATCCAAACTGTCAAAGACAAAGGCAAAAACAACACCCACGATCAAGCCGCAAACGATACCCAACCCCACAAAAAACAAAATACCAGGGCTGTTAGGGACAGACGGTACAACCGCCGGACTGATGACGATAAGGTCACGTGTGCGTTGCGGTCTGACATTACTATATACGAGATCGGAATATACGCGCTGATCACTGTCGATTTTTTGCCTGAGCATCAAGACTTGCTCTAAATAGACGGAAGATTCTGCCGACAGTTTCTCATATTGTTGACTGAGGTCCGCTATTTCAACGGCCAAAGCATCCGCTTCAGTTTGTCGTTGATGATTAACAAGGTCAAGGTAAAGAGCTTCCATTGTCTGGAGCTTCCTACTCAGGGTCTGAATTTGAGCGGTTATTTGAGAGTAGGTCCGAACAAGTTTTTCGTGCTCGACAGACGCTTCCGTTATTTCTGCCTGAAGTTCTTTCTGTCGATCAACCAATACATCCATGGCTCCAGAAGCGGGGCTGCTATCCAAAACCTTATCCTGCTTGGAAATGATCAATTCGGCAAGGCGATTGGCTGCTTCAGCCGAGAGGTTGCGATCCGGGCTTACGACCACAATTTGAATTATCTCCGATTCCGGAATGACTTTTACGCTAATTTCCGGCAGGGTTTGCACGCCCAAATCCTCCCTCAATTCGATCATTATCTGATCGCTTGTGGCAATTTGGGCATAGGTGGTTATCAGACGACTGGCAAAATAAACCTCATGGTAGGCGTCACGCACAGACCCGGCAAGCGGAGTAATCACCCGCAACCGTGTTTCAGCCTGAAAGCTTGGGGGCAAATTTTTACCCCCATAAGTAAAGACACCGGTAACTGCAAACGCAACCAGTAATACAATTCGCCAGCGCCTAACCAGTATTGTCAGATAGGTTTTTAGTTCCATATTTTATACACTCTGCCAGACCATAAAAAATTTAGCAATAAACACATCACAACCGAACAGTGAAAAAACGTCCCGCAGATTTCTTTCAAGAGCCATCATTACCTCGAAAACTACGGGACGAAAACTTCAAACCACAACAAAACAGCGTTTTATCTTCGGCATGTTACGAGCCAACGGGCACGGCTTCAGTCAGAAACTTTCCAACATGTGTCGCCACATATTCGATTTGCTCATCAGTCAGTTCCGCGAACATCGGCAACGATAGAATTTCACTGGTAACACGCTCGGTAACCGGCAGGCTTCCCGGTTTATAGCCCAGATAATCCACCGCCTTTTGAAGGTGAATCGGCACCGGGTAATGAATACCGGTGAAGATTCCCTGCTCCTTTAGATATGCCTGAAGTTGATCCCGCCGCGCCGTCTGGATGACATATAAATGATAAATGTGACGGCTGCCACTGGCTTCAACCGGTGTTTTCACCGGCAGTTTTTTGAGGAGATCAGCGTAACGTGCGGCATGGTCCCGGCGGGCGGTGTTCCAATCGGCAAGGTGAGGCAGTTTGGCGCGCAAAACCACTGCCTGAACCTCATCCAGGCGTCCGTTCAAGCCGACCATTTCATGGTGATAACGAACATTTGAACCATGATCACGAATCATGCGGATTTTGGCAGCCAACTCTGAATCGTTGGTGGAGATAAAGCCACCTTCCCCGTAAGCGCCTAGGTTTTTAGAGAAATAGAAGCTGAAGCCTGCAGCATCACCCAAACTGCCCGCCCTGCGCCCCTTATATTCGGCGCCATGAGCCTGACAGGCATCCTCAACAACGCGCAATCCGTGCCGCGCCGCAATTTCCATCAGCGGGTCCATATCCACTGTCTGACCGTACAGATGCACCGGCAAAATAGCCTTGGTCCGTGGAGTAATTTTGGCTTCGACCTGCGAGACATCCATCAAACATGTGTCGGGAAGAATATCAACAAACACCGGTTTTGCCCCGGCAAGTAGAATCGCCTCGGCAGTCGCAATAAAGGTGTGCGACGTGGTGATTACCTCATCACCGGGTCCTATGCCCATGGCGCGTAAAATAATTTGCAGAGCGACGGTGCCATCGCCAACGCCAATTCCATGCGCCGCGCCACAGAATTGAGCAAAATCCTTTTCCAGTTGTTGAACATTTTCCCCCAAAAATAGCTGCATTCCATCCAGCGCTTTTTCGATTCCAGCAAGGATTTCATCTTTCAATGGCGCGTATTGTTTGCGCAAATCTACGAATGGAACGTTCATGATTTGTCTCCTATTTATTTTCCAAAATACGAACGACACGGGCCGGGTTTCCGGCTACAACTGCATTATCGGGCACATCGCGTGTAACGACACTCCCTGCTCCGACGATGGCACGTTCGCCAACCGTTACCCCACATAGAATGGTGGCGTTGCTGCCAATTGACGCGCCTTTCTTTATCAACGTCGGAACACACTCCCAATCCGCTTCGGTTTGTGATTGCCCTGTTGTTGTGGTGGCACGGGGATATTTATCGTTGATAAACATCACGCCATGACCGATGAAGACCTCATCTTCAATCGTTACGCCTTCGCAAATAAAGGAATGGCTGGAAACCTTCACACGCCTGCCAATTTTGGCGCCTTTTTGAATTTCGACAAATGTTCCCACCCTGCTTTCATCTCCAATTTCGCAGCCATAGAGATTTACGAAGGCATAGATTTTTACATCCTCTCCCAATTTAACATCGGGTGATATACGCGCGAACTCAGCATTTACCATTTCAGCACCTCTTGTGTTTGTCCGTTCAGCATTGAATATTGCGCCGCTTCAATAATCCTGACAACTTCCAAGCCATCGGTCCCGGAACTAACCGGCACGGTATGGTTCAAAATGGAATCAACAAAGTGTTGACACTCCTGCCGCAGAGGTTCCGCAAAGCGGATATTTGGAATGGTAATGTCACCAGAGCGATAACTGCATTGGAATTCTCCGAAATCTCCATCAGTATAGGGAGGTGGAGCGTCAACGCCTTTATCGTATATTTTTATTTTATGCTCGGCTTCGATGTCGTTGTAAACAGCCATTTTTTTGCTGCCAACAACGGTGATGCGACGCACCTTGCATGGGTCAAGCCAGCTGACATGGATGTAGGCTGGGACATTGTTGGGAAACGTCATATTCAAATATGCAACGTCATGAATGCCCTTGAAAACGGAAGCCGTGCCCTGCGCGCTGATCGAAACCGGTTTTTTGCCGAGTAAATATAGCAAAATGGAGATGTCATGCGGCGCCAGGTCCCACAGCACATTGGAGTCGCGCTGAAATAAACCGAGATTTAATCGCGCGGTATCCAGGTAATAGATTTCTCCAAGTTCCCCGCTGTCAATGTAATTCTTCAATGCACGCACCGCCGAGTTATAGACGAAAGTGTGTCCCACCATCAGGGTCAGTCCCCTGGAGTCAGCCAACTCAACAAGAGCTTTGGCGTCCTCGCTCTTCAAGGTGATGGGCTTTTCTACAAGCACGTGCAGGTTGTGTTCCAAACAGTCTTTTGCGATTCGATAGTGCGTCAGTGGCGGTGTAGCCACAACAACCGCATCCAGCCCGAGTTCAAAAAGCTCGCGATAATCGTGCTTGACGGTTACGTGAGGATATTTTGAAGCCGCCTGTTTCAACCTGTCATCACTCGAATCCGCAATCGCTACCAAGCTGGCGGACGGAATTTCGTAAAAATTCCGTGTCAGGTTGGGACCCCAATACCCATAACCGATTATGCCTACCTTTACTTCACTCACCGTGTCCTCCTTAATGAAATTTTAGAATGCCCCCTTTGCCGAAAGGATCGCCAATGGGGTCTTTACCATGATTGTCAAATCGAGCCATAGCGACTGATTTTTTATATATTCTACATCAAATTCGACCTGGCGGTCGAATTCGGTGGTGCATCTCGCCACCACCTGCTGCAAACCGGTAATACCGGGCTGCGCCTCCAAGCGTCGTAAGTGCCATGGTTTGTACATTTCCACCTCGTAGGGAATGGCGGGTCTGGGACCAATCAGGCTCATATCACCGCGCACTACATTCCAAAGCTGGGGCAGTTCATCGAGACTAAATTTACGTAAATACTTCCCGCCAGGTATGATCCTTGGGTCGTTGACCAGCTTGCGTGGTTGGGTTGGCGTACCCTGCAAAGCATTCATCTGCTCTTCATTATTTTCAATTAACGCCTTGATATATGCCTGATGGATGGAGGAATCGGCGTTGATCTTCATCGTCCGAAACTTGTAGCACTGGAAATTTTCGCGCTTCCAATAGGAACGACCGCCATGGAACTGCCTCTTTGCCCCCACCCTTTCCTGCTTGAAGAATATGGGTCCTGGCGAAGAGATAAAGACTATCAGGGCCGTGATGAACATCAATGGGGAAAGTAAAATTAACAAACCCAGCGCCAAGACAAAATCCATCATTCGCTTGACAGCATAATAAATGACCCTGCTTTCCAACACTAAACTCAGGGCGTTCGGGTCGTTTCTTCGGATCAATTCCATTCTAATTTCGTTTTGCATGACGAACCTCCTAGTTCAACACTGCTTCCCTTGCGGGGCGGTTCAAGAAAAAAGATTTCAACAACGTAAACATTATTTACTGCGGTAACAGCATGCCTGTTGTGACCTGCAGAACATCGGCGGCTTTACGCAAGTTGCTAAGAAACACGTCATTATCGCTGAACTTTTCAAATCTCTCGTACGCACCGTTCCACAACTTTATTGCGGTCGGTTCACTGCAACCTCGTTTGCGCATTTCACCGATAAACTCGTCAAATGACATTTTCTTTTGTGACGCTAATTCCTGTATCGTGCTGCTCATATTTTCTCCACGATGAACATCAAATTTTGTCTGGAGATTTATGCCTTGCTTCATTCAGCTCGAGAAATCGATTTAAAAATCCATTTCTATATTTTTAGAAAAACCTGTCTACATATGTCATCAACGGAACAGCAAAAGACCATTTACCGTGACGCAACCCGGACAAAACACCCAACCCTGCATACATTCTACCTTACAAACGCTATACAAAGACCTTACAATTTTGCAAGGTCAGTGTACACGAGATGCAAACAAACCGCAAGCGACAAAAGTACTACTTAATTTTGGCATCCTGTCTAAATCAACAAAATTGTCTAGTCAAATATGCAGATATTCAGAAAAAATACCGTACACCACCGCACCTTCCGCCCCATTCCTGAAAACTTTGTAGCCAAGCCGCAAAAAGGTGCTAAAATCTGACTCATGCCTCCCCGCAAACTTTCCCTCGACCAATTGGATTACGACATCATTCAGGCACTTCACAAAAATGCGCGGGTAGCTGCTTCTGAAATCGCGCGCGAGACCGGCGCGAACGAACGCACCATCCGCAAACGCATAGACCGCCTGATTGAGGAAAAAATCTTTCGCCTGACCGCCATCCTTGACCCGACCGTGTTTGGCTACGTCACCGCCGCCGACATCCTGCTGGAGGCTGACCCTGCCAAGGAGGATGAAATCGTCCAACGCCTGTCTTCCATGCCTGAGATCACCTACGTGGCATTCGGGCAAGGCTCGCAGGAAATTTCCATCGAGGCGAGATTCAAGGATAACGATGAAATGCGCGAATTCCTGCGCAAGACCCTGCCCTCTATCCCCGGTGTGACCGTCAGCCGCTACGCCCTCGTCCCCCGCATCCTGCGGAATATCGACGAGTGGTTTCCTCCAAAAGAAGATTTCAAAATCGAAGAATAAACCAACCGCCCCGTGCGTGAGCGCGAGGCGGTTTTCTTTTTGAATTGGACTCCAACGTCTCCCGACGTTGGAGATCGTGACATTCATCACTTTTATTAGTTTTAAGAAGTGTGTATACTGTATGCATATTCGGAACTAAAATATTCCGTTTCGGAATTATAAAAGTCAAAGATCAAAAGGATAAACCCATGACCGTCCGCCATTTCATCGACACGCAAGACTTCAGCAAGAAGGAACTGCTCGACATCATCGAACTCACCCGCAAGATCAAAGCCGCCGACAAACAAGGTTGCACGCCCAAATTACTCGAAGGCGCCTCCCTTGCGATGATTTTCGAGGAACCCTCCACCCGCACCCGCGTCTCTTTCGAGGTCGCCATGACCGAGTTGGGCGGGCATGCGCTTTACCTAAAGCCCGGTGAAATCCACCTCGGCGTGCGCGAGTCGATGTACGACACCGCCAAAGTCCTCTCGCGCATGTGCGATGCGGTCTTTTGCCGCGCCCTCAAACATGAGACCGTAACCGAACTCGCCAAGCACGCCGAAGTGCCGGTCTTCAACGGCCTGACCGATTACAACCACCCCACCCAGGTGGTCTGCGATGTGACCTCGATGCTCGAACACATGCCCGCTGGCAAGAAAATCGAAGACCTGAACGTGACCTTCATCGGCGACGCGACCAATGTGCTTTCGTCCCTGATGCTGATGTGTACCAAACTGGGCATCAACTTCACCCACGCCGCGCCGAAGAAATATCAGGCTCCCGAAGAATGGATCAAGATGGCAAAGGAAAACTGCGCCGTCTCTGGTGGAACTCTGACCATCACCGAAGACCCAATTGCCGCCGTCAAGAACGCTGACTTCATTTATACCGACCTGTGGTGGTGGGTTGGTCAGGAAGATCAAATCCCCGAACGTCGCGCCGCCTTCATGCCAACCTACCAGGTGAACCTCGACCTGTTCAACAAAGCCCCCGCGCACTGCAAATTTATGCACAACCTGCCCGCCTCACGCGGAGTGGAAGCCACCGATGAGGTAATGGATCATCCCCGCTCAATCATCTTCGACCAGGCTGAAAATCGCCTGCATGCCGAAAAGGGATTGCTGGTCTACTTCCTTTATCCACGCCTCAAGCGCCCTTCGGAAGAACTCAAAGCCTTCCACAAGGGACAGATTGAGAACTTTTTGAACGACCCAAAATTGGGTAAATAGACCGTAGACGATGGACCGTGGACCGTTATCTACGGTCTATCGTTTTCTTTTCAAACAAGGACAACTTTAATATGACTGCCTCAAAGCAAAAGGGTTTCAAGAAAGTCCTGAAAACCCTCGACATGACCCTCTTTACCGTCTGCGCCATCATCGTCATCGACACACTAGCGGCTTCTGCTTCCATCGGTGCTTCCACCATCTCGTGGTGGATTCTAACCCTCGTTTTGTTCTTCATCCCCTACGGCTTGGTGACTGCGGAACTCGGCACCACGTACACCGAGCAGGGTGGATTATACGTTTGGATCAAGCGTGCTTTCGGCGAAAAATGGGCGGCGCGTTCCACCTGGTATTACTGGATTAACGTCGCGCTGTGGATGCCCTCGGTCTATATCCTATTCGCAGGCATGTTCGCGCAGATGTTCTTCCCCGAAATGTCGCTCTGGACTCAAATCATCATCGGCATCGTCATGACCTGGATTACGGTCTGGATTGGCACGATCACCCTCGAAGCAGGCAAATGGGTTCCCAACATTGGCGCGTTCATCAAAGCCGCCATTATGCTGGTCCTGGGAGTCGGCGGCATTGTTTACGCCATGCGGAATGGTGTTGCAAACGACCTATCTTTAACTGCGATGCTGCCCAGTTGGGATGCGGGTCTCGCCTTCCTGCCTGTCATTGTCTACAACTTCATGGGCTTCGAATTGATGTCCGGTGCAGCGGAGGAAATGGAAAACCCCGGCAAGGACATCCTCTCTGCCATTCTCACCGCGGGCGCGTTGATCGCCTTCTTCTACATCCTCGCCACGGTTGGCATTTTGCTCGCCCTGCCTCTTGACCAGCTGGGACTGGTCTCTGGCATCATCGACACGCTCAAAGCTATTTTGGGCGACTCCGCTATCGGCAGTATCGCTGTGACCATCCTCGGCATTGGCGCGCTATACACCTTCCTCGCCAACATGGTGACATGGTCGATGGGCGCAAACCGCACCGCCGCCGAAGCCTCCAACGAAGGCGAACTACCTGCTGTTTTCGGCAAACTTCACCCAGTCAACAAAACACCTGTCGGCGCATATCTCATCACCGGTATTGTCTCGACTCTGGTACTGGTTATCTATGGTTTCATGGCTGGCTCCAACGAGGAATTATTCTGGTCGTTGTTTGCCTTCTCGTCGATCATCTTCCTCCTGCCGTACCTCGCCCTCTTCCCCGCCTTCCTCAAACTGCGCCGTGAAGATGCGGCCATCAAACGTCCGTTCCAAGTCCCCGGTGGACTGGGGCTGGCGACCGTCATCGCCGTCGTCTGTGAAATCTTCATTCTTCAGGCAATCCTCTTCTTCATCTGGGTTCCCGGTCAACCCGTGGATTGGGCGTACGCTACCCCGGTGCTGACGGGCATCGTTGTGACGATTATTCTGGGCGAAGTTTTACTCTGGGGATCGAAACGATAATTTCTCGTAGGGGCGGGGTCATCCCGCCCCGAAAGGATTAAAACCATGTCTCAAACCCTTCAATCAACTCCGCGTGCTGACAGCTTTTTCATGCCCGCCGAATTTGAACCTCATGCTGGAACCTGGATGCTCTGGCCCCAGCGACCCGACAACTGGCGGCTGGGAGGCAAGCCCGCACAAAAAGCATTTGCAGCAGTCGCAAGCGCCATCGCCCAATTCGAGCCAGTCACAATGGGCGTCAAGACAGACCAGTATTCCAACGCCCGCCAGATGCTCCCCTCCCACATCCGCGTGGTGGAAATTGCCAACAATGACTCATGGCTACGCGACTGCGGCCCCACCTTTGTTGTGGACGGCAAGGGCGGCTTGCGCGGCGTGGATTGGTCTTTCAATGCCTGGGGCGGATTGTTCAACGGCTTGTACTTCCCCTGGGATTTGGATGATGCCGTGGCGCAAAAAGTCCTTGAAATCGAGCGGGTTGACCGCTACAAAGCCCCGCTCGTCCTCGAAGGTGGCTCGATCCATGTGGATGGCGAAGGGACCTGCATCACTACCGCCGAATGTCTGCTCAGTCCGGGGCGCAACCCCGATTTGAGCAAGGACGGAATCGAAGCCCACCTCAAAAACTATCTCAACGTGGAAAAAGTGCTTTGGGTTCCGCGCGGCGTTTTCCACGACGAAACCACCGGGCACGTGGACAACATCCTCTGCTACCTGCGCCCCGGCGTGGTTGCGCTCACCTGGACGGACGACAAATCCGACCCGCAGTATGAGCGTTCGGCTGAGGCGTATGACTACCTGACCTCCCAGCCCGACGCGAAGGGACGAAAACTCGAAGTCCACAAGATTCACCAGCCAAACCCCATTCTCATCACAGATGAAGAAGCTGAGGGCGTGGACGCCGCGGACGGCACACTGCCGCGCGAAGCCGGCGACCGCATGGCGGCTTCGTACATCAACTTCTATCTTTGCAACGGCGGTGCGGTCATCCCATCGTTCGACGACCCGCACGATGCCCCGGCGCTGGAAACGCTCCAGAAACTGTTGCCAGACCGCAGGGTCGTCAGCGTCCCCGCCCGCGAGATTCTGCTCGGCGGTGGCAACATCCACTGCATCACCCAGCAGCAGCCAAAATAGTCCGCAAACTCCCCTTCAAATCTGGAGGGGAGTTTTCATTCGACCGTATTACCGATGGGTGGGGAACCAAAACGCGCCGCCCGCGTCAAGTATGATATGATTCCAAAATCGGACTAAAAGACGGAGGATGGACTTGGATAATGGTTTTGTTCGGAAAACCCTTTTTGCTGTAATATTTTTCGCCCTGTTCGCCTCATTCGGATCGGGACAGGCGGCTCGCGCGCAGGGTCAGACTGCGGTCACACTTACGGCGCGGGCGGGCTTCCGCGGCTTTTGCAAGTCGGACAAATGGCTGCCCATCCACGTGACAGTGGAAAATACCGGCGCAGATGTGGAGGCACGCGTGGAAGCCTCCTACAAAAACGGCGCAAGCGGACAAACGGCGGTCGGCATGGACATCTCACTTCCAGCCACGTCGCGCAAGGAATTCTTCCTCTACATCACTCCAGAAGGATTGATGCGAAACTTCACCGTCAGCGTGCTGGACGGGAACAAGGAACTCGCAAAAACAAACCTGAACATCAGCTGCTCCGGCGACCAAGCAAGCGACCCGAACATGTTTGTGGGAATTATGGCGGACATCCCGTCAAATTTTGGCGTTCTGAACAATATCGAACCGCTGACCGGAGATTTGCAGACCATGCAACTGGGGGTTGACGACCTTCCCGACCTTGCCCAGGGCTGGGGGACGCTGGACGGGCTTGTCGTTTCCAATGTGGATACCGGCACGTTAACCGCCGAACAAAAGAACGCGCTCGAATTGTGGCTGGCAGGCGGCGGGAAACTCTTCGTCACGGGCGGGACTCAATGGCAGCTTACTGCGGCGGGACTGGGCGACCTGCTGCCGCTCCAACCGTCGTCCACAAGGAAGGTGACGGCTCTGTCATCGTTGTCAGCCTACGCGCTGGATGCGGATAATCCGCTGGAAGCCGAAACGACCCTGGCGACGGGAAAACTGCAAGCGGGCGCAAATGTCCTCGTCCAACAGGATGGCATCCCCCTGCTGGTGGAAAAGGAAATCGGTTTCGGCAAGATTTATTACTTCGCCGCTGACCCGGGACTGAATCCGCTCAGCGACTGGACTGGGATGGAAAAAATCTACGAGCACCTGCTTGCCGTCAGACCGCTCAAGCCTTCATGGGCGTCCGGTGCGTGGGATACCTACGGCGCCAACAACGCGCTTTCCGCGCTGCCCGAACTCTCGCTTCCATCCTTTCTCTACATCTGCGGCTGGCTGGGACTGTACATCGTCATCATCGGTCCCGTCAACTATTTCGTGTTGCGCCGCATGAAGCGGACGGAACTGGCATGGGTCACGGTTCCCATTTTGGTGGTCGTCTTCACCAGCCTTGCCTATTTTTCGGGATACGCCTATCGCGGCACAAAACCCGTCCTGAACCGCATCATGCTGACACAGGGCTGGCAGGGAGTTGACCAGACGCAAGCTGCCGCCCTGGTCGGCGTGTATTCGCCAGCCCGAACGACTTACAACGTGGAGAGCCAGGAACAGTTCATGCTTTACCCCTTCCCTTCCCTCAGCGAAGACCTGCAAGGGAATAACAAATGGCTGTCCACAAAAACCAGTTCAGGGACTGTGGTGCCAGACGTCCGCGTGGAAATCGGCGGGGTGAAATCGCTGGGGATGAGTGGATACCTCCCGTCCGCCATTTCGATCCAGCATGACCTGACTTACATCCTCTCAGACAAGACACCCGTTCTCAAAGGCAGCATCGCCAACACCAGCGGATACAAGTTGAAGGATGTTGTTCTCATCACCTCCAGCGGGTGGGAACTCCTCGGCGACCTGGGCCCGGGACAAAGCGGAAAGATCAATCTCACCCTGTCCAACCCCAACAGCGCGAACCTCACCCAATATATGCTCTCGTCGGACCTTGGCTGGGATGTTTACTCAAATAAAGATGTGGCGGAAAGGCGTCGCGCCGCATTCTTCGATTCCATCGCCAACTCCTACAACGACACGATCAGCGCAAACTCAGGCGTTTTCCTGATGGCGTGGGTGGAGGATGAAATTCCTGTCCCTGTCGTTTTACAAGACACGGGATCAAACGCCACCGACACCCTGTTCCATATCGAAAAACTCGTCCCCGCTGTGGAGTTGAAACCGGGAAAAATGAAGCTCACTTCCAGCGTTTATGGGTGGGAATCGTCGCTGGGGAATACGGTGCTAACGGGTTCCTATGACGTGCCCAGCGGCGGATACAACATCGACTTCCGCCCCATCGCGACCATCCGCTACAGCGAGGTGGAGTCGCTGACGTTTAACATCGGGACAAGCAACGCGCCCCAGCAGGTCCATCCCTCGATCTGGAACTTCCAAACCGAAACCTGGCAGGCGCTGACACTTGATTCGTTTGGTGTCGTCAATATCCCCGAAGCCTGGCAATGCATCGGCATGGACGGGGAAATCCTGCTCAACATTCAGGGCGACCCCAACAGTTATTTCGACATCTCCTCCGTTGACTTTACCATGATGGTGCAGCCATGAGTCCGATCATCGAATTCAGGAACCTGACCAAACGTTTCAAAACGCGCACCCTGACGGGCAAAACCAGGGAGCGGATTGCCGTGAACAGCCTCGACTTCAACATCGAAGGCGGCGAAATCTTCGGGCTGGTGGGTCCCAACGGCGCGGGTAAAACCACCACCATGCGCATGCTCGTGACCCTGCTCAAACCCGATCACGGCGAGATTTACGTCGGCGGACATTCGATCCGCCACAAACCCAACGACGTCCGCCGCCAGATCGGTTTCATGCCCGACTCGTTCGGCGTCTACGGCGACATGACCGTGCAGGAGTATCTCGACTTCTTCGGCGCGTGCTACAAAATCCATCCGCAGCAGAGGGCGCATTTGATCAACGACCTGCTCGAACTTGTGGATTTGGGACACCGCCGCGACGACATGGTGGACACGCTTTCGACGGGACTCAAACAGCGGCTGGGCATCGCCCGCGTGCTGATCCACGACCCAAGCATTCTCGTCCTCGACGAACCAGCTTCGGGCCTGGACCCCCGCGCCAGGGTCGAAATCCGCGAGCTGCTTTTGGAAGTGGCGCGTCTCGGCAAGACCATCCTTTTCTCCAGTCACATCCTCGCAGACGTCGGCGAACTCTGCACCCGCGTGGGAATCATCGAGGATGGAAAGCTGGTGGCGCTCGGCACGCTCGAACAATTAAGCGCGCACGTCATGCCGCATCGCCAGCTTCACATCGGCTTGCTGGATCGCAGGGATGAGGCTCAGGCAATGCTTCAAGCGACGGGCGGCGTATCCGAAGTCCGCGCAGTGGATAACGGGCGCGCCTTCCTCGAAGTGGATTTCACCGGCAACGACGAAGACCTCCATCAACTGCTGGCTAAACTGCTCGCGCAGGGCTTCCCCGTGATCCATTTCAGCGAGGAATCGAACAACCTCGAAGAGGTGTTCATGCGCGCCACAAAGGGAATCGTGTCATGAGCGTCGAGACGGCAAAAAACAAACCCTCCGCGCTGAAGGATTTTTTCAGCCGCATCATCGACAACCCCATCATCACCAAGGAATTGAAAGGCAGGATGAGGGGGCGCATGGGCGTCATCAACATCACTGCGTATCTCTCGCTGATCAGTTTTTTCATTGTCCTGATCTACCTCCTGCTCACAGTGGATGGCAGCCTCTCGAACAGCGACCCCGGATTTCTGCAAACCGTCGGCAAGGTCATTTTCAGCACGGTGGTTCTGCTTGAGCTGTTGATGCTTGGGTTCATCGGTCCCGCGCTGACATCCGGCGCGATCTCCTCGGAGCGCGAGCGCAAGACCATCGACCTATTGAAAACATCCCTGCTCTCGGCGCGTTCCATCGTGCTTGGAAAACTCGGCTCCGCCACCGCGTTCCTGCTCCTGTTGATCTTCACCGCGATTCCCCTGCAAAGCCTTGCCTTCTTCCTCGGCGGCGTGGGCATGGCGGAAATTGTAATCTCCACCCTGATGCTGGTCGTCACTGCCGTCTTTTTCTGCTCACTGGGAATGTTCTTTTCCAGTTTCGCACAGCGCACCCTGATCGCCACCGTCTTCTCCTACGCGACGATCCTGGTCTCGTTTATTTTCTTCATCATGCTGCTTTTTTTCATCAGCGCCTTCGACTCCTATTTTTTCGGCTACAACAACCCGCAACCCACCCCGCTCGAGAACATCATGACCATCGCGGTCTGGTTTTTGTTTTCCACCAACTCGCTCTTTGCGGCGGTCATGAGTGAAGCGATCCTGATCGAGGATCAAAGCCTTTACCTCACGACCAGCAGTTTTTTTGGGAACACGTCCCTTACCCTGCCCTCGCCGTGGATCATCTACGTCGCCTTTTACATCGTCCTGACCGTCGTGTTGATCAGCTTGAGCGTTTACTTTGTCAACCGTCCCGACCGATAATTCAAGTTGTTCCATTGGGGGCTAAGCCCCCAATGGAACAAGAAAACAACCATGCAGGAAAAAGCCCTCCACTGGAATTTCGTCAAAAAAGCGCTGGACAATCCCATCATATCGAAGGAACTAAAAGGCAGGATGCGAGGCAGACAGGGATTCCTCTTGCTGACGGCATACCTCGCGCTGATCAGCCTGGCGATTGTGGGGATGTACTACTATTCCATAAACAGATGGTACGCCCCGGCTATTGGACCCAACGAACTGCAGAAACTTGGCAAACGGATTTTCTCTGTGGTGGTCATGTTTGAACTTCTGCTGATCGTCTTCATCGGTCCCGCGCTGACATCGGGCGCGATCTCCTCCGAACGGGAACGCCAGACCTTCGACCTGCTGCGCGTCTCCCTGCTCTCCGCCCGCGATTTGATTCTCGGCAAACTTGGCTCGGCGGTTGCATTTCTACTGCTGTTGATTCTCTCCGCGCTTCCCCTGCAAAGCCTTGCCTTCTTCCTCGGCGGCGTGGGGCTGGCAGAGCTGGTCATCTCGCTCGTAATGCTCACAACCTCCACTTTGATGTTTTGCACGCTGGGCATCTACTTCTCAGGCATCGCAAAGCGAACTGTTGTCGCAACCGTCATGTCCTACGCCAGCCTGATATTTCCCGTTGTCCTGCTCGGCATCGTGTTCATCCTGCTCCAAAACGGTGATATTAACTTTTCCTCACTCGCCCAGGATGAGGAGAATTTGCTCATATTCTTCCTATGGACATTGCTTTCCACCAACCCGTTCACAGCCGCAGCCGTCGCCGAACTCATGCTGACAGAGGAGCAACTCCTCTTCATGTTTTATCCGCCCAATTTTCCCTTTCCCATCTTCTCACCGTGGATTTTGTACGTGGTCTTCTCTGTGACAATGACCGCTTTAATGATATGGTTAATCGTGTTTTACACAAACCGATACGAAAGATAAAATGACCACCATCAACCAACTCTCCCAAACTCTCGGACAATGGATTCGCTGGATGCGCCTGCAACGCGCCCTGACCTGGTATCTTCGCGGGTTGGCGGCGGCGTTGGGCTTGTCCCTGCTGGCGGGGGGAATTGGGTTATATCAAGCCAGGCTGCTCAAGCAGGAATTTCTCGCGCTGATTCTTTTCTGCGTCGCTGCCCTGCCCCTTGCCTTTGCGATTGCCGCCTACTTTTGGCGGATTCAACCCATGCGGGCGGCGCGATATTTCGACCGCGTCTTTCATCTCGGCGAACGCGTCAGCACCGCGTTGGAATTGCAGAACGAAAATCATTCTGTGGAAATCGTCCAAAAGCAGTTGGACGACGCTGTGAGCGTGTCCCGCCAAATTCGTCCCCGCCGAGACCTGCCACTGCGATTCCCGAAGCTTGACCTCGCCCTAGCCTTATTCTTCACTTTGCTCATCGGCACGCTCTGGTTTCGCGGCGAGACTTTGTTTGCCGCCGCCAGCCAGCAACGTGCGGTCGAGAAAGCCATCGCCGCAGAACAAGCGGAGATCGAAGAAATCATCAAGGAAATCAACACCAGCGAGTCGTTGACCAACGAGCAAAAAGAAGCGCTTGCCAAGCCGTTGGAAGACGCAATGAAGGAATTGAAAGACAATCCTTCGGTCGAAGGCGCGGTCTCGACTCTGGTCCGCACCAGCGAAGAGTTGAAGGCATTGAGCGATCAGCAGGCGCTCCAAACCCAGCAATCCCTGACCGAAACTGGCAGTTCGCTTGCCTCTCAGGAGGGTAGTCCGCTGGAGGCTGTTGGCAAGGATTTGGCAAAAGGAAATTTTGCGGGCGCAGCCTCCGAACTGGCAAACATGGACTTGAGCCAGATGACCCCAGAACATTTACAGCAACTTGCCGAACAGTTGGAGTCGATGGCAAGTTCACTGGCGGCGACAAATCCGCAGATGGCGCAACAATTGATGAACGCGGCGCAGGCAATCCGCAGCGGAGATATGGCAGCCGCACAGCAGGCAATGTCTGGCGCGGCAAGTCAGATGGTGCAGGCGGGACAGCAAATCACCGCCGCGCAGATGGCAACCCAGGCGGCTGGACAGTTACAACAGGGCGCAGGTCAAATCGTGGCGGCAGGCGGTGGACAAACCCCGTCACAGGGCGGCGCGATGGCGCAAGGTCAAAGCCAGCAGAGTGGACAAAGCAATGGAGGCAGCGGATCAGGCTCGGGGTCGGGGTCTGCGCCGCAGAGCAACCAGGCTGGGAGCGAAGCATCCAGCTCTCCAATCGAGCAAAACAACGGCGCAGGTGACGGCGGCGAATCCGCTTATGAACAAATCTATGCTCCCGCACTTTTGGGCGGCGCAGGCGGAGACACCCTCGGCGTGCCAACATCGGGCGAGGATGGCGAAGTCATCGGCACCAGCCCAACCACTGCGGAAGATGGCGAGAGCCTCGTGCCGTACACCGAAGTTTATTCGCAGTATAACCAGTTCAATCGTCAGGCATTGGAGAACGGCGAAGTGCCTGTGCAATTCATGGATTTGATTCGGAATTATTTTGGTTCGTTGCAACCATAACGTTTAACTTTAAACGTTGAACGTTTCAAGGAGAAACCATGACATTATCCACAGAAAAATTTGTTCAATATTCAAATCGAATTGAAACCGAAGTAGGGCGCGTGATCGTCGGGCAGGGCGAGGTGGTACGGCATGTGCTGGTGAGCATACTCGCGGGCGGACATGTGCTACTCGAAGGTGTGCCAGGCTTGGGTAAGACAATGCTCATCCGCACGCTGGGGCAGGCATTGGATTTGAAATTCTCGCGCATCCAATTCACCCCTGACCTGATGCCCGCCGACATCGTCGGGACGGAGATTCTCAGCGACGAAGACGGCAAACGCGAGTTTCGCTTTCGTCACGGACCGCTGTTTGCGAATCTGGTTCTCGCGGACGAAATCAACCGCGCCACGCCGAAGACCCAGTCCGCGCTGCTCGAAGCCATGCAGGAAGCGTCTGTCACCGTAGCACAGCAGACTTATCAACTGGAGCAACCCTTCTTCGTGATGGCGACTCAAAATCCGCTGGAGATGGAAGGGACGTATCCACTGCCCGAAGCGCAGCTTGACCGCTTCTTCTTCAAGGTCAATGTGGACTTGCCCAACGTCGGCGAGATGGTCGAGATTTTAGACCGTACCACAGGCAAGGAATCGCCTTCCGCAAATAAAGCTGTCAGTGGCGCGGACATCGTCGAAATGCGCGCCCTGGCGCGGACGGTTCCCATCGCCTCACACGTCAAGGAATACATCGCCAAACTCATGCTCGCCACACACCCCGAAGACTCAAACGCTTCTCCGCTGGTGAAGAAGTACGTCCGTTACGGCGTCTCTCCGCGCGGTGGACAGGCGCTGGTGCTTGGAGCCAAAGTCACCGCATTGATGGCAGGGAGATACAACGTGGCGTTTGAGGATGTCCATGCGGTGGCGAAGGCGGCGTTACGACATCGGCTTCTGTTGAATTTTGACGGGTTAGCAGAGGGGGTCAAGGCGGATAATGTGATTGAAGAACTTGTAAATTCAATGCAGAATGCAAAATGAGGAATGCAGAATTCTTCATTTTGCATTCTGACTTCTTTATTTCCTCATGCTCTTCGATGAATCCACCCTCCGCAAGCTAAACCAACTTACCCTCGTCGCATCGCGCGTGCGCTCTGGCGCGATCAAAGGCGAGCGGCGTTCGTCGCATCGCGGCAGCAGCGTGGAATTTGCGGACTATCGCAACTACACGGCGGGCGATGACCTGCGCCGTCTCGACTGGAATATCTACGCGCGGCTGGAAAAGCCATTCATCAAATTATTGGAGGAGGAGGAAGACCTGGCGGTGTACGTCTTGATTGACGGTTCCCGTTCGATGGACTGGGGCGACGGCGAAGAGCACAAATTCAATTACGCGCTCAAACTTGCGGCGGGCATCGGCGCGATTGCCCTCGGTGCTGGTGATCTGCTCTCGGTTGGATTTCTGCAAGGTGGGCGCGTCGCCGCAGAGTTCAGTCCCTCACGCGGAGGTTATGCTCTGCCGCGCCTGTTCAAGTTTTTGGAATCGCTTGAAGCCAAAGCTGACACCGACCTGAATGCCTCATTGAAAGCTTACTCCGTCCCACCGCGCCGCGCTGGACTGGTGGTTCTCATCTCCGACCTGTTCGCCGCGGACGGATACGAATCAGGTCTGCGTCAACTGCTCAGCCGCGGACACGAAGCCGCGCTGATCCATGTTCTCTCGCCCGACGAAGTTGACCCACCCCTCGCTGGTGACCTGCAACTGGTGGACATCGAAACCGACTTCCAGCAGGATGTCTCGATAGACGGTGGCTTGCGCAATTTGTACAAAGCCCGCGTCCACGACTGGATTCAATCCATCCAAACCGACTGCCGCAAACACGGAATCCGCTATTTGGATTTGGTCACCAGCCAGCCGTGGGAGCAGGCGTTGTTGCTCGAAATGCGCCGCACAGGAATGGTAAAGTAACGAGTAAAAAGGTTTTATTCAGCCTTTATCCTTCATCATTCATCCTTTCTTATGCAATTCCTCACCCCGCTCGCCTTCGCTCTCTCCGCATTGGCAATTCCCATTATCTTGCTATACATGCTCAAATTGCGTCGCAAGCAGACTCAGGTCTCTTCGATCATGTTATGGGAAAAACTTCTGCGCGAGAAGCAAGCCAACGCGCCGTGGCAAAAACTCAAACGCAATCTTTTATTATTTCTTCAACTGCTGATTCTCGCCGCGCTGGTGGCGGCACTGGCTCGCCCCGCACTGGAGACGAAGGTCGTCACCTCGGGTTCGGTCATCGTCATGTTGGACGCGTCCGCTTCAATGAATGCCACCGACGTGAAGCCATCCCGCTTTGAGGAGGCGCGCAAGTCCGTGCTAACTCTCATCAACGGTCTCACCAGCGACTCCGCCATGACCCTGATTCTGGCGGCGCAGACTCCTCAAACCCTGATCGCCTCCGAGACGGACAAGTCCCTGCTGAAGGTGGCGCTCTCAAAGGCACAAGTCACCCAGGGCGGCGCGGATTGGTCAGCCGCCTTCGCGCTGGCGGCGGGAGCGACTCGCAACGATGTCAAATCCACCGTGGTCATCGTCTCTGACGGCGGACTCCCCGATAACGGCTTGCCGTCCCTGCCAGGCGAGGTGCGCTACATTCCCATCGGGCAGTCGGACGACAACCTCGCCATTTCCGCGCTGGCGTTGCGCGCCTCGAAGGGCGTCCCCCAACTCTTCGCGGATGTCACCAACTACAGCGGCGCAGACCGCAAAATTTTGCTTTCGCTCTATCTCGAAAACGACCTCTTCGACGCGCGTCAGTTGGACGTCCCCGCCCATTCGCAAAAGAGCATCTCGCTCGAAGACCTGCCCGTCGCCTCCGCCGTGTACAAGGCTCACATCTCCGACCCGCTCAAAGACGAAGCGCTCGATTCGCTTCCGTTGGACGACACCGCCTTCGCCGTGTATCAATCGTCCGCCGCGCGCCGCGCCCTGCTCGTCTCGAACGGCAACCTCTTCCTCGAACAACTGCTGGCGTCGCTCCCAGGCATCCAACCCTTCCGCGCCCTGCCCGCCGCCGACGGCACGCTGCAAATCCCCAACGAGCCGTTCGACCTCTACATCTTCGACGGCTATCTTCCTACCGAATTGCCCAAGGTGAACCTGTTGCTCATCAACCCGCCTGCCAATCCATTTTTTACAGTCGGCGAGACGGTCAAGGAAATCAAGAATATCCAAGTCAACGACCACAGCCTCACCCGCTATGTGGATTGGAAAACCGTCCACGTGTTGCAGGCGAAGAAGACGACCATGCCAAACTGGATGAATATTTTGATCGAATCGGACTCGACTCCGCTGGTAGCTGCGGGCGAAACAAACGGACAGCGAATCGCCGCCCTGACCTTTGACCTGCGCGAAAGCGACCTCCCCTTGCAGGTTGCCTACCCGATCCTTTTCTCCAACCTGATCAATTACCTCGCCCCGCCCAGCGCCTTTGACTCATCACAATCCCTGAGCGCGGGCGAAACCCTGACTCTCGTCCCGCCGACCGACGCAGAGCAAATCGTCATCGCCTCACCCTCAGACAAAGCCTACACTCTCGCGGTAGGACAAACCCTCTTCAGCGAAACAAATGAACTCGGTTACTACGCCGTGAACTTTGTCTCGAAGGACGCCACCAAAGTTGAATACTTCGCCGTCAACCTCTTTAACCCCGCCGAGTCGGATTTAAGTCCGCGCGAGAAATTACAAATCGGCAGTGCCTCGGTCACGCCCGCTGTGTCACAGCAGGTTGGTCTGCAAGAATTATGGAAATGGTTGGCTGGGTTTGCTTTGGTGGTGTTGATGATCGAGTGGCAGGTATTTCATAGAAAGCCGTTCAAGCAAAAAAACCGTTGACAGGATAATGTATTTGCGATAATATATGAATAATTGCTCATATATTCATATATTATGAAACTCGCCGAACTCAAAGCCATTCAACTTGCTGAACTCTTCAGCGCCCTCAGCGATGCCAACCGCGTGCGGATCATCGCCCTGCTCATTGACGGGGAAATGGGAGTCAACGCCATTGCCGATGGACTCAATATGACCGAATCTGCCATCTCACATCAACTACGCGGACTGCGCCAAATGCACCTCGTCCGCGCGCGTAAATCAGGCAGGCAGGTTTTCTACTCCATCGAAGATGATCACGTCTCACGCCTGTTCACCATGGGGCTGGATCATGTCATACATGGATAAAAAAATGCATTCACATTCCCACTCTCATTCCCATATTGGCGACCCTACCAAACAAACGACAAAACGTCTCGCCATTTCGCTGGGACTGACAGCCGCCTTCGTCCTCGTTGAAGTCATCGCGGGGATTTTCGGCAACAGCCTTGCCCTGCTCACCGACGCCGCGCACAACCTTACCGACGTCATCGCCCTCGGCTTGAGTTGGTACGCGATAAAGATTGCGACCAGACCCGCCCATGCAGGCAAGACCTTCGGCTATCATCGTGCGGGAATTTTGGTGGCACTGGTGAATTCAACAACGCTGGTGGTAATCGCGCTGGGAATTTTCTACGAGGCGTATCATCGCTTCATCAACCCGCCCGAAGTTAATGCGCCCATCCTGATCGGGGTTGGCACGTTGGCTTTCCTCATCAACGCCGTCACCGCGTGGATGGTCAAGGAAGGAAGCGAACACGACCTGAACCTGCGCAGCGCCTTCCTCCACTTGATGGGCGATGTGATGTCCACGCTGGGAGCAGTGGTGGCAGGCGTCATTATCGCCTTCACGAACTGGAACTGGCTCGACCCGCTCGTCAGTGTATTGATTGGTTTCTTCATTTTATGGAACGCGTGGGGCATCCTGCGCCAATCCATTCACATTCTGCTGGAAAGCACACCCGAAAACGTGGACGTGGACACGATGGTGGAGTCCCTGCTCAGGGTGGATGGCGTGCGCGGGGTCCACGACCTGCATGTCTGGAGCATCAACGAAAGCCTGAAACTGCTCTCCGCCCACATTGTCACAGACGACATTTCGATCAGCAAAGGAGCTCGCCTTCAACAGAACCTGAATGAAATGCTTGCGCACGAATACAACATCCAGCACGCCACCCTGCAATTGGAATGTGCGGAGTGTGAATCCAAAATGCTGTTTTGCGACATCTCGGACGCCCATCATCACGCGCACCACGTTTAGAAGATCCGCATCTTGGTTTACAAAACTCCCGCCGCCGGAAGCGGATTTGAAACAAAATCGCCCCGAAAAATTTCGGGGCGATTTTGTTTTGTTACAAACTACGGCTGTACCGTCGGGGGAACCTGCTGATTCTGCCAGCGCCCACCCATCATCCCGCCGCCATAGCCATTGCCACGACCATAACCCTGTCCATTCTGCATCGGACAATTGCCAGAGCTGTAGCCATTCGCCGTCATGCGCTGGAGCATAAAATCCGCCTGTTCGCGGGTGATGACGCCGTCTGCCACAGCCTTGTCGAAAGCCGTCTTGTGGACTTCGGTCAAAAGCGCGGGGACATCCGCTTCCTTGACGCCATTGTCCAGCGCAATCTGGTACATGGTCTTGCCCGAAGCCAGCGCATCTTCCACGGCTTTTTCGGTGATGCCAAGTTTGGCAGCCAGCGCCTCTTCAACATAGTCATGCATGGGACCATACCCGCCGTTCATCATTCCTCCACGACCGACAGGAGGTTGGGCATCCTGTGCAAATACAATCCCAACACCGAGGACGCCAAGCGCCAATGCGACTAAACCAACGATCAAAATTGTCTTTTTCATTTTTTACTCCTTTGAGTGATAGGTCAGGTTTGTTCCTGATTACGCCCAAAGGATAAGACTCCAATGTAAAGGTTCCGTAAAGATTTCATGAAAGCCTGAAAAAGGTTTTGCTACGGAGAAACCTTGAGAGTTGCTTCACGCTTGTTATTGCCCTCGTTCGATTCCTGAACGTCATCCCCCGAGTCCACGATTAAGGTAATCCAATAACTGGCGGTTTCATTCCCATCATAGGTGAATTCACATTCCAGCGTCTGGGATGCGCCCGCAGCCAGTTCGGGAAGAGGCCATTCGCAGCCAGCCAAATCCTGATTGGACAGCCAGACCACCGAGAAGTTTTCAGCCGCGACGGGCCCGCTGTTCGTCACTTTGACCTGAATGCTCACCGGCTGATTGTTCTTCGCCGGGCTCGGCCAGTATTGCATCCCGCTGGCGACCAGGTCTGGCATCCCGGCTGACTCCGGCTCCTTGGTGTTGGTCGCTGTGGCGGTCGGCGGAAGCGGCGGCGCGGACATCACTTGAACATTCGACGGCAGGCAGGCGGTGGTGACCACGCTCATGGCAATCCAGGCAAATCCGCCGGAAGCGCCCGCGTATTCGATGTACCACCAGGTATTTAAATCATTGCGCCCGAGGACTTTCGCGGCGCTGCCTTGTGATAGAAGTCCGACCACAGCATATGCTGTATCCGGTCCGGAACGGACGTTTGCGTTTGTGGTGGCTGTCGCAGTCGGCAGGCATGACGTGGGAATTGGGGTTGACATGAATGTAGCTGTGCTGACCGGTGCAACGGTTGGCAGGGCTGTTGAACCGGCGGCTTCGGTCATTCGCGCGGCTGTAGTCAGTTCGACTGCGGTGCCGATTGCATCGCCATTTTCAACGGGCGGCGGGGTGTTCCCCGATGGCAGGTTGCAGGAAGCCAGAAACAAAAACAAAATTGTCAGGGAAGTCCAGATTTTTGTGCGCATCATTTTATTTTCTCCTGTTTGTGACTGATTTCCCAATTGTAGGCTACATTGAAAAAATTTCAAAGCTGCCAAAAGTACCTCAAACAAAAACAGCCGCCGAAGCGACTGTTTTCACATTACAGGTTATTCCTCATCCCCCGTCATCAACTTGATGCGTTCCCAGGGCTTCAAACTTTCGTCCTCCGCCAGCAGGGACTTCAACTCGTACAACTCGTCACGGAAGGCGGCAGCTCGTTCAAATTCAAGATTCTTTGCGGCTTCCTTCATTTGCTTTTCGGCTTCGTCGATCATCGTACGAAGCTCGGCACGCGGCAAGTCACCCGATTTCTTGGTTTTGTACTCGCCGCGCATCTCGCTCACAGCCTTTGCGGACATCTCCTCGGTCAGGTCGTGGATTTCCTTATGGATGCTGATCGGCACGATGCCGTTCTCTTCGTTGAACTTCAACTGCTTGGCGCGGCGACGGTTGGTCTCGTCGATGGCGCGCTTCATCGAATCGGTCATGCGGTCGGCATACATCACCACCCGCCCGTTGACATTACGCGCCGCGCGCCCAATGGTCTGGATCAACGCCGTATCGGAACGCAGGAAACCTTCCTTGTCCGCGTCGAGGATTGCCACCATTGAGACTTCAGGCAGGTCCAACCCTTCGCGCAGGAGGTTGATACCCACCAGCACATCGAAGATTCCCAGACGGAGATCACGCAGGATGCCCACACGTTCCAGCGTCTCGACCTCCGAATGCAGGTACTGGACCTTGATGACCAACTCCTTCATGTACTTGGTCAACTCCTCCGCCATGCGCTTGGTAAGCGTGGTGACCAGCACCCGCTCGTGCCGCTCCACCCGCTGCCTAATCTCGCCGACCAAATCATCGATCTGACCTTTGGTTGGACGGACATCCACTTCGGGGTCGACCAAACCCGTCGGACGGATGATCTGCTCGACGACTTGTTCGGCATGATCCATTTCGTAGGGTCCCGGCGTGGCGGACGTGAAGATCGTCGAACCCATCACCTGCTCGAACTCGTCGAATTTCAGCGGACGGTTGTCCACAGCGGAGGGCAGGCGGAAACCGTACTCAACCAGCGTTTCCTTGCGGGCGCGGTCGCCGTTGTACATGCCGCGGATTTGCGGCACGGTCATGTGGCTCTCGTCGATGATGAGCAGATAATCGCTCGGCAGGAAGTCGATCATCGTCCACGGGTGGGAACCAGCAGGACGCCCGTCAAGGTGACGGGAGTAGTTTTCGATTCCGGAGCAGTAGCCGACTTCCTTCAACATCTCCAGATCATAGCGAGTGCGCTGTTCAATGCGCTGCGCTTCGAGGAATTTGCCAGAGTCCTTGTAGAACTTCAAGCGCTCTTCGAGTTCCGTTTCGATGTCGACGATGGATTGCTTCAAACGGTCGGCTGCGGTCAGGAACTGCTTGGCGGGATAGATCGAGACCTCATTCGGCTCGTCGAAAATCTCCCCGCTGACGGGACTGAACTGCATGATGCGCTCGACCTCATCGCCGAAGAAGGTGATGCGGTAGCCCTTTTTGTCCTCGTAGGCAGGGACGATCTCCAGCGTGTCGCCACGCACGCGGAACGTGCCGGGGCGGACCTCCATATCGTTGCGCTGGTACTGGCTCTCGATCAATTGTCGCAGCAGGGCATTACGGCGGTAAATCTCACCCACCTTGAGTGTGACCGTCCCCTTGCCGAATTCCTCAGGGGATCCCAACCCGTAGATGCAGGAAACCGACGCAACGATGATCACGTCACGGCGGGAGATGAGAGCAGTCGTCGCCGCAAGTCGCATCCGCTCGATCTCCTCATTGATTTGGGTTTCCTTCTCGATGAACAAATCGTGACGGGGGACGTAGGCTTCGGGCTGGTAATAATCATAGTACGAGACAAAATACGAGACCGCGTTCTCAGGGAAGAACTCCTTGAACTCGGCATACAACTGCGCCGCGAGGGTCTTGTTGTGCGCCATGATGAGGGCGGGCTTCTGCAACTCCTGAATAACGGATGCAATCGTAAAGGTCTTGCCGGTGCCGGTGGCGCCAAGCAAAACTTGATTCTTCTTGCCAGCGCGGACACCTTCCACAAGTCCTTGAATGGCTTCGGGCTGGTCGCCCATGGGGATAAAGGGAGCAGTAAGTTTGAATTCCATATTTTTCTTCTTGTCAGTTAAGGGAACGCCTGTTCTATTTTACCCGAAAGGCGGGGGAAAGACCAGCAGGCAGTATAATCGTGTTGTCATGAAAAACATCGCATCGCGTTTCGCAAAAATACAATTCACCGAAAAAAGCGCGCCATTTGCATTTCTCGCCGCGTGCATCCTCGGCTTTGGGTTGATGATTCCCAGCCTCGGCTTTTACATGGACGACTGGCCCTACGTGTTCTACGCCTACAACAAGGGAATCGCGAGCCTGCGCGAAATGCTTTTGTACGACAGCCGTCCGTACGCCGCATGGCTATATATTCTGGCATTCAAGATTTTAGGGTTCAAGCCACTCTACTGGCATCTTGCCGCGCTGTTCATGCGCTGGCTGACAGTGGTTTTGTTTTGGAAAGTGCTGTCTGCAATTTGGTCCAACCGTACCCGCGAGACAATTTCGATTGCACTGCTGTTTGCGGTGTATCCGTTTTTCATGCTCCAACCCTTTGCGGTCGGCTCCACACATCATTGGGTGGGATTTGTCTTTTTCAACCTTTCGCTGTATCTGATGGTGCTTGCCGTCCAGCAAAAAAAATATCTTTGGTTGATCATTCCCGCCGCCCTGCTACAGGCTGCCCATCTCTTCACTAGCGAATACTTTGCGGGACTCGAACTGCTGCGTCCCTTCATCCTTTGGATACTAATCTCGCGGAGCGAGTCTAGCACACAGAAAAGGTTCTGGCGGACGTTTTTGCACTGGCTTCCCTATCTTCTGGTTCTGGGAATCTACGCCTACTGGCGTGCCTTCCTCTTCCAAAACGTGGAGGGAGTCACCCGCAACACGCCTGTCATCTTGAACCAGTTATTCAGCGAGCCATTCAAAGCCATCGGCTTCCTGCTGAGCGCCTCCGTCAAGGACGCCGTTTCGGTGATGACTATCGGCTGGCAAAGCGCTATGAGCGCGGATTTGCTTGATTTCAACTCCGTGTATGTCCGCTTCCGATTGATTGTCAGCCTGATCGGTTTCGGATTTGCGTTTTTGTATCTCAGCGGGCTTGACGTGGACAAAGAGCCTCCAGCCGACGACTGGTCCAAACGAAGCGTCCTGCTTGCCGCTGTCGGCTTGATGGTCGGCGGTCTGCCCGTGTGGCTGATCGGCAGGTATATTCTCGAAAGCAAAAACCTGCTGTCTGCCTCGCGCTTTGGGATTCCGTCCATGTTGGGCGCGGCTTTCCTGCTGGTCTTGATTATCGACTACTTCGTCAGCGACAGGAAAAAGAAAATTGTTTTGCTCTCGCTGTGCATCGCGCTGGCGGTCAACTTCCATTTGGATAACACGAAAGAATTCCAATATTCATGGGAAAAGCAGGAACGCTTTTTACAGCAACTCCTCTGGCGCGCGCCAAAGATTCAACCTGGCACGGCCCTGCTCACCGATGAGGAAATTCTCGGCGTGATGGGCGAATATGCAGTCTCGTTCTCCATCATCACCGCCTACCAGCCCGGCGACGTTCAATCGCCGCCCTATTGGTATTTCCCGTTTTACTACACCAACCCAAACGTTGGCGACCTGCTTCGGGGCGCTCCGCTCGAATACAGCAAACTCACCATGAATTTTTCAGGGAATAGCAATCAGATGTTGCTGCTTTCGTTCAATCCCGAAATGAAGCGTTGTCTGTGGATCATGCAGCCGCAGGATACCAACCTGCGACTCGTCAGCAACGACATGCGTCAACTCAGCGCTGGCTCGGACATCAGCCTGATCGGGCAGGGCGAAGCCAGCCTGCCCGAAGTCATCTATGGCAGGCAAAACACTCAAACCTGGTGTTACTATTTCGAGAAGGCAGACCTCGCCCGCCAGTACGGTCAATGGGACGAGATTGCGCGGCTCTGGGAGGAGTCCCAAGCCATCGGCGAGCGGGCGGATAACGGCTTCGAGTACATCCCCTTCATCGAAGGCTACGGTCATCTTGAAGACTGGAACTACGTGACAAAGCAAACCAAGTTCGCAAACAAAATCACAGCGGGACTGGAACCCAGCCTCTGTTCAGCGTTGGACAGACTTGTCGCAAGCGCTTCCCCATCTCAAGAACGCGACGACACAATTAAGAATCTCAAAGATGATTTGAAGTGTGCCAATTACCAATAACTAATCATTAATTTTTTAAAGCTCTGACGTGGGCTAAGCCCCCGTCAGAGCTTAGTTCGCCAACCTCCCCAACACATCCAACAACTTCACCATCCAATTTTCCTCTTTGGATATTGTCACCCAATAAGCGGATTTTCCGCCTCGGACTCCATCTCCCAAATCAGGGAGACGCTTCGCTTCCAACCCGTCGGCTGGTGACGTGTACTTGAGCAGAATCTGCCCCGACGATTCCTGGCTCACCGCAGACAGTCCCGCTTTTTCGGCGCGGAGTTTGACCCGCATCTGATACAGCAGGTTTTGCGTCATCTCTGGCAGTTGACCAAACCTGTCGCGGAATTCGGAGCCAAGCGCGTCGAGTTCGGTTTCGTCACGCAAATCCGCAATGCGACGGTAGAGCCGCAGGCGTAATTCCTGGTCGGAGATGTAATCGCTGGGAATGCCGATGGCGAGGGGCAGGTCAACATTCACGGGCAAGCTCAAAGGCAGGTTGAATGTCAAAGGTTGCAAGTCAAAGGTCGCATCGAGACCTTCGACCTTTGACCTTTGACCATCACTTCGCCTCAGTCGCCTCACCGCATCAGCAAGCATTCTCGTGTAAAGATGGAAGCCAACCGACTGGATATATCCGTGCTGACGCGTGCCAAGCAGATCGCCCGCCCCGCGGATTTCAAGGTCACGCATGGCAATCGAGTAGCCTGCGCCAAGTTGGGTATTTTCGGCAATGACTTCCAGCCGCTGTTGACCGTCCTGCGTGGGCGCCATCTTGTTGTGACGGAAGAAATAGGCGTACGCCCGCATCGCGCCGCGTCCCACCCGTCCGCGCAGTTGATAGAGTTGGGCAAGCCCAAAGGTGTCGGCGCGGTCAACAATCAGCGTGTTGGCGTTGGGGATGTCCAAGCCTGATTCGATGATGGTCGTGCAAAGCAGGATGTCGATCTCGCCCATGTTGAAGCGGTGCATTACGCTGGCAAGCTGACCTTCCGCCATCTGCCCGTGACCAATGTCCACCCGCGCTTCAGGGACAAGTTTGTTGAGATGCACCTTCATCGCGTCAATCGTGTTCACGCGGTTGTGGACAAAGAAAATCTGTCCGCCGCGTTCAAGCTCGCGCAAAATCGCCTGGCGCACCAGTCGCGGCGAATACGGTCCGACGTGGGTCACAATCGGCAGGCGTTCTTCGGGCGGCGTGTTCAGGTTCGAGATGTCGCGCACACCCGTCAGCGCCATGTACAACGTGCGTGGAATCGGCGTGGCTGTCAGCGTCAGCACATCCACTTCGGTGCGGAGTTTCTTGAGATGCTCCTTGTGCGTCACACCGAAACGCTGCTCCTCGTCGATAACGACCAGCCCCAAGTCCTTGAACTCGACATCGGCGGAAATCAGGCGGTGCGTGCCGACAACGATGTCAACTTCGCCAAGCGCAAGTTTGAGCAGAATCTCGGTCTGCTCACGTGGCGTACGGAAACGCGAAAGCATTTCCACAGTAACAGGGAAAGCCGCCAGCCGCTGGGAGAAAGTCTCGAAGTGCTGCTGCGCCAAAACGGTGGTCGGCACAAGCACCGCCGCCTGTTTGCCGCTCATCACCGCCTTGAAAGCGGCGCGCAAGGCGACCTCGGTTTTTCCGTAGCCGACATCACCGCACAGCAAACGATCCATCGGACGCGCGCGTTCCATATCGCGTTTGATTTCCGCGATGGCGCTCTTCTGGTCATCGGTCTCGACGTAGGGGAAACTGTCTTCGAGTTCGCGCTGCCATTGCGAGTCGGGCGCGAAGGAAAATCCCTCCACCACCTGACGCCGCGCATACAAATCGAGCAAGTCCTCGGCGACTTTCTGCACCGCCTCTTTGACCCGCTCTTTGGTCTCACTCCAACCCTGTCCGCCGAGATGGTCGAGGGCGGGCTTCCCGCCGTCCGCGCCGACGTAACGGGTAAGCCGATCCGCTTGATGGACGGGGACAAACAACGTGTCGGCGTTGTCATACTCAACGGCGAGAAACTCCCGTTCGTGACCTTCCAACTGCCGCTGAATCAAACCCGCAAAGCGTCCGATGCCGTGGTCAACGTGAACGACATAATCCCCGACCAGCAAATCGGCATACAACGATTCGGGAGTCTCGGCGGCTTGCTTTTGCCTGATCCGCGATTGCGGACGTTCCCAGCCGAAGATTTCAGAGTCAGTGATTAGATGAGTAGGGAGTGGATGAGTAGCGAGGGTGAAGCCTTCGGAGAGTGAGGCTTCGATAAATTGCAGATTGGGAAATTCAGAATCAGGATAATGCTCATTCCAAAGTTCCTGCAAGCGTGGCGACTGGCGCGAGACGATGAAGACCTGCTCGCCTCGTTCGACAATCGGAGCAAGATAATCAATGAACGGTTTGAGCCGTCCCCCAAATCTTTCATCGTGACCAAACTGCTCCGCCAAACTGACAACTGATGACTGGTCACTGATAACTGCTTCCGTCGAATGTCCCAGCTCGACAGAGGCAAACTCACCAAGCGTGTCGTGCAACTCCGACCACGGCACATACGGGACGGGAAAATCCTTCGAGAGCGTCCCCTCTTCAATGCTCTCCTGTCGAAACTTGAGCGCCTGTTCCTCCACCTCGTTCGCCATCGCTTCAATCAAACTCAAATCGTCCACCACAACCAGCGCTCGCGGCGGCAGATAATCCAACAGCGATGCGGGCATGGAATGAAGCAGCGGAATGTGGAACTCGGACAACGTCATCTCGTCGTCAACCGTCTCGGCTAAAAACTCACGCGCGGGCGTGACGAGAATCGTCTCCAGTTTTTCAACCGTCCTTTGCGTGGCGGGGTCAAACTGACGGATGGTTTCGATCTCGTCGCCGAAGAAATCCAAGCGGACAGGATGGGAGTCGGTGGAAGTCCACACATCCAGCAGACCGCCGCGATGCGAGAACTGACCTGGCTCGAGGACGGTGTTCACCCGCTGATAGCCGATCCTCGCCCACTCGCGGATCAGGACTTCGGGTTGGATGGTCTGGCCTACGGTCAGCTTTTTGCACGCCTTGAGAAAGTCACGCCTCGGCAAAGTACGCGTCATCAACGAGCGGACGGAGGTCACAATGATGGGCGGCGAAGGTGGCTTTTGCGTAAATGGTAAATGATAAGTGGAGAGGACGGTCAACGCCTGCAAGCGGTCACGGCGGGTGGCGATTCCCCAGGCGGCTTCTTCATAGAAAAGCGGATTCGGCTCCGCAAACAAGTAACGTGGCGACTTGACCCAGAAGCCAAGTTCATCGAACAGGGAAAGGGCATGGTCGGCGCGGTCTGTGACCAGCAGAATCGGTCGATTCAAGTCCACATGCAGAGTGGCAAGGAGCGGCAGCCTCGCAGCACGCGGAAGCCCCAACCCAGGAAGAGTCCGCCCTGCCTGGATGTGGGTCAGCAGTTGCTGGTAGTATTCAAGCCCATGTAACTGATTCAGCAAATGTTCCAAGCTACTTCTCTTTTATATCGCCATTGAACTTATTCATCGCCGCATTCAGCCCCTTCATCACAAACTCAAAAACGGCGTCGGAGGCACGGTCGAGCACATCGGGGAGGAGAGTCATGTCGTCCTTCGAGAACTGCTGCAGGACGTAATCCTTCGGGTCCATGCGCCCAGGCGGACGTCCGATACCGAGGCGCAGGCGGGGGAAATCCTTGGTGCCAAGCTGCTCGATGGTTGAAGCCATGCCGCGCTGACCGCCAGGTCCGCCGCTGGCACGGATGCGTATGGTGCCGAGGGGTAGGTCGAGGTCATCGTGGGCAATGATCAGGTTTTCTATCGGCAATTTGTAGAAATGCAAAAGCCCCTGCACCGATTGTCCCGAAAGGTTCATATAAGTCTGCGGCTTGGCGAGCAATATCTTCCGCTCCTGGTACAACGCTGACGTGACAATCGCTTTCGACTGCAATCTCATGCCCTGCGCGTTCAGCCGCACGGCGATGCGGTCAATCAGCATGAAGCCGATGTTGTGGCGGGTATCTTTGTATTCGCGTCCTGGGTTGCCCAGTCCGATGATGAGGAAAGTGTCAGTCATAGTAATTGGAGGTTGGTGATTAGTTTTTGCGAAGGCGGAGAATTAATGAGAAGAAGGCAAACAGGACGAGGGTGATCAACGCTCCGCGCGCAAAAGTGGAGTAGATCGAAGTGGACGTCACCGAGACGGGATTGGCGGGCAGGGATGTGGGCGAAGGGAAGGTTGGAAGCACAGTGACAGGCTTTTCAGTCACGGCGGGCAGCGGAGTTGAAAACTGGGAGGGAAAGGTCGGCGATGGCGAGGGAGTGGGCAGTGGAACATCGTTGCGAATCTTCAATTCCGAGACCACCGCGTCCTGCACAGTGCCATCCTGCAGAGTCACTCGCAGATGCAAAATATAGTCGCCGTCGGTGAGGGCTGTCGTGTCCCAGACGGCGAGGACAGGCTCCTTCACGGGCTGGGAAAAGGTCTGGATGGTGAACCAACTGTCGGCGGGGTTGGAGGCGCCCCCTGCGGGGACTGCGTAGGAAAAGGCCAGTTCGGCAGTGGCAAAGTTCGGGACATCCATATTCCCCACGATCTCCACCTGTCCGCGTAAAACATCGCCAGGCTGGGGAGAGGCAATCAAAATATTCTGGGACTGGAAGAGAAAAACGGCAAGGGAAACGACAAAATGCTTGAACATGGCAATCAGCAAGTTTAACATGAAGGACAGGAAGGGTCAAATTTCGGAATTGAAATGTGCCGACAATTCTCGAATATTTAATTTTCTGGTAAACTCAGGCTGTTCAATCACACACATGGCGGGGAAGCCCGCTTACTCAGGAGATTCAGTATGGCAAAATCCCGTTCAGACCAGATGGTGGAACGCCTGCGCACCCTGCAGGCAGCCGCACCCGATATCGAAGCCTCCGCCGTTGTCTCTGTTGACGGTCTCATCATGGCTTCCGCCCTGCAGCAGGGGGTGGAGGAGGACCGCGTTTCGGCCATGTCCGCGGCAATGCTCAGCCTCGGCGAGCGTATTTCAGGCGAACTGGGACGCGGCGGGCTGGAGCAGGTTTTCATCAAAGGCGACAAGGGCGCCATCGTGCTGACAGCCATCGGTGAGGAAGCCGTGTTGACCGCCATGTCGCGCCCCGACGCCAAGCTGGGCATGATCTTTTTGGAAATGCGGCGCGCCGCGGAAGACCTGCTCAAGTTGATAGGATGAACAAAAAGAAATTTTTGCACCCAAATAATTTGCACCCCGAATGGGGAGGGCTTAAACGCCCTCCCCATTCTCTTTGTATTTTTCACCCACACCAGTGACAGTCACTTTGGACGGCAACAAGTGACTGTCACCTTCTTTTAGGAGATTTGACATGACCACAAAATACTTATTCTTCACGGGCGGCGTTGTTTCATCCGTCGGCAAGGGCGTGACCGCAGCCGCGCTGGGACTTCTGCTGAAGGAGCGCGGCTTCAAGGTGACAGTGCAGAAGCTCGACCCGTACATCAACGTCGACCCTGGGACGATGTCGCCCTACCAGCATGGAGAAGTGTACGTGCTGGATGACGGCGCGGAAACCGACCTCGACCTGGGTCACTACGAGCGGTTCATCGACAACCGCCTGACGCGGGTCAGCAACTTCACGACGGGACAGGTCTACGCCGAGACCATCGCCAAGGAACGTCGCGGCGATTTTTTGGGCGGGACCATCCAGGTTATTCCGCATATCACCAACGAGATCAAACGCCGCATTGGGCTTGCCGCAAAGGAGACCGGCGCAGAGATCATGATTCTCGAAGTCGGCGGGACGGTGGGCGACATCGAATCCCAGCCGTTTTTGGAAGCGCTGCGCCAGCTCCGCAACGAGGTGGGACGCGAGAACTGCCTGTTCGTCCACGTCACCTGGCTGCCAACCATCGGCGCGACAGGCGAGATCAAGACCAAGCCCACGCAGCATTCCGTCGCCGCGCTGCGTTCCATCGGCATTTCACCAAACCTCATCATCGCTCGCGCCGACCAGGAGATCGACCAGAGCCTGTGCGACAAGATCGCGCTCTTCTGCGACGTGGACAAGGATTCGGTCATCCCTATGAAAACGGCGGACGTACTTTACGAAGTGCCGCTCCTGTTGGAAACCATGGGCGTCGGCGAACTGGTGCTGAATAAGCTGGGACTGAAAGCCGAACGTCAGCCGGACATGGAGCCGTGGAAACAACTGGTGGAACATGTCCGCAAACCGAAGCCTACGGTGAAGGTGGCGCTGGTGGGCAAGTATGTCGAGTTGCAGGATGCATACATGTCGGTGCGCGAGGCGCTCAAACATGCCGCGCTGGCAAACGATGTGGAAGTGGAAATCTGCTGGGTGCATTCCACCGACCTTGAAAAGGAAAAGGGCTGGGACGTGGTCAAGCAGGCGGATGCGGTGCTTGTTCCCGGCGGATTCGGCTCGCGCGGAATCGAGGGGAAGATTCTGGCAGCGCGCTATGCGCGGGAAAACAAAATCCCATACCTTGGCTTGTGTCTGGGGATGCAGGTGATGTGTGTTGACTTTGCGCGCAATGTCCTCGACCTTGAAGAAGCCAACTCGTCCGAATTTGACCGCAGCACGAAACATCCCGTCATCGACCTGATGATCGACCAGCGTTCGATCACCGACATGGGCGGTACCATGCGTCTCGGACTTTATCCCTGCCTGCTTCAAAAAGGGACGAAAACCGCTGCCGCCTATGCGGTTCCTGAAGTCGAGGAAAGGCACCGCCACCGCTTCGAGTTCAACAACGCCTATCGCGACGACTTTGAAAAGCACGGCATGGTATTTTCGGGGTTATCGCCGAACGGAAAGCTGGTCGAGATCGTCGAACTGGCGGATCACCCCTACATGGTTGGAAGTCAATTCCACCCTGAGTTCTTGTCACGCCCGATGAATCCGCATCCGCTGTTTGTAGGGTTGCTCAAGGCAGCAAAGGAAAAGGCGGGCAGGTAAGTTGTAGTACCAAAAAAGCAAAAAAACACGGAGGCTTCTTTGCAAACCTCCGTGTTTTTTGTTATTCCTGAGTTCCCATTCGGGGAAACAAGTTCCAAATTTGACTTACAGTGTCTTGTCCACCGCCTCGACTGCTTCGGTCAGACTCTTAAGTCCCTGGTTGATCTCGTCATAGGTGATGACCAAAGGCGGCTCGATGCGGATGGTCTGGGCGCTGGTGAGGGCGCCAGCCACAAGCACGCCGCGCTTGAAGACTTCGCCAGCCACCTGACCGCCGATTTCGGGAGTCTGGAAGTGTTGACCAATGAGCAAGCCCTTGCCGGTCACTCCCTTGTAAACTTTGGGATATTTCGCCGCAAGATCCTGCACTCTGGGCATGATGTAATCGCCCTTTTCCTTCGCCACTTCCCATAGTTTGTCCCGGACGGTTACGTTGATTGCCGCAATGGCAGCGGAGCAAGCCAGCGCGCCGCCGCCCGTGGTGGTAGTTTGCAGGAAGGGATTCGGATACATGAACGGCTTGAAAATTTCCTCTGTGGTGATAACTGAGCAGATGGGCATCACGCCACCGCCCAGTGACTTGGCTACTGCGATGATATCAGGGACGACATTCCAATGGTCTACACCCCACAATTTGCCAGTGCGGCCCAAGCCTGTCTGCACTTCATCAGCGATTAGCAGGGTGCCATGTTTCTTCGTCGCTTCACGGATGCGGGGCCAGAAGTCATCGGGCGGAACAATCGCACCCGCCTCACCTTGGATTGGCTCCATCAAAACGGCAGCCACGCCGACGCCAATCTTCTCGCAGATTTCGAGTTGTTTCTCAACTGCGGCGGCATCGCCAAACGGGACATGATAGACGGGTCCGCCGTACAACACGCCAGGCGGAACGCGATAATCTGCCTTGCCGAGCATCGAGAGCGCGCCCATCGTCTTGCCGTGGAAAGCCTTGACCGCCACGATGAAAGCTGGCTTTTGCGTATAAACTTTGGCAAATTTGATCGCCGCCTCAATCGACTCTGTGCCGCTGGCGCCGAACCAGGCATATTTCAAGTCGCCGGGAGTGATGTCTGCCATCAGTTTGGCAAGGACGCCGCGCAGCGGATCGATCAATTCCTGACTGGGCATGGGAGTGCGCAAGAGTTGGGCCTGCACTGCCGCCACAACTTCGGGGTGACTCCAGCCCAAATCCATCATGCCGAAGCCGCCGAGGAAGTCAATGAATTTGCGTCCCAACACATCTTCAAAAGTTGCACCGTGTCCCGTCCACTCAGTGGCTGCCCATTGTCCAGCCTGGGTGACAGATTTGCGATAGTCAAGCCAGCCCTTGTTGAAATATTCGGCAAAGTTTTGCATGGATTGTTCGATGATCCACTTGCCGAGTTCTTCAGGAGGCTGTTCAGGCTTCTTGATAATCTCCAGCCATTTCTGGGCATACTCTTGTGCTGAATTCAAATTTTGGGGCATATTTTCTCCTTTGGGTGGAAACCGGAGACTTCTCCAAATCTCCCGAGCTTCACGCTTTAGTTATTAGACCCTGAAAGTTTCATGGAAACCTTCAGGGTCTTTTTGGGATTTCTCAAACAGACCGAGAATCGTAAATTCTATTTATCGTATTCTTCAGGTCGCAACTTGCGGAGAGCATCCTTGATGGGCATAATGCCGTAGAAGTGAAGCGGATTGGTATCAAATGGCTTGCCATCCACATCGGTAATTTCCTTGGGAGGATCCTGTTTCTGGGTCGCCAGCGAGACCACAATCATGACCACAATGGAAATAAGGAAGGCCGGCAGGGAGGCAATGTACACCGCATCCCAGAAGGCGCAATCCATCCAAACCGCACGGTCAGCCAGCAAGCTGAGGTCGCCGCCAGAGCAGACGATGGCGGTTGAGTCGCCGCCTAAACCAAATTGGTAGGCCACCCAGGTTAGGATTGCCCAACTACCCCAACCACCTATCACAGACGACACAGCGCCATAGCCATTGCCTTTCTTCCAGTACATGCCGAAAATGAATGGCGTGACAAGCCCTACGAGAAGCAGAGTCCACGCCACCACGCCAAGTTCATAGATGATCTGTGCGGTGAGAGCGAAGACGATCCCGATGAAACCATTGACACCGACCATGATACGAGTCCACTTGACTTCCTCCTTGGAATCAAGCTGCTTGCCGAAAAGCGGGAACAGATTCTGGGTGACAACGGAAGCGCCAGCCAGCAGGGAACTATCGGAGGTGCTCATCAACGCCGAAGTGAGGGCAGCCATAAAGATGGCGGTTAATACGGGTGGCACATACTGCAAGGCAGCGCCAACCAAAACGTTATCAGGATTCTCCATCGCCGGATTGAGCTTGAACATCATGATGCCAATCAGCGGTGACATGATGCCAAAGAACAGGTAGAGGACGCCAGCCATGTAAGTGCCCCAAACTGCGGTGGATTCATTGCGGGCAGACATGGAACGCTGGAACAAGTCCTGGGTGGGGATGGAGCCAAGACCGATCGAAAGCCATGCCGCGATCCAGTACATCCAACCCATCGAGCCGAAGTAACCCAGATAACCGGCATCGCCAGCCATATCGGGCAGAAGAGTGAACGGTCTGGGATTGTACAGCGTGGAATCAATGCTGGTCAGTCCCTCCCAGCCGCCAACCTGATAGAGAACGAAGCCGAAGATCAACGCCACGCCGCCAGCGGTGAAGAACATCTGGATGAAGTCGAGCAGGGTGTCAGCCAGCATACCGCCGAGCATGGTGTAGCCGGTAACCCACACCGCGATGAGGATCATGCCAACTTCGATTGGCACACTGGGGAAGAGGGCATTGACAATCGTGCCAGCCGCCACCATCTGTGCACCCGTCCACACGAAGTAGGTCATCAACTGACCAATGGAGGCCATGATGGTCATCCACTTGCCGTAGCGGCGGTCAAAGAAATCCACCACGGTCAGGTAGCGGGCGCGGCGCATCAGGCGGGTGAAGAAGAAGCCGGAAATGAAGAGACAAGCCGCGGCGCCAAACGGGTCGAAAATCACGCCTTGAAAACCGTACTGATAGCCAGAGGATGAAGCCCCCATCAATGTTTCAGCGGCGAACCAGGTCGCCATGACCGATGCGCCGACCATGTAAATGGGCAGACTGCGACCCGCCACCACATAGTCAGCCGCATTCGAGACTTTCCTCGAAGCCCAAATGCCGACGCCCATGCGCACGGCAAAAAAGCCCACGATGAAAGTCACGATTAACCAAACGTACTGATAACCTGATAGATCCATCTTCAATCTCCTTTGTGCATGTTCCCGCTTTGCGGGTTGATTAGGTGGGGGCGCGGTGACCGCGCCTCCACAAAAAACCTAGAACTTCCTGCTCCAATCCTTGGGCCAGCGTTCGATGACGATCTTGGTCTGGGTGAAAAACTCAATGGCGTGTTTCCCTTGTCCGTGAAGGTCGCCAAAGAAGCTGTTCTTCCAGCCGCTGAAGGGGAAGAACGCCATCGGTGCAGCTACACCGATGTTGACGCCGATGTTGCCCGCATCGGCTTCATTGCGGAACTTGCGCGCAGCGGAGCCATCACGGGTGAAAATCGAACCCATGTTGCCGTATTCGCCGTCGTTCAAAATCTTGATGGCTTCCTCCACGGTCTGGCAGTGCATGATTCCAAGTACGGGTCCGAAGACCTCGGTGGTGGCGATGATGCCCTTGACCGGGGTATCCACCAGAATGGTCGGCTTGATGAAGTTGCCCTTCTCATATCCGGGGATGACCGGGTCGCGTCCATCCACCAGCATCTCGGCTCCCTCTTCCAGACCCTGCTTGATGAGTCCCTGGATACGGACCTTGTCCTGTGGGGTGATGACGGGGCCCATCTGCACTTCGGGATTCAAGCCGTAGCCTGTCACCCGCTTCGAGGCGGCTTCGGCAAACTTCGGGATGAAGATCTTGTCCGCTTCGCCGATCATGATGGCAGTGGATGCAGCCAGACAGCGTTGACCGGAACACCCGAAGGCGCTATCCATCATGATGGCGGTGGTGGTGTCCACATCCGCATCGGGGAGAATCAGCACTGGGTTCTTGGCTCCACCCGCAGCCGAGACACGTTTTCCGTTGGCGGTTCCACGGCTGTAGACATGTTTGGCAACTTCCGTCGAGCCGACGAAACTGATCGACTTGATCAACGGATGATCGAGAATGCCGTTCACCATGTCCGCACCGCCATGCACCATGTTGACCACGCCGGCAGGGAACCCTGCTTCTTCGAGCAGTTTGAACAATTTGACCATCGTGATCGGCACGCGGCTGGACGGTTTGACCACGACGGTATTGCCGGTGGCGACCGCATACGGAAGGAACCAGAAAGCGATCATGGCGGGGAAGTTGAAGGGTGAGATAATGCCTGCCACACCCAGCGGCTGGCGGATCATCATCTCATCGATGCCGGGGGCAATGTCTTCGACCACATCACCCATCATCAGGGTCGGGGTTCCGCAGGCGACTTCAACGTTCTCGATGGCACGGCGCATTTCACCGCGAGACTCTTCCATGACCTTGCCGTGTTCCATGGTAATGCTGCGAGCCAGGTCTTCGAAGTTGGCTTCCAGCAGGTGCTTCAAGGTAAACAGATATTGAATGCGTTTCGTGACCGGCGTCTTGCGCCAATCCTGAAAAGCCTTGTGCGCCGCCTGAACCGCCTCATCCAATTCGGTCGTTGTGGAAACCGGCACCTTCGCCAGAATTTCCGCCGTCGCGGGGTCGGGCACTTCGCGGAACTTGCCAGATGAAGACGCCACCCAGTTGCCGTTGATGTAGTTTTGTAGGGTTAGTTCACTCATATTCTTTTCTCCTGATTTTTATATGCACAAGTACGTAGTAACGACTTTAGTCGTTTGATAGCCTGGCAAAAAGCGACCGAAGTCGCCACTACAATATATTTTTATTTCACAGCAGCATCCGCCACTTCTAATGCCTTTTCGACAATCACCAAGCCTTCATCCAACTGCTCTTTGGTTATACAAAGCGGCGGAACGATAAAGACCATGCTGCCCATATTGTTCGCCATAATGAAGGTGAACAAGCCATTCTCTCGCAGATACTTGCCGACCGCGCCCATGACATTGGCGGGCATAATTTCCTTACTATCACGATTGGCAACCAGTTCGATGGTCGAGAACAAGCCAATGTAGCGCACATCCCCCACCGAAGCGTGACGGGTCTTGATGGCTTCCAGCTTCTCGCCCAGATATTTACCGACCTTCTTCGCGTTTTCGATGAGTTTATCGTCGTCGTAGACCTCGATGGTCGCCAGCGCAGCCGCACAAGCCAGCGCATGACCGTTATAGGTCAGGCCGGCATAGAGATATTTATCATCGAAGAATGCGGCAATCTTGTCTGAGACGATCACCGCACCGAGAGGAACGTATCCGCTGGTGATGCCTTTTGCGGTGGTAATGATGTCGGGAACGACTTTCCAATTGTCCACTGCGAACCATTCGCCGGTGCGTCCCCAGCCGCTCATCACCTCGTCCGAGATCAGCAGGATGCCATACTTGTCGCACAGTTCGCGCACGCGGGGCCAGTAATCATCCGGGGGAACGATCAGGCCATTCGATCCGACCACGCCTTCCATAATGATGGCGGCAATCTTGTCGGGACCTTCGTACTTGATGACTTCTTCGAGGTGGGAAATACACTCGCGCTTGCAGGACTCCTTCTTTTGTCCAAACGGACAGCGGTAGCAAAACGGGTCAAGAAAATGAACGCCGCCGGGGAGGACGGGTTCCACCGCAAGACGGCGATAATCGCCAGTCAAAGCAAGCGAACCGTGAGTCGCGCCATGGTAGGAGCGATAACGGGCAAGAATCTTATGTCGTCCGGTGTAGAAACGGGCAATCTTGATGGCGTTTTCATTCGCTTCCGAACCGCCCAAGGCAAAAAAGGTTTTCTTGAGGTTGCCGGGCGTCACCTCAGACAGTTTTTTACCGAGCAGAGCGCGCACATCGGTAGTGTTGCCGGGATGGACAAAGCAAACCTTGTCTGCCTGGTCTTTGATGGCTTTCACCACTTTCGGATGTTGGTGTCCGATGTTGGTGTTCATCAATTGCGAGGAAAAGTCAATGTAGCGCTTCCCATCGGTATCCCAGAAATAAACTCCCTCCGCCTTTTCAACGGGGATGGGATTCACCTGTCCTTGCACCGACCACGAGAAGAAGGTGTATTCCCTGCTCAGGTCAAAGATTTCTTTCGTTGTAAGTTTGGTCATAAAGTCTCCTAATAAAAACACGCAAAACGATTTTCATGTCTTGCGTGTTTACTCAACTATTTTTTGCTTGCCTTCACCGCATCGCGGAAGGCGGTCAGCGTGTCGTCGATATCCTTTTCACTATGGGAATAACACAGGAACCAGGGTTCGCGGGCATCGTGGTCGGGCATCACACCGCGCTCAATGAGCAGGTCGATGATATGCAGATAGTAATCCTTCTCGGTATCGTTCCAATCACGCTGGCATGTGACCTTTTTCGCGCCAACGGCATAGGTAAACATGGCAGGGTAGCCATTCATACAATGGACAATGCCCTCTTCCTTGAAAATCTTGCTGATACCGTCCATCAGGCGCTTGCCGCGTTTGTTGAGGGTCTTCATCACCGGTTCTTTTTCTAGGATGGTCAGGGTCGCCCAGGCAGCCGCAACGCCGGGCTTGTTGTTGTTGTAAGTTCCGCCCTGCGCCACGCCCTGCCCGATGATGCTCATGATTTCCTTTTTACCGCCAAACGCCGCCAGCGGATATCCATTGCCGAGCGCCTTGGCATAGGTGGCAAGGTCAGGCTTGAGCTTGTAATATTCCTGTGCGCCGCCATTGGCAATGCGGAAGCCGGTCTTGACTTCGTCCAAAATGAAGACCACGCCATATTCTTCGGTGCGCTTGCGGATGAGTTCCAGGAAACCGGGTTCAGGGAGAATCGCGCCGCAGTTACCCTGGCAGGGCTCCGTGATGACCGCCGCGATCAAGTGACCGTAGGACTTCATCATCCGTTCAAAACCTTCCACGTCGTTGAACGGCAGGGTGATGAGTTTTTCCGCCAACACCTTGGGAATACCTGACGAAGCGGGAACAGGAATCGGGGAGCGACGGTTACCGTAGGCTTCGGCAGGAGCATAGGTCGACCAGAGGGTGTAATCGTGAAAGCCATGATAATTCCCCTCGAACTTCAAAATGATCTCGCGTCCGGTGTAGGCGCGTGCCACGCGGATGGCGTGCATGGTGGCTTCGGTGCCGGAGCAGGCAAACCGTACCATTTCAACGGCGGGACACATCTTGACGATTTTCTCAGCGACTTCGATTTCCAACTCCCCGGTCATGGCTGCCATGGTGCCAAGTTCGATTTCCTCGCGAACCTTGGCGTTGACCTCGTCGTAGGAATGTCCCAAAATGATGGGACCAAATGCAAGGCGATAGTCAATGTATTTGTTGCCGTCCACATCCCAGAGATAACCACCCTTCGCCTTCGACATATAAGGGGTCACCCCTTCACCCCAATAGCGGAAATTGGAATTCACCCCCAACGGAACCACAGCCTGGGCGCGTTTTTGCAACGCCCGGCTCTTTGCGAAGTTATTCATAACATCTCCTTTTGTTATTTGCTCATGCGAAAGGAAACTTTCGCATCGAAAGCCTTATTGGCCGTCGGGAGTGTTCTCTGCCAGTCCCGGCGGGATCCGCCATTGATATACATCTTTAAGGACAATTGGCACAATGGATGTGGTCGTCTTGCGAACCCCCGGCAATTTACGAACCACTTCTGTTACGAAATAATAAATTTCCGCTGTATCTTTTGCGACAAGTTGAATACTGATGTCATTCTGTCCGATGCCGCAGGCAACGTAGGTTACGCTTTCGAGATCCGCAAGTTTTTTGGCGATCTCCAAAACATCCGATTCCACCTCAATCGAGATATCAGCCCGGACAGAAAAGCCCAACGATTCAGGGTTGACCACCGCCCCAATTTGAATTACCCCTGCGCTAATCATGCGTTCGATGCGGTAGCGAATCAGTCGTTCAGAGATATCCCCCACACGACGAGACATTTCGGAAGCGGACATGCGCCCATCTTCAAGTAATAAATTGACAATTTTCACGTCTGTTTTGTCGAATTTATACATAAATTGTCCTATATTTTTCCGAAAGTGACACACCAACTATACCTTACGGTATTTTTGTCGTCAAGAGAAATCAACGAGCAATTTTCAAACCACCGCACAAAACAAACCGCCGCCTTGCGGGCGACGGTCATTGGAAATCATGGAGTCAACTGGTAAAGGCTCAGCCTTTGATCCTTGAAGATGAGGATAAAGTCTTCGGGATATTTTTCCTCGAACTCTGGAAGCCAGGCTGGCTCGCCTCGAATCAGCAGGTATTCGACATTATTCTCCCGAAGCCTGATCAGACGTTCTTCGGGCTGAATCTCATCCGCAACCAGTGACTTCCAAATCCTGGTCTGCTCTCCCCCGCCCTGCACGCGGAAAACCAGCGGATTGAATTTCAACGTCAGGCTGGGGATGATTCCGCTGACGGTTGCATCTGGCGCGCCGACGACAACGGGGGAATCCACTTCGAGTTGGTTCATCCGCTCCCCAACGCGGATGTAATTCGAGTAGATATCCACCATGTCGAGATTGTTGGACGGCAGGTTGTTCGCCGCCCACGGACGGACATAAACCACCAGCCCGATCATCGCGGCAAAAGCGGCAAGGTAAAAAGCGGGTTGCAGCCAGGACTTCCAGTTTTCAATCTGTTTGATTTTCTGTGCCAGTTCAAAAACAGCCCAAACCAAAAAACCAAACGCCAGCCCAAACGGCATGAGCCAGGTCAACCGCCAAAGTTGAAAGGGCGTGGTGAACGTGCCGACAATCCAGCCTGTATAAGGGAACATGCTAACGCCCAAAGTCAGGAAAGCCGCAAGCACGTAACGGGCGGATTTTTTCTTCCAAAAGAAGAAGAGAGTCAACGCCACCGAGACAATGCTGATCTCGTAAGGCAATCCCTGTGTGAGGTAATGAGAGATTCCGTAGAAACGAGTCCCTTCGATGATATCGATGCGGCGGACGCCGAAGCGGGCAAACTCGTCGTTCTCCTCCACGTCTTCAAGCGAGAAGCTCAGGGTCTGGGAATATTCTCCCCCACCGAAGCGGAAGGTGTAGGGGATGAATACCACCGCCGCCAGGACGGCAACCATGGCAACATACTTCCAGCGAACGTTTTTATCCAGCAGGGACGGCAGCCCATACACGCCAAGGATCATGCAGGTCATTCCGAACTGGACGGGATGTGTAAAGATCATCGCCAGAGCCGTCATCCCAACGAGAATCAACCTGCGGGTGGACGGCTTTTCGAGGTACTCCACCACGAGCAGAATCAGAATCAATGAGACAACAAACGCCGCCGCCACCTTATCCTCGGTGAGACGTTGGAAGAAGAGATTGCCAGGCTGGTTCCACTTCGTCAGCCGCATGAGACTGAATCCCTGCGCGAGGATGGAAATTCCAGCGACGGCGCGCGGCAGGTTGAGAGTCCGTCCGAGGGTGTAAATGCCGAGGAAGGAGAGACAGGCCAGGGCGGGGGGAAGATAAACTCCCGTGATGAGCAGTCCGTCCACGCCGCTCAGGTCGGAAATCATCGCCTCAACGAGGGGCCAGTACGCGATCCAAAAGCGGGGAATCTCCAAACGGTCGAGCGAGACGGGGAATTTGAAAATCAGCGACTCGGCGTGTTGGTAATAATAAAGCAGGGCGTTGTAGGTGAAGGCGTCGTCGTGGATCAGCGGAGGCTTGGCGAGGCTGGCAAAATACACCGCGCCGCCCGCTGCCAGCAAAAGCGAAATGATCTCCCACCAGGTCGGTTTCTCAAGTTGAACTGTGACTTTGATTTCGCGGATGAAGAACAGGGCAATCGCCGCCGCGCCCCACAGCGCAAATCCCCAGCGGATGAAAGCGAAATTCAATTGAAAGAGGCGAGCCAGTATCCCAAGCAGACCCGCGCCAAAAATTGAAACGACAAAGCCGCCAAACAGAACTCGCGGCGAGAGGTTTTTATCTTCGCTCAAAAGCAGGAAGGTAAAAATGCCTGGCACAAAAAAAAGGGACAGCCCCAAAATAAAACGCGGGACAGCGGCGCTCTCGAACCACGCCTGCCAGGGAAACAACGAAAGAAAAAGCCAGATTGCAACGGGGATAACAGAAACCAGTTTATTTTTGGACATTGATTTTCCTGAAAACAAGGATACTGGTCAATTATACATGTTTCGATTATTATCCTCCCGCGATTATAAAGACCTGACAGGTTTCCACAGAGAGCCAAAACAATTCAGGTTACAGATAAAACCTGTCAGGTCCCAGCTTTTGTGGAGTCATAAATGCCAACTGAGAAAAAAAGTATGCCGCGTATTTCAGTGATTATCCCTGCGCTCAACGAGGGACTAGTCATCGGGAACGTGGTGAAGCAAATCCACGCGGTGGTGGACAAACTGGACGAACATCACGAGATCATCGTCGTGGACGACGGCTCGACCGACGACACGGCACAGCAGGCGCGGGAGGCTGGCGCGGTGGTGATTCAACACCCGTACAACATCGGCAACGGGGCATCGGTCAAGTCTGGGATTCGCCGCGCGCGCGGACAAATTCTCGTCACCATCGACGGCGACGGTCAGCACGACCCGAACGATATACCCAGACTGGTGAATCGAATCGGCGCGTACGACATGGTGGTCGGCAGCCGCAACCGCGAGTCGGATACCGCCGCCCACCGCGACGTTGCCAATATGGTTTTCAACTCACTCGCCAGTTACGTCTCGGAGCGCAAGATCGAAGACCTGACCTCAGGCTTCCGCGCGGTCAAGGCGCATATCGCGAGGCAGTTCGTCTACCTGCTGCCGAACAAATTCTCCTACCCCAGCACCATCACGCTGTCCGTTGTCCGCGCGGGATACAGCCTGGGATACGAGTCGATCAAGTTTGCGGGACGCGATAAAAAGACGAAGAGCAAGATCAAGCCGCTGCAAGACGGTCTGCGCTTCCTGATGATCATCCTGAAGATCGCGGTGTTCTACGCGCCGCTCAAAATTTTCGTGCCGTTGAGCTTGTTCATTTTCCTGCTCGGCGTCAGTTACGGCTTGATGCGCATCTTCGTGCTGAACGCTCCATATGGACAAACCTCCGCTCTGCTGATCACCACTGCCGTATTGACCTTTTTGGTGGGACTGGTCTCGGAGCAGATCGCGCAACTACGCTTCGACCGCAGCGAATCCAACCAACCGATTGACGACAACGAATGAAAGACACCCAGCCCATCCTGATTATCTCAACGGGTCGCACAGGGACGATTTTCTTCTCGCGCCTCTTTGCGGATTTGTATCCGACGCTTGCCGCCTCCTACCACGAACGTGGAAACTCGCGCCCGATGCAGATTCTGACCAACTTGCATTTTTCCCACCTCCTGCCCAAAAGCGGATTGAAAGCCGCGTGGAAGTTGTTCAAGGGCGGAGAAGTCGAAACCTGCGAGAAGCAATTCCACATCGACGCCAACTGCTTCCTGTACGGACTTGCCCCGCTTGCACCCGAACTTTATCCCAATCTGAAAGTCCTGCACATTGTCCGCGACCCGCGCACGTACGTGACCTCACACCTGAACTTCTCGCGTCAAAAAGGGACGAGCTACATCGCCAATTATTTTGTCCCGTTCTGGCAGCCCAACCCGTTTCTTGTCGGCGAACTGCCATTGAGCAGGGCGTTTGGCTTTACACGTTTTGAAAAATATTGTTGGATCTGGAATTTCAAGAACCGCGTGATGGAAGGCTTGGAAAATTCCGCCATACCCTACCTGCGTGTGCGGTTTGAAGACCTGTTCAACACAGGGGACCCGGAAGAAGTTTTCAGCAAGGTCACCGACTTCCTCGGTCTACCGCGTGTGACAGGAATCCGCGACAAATTCCGCGAGCCAGCCAATACGTCCGCAAAGACAGACTTCCCCGAATGGTGCGAATGGAGTCCGAAGCAGGCAACCCAACTCCATTCCTTTTGTGGTGAACGCATGAGCAAATACGGCTACGGCAGCGAAGTGGAATGGGAGGGGAAGTTACGAGTTGCGAGTGACGAGTAACGAGTTACGAGTTGCGTGGCGCTTGACTCGCAATCACTTGTTTGCTTGTCTACCCCTTTTCCTGTGTACCTAACCCATGAAAAAACGCCAAACTCTTGTTTACATCGTCAGCGCGGCCCTGTCAGTTGCGTTGCTTGCCTATCTCCTGCTAAATTTGGATTGGGAGATTCTGCGCGTCGCCTTCACGGACATCCACTGGGGCTGGCTGGGACTGGCTTTGCTGGCATACCTGATTAACATCCTCTTGCGGGCGTTGCGCTTCACCAATTTAATCTACTCGCGCCCCGTTCAATGGCTGGAGCTTGTCCCTGTCTCTGCACTGCACAATATTCTCATGTATCTCCTACCCGCCAAAACAGGCGACGTGACCTACGTTTTCATTGCCAAAGACAGACTGGATTTGTCGCTGACCGAAGGCACTGCCACCCTGTTCGCGGCGAGGTTCTATGACTTTTCGGTAGTGGCGGCGTTTTTGATGATTTTGCTTCCGCTTTCAAGAGACGAAATCCCCGATTGGATTTTCATCCCCGCCGTCATTTTCTGCGGCTTGATTCTGCTCGGTACGCTGGGAATTCTCGCCCTCCTGAAGTTTAGCAAACCTCCTCTGGAGTCGGACGGCTTGCCGTCCCAACCCCAGAAGCAAGCTTCTGGGCTGCAGAAAATCCGCGCCATCTGGAATAAATTCATCGCAGGGCTACGCGAGATTCAGCAGCACGGCGCACACGGACGGGTTGCCCTGCTCACAGCGGGGATCTGGCTCTGTGTTTATTCCAATTTCTACTTCGCCGCCAAAAGCATGGGGCTGCCCGTCGCCTTTTATCACATCGCCATCATCTCGATGGTGATGATCCCGCTGACCCTGCTTCCCCTGCAAGGCTTTGCCAACCTCGGCACTCACGAAGTCGGCTGGACTTCGGTGCTGGTGGCTTTCAACTATCCTTATAAGACCGCGCTTGCCATTGCGGCTGGCTCGCATTTCGTTTTGCTGTTGTCCGTGCTGGTCAGCGGCGGACTAGCGTTTTTGGGAGCGCAACTTTTTCTATCCAAACAAGAATGACAGAGGTCACAGAGAAAGCTTATTAAAAGCTCTGTGCGCTTCGTGACCTCCGTGGTAAAAGAAGCACAGTATGACCTCACTCCAATTTTCCGACATCCAAACCAAATCGCAAATCATCAAAGCCAAAGAGATACACGTTGAGCTTCCGTCACAGCCTGTCAAATATTACCGTCACGGCTGGCAGTCGTGGTCGCTGGCGGCGTGGACGGACCCAAGCCCAATCCCCGTGCCGAAGCCCGCAATCTTTCACCCATTGCAGTTGGACGCGGAGCATGTCCACAAGAAATATCTGCATGGCTCATGGCTCGGGGCGGTGGAATTCGCGGACGGGAATATCCTTCTACTTGGCGCGCTTGCCACGGATGCCAACGTCTCGCTCCAGGATCAACTGTCGGGGCGGAGTGAGGCTGGAGAAGTCGAATGGTTCATCGCGTTTGGGAAGGAAAATTCAGTTTTTGAAGAATACGCTGCGGCGTTGGGCATCCGTTTTGGCGAAACGAAAAAAAATATCGCGCCGCGCGTCTGGTGCTCGTGGTATAGCCTGTACACCGCAATCGACGAGCAGACCCTGTACAAAATTTTCGACGACCTCGGCGACCTGCCCTTTGACGTTTTGCAGGTGGACGACGGCTGGCAGATGGACATCGGCGATTGGGAGGCAAACGCGAAATTCCCGTCAGGGATGAAAACTCTGGCGGACAAAATCAAATCGACGGGTCGGCGGGCTGGGCTGTGGCTCGCGCCGTTGATCGCGACCAAATCATCCAAACTCTTTCGCGAACACCCTGATTGGTTTCTACGCAACGAGGCTGGAAAATTCGTCTCGGCTGGATTCAACTGGGGGGAACGGCTGTACGCGCTCGACACGACTCACCCCGACGTGACCTCATGGCTGGTTGCGCTCATGAAGCAGGTCCGCGCCTGGGGTTTTGACTACCTCAAGCTGGACTTTCTATTCGGCGGCGCGTTGAAAGGAAAGCGGTTCAAAGATATGCCGCGTGAAGCTGCATACCGCGAATGCCTGAAAACCATGCGCGAGGCAATGGGCGCGGATGCCTTCTTCCTGACCTGCGGCACGCCCATCCTGCCCGCCCTCGGCTTGTGCGATGCGATGCGGATTGGTCCTGACGTGGCTCACTTCTGGGAAAAATATCGCGATGCCTACCTGCTTTACAATCCCACCATCCCAGGGACGAAGAACGCCATCCGCACGACGCTGCACAGGTTGTGGCTCAAGCCGCTGCTGCACATCGACCCCGACGTGGCGTACTTCGAGTCAAAGGCAAACCATTTGACACACGAGCAAAGGCTTCTCCTGCAAAACCTCGCGTATGTCTGTGAGTTCAAAGCGACCTCCGACCTGCCGCAGTGGTTGGGAAAGGAAGAACGCAGTCAACTGGACTGCTTTCTAAACCTCAATCCAAAAATCGAACAAACGGGTCGCTACACCTTCCGCATCGACGACTGCACCGTGGACTTCGCGTCCGTGACGCCCCTGCCCGATGTCCCCACAGGACTGACCGCCCTCTGGGGCAGACTCGTTGGCTGGCTGGGAGACAGGTACCTTCTCCTGCGCATGTACAAGATTTTGAACCTTGCGAAGTTGCGGAAGAGAAAATCGAATATCTTATAAATGGCTCCCGCCGCAGTCCTCGGCGGCGGGGACGCCGCCAGGAGCCAGTTAATATGACCACCCTTCAATTTTCCGACATTCAAAACAAATCTAAAATCATCGAAGCCAAAGAACTGCACATTCAACTCTCGTCACAGCCTGTCAAATATTACCGTCACGGCTGGCAGTCGTGGTCGCTGGCGGCGTGGACGGATTTGAGTCCGCTGCCTGTGCAAAAGCCTGCCATTTTTCATCCGCTGCAAGTGGATGCGGAGCATGTGCTCGACCCCAATCCAAACGGCGCGTGGCTCGGCGCTGCCGAACTCGCAGATGGCAGTGTCATCCTGTTGGGCGCGCTCAGCTTGGACGCGCATGTCTCGCTCGGAGGGAATCAACTTTGGGGTAGGTGCGGAGCGGAAGCCGTCGAGTGGTTCATCGCTCACGGGCAGGAACAAGTCGTCTTCGCAGACTACGTCAAAGAGTTGGGCATCCGCTTCGGGCAAATCAACAAAGGCGTCGCGCCGCGCATCTGGTGTTCGTGGTATAGCCTGTACACGATGATCGACGAAGCCATCCTGTACGCGACCTTCGACAAGCTCGGCGACCTGCCGTTTGACGTGCTGCAAGTGGACGACGGCTGGCAAATGGACATCGGCGACTGGGAGGTGAACGCGAAGTTCCCGTCGGGCATGAAGGCGCTCGCGGATAGAATCAAATCGACAGGGCGACGGGCTGGATTGTGGCTTGCGCCGTTGATCGCAACCAAGTCATCGCGGCTGTTCCGCGAACATGCGGATTGGTTCCTGCGCGATGAGGGTGGGCGATTCGTCTCAGCTGGATTCAACTGGGGACAGCCGCTCGTCGCGCTGGATACCACCCACCCTGACGTAACCTCGTGGCTGGTTGCGCTGATGAAGCAGATCCGCGCCTGGGGCTTTGACTACCTCAAGCTGGACTTCCTCTACGGCGGCGCGTTGAAGGGCAGGCGGTTCAAGGACATGCCGCGCGAAGCCGCGTACCGCGAATGTGTGCGTGTTTTACGCGAGGCAATGGGCGCGGACGCCTTCTTCCTGACCTGCGGCACGCCCATCCTGCCCGCCCTCGGCTTGTGCGACGCAATGCGCATTGGTCCCGACGTTGCTGACGAGTGGGACAACTACCGCAACGCGGAGTTGTTCTACAACCCCACCACCCCAGGGACAAAGAACGGCATCCGCACGTCGCTGCACAGGTTGTGGCTCAAGCCGCTGCTGCACATCGACCCCGACGTGGCATATTTTGAGTCGACCAAAAACTCACTGACGAGGGAACAAAAACGCCTGCTACAAGACCTCGCCCAAATCTGCGAGTTCAAAGCCACCTCCGACCTGCCGCAGTGGATGACAAAAGACGAGACCGACGAACTGCTTGCGTTTCTGAACTCCACGCCCAAAACCGAGCAGACAGGGCGCTACACCTTCCGCCTCGATGACCGCGAAGTGGATTTCGCGTCCGCCACGAGCCTACCAAAGAAAAAAACGGGAACCCTCGCCTTGCTGGTGGGGTTCCTGAGTTGGATGGGAGACAGGCATTTGGTGTTGCGAATCAATAAGAAGTTGGATGATGGGAAGTTGAGAAAGAGAAGAGCAGGTTTGTAAAACAAATTAATGGAACCAAGGCAGATTAATCCTGACTCCTGCCTGAGGCATGGGTTTTGTTTGGAATTGGAAACAACCCGAAGGCGGAAAAATGATTGTACGTCTTCCAGACTAACGCACCTCCACTGTACGATTTACCGGGCACCTTTATTCCACCAGAACACCAATTGAAAAAAACTCGGTCTCTAACACATTAAGTTTTACACATATATCAATCTTTATCCGTATTTACTTCTCCTTCATGGCTCTGCTTTTCATCAGTTTTGCTGTTATAACAACAAGGCCATCTGCCAGCAAGGGTAAAGCTAATAGTGGTAGACGAGGGACACAAGTAGCACAGGTGGGACAGTGTCCAATTAAGGGGCAACCTTGGCTAAGAAAGGCACTACTTATCCCCAATGTCATCCCCACCGATAGTCCGTGCAGTCTCAACTGAATCCGTTCGATACGCGTAGAAAAAGAAGTTTTGATCATGCCTGCTCCCGAGTAGCCCATTTGTAGCTGATCGCTTTTGCGGGGCAAACGCGTGCACAGTCCATACAAGCCGTACATGCGTGATAATTTATCTCGACTGGCTTCTCATTTTCATACGACATGGCCCACGCAGGACAGTTTGCAGTGCAGGTTTTACAATTAGTGCAGGTTACCCTATTAATATTAACCAATCGGCCAATCTTCAACTTCGTGCCTAAGTAATGAGCCAATCCCATTAGTGCGCCGGCAGGGCAAAGGAAGTTGCACCAACCGCGGCCACCTCGAGTGAACAACCCCATTACGAAAAACCACAACACAAAGCTCACAATGGAGAAAGAAGCCAGATAGCTGATGCCCAGGAAATCTCCGAATAGTGCATTGAGCATATTTTGGGCGTGTGTGAAGTTACAAAACGAACAACACGCATTTCCGCCCAAAAAGGTGATTCCCATCATGCCGAGCATAAAGCCATATCGCACCGATACGCCATTAACCTTGCCAGAAAGATCAATCTGGAAGCGCGGTGGCACCAGGCGGCTAAGGAACTCAGTAATTTGTCCAGCCGGGCAGACCCAACCACAGAAGAGCGGGCCGAGAAACAGAGCAGCAATCGGGAGGAAGACCACCGAAACCATATAAGTCGGGTCAGATAGGATCGTACGATACATCCACGGCTGAACCAGCCACTGGATGGGCATGCGCAGGCAGATACTGTGCACGTCGCCTACGAAGGGCTTATTTGCCAGAAACAGCACCAATTTTGTAAGCAAGGCGAAGGGCGAGTACAGCAAGACAATCCCGAGAAGAAAAAAAACAAAGCGCTTTGCCCAGTGAGGGAATAGACGGTGGTATACATCAGGATACATCGACATGGTGCCTCCAACTACTCTGCGCGGGTATTGAGAATGGTAATGGGCAATACAGACAACGAATTACCCGTGTCAGCATCGAATACCTCCAGTTTGCCCGGATGACATATGACATTCTGCTGCATCACTTCGGGCGGAATGTGGAAATACCAATCCATATTAAAGGTCTTACCGGGTTCAATATACCTTGTGGTTGAATGGGTTGCCTGATCCCAGTTTGCTTCAAAAGTTTCCCATTCCATTTCGAGTCCACAAAGATCCATCTCCAGGCGAATCTTATAAGGCTTTACACCTACGTTGCGAATCCAATGAGACGACAGGTTGATGAAGCGCGGTTGAACTAGCCGTTTGAGCAAACCCTCCTGCCCGACATCGACCAGCAATTGGCCTTCTGTCCCCCAAACCAGTACCCCGCCGGGTGGATAATCGTTCCATTCACTACCGAATGCACGCTCCCAGGGAGTACCCAGATCGCAGCAGTCCATTTTCTCGCCAACAGAGATATTCTCGCCGGCGGGGAAGTTAACCGAGAAATGCATGGATTCAGAAATAGTGAATAGGGATTTTGACCAGAGACCTATAAATGCAGCGAAAAGAAAGCCAGCAATGCCGAGAAACCAGGCTAATGCAACCTTTTTCATAAGCCATTCCTCCTGAACAAAACAGTGTATTACATTCTCGAACTCTATCCTCTTTGTAGCGTTTTCACTTTCTATGGCTAAAAAACTTTCTCGTCGCGGTAAGGCAGAAATTTCTTAAATTGAACTCATCTACCTCAACACCTTTACCTCTCTTGTATTACTGACATGCAAGCTATTTCCTCGTTGGGTTTTGTCCACAGGACTACTCTGATATTAAGCCGTTTTAAAGTTTCAATAACCACACAAGAACTGTCCTTTATATGGGATGATTTGTCAAATTTTCTTGTCGTAAAGGCACACGACAGTTCTTATTATAAAGAAAACACCCTTCGTGAAATCCGTAACTATCCACAGATTCCTATATCACGAATTAGTAGAATTCCACATGAATCAAAAAATCAGCTCGTAGTTTTTCCGAACTAATTCCTAGTAGAAAACCGTCGGTTCTCAAACTTAAATTATGCTAATGGAGAGATTCCGTCTTTGCCGCCATGATGAAATCGTTGCGGTGTAGACCATTGATCTTGTGCGTCCACCATTGGACTGCCACCCTCCCCCACTCGGTGACGATCAGCGGGTGATGTCCCTGCTCCTCGGCGATGACGATGATCTTTTTACTATTGTGATTCGTCCTCAGACAGCTTGTCGATCTGTCCTTCCATTAACCACTGCAAAGCGGTCTGTTTGTCAGGGAAGACCTTAATCCATGCGCCGCGATTGACGGCGGTATCTTCGAAAAAGTTATTGGCAAGCACTTTTCGATATACAACAGCTATTTTAATTCTGAAGAGAACAGACGCAATATATTTACCTATATCGTAGCGATCCATCTCCGGTGGAGGCCCTGAAACCAGGGACATATCGACCAGGATGCGTCTACACCTTCGTTTCTTTAATTCAGAAGAGGCCGTGTCAATAAAACCTTCCAATTCATGTGTAACCCATTTTCCAGTAACCGTACAAACCAGATAGTCAGAGTCTTCTTGAATATCGATTGATAGGTTCATTGCCATCTCCTGATGTTAGCCCAGCAGTTCACGTCAAGGAGCAGGCAGCTTTTCAGTCACTGCCCGTAATCTCATCCATTTTCGCTGCCATGATGAAATCATTGCGATGCAAACCCTTAATCTTGTGCGTCCACCACTGGATTGCCACCCTACCCCACTCGGTGACGATCAGCGGGTGATGTCCCTGCTCTTCGGCGATGACGGCGATTTTGTTCGTGAACGCAATCGCTTCCACAAAGTTCTTGAACTTGAAGACCTTCTCCAGCCGTTTGACGCCGTCCACCTCCTTGACCTGCCAGCCAATCACATGCAGCAGCAAATCTTCGATTTCGGCGTCGGTCAAAGTCGGCTCGCCGCCCCGGCAGGCGGTGCATTGTCCAGCCGCGAGGTTGATCATGCCACAAACTCGGGAAAAGCCTTGACGATCTCGCCGTATTCCCTGGCGGCTTCCTCGAAGGTACGGCTGCCAGTGGTGAGCGCCAAGTCGAGACTGAGCAGTTTACCGACGCATTGATTTCCCTGCGCGAGGCGTTCTTCAAACCGTTTCTTGAACAACCCGCTCACGCTGCCAATAAAGCTGAAAATCGCAACGAGGGTACAGGCAAGTTGCCAGCCGCCACCTTCCCCCTGCGTGGCAGCCCCCGCGAAGAGATTGTCACCGCCAACAGCGGCGGTCAGCGCCCCCAGTAATGTCGCAACCGCAGGCGCAATGACGTTCGCCATGAACAACTGTGAATCGGTTTTGCGGAAGCCAGCCGTCCTGCTCCTTGCAATACCCAGGCTGTTCCTGACCGTGACTGCAAAACCTGTCAAATCCTGTTTCTCTGCCATATTCTCCTCCGATAAAGTGGAACTCACACGACGCTTGTCCTACTATACATGAATCCAGTGGACAAATCAATACAAAAGCCCGCCTCTCGACGAGACGGGCTTGGTTTCGACAGGATTTCGATTAGGCTCAAATTCCGAGATGCGCTTTAATCATTTCTGCCATGCTTCCACCAAACCAGGCAAGCAGCCCACAGATGATAAGGATGAGTAAGATGCTGCCTGCGATCCAGAATAGTTTTTTGTGATTCATGAGTTTCTCCTTTTGTGATGTTTATTCATATGCCAGAATCTGGCGAACGGTGAGTTGGGTGGCGCTCCAGGCTGGGTAGAGGCTTGCCAGAGCGGAGAAGCCGATGGAAATTGCCAGCCAGAGTATGATGCCTGGAACGGATACAGCGAGCCGCAGCGGGGCTTCGAAAAATGTCATGCCGAAGGTGTAACTGACAAAGGCGCTCACGGGCCACGCGATGATGATCGCCAGCGCCCAACTCAACGCGCCGATGATCGCGCCCTCCGCGACAATGATTTTCAGAATACTGCTTGAGGATGCGCCAATGGCGCGCAGCACGCCAATCTCACGTGTGCGTTCCAGGATGTTGATGCTCATCGTGGAAGCCAGTCCCAGCCCGCCGACCAGCAACACCAGCACCGACATCAACACCAGAAAAGTGGACAGGACGAGCAGGTGATCCTCGATGACTTTGCGATAATCAGCCATGCGGATGGAGCCATATACATCCAGACCGGTTTCGGCAAATTTACTTTCGAGGCGGCGCGAAACCTGTATCACGGTCTCTACATCACGCTGGTCGGCAACCACCACCAGCGTAGAGGCAAGACCGTCCCACCCTAGAGCGGCATTCAGGGATTCTTTGGTCATATAAACGGTGGGCGGGAACATCATCTCCTGTACCACACCCACCAACTTCCAGGTAGTCTCTTTTCCAGCGATTCTCAGGATTACTTCATCGCCTATTTTTAAGTCAGGCTGAGCGGACAGCAGAGCATGATTGGCTACCAGAACATTGCCATCACCCGCTGTCAGCCAGCGCCCCTCCAGCAGCGGTAATGTCGTCATCAAGTCAGTGAGTTCGGGCGGAGCAAGCAGCCTGAATTTGTTGGATTCGGTTCCATTATCCAAAACGCGAACGACCTGGGCGCTGCCCCAGCTTTCCACACGCTTGACGCCAGCCACCGCTTTGGCTTGCTGTTCTAATTCCTGTTCGGGATAAGGGATGCTTAAGACTGTCTGGATGTCATACTTCTGGGCGGCGAATTCGGCTTCCACAGTGGAACTTGCCGAGGCTGAAACGTTCATCGCCACGATGAAACCCGCCCCGCCCACCGCCAGCGTTCCCAAAGTCAGAAGCAGGCGTCCACGCTGACGGAAGGTATTGCGCAGCGAGAGCGCAAAAGGACGGTTGCTAATTTTTTTGAACAGATTCTTGAGTGAGAAAGACCCTTCGGGCTGCTGCGAGATGCCGTAATCACTCATAGCTTCGCGCACGCTGATACGGCTGCCGCGCAGAATGGGATAAGAAGCCGCCAAAACCGGCACCAGCAACCCGACGAGTACCTGTAAAGCCATGTAAGGCCAGGGGATGGCATCGCTGAAAATCTGGAAGTTGAGCAGTTTGGCTGCGAAAGCGGCGTAACCACGCCCAGCCAGGATGGCGAGCGGCAGCCCAACCAACAAGCCAGTCAGTCCCAGAATCAACACCATGCCGTAGTAGATACCCGTCACCTGGCGGGCGTTCGCTCCAATAGCTTTCATCACCCCAATCTGACGGATTTGCTGTGCCAGCAGGGCAGAAATCATGTTGACCACCAGTACCGCGCTCAAGAGCAAAGCGATCACTCCAAAGACTTCGAGCAGGAATAGCAGGGTTGCCATCTGGGTGGCATGGGGATGCTTGCCCGGCTTGGGGACTTCAATGCGCGTGACCGGGTATCCCTGGGTTTCCATCCAACCGCGCAGGTCTGTTGCAGCGGAGCGGATGGCGCTCTGGCTGAGGGTTTTGTCTACAAAGGTGACTTTGATTTCATTCAAAACCGGATCGCCGCCGAGCTGAACCAGTGTTTCACGAGTGATAAAACCGTAGGCGAAGTTTTCCATCCAGGCGGGAGCCAAGCCGGGAGCATGGACACTACCGACAAGACGGAGCAATCCCGCCGGGACGTTGGGGATTTTTACACCGAGAGTCTGTCCAATTTCAGCGTTGGCAACTTTCAGCGCATCACGCTCTAACAGGATCTCACCTGTTTTGGCGGGATATTGCCCTGCCTCAGGAGAAAACCGGTCAAGGCGGAGATTCTCGAAATCAGCCACCACAAAAAGCCAGATGGTTTTCCACTCGTTTTCTCCCGTTTGAACCCGGCCAATTACGAGGCGGCGGGCTTCGACTTCATCCACTTGCGGCAGGTCTTTGACCGTTTGCAGGAAATTGTCATCAAGGGCGGTGGTGTAAATTGTGGCGGCGGCAGGGTTGGTGCGTAGGTAGTTCACGTCCATTTCGCGGACGAGAATGGCATAGGCATTGGTAACCAGACCAAGACCAAAGACACCAATTGCAATCGAAAGAATGACCAGAAAAGCGCGGGCTTTGTTGAGCCACAAATCGCGCAGGGCTTTGCGCCAGGAAGTTGGAAAATGTTTGAGCATGGGATGACTCCTACTCCACAATCTGCCCGTCAGCGAGGCGGATGGAGCGGGTGACGTACTGACTGATTTCGCGTTCGTGTGTGACCATCAGGACAGTTTTGCCTGCTTGCGCAAACTGCTGGAATAGTTCCAGCACCAGGCTGGCGTTGGTAGTATCCAGGTTGCCGGTAGGTTCATCAGCGACCAGTACGGGCGGGTCGTTGGCTAGGGCGCGGGCGATGGCGGCACGCTGCTGCTGTCCGCCCGAAAGCGCGGAGGGCAGTTTGTCGGCTTGGTCGGCGACACCCACCATCTCCAACAATTCCAGGGAGCGCGATTCGCGTTGACCGGCAGGGATGGCTGCGCAGAAATCCATTGCCAGCAGGAGGTTTTCCTGCACGGTGAGTGTGGGCAATAGTTGAAAGAACTGGAACACCACCCCCACATTACGCCCGCGCCAGACAGCGACCTGATCCTCGCTGAGTGTGTGGATCGGCGCACCGTTGACAATGACCTCGCCAGCCGTGGGACGGTCAATGCCTGCCAACAGGTTCAGCAAGGTGGATTTACCACTCCCTGACTTGCCAACCACAGCCACAAACTCGCCGGGCTGAACGTCCAGGTCAATGCCGCGTAGGGCGGCGAAACTCCCGGCTGGGGTTTCGTATTCTTTGACCACCCCACGCAGTTTGATGGGTTGGTCGGTTTCGCCCTTCATGGACGATGCGACTGGTGCAGAAATCCTGGTTTGGTGAAGTTGCAGCATACTCATAGCTTGTTCTCCTTGTAAAAAGCAGTATAATTTGTAAGATAACGAACACTTTGTTTTATTTATAAGTATAAAAAATGACGAGGAAACCGTCAATAATCAATGGTTCAAAAAAGTTCGTTATCGAACAAAAATCGAAAATTGTACGGAAATATCCTCACCCTATCCGCTGCTTGTGCAAACACACATCTCAATTTTAAGAAAGGCGAAACGGAGAAAACCCATGCCCCCTAAAAAAAACGACCGCCGCATCAATCGTACCCGCGAGACACTATTCCATGCCCTGTCTGCGCTAATGCTCGAAAAGCGCTATGATGACATCACCGTGCAAGACATCATTGACCGCGCCAATGTGGGACGTTCGACGTTTTACGCCCATTACCAGGACAAGGAAGACCTCGCGGTGAGCAATATGATTACCATACTTGACGCACTGGCTAATACGATGGAGCAAAGCAACACCGAACCAGGGCAGTTTCTACCCGGGCGGGGGTTATTCGAACACATCCGTGAAAATTATCAAATGTTCAAGGCATTGACGAGTGGACACGGGTTGGATTTATTTTTCCAAAAGGGGCAGGAATATTGGAGCGGGCGCATGACGACCCGTTTACAAGCCATGTTGCCAGCGGGACAGGAAGCAAGCGTACCTATTCCTGTCCTCGCACATTATGTTTCAGGCACATTTGTAACCCTGCTCAAATGGTGGATTGATAACAAGATGCCCTACACTTCCGACCGTATGGCAGAAATTGTGGAACAACTGGTGACGCCGAGCGTACAAGCGGGGCTGTTTGGAAAGGTTTGAGGGGCTGTTCATTGAAAACAAACTGATCTTGCGATAAAACACAAAACCTGTATCAGGAATAGCTATAATAGACCTCTTGCATAAGTGTGCCATAATAGGCACATGAGATACGAAACCGTACAAGTGCTCAAAGATGAAGAATTCAAGCGGTCAACAGGCGTTCAGCGAAAGACTTTTGAACAGATGCTCCAGGTTGTCGAGAC
>JACRBJ010000072.1 GCA_016234555.1 Chloroflexota bacterium | reverse complement strand
GCGGACTCTTGGCGTGTGAATACTTTGGCAACGCCTGTTTGGTCAGGCGATATGCAATTTTGGCGACTTTTACATAGCGGCTCTCTCGTTGGTTCATGCCCTTAAATCTACCAGCTCACTCAGATGTTTGCAACAGAGCAATTATAAATCGAAAACAGCACACAGATTGTGTTAAGTCATGACGCCCCATAAAACCGTCTTCATCCCCTACAAGCCCAAAACCATCCTCAACAAGGCAAAGCGTGCCGACCACTGGTTCTGGACGCGTTACAGCGCCTATCCCTATCTCGGCTGCCAGCACGGATGCGAGTTCTGCTACTGCCGCGAGCAGAAATTTTCACCCTACGACGACCCCGCCGATTTTTCACACGTCATCAAGGTCAAGGAAAACGCGCCCGAACTTCTGCGCCGCGCCCTGAAGAGCGCCCCGCTCGACGCCATCTTCACCGCCGATTACCAGCCCGCCGAGCGCATGTTCGGAATGTCCCGCCGCATGTTGGAAGTCTGTCTCGAAGCGGGATTCCCGGTCTTCGTGCTGGAACGCAACCCCGGCATCTTGCGGGACCTCGACCTGCTGAAAGCCATCCATCAGAAAGCCCGCGTCACGGTGGCGTTCAGCATCATCACCACGCCCGACTCGAAAAACTACGACCGCGTCTGTCAGATGGAACATCTCGCTCCGCCGGCAAAGAAACGTTTTGAAGCCATGCAAAAGATCGCTGAAGCAGGCATTCCGGTGGGGACTTGCATGATGCCCATCCTGCCCGGATTGTGCGACGACCCCGCCAACCTCGAAGCTGTCTCTCGCTGGACGGCGGATCACGGCGGGAGTTTTGTGCTGGCTTCCGGGTTGACGCTCTCCGACCAGCAAAAGGAATATTTCTTCGGCGTCCTGCGCGAGCGCTCCCCCGATTTGCTGGCGCTTTACCAGCGGCTGTATCCGCCCAAAAGCTACGGACCCGTCGGCATGGATTTTCACCAAATCGCCCTGCAGATTCGCGAAGCCTGCACGAAACATGGCATCCGCGACCGAATGCCGCGCCCCATCGTGCCGGGTGAAAAACGCACCCTCAACAAGCGCGTGGTCGAGTTGCTGGCTGACCAGTTGCACGAAATGGAATTGAACGCCGAACCCGATCATCGTCTCTGGGCGTATCGCAAGGCGGCATGGGCTGTCGAGGACATGACGGAGGACATCGGTCTGCTCCATCGCACGATGGGCTTGAAGGGACTGCAAGCCATTCCCGACATTGGGCAGATGGCGACGGTTGTGGAAGGATTGCTCGCCGAAGCAAGAAAGGAAAGGTCACAATGAAACACGGTGGAATCTTCGCCGCTTTGACTGTAATTTTCGTTATGCTGGCAGCCTGCGCCATGCCCGGCGCTGAACCAACTGAGGAAACTTCTCCCCCCGCCAGCGAGGAGGCGGACGAGCCGACTCCAACCGCCATCCCTGAAACCGAAGCCGAAGATGCCGAACCAGCCGTCGCCGCCGACAAATGGTCACTGTGGGACAACGGCACTCAACTGCGGGGGGCAAACATCTGGCAGCGTATCGTCGTCCCCGAACTGGACGGACCCGAATTCCTCGGTGACGGCTACATCGGTCCGCCATACACACAAGCCGATTTCGATGAACTTGCCTCACTGGGGGCGAACTACGTCAACTTTTCCCTTCCCGGTTTGTTCACCGAGCGTCCGCCGTATGAGTTGGATGAACAGGTGCAGGCGAACCTGGATGGCTTGATCGAAATGGCGGAGCAGGCTGACCTGTTCGTGGTCATCACCTTCCGCACGGGACCGGGGCGCAGCGACTTCACATTTTACCGCGACGGCGCCGGCGACTGGTTCGACGAAGACCTGCTCATCGAGAACGTCTGGATCGACCAGGACGCGCAGGATGCCTGGGTGGAGATGTGGCGTTACACCGCCGAACGTTATCGAGATAACCCGGTTGTGGTTGGCTATGACCTGATGTGCGAGTCAAACTCCAGCGGCGTGGCGTTTGAAATTTACGAACCCGCGGATTTCGACGCCGAACACGCCGACACCACCTACGACTGGAATCGGTTCTACCCCCGCATCGTGGACGGCATCCGCGAGGTGGACACCCAGACCCCGATCCTGGTCGGCGGCAATGGCTGGAGCGGCGTGTACTGGCTGCCGTATCTGAAACCGGTCGATGATCCGCGCATCGTTTACACGGCGCATCAGTACGAGCCGCAATCACAATATACGCATCAGGAGCCGCCACCCGCGGTCAACACCTACCCCGGTGAGTTCGATCTGAATTGGGATGGAGAACCAGATTCCTTTGACCGCGCCTGGCTGGAGGGTTTTCTTTCCCCGCTTGCAGATTTTCAACAGCAATATGACGCTCCCGTCGCGGTCAATGAGTTCGGCGTCCTGCGCTGGGTTCCGAACGCCGCCGACTTCATGCGCGACCAGATGAATATTTTCGAAAAGACGGGAATCAACTACGCCCAATGGGTCTGGGACCCGGACTGGAAGCCGTGGGCTGAAGGCAACAGCGGATGGAACTTCCGCTACGGGGAAGACCCGCAAAATACCACGCCGGTGGAAAATAAGTTACAGACGGTTATACTTGAATTCTGGGCGCGCAACACGCTGAGACCATCGAACTTCAACCAGTCACCATAACATTCGACAAGGGAAAACCATGACCACACTCTTCGTCTCCTACTCGCGCAAGGACAAGGCGTTTGCACAGAAGCTCACCGCATCGCTCGACGACATGGGCTTTGAATCGTGGGTGGATTGGGAGGACATCCCGCCGACAGCCGATTGGTGGGACCAGGTTCAGAAGGGCATCGAATCTGCGGACACGTTTATATTTCTCATCAGCCCCGATTCTGTCAAATCCGAAGTGTGCGGGGGTGAGATCGATCATGCCGTAAAAAACGGCAAGCGCATGATTCCCATCGTGGTGCGCGAGGTCAGCCCAAAGGAAGTCCACGCCGTCTTGAGCCGTCTCAACTGGATTTTCTTCCGCGAACAGGACGACTTCAACGTCTCCCTGAAAAAACTGGAGGAGGGATTGAAGACCGACCTCGCCTGGGTGGAGACGCATCGCCGGCTGCAAGTCCGCGCCTTGGAATGGGAAAAGCGCAAAGACAACAGCCTGCTCCTGAGAGGCAAAGACTTGCAGGACGCCGAACAACAACTTGCAGTCAATACGTCCAAAGACCCCGCTCCCACCGACTTGCAACGCGCCTACGTGCTGGAAAGCCGTCGAGCCGCCGACAGGCAGAGGAGGATGGTGACTGCCATCGCGATTGCCGGACTCATTATCATGGCGGCGCTGGCGGTATTTGGATTTATGCAGGCAGGGATCGCAACGACACAGGCGGCAATTGCCCAAACCGCAGAGGCGAGGGCGGAGTCGAATGCCGCTGCCGCGCAGACAGCGGAAGCGCGCGCGCTTTCGTCCGAGGCGACAGCCATCGCCGACGAAGAAAAAGCAAAGAGGAGTGAAGAGGAAGCCAGGAGGCAGGCAACCCTGGCGCGCGCCGGTGAACTCGCGGCGCAATCCGTCGTCCTGCGGGAAGACAACTTCCAAACGTCGCTTCTGCTCGGCATCGAAGCCTACCGAACCGCGGGAACCGCCCAGACGTTCGGCACACTGCTGGATAACACCCAATCGAATCCGCAATTGCATAAATTTTTGATGGGACATTCCAACGCCGTGAACCGTGTGGCGTTCAGCCCGGACGGGAAAATCATCGCATCTGCCAGCGACGACAAAACCATCATCCTGTGGAGCGTCGAGACCGGACAGCCCATCGGTCAGCCGCTCGCAAAGCACACCGAAGCTGTGACCAGCCTGGCGTTCAGCCCGGACGGGAAAGTCCTTGCCTCCGGCAGTGACGATGACACCATCATCCTGTGGAGTGTCGAGACTGGACAGCCCATCGGGCAACCCATCACCGACCACAACGATTCCGTCACCAGCCTGGAGTTCAGCGCGGATGGGAAAATCCTCGCGTCGGGCAGTCGGGACAGCACCGTCATCCTGTGGGATGTTTCGACTCTGCTCAACACAAGTACCCAAACCTATCAAAACATTGGTCAACTGCCAGCGGGGAACATCGTCTGGGACCTGGCTTTCAGCCCGGATGGGATAAAGATCGCCGTCAACAGCGGCAGTCAAGTCACAATATGGGACACACAAACTCTCCAGCCCATCGGTCAGCCAGTCGCGGAGGGCTATCAATATCGGGTTGCATTCAGCCCGGATGGCAAAACATTCGCCACAGGCAGCAACGGAAACATTATTCTTTGGGATTCGGAAACCCTCCAGCCCATCGGCAAGCCGTTCCAGAAAACCGCCGATTCTGTAACCGTCACCAGCCTGGCGTTCAGCCCAGATGGGAAAGTCCTTGTTTCGGGAAGCAAGTTTGGCGCGGGCAAATCGGGCAGCGGAGATAACCACATCATCCTTTGGGACGTCGAAACCCGCCTGCCCATCGGACAGCCGCTCGCGGGGCATACCGCCCAAATCTACGGGCTGGCTTTCAGCCCGGACGGGAGCCGTTTCGCATCCGGCGGTTTGGACGGAACCGTCATCCTGTGGGATGCCGTCGCAAAGAATCCCCTCGGGCAGCCGCTTGAGGAATATCCATACAGCACGATGAGCCAGGTCATCAGCCCGGACGGGAAATTGATTGCTGTCCCCAACGAAGACGGCAGCGTCGCCTTGAAGGATTCGACGACCCTTGAGCTGATCGGTCAATCGTTGGCGGGTCACACCGCCCAGGTCTACGGGATGGCGTTCAGCCCCGATGGGAAAATGCTTGCCTCCAGCGGTTACGACCAAAAGGTCATCTTGTGGGATGTGGAGACTCAAAAAGCCATCGGTCAGCCGCTGACGGGACATACCGACTCGGTCTACGCCGTGGCGTTCAGTCCCGACGGAAAAATCCTCGCATCGGGCAGTGACGACCTCAGCATCATCCTGTGGGATGTTAATACGGGACAGCGCATCAGCCAGATCGCAACCGGTCAGGATTCCGGGGCGGACAGCCTGACATTCAGCCCGGACGGAAAGACGCTTGCCTCGAACAGCTATAATCAAGCCATTCTCTGGGACATCGACCCGAACGCGTGGATGGAAAAAACCTGTCAGCGCGTAAACCGCAACTTCACCCCAGCCGAGTGGAGCAAGTATTTCCCCAACGAAGAGTACCGCGAGACGTGCCCGTAAAAGCGTTTGTGAAGTACGGCATTTCCTGTATAATCCCTGCAAAGGAGACCTCTCATGCGGGGCGCATCGAAAACACCGTTTTTATCATAAGTTTTTAGCAGCAAAAGAACACTAAGGGAAGTAGATGGGAAAACTCGTTAAAGAAATGGCTTTGAGCATTGTGTTATAAAATCGACATATTGGAAGTAGGCTCTGTGTTTTGATGACTATCACTAGCAAAGACCTAAAGTTGCTCTTACAAAAATCAGGAAATCGATGTGCCTTCCCCAACTGCGGGGAACTGTTGATCCATGCTGATTCTGATAACATTGACGAACAAACAGTGCTAAGCAATATTGCACACATTGTCGCCCAGAAAGGTGATGGACCAAGAGGGCATTATGCATTGCCTCTAGAAGAACGGGATAGAGAAAACAATCTACTACTCCTCTGCGAAAAACACCACAAAATAATCGATGACCAACCTCAGCGCTACACTGTTGAGAGGCTCAGACAGTTCAAGGAAGACCACGAAAAAAGAATTGAAGAGCTAACAGGAATGGTTTCCTCAAAACAATTGGAAACTATTCAATATGTGACTGAAAGGCTATATAGCAACCTATTTGAAGTTATTGAAATGCCTGCACACATCTATTGCGCGCCGTCCAAACTCCACCAATCACAGATTAACGAAATACGGCAAGCAATAGTACCCCCCAAGGATAAAAACGAAATTTACCCCTTTATTGTCCGAGAGGGAAATCTGTACTCATTTCAAAATTTGAAGTATGGCGGGGGGCCATTTCAACATGTAGTTGACACTGAAAAATCTCGCTCAATTCGGGCATACGATTTCTGGAATGATCCGATTAAGACACTTTGGTTCCTTGATCTACTAAACCAGACGCTCAATAAATTAACGGGACGCAAAGGGTTAATGTGGGACAAAGAGCATAAACGTTATTATTTTCAACCAGATAAACCTGGAGAAATAAAAGAAGTCGAGTATCGTCCATTAAATCAAGCAAAATCTACCAAACAGGTCGTCTGGCAGCCGCTCAAAAAATCTACAAACGAACCTCATCCTTATTGGCTTCATAGAGCAGTCAATCTAAGGTTCCATCAGGTAAATCAGTCACAATGGTGTCTAAGCATTCGGCCAGAATTTAGAGTTACGAAAAACGGCTTTGAACCTCTCGACTCAGAAAAAATCGGGGGAAAAGTAACGAGAAAAAAGAGCAGAATGTTTAACTATGATCTCCTTGGGGAAATTAACTTTTGGAGAGACTTTTTATGCGGCAGTGAACCCAGAATTATTTTGAGTTTTGGGAAGGGACAACAACTCATAGTTTCGTCAAACATGCTTCAAACAGATGTTCAATGGCCAGGTATGCCAGAGAGGTATGCCAAACCATTTACAAATGTAGAATACCAAGAAGATCTATTCAGTTGGGCAAAGTTAGCAAATTTAAAAATAGATGCAGATGAAGATGAAGAATTTTTGAGCGAAGAAGAAGGCGAAGACTATGATGATGAATAATCCCGCCAGACCTCCAATTGTTCGGAGTCACTATCTTGGAGAGCCGAAATTAGAATTTGCTGATGGGCGAGAGCATATTGATCCCAAAATCGGGATTTCTCGCTTCGGACCAAAATCATATAGCCCTAGAAAGCGTCATCCATCATATATAAAAGTGGGTTTTATTGGCACCGCTGAAACTATTGCTTCGTCGAGAGAATGGATAAATAGTACATCGCTTGGGGTAAAAGCTGATGAAAAACATGTTGAATTTCCAGGTTGCACACAAGATAGAGGTTTCTTTTCGCAACTCGAATTTGACGAGTCGTGGAACGCGCAATTATTTAATCAGGAAGTTGAAAATCTTGTAAACATCAACAAATCAAGAATTAGATTTGAGTCTGCATTGCTGTTGCTTGAAGAGAAACTTGATTTACTCTCCAAAAAAGATCAACCTCCTGACTACATAATTATTGCCTTGCCCGACATTTTGTATAACAAATGCAGAGTAACAAATTTCAAAGATAAAACTCTTGGAGATACTCACAGAGATTTACGAAGAGCATTTAAGGCCATCGCTATGAAATACAGAATCCCCACACAGTTCCTACGGCAACAGACTGTTGATGGCCGTGAAAAAGATGATCCGTCAAAAGTTGCGTGGAATTTCTTTACAGGGCTTTACTTCAAAGCTGGAGGTATACCCTGGGGACCAACTGGATTAACTCCGGGAACATGTTATGTGGGAATCGGTTTTTACAGAGCACTTGGAACAAGAAATTCGAAAATGCATACAAGCCTTGTCCAAGCTTTTGATGAACACGGAGACGGCCTGGTTTTACGTGGGCCAGAATTTACATGGGACAATGACGAGACTCGGTCTCCTCACTTGGACGAAACCCTAGCGAGCCAGCTTATAAATTATGTCTTAGATCGTTACCAAGAAGAAATGCATCAAACTCCCCAAAGAATAGTAATTCACAAGTCTTCAAAGTATTGGCCAGAGGAAAGACAAGGTTTTAGGGAAGGGTTAAGAAATAGGGTCAAAAAATTTGACTTGGTATCCCTTGATACCCGACAAAGTGCTGTAAGACTTCTCCCGGCCAACCAATATCCTCCGTTAAGAGGAACCCGCTTCACGGTTGGGGACATCGATTACTTATATACTACTGGATTTATCGCAGAGCTAGAGCAGTTTCACAGTCTGCATGTTCCATCTCCAATACGAATTACAGATCACATAGGTCAAGACACTGCAAGAGAAACGCTTTTACTTGAAATTTTAGCTCTAACGAAAATGAATTGGAATTCATCGCGTCTTGGCGGAAAAGCGCCTATCACATTGAAATTTTCCGATTTGGTAGGAGAAATAATGCGTGAAGTCCCAACAGACATTGAACCAATGCCACAATTTATGTACTACATGTAGCAGAAAGGATTCTTGTCACAAGGACTTGAAGATTTTGAACACCTCCAAGTCCTGCTTTTTGGGAACATTTGTTGTAAATCAATATCTTCCTCTTTGAACCATATTCTCTGGGTTAGGTAAATCACTTTCCCGCGCAGGAAACACCTGCACCGCGCACGCTTTAAACTCGGGGATTTTTGCCTGCGGGTCGAGCGCGTCGTTGGTCAGCAGGTTGGCGGCGGCTTCGACAAAGTGGAAGGGGATGAAGACCACACCGACGGTCGTCTTCTCGGTGACGGTTGCCCGCAAAACCACCTCACCACGCCTGCTCTGCACTTTGACCGGGTCGCCATTGCGTATGCCGTGGATGTCCGCGTCGGCGGGATGAATCTCGACGCGGGCTTCGGGGAAGGCTTCGTCGAGTGAAGAATTGCGAGTCATCGAGCCGCCGTGCCAATGTTCGAGGACGCGCCCTGTGGTGAGGATAAAGGGATACTCGTCGTCGGCGGCTTCCATCACAGGGACATAATCCAACGGGTGGAATTTGCCAAGTCCGCGCGGGAAGGATTCGGTGAAGAGGGTCGGCGTACCGGGGTGGGTCAGGTCAGGCACGGGGTAGATCAAACCAGTTTTGTCGATGCGGTCATAGGTCACGCCCGTGTAATCGGGGTTGACGTCTGCCATCTCGCGCAGAATCTGCTCGGGACCGGAATAATCCCATTTGGCAGAATCCAGTCCCAGCCGCAATTCGAGTCGCAGGGCGAGGTCGCAGATGATCTGCCAATCCACTCGCGCCTGTCCGCGTGGAGGGTGAGCGGCGCGGACTCGCTGCACGCGGCGGTCGGTGTTGGAGAAGGTCCCGTCCTTTTCGGCAAAGGGAGTGGCGGGCAAAAAGACATCGGCGTAGGCGGCGGACTCGGTCAGGAAAATATCCTGCGCCACGAGGAACTCAAGCTGCTCCATGTGCTTGCGCGTCTCGTTCAGGTTCGGCTCAGACATCATCGGGTTCTCGCCCATGATGTACAACGCGCGGATGCCGCCCTCATGGGCATGACTCAAAATCTCGGTGGTGGTCAGACCTAATTTGCGCGAGAGTCCGCCCATAGGGACATTCCATGTCTTCTCCCATTTGGCGGCATTGGCTTCGTTGTCCACGCGCATATAGCCGGGATAATGAAAGGGCATGCAGCCCATGTCGCTTGCGCCCTGCACGTTGTTTTGCCCGCGCAGTGGATTCAGTCCCGTGCCGTCGCGCCCAATATGACCCGTGAGGAATGCAAGGTTAATCAGCGCAAGCGCGCTGGCAGTTCCATGCGAAAGCTGTGAGATGCCCATACCCCAGTAGATCGCCGCTTTGTTGGCGGTTGCATACATACGCGCCGCCTTGCGGATGTCGTCGGCTGGGACTCCCGAAATTTCGGCGGCGTATTCGGGCGTAAACTTTTCAAGCGATTCGATAAACTCGGCGCTGCCCTCGGTGCGGGATTTGACAAACTCCCAGTTGACCAGATTCTCCCTGACGATCACATGCGCCATCGCCGAAAAAACGGGGACGTTCGTCCCAGGCTTGAGCGGGAGCCACATCTCGGCAAAGTCAACCAGCTCGATGCGGCGTGGGTCGATGACGATCATTCTCGCCCCATGCTTGCGGACAGCCTCTTTCATTTGCAAGGCAATAATGGGATGATTTTCACTCGTATTCGACCCCGTGACGATGAACACGTCATTTTGAAGCACCTGCGAAGCGGTGTTGCTCATCGCCGAAGAGCCAGTCGCCTGTTGCAGTGCAACCACCGAACCTGCGTGACACAGGCGTGTGCAATGGTCCACATTGTTGGTGCGGAAGATGGCACGGTACATCTTTTGCAAAAGGTAATTATCTTCGTTGGTGGCTTTGGCACAGGCATAGACTGCCATCGCGTCCGAGCCATCGCGTTTGTAGATTTCCACTAAACGATCTGCGACGTAATCCAACGCCTCATCCCAGGTTACTTCGCGCCACTCGGACAAGTCGAAAGCCTGAGTTCGTTTACCCACCTTTTGCGAAGTCTTGCGAATTAAGGGCGTTGTCACCCGCTTGGGATGATAGACATAGTCGTAGCCGAAACGTCCCTTCACACACAGGTTGCCATGATTGACAGGCGAGTCAAATGGCGAGGTGACCTTGAAGATATGGTCATCCTTGACGTGCAACTCCAGATTGCAGCCTACGCCGCAATAAGGACAGGTGGTGGTGACGATTCGGTCGGGGGTAATCATTGTGTCTCCAAAATCGGGTCAAAGGTCGAAGGTCAATGGTCGGAGCGCCTGACTTTCGACTTTTGACCTTCGACATACTTATAAGGTAATCAGCACAATCGCGGCGAGCGCAACAGCAATGCCAATCATTTGCGTCCGCGAAACGCGCTCCTTCAATACGAACCACGCCAGCAAAACGGTGGAACCGGGGTAAAGCGAACCAAGCACCGCCGCCACATCCATGCGACCCATGCGGGCAGACATGGCATACAGCGCATTGCCAGCCGAATCGAGCAGGCTGCTGAGGAAGATGGGAATCCAACTCTCACGGGTGGGAATCCACGGCTGGCGGGTGACGAGGGAAAAAGTCAGCAGGCTGGTGATGGATGCAATGCGAGTCGCCACGAGGGGCCACAAGATGGATTGCCTGCTGCCCTGATCGAGGAAGATAAAAAACGCTGCAAAGCAAACACCCGACAGCGCGGGCAAGAAAACTTTCTCTACTTGGAATTTCACGCCCACGCCGCCGGAGACCATCCACACCGCTGCCAGCGCAAAGGCAAAGCCGATCAAGGTGTACGAGCCGGGCAGACCTTCGAAAAATGAGCCAAACAAAACGGGCAGTCCCGCCGCAACCAGCGCGGACACGGGCGAGGCAATGCTCATCTGCCCGGAAGCCAGCGCGTTGTACAACAAAGCCAGTCCCATCCCGCCGCCAACTCCCGCCACACAGCCCCAGAGCAAATCTCGCGTTGGAGGCAAAGGCTCGCGGGTGATGAAGCCCAAAGTCAAAAGCAGAATCAAACTGATGGCGTGAGCGCCGATCACCGCGCCGTAGGGATTGGTGCGCTTGACTGCCATGCCGCCGCTGAAATCTCCCGCGCCCCAAACAACGGCGCAAGAGAGTCCATAAAAGACCGCCGAATATTCCATGCTATTTTCTCTTTTTTCGTCCGCTGTTGAGGACGCCAATCTGCTGCGGAGTCATGCCCTGCTCCAGCAAAAACTCGCGCTTCGGCTTGAGAGCCCCCGTCGGGCAGACGGCAACACATTGTCCACAAAGGACGCAAGAGGTTTCGGGAATCGTTCGATCATAGAAAGTGGCAATCTGCGTTTCGAATCCGCGCCCGCTGAAATTGATGGCAAAGGTATATTGGGCATCTTCCGCGCAGACTTGCACACAGCGCCAGCACAGCAGGCACTTCGAGTAATCGCGGACATACATCGGGTTGTCGTCTTTGACCTCGGACTCGCGGCGTTCTGCGTCGGGGAAGCGGTTTGCGTCCGCGCCGTAGTCTTTCATCATCTTTTGGATTTCAGGCGACTCGGACAAGTCCATGGTGGAGGCGAGCATTTCCAGAATCGTTCGGCGCGCGCGGACGACTCTCTCGCTTCGCGTCTGCACCTTCATCTGGCTTGCCGCCTTGATGATGCACGCAGGCTGGAGAGTCCGCATCCCCTCTACCTCGACCACGCAGATTCGGCAAAGCGCATTCGCCGTCGTCGCCTCGTGGAAGCAGATGGTGGGAATATCGATCCCGTTCTCTCGCGCAGCTTCGAGCAGGGTTTGGTTTTCCTCAGCTGTTATTTCCTTGCCATCCATAGAAAATGTGATTGCCATAAGGTCTCCGTTTGAACGTTTGAAAGTTAAAAGGTTACAGGTTTACAACCTTCAACTTTCAAACCTTCCAACCTGAAACAACTCGGGAAAAGCCTTCATCGCCGACAGCACCGCGCCCGCCGCCGTTTGACCCAAGCCGCAGAGACTCGCGTCGGTCATCGTCCAGCCAACATCCTGCAAGCGGTCGGGGTCGCCTTCGCGGAAATCGCCAGCCGCGAGTCGGTCGAGGATTTCCATCTGGCGCTGGGTTCCCATCTGACAGGGATAGCATTTGCCGCAGGATTCGTGCGCGAAGAATTTGCCCAGTCGCTTCAACACATCGCGGAGGTCGCGGGTCTCGTCGAAGACCATGACCACGCCAGAGCCAAGTGGAAGCCCAACCGCGCGCAAATCTTCAAAAGTCAGTTTTACGTCGAGATGTTCGGACGTGGCAAATGCCCCCGCCGCGCCGCCAAACAGAACAGCTTTGAGTTGTTTGCCGTTTGCAACTCCACCCGATAAATTCAACAACTCACGCAAGGTCACGCCAAATGGCACTTCGTATAAACCGGGCTTCCCCACGTCACCGGAGACGCAAAACAACTTGGGCCCCGGCGACATTTCAGTGCCGAGTTTGCGATACTCAGCGGAACCCTTGGAAATAATTAACGGCAGGTTGCACAGCGTTTCAACGTTGTTGATGACGGTCGGCTTGCCGAATAAACCACTCGTCGTCGGGAAGGGCGGCTTCACACGCGGGAAACCGCGCTTTCCTTCGATCGATTCAAACAGCGCGGTCTCCTCGCCACAAATATAGGCACCAGCGCCGACGCGGATTTCGATGTCGAAGTGTTTCCCCAAATAGCCAGCCGCGCGCGCTTCCCCCAACGCGTTTTCGAGAACTGGCACGATGTACGGATATTCCCCGCGAATGTAAATGTAGCCTTTGTTCGAGTTGATGGCGTAGGCCGCGATGCACATTCCCTCGATGACTCGATGCGGATCATCAAGCAAAAGCACACGGTCCTTGAAAGTCCCAGGTTCGGATTCGTCAGCGTTGCAGACGATGTATTTTTGGTCCGCTTGAACCTTTGCCGCACCGCCCCACTTGATGCCTGTCGGAAATGCCGCCCCGCCACGCCCCACCAAACCAGAGGCCTTGTCGGTTTCTGCAATGACCTCATCGGGAGTCATGGTCAGCGCTTTTTTGTAGGCGGCATATTCGCCGTATTTTTCCAACGTGGTTGTTCCGTTTCCGCAGTTGCCGGTCAACTCGCGGATCGTGCCATAGACCAATGATTTCGGAGGGCAGGTTTCAAAAGTACGAAAATCGGGAGAGATATTTATCTCGGCACAATTATCCAAAAGCGCGGCGGGAGCATGTTCGCAAAGCCCCAGACACGGACTCCGCTCGATGGTTAGCGCCAGGTCACGGGTTGTCCTGCCCGGTTCAACACCATAGTGTTTACAAAGATGGTCTAGCAATCCGTCAGTGCCTTTCAATCCGCAGGCCGGGTCGGTGCAAACGCGGATAAATTTCCTCCCAACAGGCTCGCTGTAAAAAAGCGCGTAAAACTCGATCACGCCATGCACATCCGCAAGCGGCACACAGAGCGACTTTGCCACTTCGGCGGCGACCTCCTGCGGAAGCCAGCCATAAATTTTTTGCGCCGCATGAAGCGCGGGAAGTAAACCCGAACGCCCAAGCGGAATAAAAGACTGAATTACAGGTTTCAACGGGCTGAGGTCAATTTCAGACATAGGCGCTCCGATATGCCGAGTATACCCGAAAGGGTTTCTTTGATGAAGATAGTGTTCAAAGCACGTTTGCCCAAGTTCAGGAAAAATTGTGACAAATATAACTTCCAAAATTCTTTTCGATTATATATAATATATAATCATGGCATTAAGCTTGGAAAGGGAACTTACCCACAAGCCTCTCAAGGAAGAGGTTTATGACGCCCTCCATCGGCAGATCATCGCCGGGAAATACAAACCCGGTGACTGGTTGCGTCAGGAGGACATCGCCTCCCAGATGGGAGTGAGCATGACGCCTGTGCGCGAGGCGCTCGACCTGCTCGTTTCCAGCGGACTTGCAGAGCGGGTTCCCTATCGCGGTGTGCGGGTGCGCGAAATGTCCGTCAAAGATGTTGCGGATGCCTACGGCTTGAGGTTGATCCTCGAACCGCTTGCCGCCCGTGAAGCCGCATCACACATCACTGCGGAGCAGGTTTCCCGCCTCGAGGAAATCGTCGCCGAAATCAGGAAACATATCAAACTAAACGAGATGCCCATCGAACGCCAGTTGAGCGGCGAGTTTCACGCCATCGTTGCCGAGGCATCTGGCAGCGACCTGCTGATAAAGTTGTACTCCATTGTTGCCAATGCTTTCCCCGACTGGTTGTTGTACGAAGCGATATATCGCGACCCAGAGCTGCTGACAGGCACCTTCTCACAGACTTATAATGAGTTGAAGTCAATCCTGGATGCGTTGAAGCGGGGCAACGCGGACCAGGCTGCGCAAAGGACCATGGAACACGTGCTGGATTCCGGGAAGTGGCTGGAAGAGTATCTTGACATCCCCGCGGAATTGTTGAGAGAAAAAGAAGAACTTGCAAAATTCATGACCAAAAAACCAAAATAGGAGGCTGTATGTCAGAAGAGTTATTGAAGGAAATGGCGCAGAGCATCATCGATGGAGACTCTGATCTCTCCGCCGAACTCGCCCAGAAAGCCATCGCGGCGAACATGCACCCGTTGGATGCAATCACCAAAGGGTTCGTGGTCGGCGTGACTTATATCGGCGACCAGTTCGGCAAGGGAGAAGCCTTTCTGCCTGAACTGGTCATGGCTGGTGAAGCGATGAAGACCGCTGTCGCCGTGCTGGAACCCGAGTTAATGAAACTGGGTCAGGCACGCGAGATGCTGGGCAAGGTCGTGCTGGCAACTGTCGAAGGTGACATCCACGAGATCGGCAAGACCCTCGTCGGCACCATGTTGAGCGCCTCGGGATTCGAGGTCATCGACCTTGGCGTTGACCAGCCTGCCGAAAAGATCATCGGCAAGGCCTTGGAAATCAATGCCGATATCATCGGCATGAGCGCCCTGCTCACCACCACCATGGTGCGCCAGCGTGAAGTCATCGAAGAACTCGACAAGGAAGGTCTGCGCCCGCGGATCAAAGTCATGGTCGGCGGCGCGCCCATCACAAAAGATTGGGTTGACAAGATCAAAGCCGACGGCTATTCCGAGGATGCGATTGGCGCAGTAAAGATCGCCAAGGAATTGGTCGGCAAGGCAGACGCCTAACAAATCCTGCTTTTCAACGCGAAGCGGTCATTCGCTCACATACCCCATCCATCGCCGCAGATTGAAAGACCCGATCCGCGTTTCTATTTGTGTACCTAAAAATCAGGAGGTTCCGTGTCATCGAAAAATATCAAAACCATCAGCAATCCAAAATTAAAGCTGGAAGTGCTGACGCAAGATGAAGTCAGGAAAATTCACGATGCGACTTTGAAAATCATCGAAAAAGTCGGCGTGAGGTTTCCTTCCAAACGCGCGCTGGAAATTTGGGAATCCGTTGGCGCGGAAGTGGACCATGAAAAGAAGATCGTGCGCGTCAAACCGCATGTCATCGAAGATGCAATCAAGAAAGCCCCGCCCGCCTATGTCCTCGGCGCGCGCGACCCGCAGCAGGATCTGCCGCTCGACGGCAACCACGTCAACCTCGCCACAGACGGCTGCGGCGTGGAAATTCTGGACATCAATACGGGCGTCAAGCGCACGTCCTACTTGCAGGACGTGCGCGACATTGCGCGGGTGGCAGACGGTACCGAGGAAATCGCCTTCCACTGGGTTGCGCTCTCGGCACAGGATACACCCGTCGAGTCGCGCGGCTTGCATGAAATCAAAGCCGTGTGGGAAAACTCCACCAAGCACGTCCAGACCGAATCCATCTACAACATCGAGGAAGCCAAAGCCGCAATCGAGATGGCGGCGATTCTGGCGGGCGGCAAGGGCAATATCCGCAAGCGCCCCGCGCTCTCGTTGATGCAATGCACCGCCCCGCCGCTCGGTCACGATGGCGGAAGCTTGGACGCTTCGCTGCTGGCAGCCGAAGTTGGAATCCCGACCGGCTTCATGACGATGGCGGCTTGCGCCACGACAGGTCCCATCACTTTGGCTGGTGATCTCGCAGTTGGCAATGCCGAAGTCATCGCCGCCACCGCCCTGCTGCAAATCGCCTTCCCCGGCGCCCCCGTCTTTTACGCCGCTGCGCAGACCGCTTCGGATTTGCGAAACGGTTCGTACACGGGCGGCGGTCCCGAAGACTTCCTCTTCGGCGCGGCAACCAACGTCCTTGCGGACTTCTACAACATCCCGCTCTCGATGGGAGCCTTCGCCACAGGCGCAAAGGAACCCAACTGGCAGGCGGGTCTCGAAGGCGGACTCTCCAGTTTCATGGCAAGCATCGTCATGTCCGACATGCTGTTGGGCGCTGGATTCCTGCACGGCAGCCGCATCTGGTCATTCGCCGAAATGATGATGGACTGCGAAATCTTCTCCATCGTCCACAAGATGATGGAAGGAATCGTGGTCAACGACGAAACGCTGGCGCTCGACACCATCGCGGCAGTCGGCCCCGGCGGACATTATCTTGGTCAGAAACACACCCGCAAACACATGCGCGAGTTGTTCCTGCCACAGTTCATGGATCGCCGTCCGTACTCCGAATGGGAGACGAAGAAGGACGACGCCCGAGACTGGGCGCTCGCCAGGGCGCGCAAGACCTTGAAGGAGCATCAACCCGACCCGCTGGATTCAAAGATCAGCGCAGAGTTCGACAAGATTATCAAGGCTGTTGAAAAGAAGTAGTTGACGAGTAACGAGGGACGAGTTCTTGTTACCCGTTACTCCCCAAAAGGTGACCCATGCAACCAAAACTTTCCCTATTGACCGAGGATTTGATCGAGCGCATTGTTGACGAGGCGTACCAATTATTGCTCAAGCCCGGCATCAAGGTGCAAAACGAGGAAGCGCGCAAACTTCTGGCGGACGCGGGCGCGCTGGTGGACGAAGAAACGCTGGTGGCAAAAATCCCTGCGCAAATCGTCAAAGCTGCGCTCAACACCGTGCCGCGCAAGTTTTATCTGTACGACTACGACGGCAATCCCAAAGTGGAATACGGCGGCGACAAGGTGCAATTCGACCCTGGTTCTTCGGGCGTGAGCGTCCTCGACGCCGAGACGCTGGAACAAAAGACCGCCGAGACCCCCGACCTGGTGCGCCTGCTCAAGGTGGCGGAGCAAATCCCGCAATACGACGCGCAATCCACAGCGGTCACCTGCCATGACGTGCCAAAGGAACTCCACGACCTGTACCGTCTATACCTGGTGCTGCTCCATTCGAAGAAACCCATCGTCACAGGCGCGTTCACCAACAAGACCGTAACCGAGATGGTTGACATGCTTGCCATCATGTCTGGCGGCATGGACAAACTGCGCGAAAAGCCGCGCGCCGTATTCGATGTCTGCCCCTCGCCTCCGTTGATCTGGTCGAACTTTGGTTCGGGCAACCTGATGGCGCTGGCGCGGGCGGGGGTCCCCGCTGAAATCGTCTCAATGCCGCTTGCTGGCGCGGCGGCACCTGTCACATTGATCGGCGCGGTCACGCAGCACGCGGCGGAATGTCTGGCGGGAATCACCATTCACCAACTGGCGCACGCGGGTTCGCCTATCGTCTGGGGCGGCGCTCCCGCCATCTTCGACATGCGCAAGGGCGGCACACCGATGGGCGCAGTCGAGACCGCGATGATCGACTCGTCCTACGCGCAGGTCGGCAAGTACCTGGGCGTCCCAACGCACACCTATCTGGGCGCAACCGACTCGAAGCGGCTGGACATGCAAGCTGGCCTCGAGAGCGGCATGGGAGCAATGATCGGCGCGTTGAGCGGCATCAACATGATCTCAGGTTCGGGCATGTTGGATTTCCTGCTCTGCCAAAGCGCCGAGAAACTGGTCATCGACGCGGAAGGCGTGGCAATGGCTCAGCGGATGCTCGAAGGCATGAAGATTCACACCGAGACGCTGGCGACTGGCTTTTACGAAGGCGTCAACTTCAAAGGTGGCGACTTCTTGAAACAAAAGATCACGATGAAGTTGTTCCAGCAGGAACAGCACATGCCGACTGCGATCATCGACCGCGACTCGGTCCGCGGCTGGAAGGCAAGCGGCTCGCTGGATACTTTCGAACGGGCGAAGATTCGCGTGAAGGAGCTGTTGGCATCCTACCGCCGCCCTGAACTTGATCCTGACCAGGAGAGTCGACTCCACGCCTTTGTGCTTGACCTTGCAAAGAAGGCTGGCGTCGAGTCGCTGCCGGTGATCGAAGGTTTTCAACCCGCGTAAATAAATTTGCTCGAAAAATAAGGTAGACTTCGGAGGTCTTCGAGGCTTCCGAAGTCTTATTCGATTATGCCCACTCTCTCCCAACTCCTGCGCGTCCCCAATGTGGATAACACCCTTCGCTTCGCCCTCTCCCCCGATGGAGAGAGGCTGGTCTTTTCGTGGAATAAATCGGGGAAGTGGAAATTGGTAATTGGCAATTGGGTAAATGGAGATTGGGAGATCGGGGAATTAGAAACTGGATTGGAAGGGGCAAAGTTTGCGCCCGTGTTTTCTGCGGATGGGACTCGGCTGGCATTTGCGCTGGATGTGGATGGGAGCGAGTCATATCAAATTGCCGTTTATGATTTCGAGACAAATGTCACCACCAACCTGACGCCCCGAATTGCCTACGCGCATCAGCCAAATATCTCATGGTCTCCAGACGGAAAGATGCTGGCTGTCCTCTCCGACAAGCATGGACAGTTCGCCCTGCACCTGCTCCCCACTGACGGTTCTGATGGGCGGATGATAAAGAATGTTTTTCATCCCTGCTGGGACGCGAAATGGTCGCCTGACGGTCAGTGGATTGCGCTCGAAGCAGAAGCGGCGGCGAGTGATAGAAGTATTTATCTTGTCCCTGTCAATCGTCCGAGAAAAGGGAAAAAAGTTAATACGATTGAAATCAAGTTAAATGCGGAACACCCTGCGTGGTCGCCTGATTCAAAGTTTTTGGCGTTTTCGGGAGAGCACGGCGAGTGGCATGATATTGGATTGTTCAACACCGAGACGGGGGAAATCACCTGGGTCAACGAGTCGGTTGGGGATGACACTCAGCCTGCGTGGTCACGGAGCGGGGAAATCATCGGGTGGATTCACTCGGAGGGGGCGCAGACCAGCTTTCAGTTTAGGAAAAAAGAAAGCCCCGTTAAGGAGAAAAAGGTTGGGGCTGGAGTCCACTCCTTTCCGCAGTTCAAGGCTGAGAACGTGATTCTCCTGTACGAAGATTCAAGCCATCCGTGCGATTTGTGGATGATTGGATTGGAAGATGATTCGATTCAGCAGTTGACGAACTCATTGCCAGAGGAGCTGCGCGACGTGAAATTTGTTCAGCCCGAAGAAGTTTGGTACACGGGCATGGACGGCGCGAAAATCCCCGCGCTGTTGTATCGCGGAACGGGCAAGGCGGTGGTGGATATTCACGGCGGACCGAACTGGCATATTCAGTTTTCGTGGCAGCCGACGATAAGTCACATGGTCTCGCGCGGGTGGACGGTGCTTGCGCCAAATTATCGCGGTTCGACGGGTTACGGCAAGGCATGGCAGAACGCCAGCCGCTACGACATGGGCGGCGTGGATACAGACGACTGCGCAGCAGGCGCGAAGTATTTGATCGAGAACGGCCTGGCCTCTTCGGGCAGCGGCAAGATTGCGGTGACGGGAAGAAGTCATGGGGGCTTTTTGACAATGAGTTGCCTGACGCGGTATCCCGACTTGTGGGCAGCGGGATCGGCGGTTGTCCCGTTTTTGAATTGGTTGAAATCGCACAAAGATTCGCGTGAAGACCTGCAACACTGGAACATCGAAAACATGGGCGACCCTGAAGACAATCGCGAGTTGTGGATTTCACATTCGCCGTATTTCTTTTTGGACAAGGTCAATACGCCCGTGCAAATGATCAGCGGCGGAAATGATCCCCGTTGCCCCGCGTCGGACGTGGTGGAGGCGCGTGATAAACTTGTCGAACTTGGCAAGGAAGTTGAGTTTTTACTGTACGAAGATGAAGGTCATTCGTTTTTGAAAATCGAGAATACCATCGACGCGGAAGAAAAGTGTGTGGCGTTTTTGGAACGCTCGCTGGAAAAAAAGTAAAGACTTTACCACAGAGCACGCGGAGACCACTGAGTTTTTGCGTCACATTATAAACGTGACCTACGTTCGAGAGGAGACGCGATATGGAACGCATGAAATTTTTGTCGGATGATGAAGTCAAGGGGATTCACGAAGCCACGCTGCGAATTCTCAACGAAGTCGGCTACGTGTGGACGCACAAGGAGAGTCTTGAGATTCTGACGGGCGCAGGCTGCAAGGTAAAAGGCAACCGCGTGTATTTCCCACCTGCGTTGGTGGAAGAGAGCATCAAGAAGGCTGGCAAGAAAGTTTCCATCAAGGGGCGCGGCGGCGTGACCAAGAATCTCGGCGATGGGAATTTATATTTCCACAACCTCGGCGGTGCACGCGATGTGTACGACGCCAAAACAAACACTCGACGCATCGCCCAAATGCAGGATGTCCGCGATGCGACACGATTGCTTGACGCGCTGGAAAATTGTCACACCATCACGCCGTTTTTCACGCCGCAGGATGTCCCTGGCGAATTGATGTCGCTGGCAATGTATCGTCACGCGCTGCCGTTCACCACCAAGCCGTTGCAGGGACCTGGCGTCCAATATGGCGCAGAGATGAAATACGCGCTGAAAATGGCGGAGGTCATCGGCGACCCGAAGGAAGTGCTGACCATTGCCCTATCGCCCGTCAGCCCATTGACCATCCCCGACCACGAAGCGGAGGCGATGATCGAGATTGCCAAGTCGGGAGTTGCGTTTGGAGCGCTCCCCTGCCCGACGGCGGGTGCAACGTCCCCAATGACCATTAGCGGCTCGATTGCCCAGCAAAACGCAGAGACACTCGCGGTGGTGGTTTTGACTCAACTGGTCAACCCAGGTCTGCCCATCATCTACTGCGGACGTCTCGCCATGATGGAGCCTCGCACAGGCATTTCGGTCTGGGGCGGCGTGGAGCTGGCGATTGCTTCGGCTGGCACGGTCCAGCTTGGACATTATTACGGCTTCCCCGTCAACGTGTACGGCTTTTCGACAAACTCGCATACGCTGGATGTCCAAAACGGATTCGAGCGCGGACTGAACGCGGCGATTCCCGCCCTGGCTGGCGCGGACGAACTCTCTGGCATCGGCGAGATGGAAGCGGGTGTGATGGGGTCGTATGCTCAAATGGTCTTGGACAACGAACTGGCGTTGAGCGTCCTGCGCTTGCGACGCGGTTTCCCGGCTGACGAAGAAGCACTGGCAGTTGACATCATCGGCACCATCATGGACGGCTCGCGGAATTTCCTTGGTCAAAAACACACGATGAAATATCTCAAGGCTGGTGAAGTCCAGTTGACGAAGATGACCGAGCGCAATTCGTGGGAAAATTGGGAGCGCGGCGGAATGAAGAGTCTAGCCGACCGTGCCATCGCCGAAGCAGAGCGAATCCTGCGCGAGCATCAAGTCCCGCCACTGGAGCCGCAGCAGGAGAAAGAATTGGATGCGATCATGGCGGCGGCGGAAAAGGAATTGGTAAAAAAGAGGTAACAACCAGTTATCGGTTATCAGTGAACAGTAAAAAGTTAGAAGTAACGAGTGAAAAGGATAAAACAATGTTGAAACAGGCACATGCAATTTCAGAAGAAATCATCGAGTGGCGGCGTGACTTTCACATGCACCCCGAAATCGGGTTCGAGGTCCAGCGCACGGCGGGAATTGTCGCCACAGAGTTGGAGAAGCTGGGATACCGAGTCAGGACTGGGGTCGGCAAGACAGGCGTGGTCGCGGACATCGGCGAAGGCGGCAAGATGGTCGCCATCCGCGCGGACATGGACGCGCTTCCGCTCCAGGAGTTGAACGAGGTGGAATTCAAGTCCAAAATCGACGGCAGGATGCACGCATGCGGTCACGACTCACATACGGCGATGGCATTGGGTGCAGCACAGATCCTGGCGAAGGAAAAGTTCGAAGGACGTATCCGCTTTTTATTCCAGCCCAGCGAAGAAGCCGCAGACGCAGAAGGCAAGAGCGGCGCGATGCGCATGGTGGAAGATGGTGCGATGGATGGCGTGGATTACGTCATTGCACAGCACATCGACCCAACCGAACCTGTCGGGACAATCAGCATTGGAGCGGGACCAGCGTCGGGTGGAGTCGATTCGTGGTTTGGCATTATCGAAGGCAAAGGCGGACACGGGGCGTACCCGCAGACGACCATTGATCCATTCTATCTGCTGGCCCATGTCATTTTTGCACTGAACGGCATCGTCTCGCGCAGGCTAGATCCGTTTGCACCAGCTGTGGTCAGCATTGGCTCGATCAATGGCGGCTTTACGGAAAATGTCATTCCACAAAGCCTGAAAATCACAGGAACCTTGCGGTATACTGACGTCGCCGTTCAAAAACAAATCCATGCGGAAATCAAACGCGCGTTCGAGGTAGCAAAAGCATTGGGCGGCAGCTATGAGCTTAAGTTCGAGATTGGCTCCCTGCCAATGATCAATGACGAGAGGGTCTCCGCTGAAATCGAGAAGGTCGGCGCGGAAATGCTCGGCAGAAAAAAACTCACGCCACCAGTAAAAACACTCGGCGCGGAAGATTTTGGTTCGTTCATGGAAAAAGCACCTGGCGCAATGTTCACTTTGGGTGTGCGGAAGAAAGGCCACGAAGACTATCTTTTGCATCATCCCAAATTCGATCTGGATGAAAGCGCACTGCCCATCGGCACAGCTGTGCTGGTGGAGTCGGCATTGAAATTGTTGAAAAAGTAAAATCAAACCTGACGGGTTTCCTTGAAACTCGATTCAATATGGACGCTGCCATAAACCTGTCAGGTTTAAAAATTTTTCGGAGGGCACAATGCATACAATTCTAAAGTCAGACAAAAAGGAAGTTGTCATCGGCATCGACAAACCGTTTGTCATCATCGGTGAAAAAATTAACCCCACAGGTTTGAAAAAACTGGGGCAGGCGCTGGTGGACAAGAACATGGATTACGTCAAGCAACTGGCTCAGAGACAGGTCGCCTGGGGTGCGGACATTCTGGATGTGAACGTCGGCCATCCGCAGGTGGACGAAGTGGCGATGATCCCAATGGTGGTCGAGGCCGTCAAATCGGTGACGGATGTGCCGCTGTGCATCGACTCGAACGACCCGAAGATTCTCGAAGCGGGACTCAACGTCGCACCTGGCAAGCCACTGGTAAACTCGGTCAACGGCGAGGAAAAGCAGTTGAGCGCAGTCCTGCCCATCGTCAAGGCGAGGGGCGCGGCGGTCATCGGGTTGACCATCGGCGAGGAAGGCATCCCAAAGACGGCGGAAGAGCGCGTGGCGGTGGCGGAGAAGATCATCGAACGCGCCGCGAAGATCGGCATTCCGATCGAAGATATTGTGATCGATCCGCTGGTGATGACCGTCGGACATGACAGCGGCGCGGCGCTGGTCACATTGAAGACCATTCAAATGCTCGTGCAGAATTTCGGCGTCAACATCAACCTCGGCGCGAGTAACGTTTCCTTCGGTTTGCCCGACAGGCATTCGGTCAACAGCGCCTTCCTTTCGCTTGCGATGCAGATGGGCGCAACCTGTTCGATCACCGACGCCATCAAACTGGGCAGCACCATCCGCGGCACCGACCTGCTCCTCGGACGCGACGCGAATTCGATGCGCTACCTGAAATATTTCCGCGCCACCGAAAAACTGCGCGCGGCGGAGGCAGAGGCGGCAGCAAAAGCCTAAGCAAAACACAGGCAAACAACAGGAGGCGGTAATAAACCGTCTCCTGTTGTTTTCTAAATAGGGAGGAGTTCTGTAATGAAAAAGACTTTATTGGTATTTGCCCTTTTCCTCTCCGCCTGCACCGCGCCAACCGTCCCACCCTCAAATCCCCCGGTCCCTTCTGTCGCACACACTGCAACAGCGACAAATACGCCTGTTTTCACGTCGACCGCCACTTTCACCCCAATTCCAACCGCGACGCCTGTTCCACATCCGATGAGCATCATTGCGTTGCGAGCGGGAGATTATCCCGGCAGTGAAATCACCATCGTCAAGGAGTTGGATAAAGGCTCGAACTATCGCCGCTATTATGTCTACTATCTTTCAGATGGGTTGAAAATCTATGCCCTGCTCACCATCCCCGAAAGCGATATGCCCGAAGGCGGCTTCCCCGCAATTGTCTTCAATCACGGATACATCCCGCCCGATGTGTACCGCACTACCGAAAGATATATTGCCTACGTGGATGAATTGGCGAAGGCTGGCTACGTCGTCTTCCGCATCGACTACCGCGGACATGATGCATCCGAAGGGGAGGCAACGGGAGCGTACGGCAGTCCTGGCTATCAGATCGATGTGATGAACGCGGTTGCCTCCATCAAGCAACTTCCCGAAGTGAATCCAGAAAAAATCGGCATGTGGGGACATTCGATGGGCGGATACCTGACCCTGCGGGCAATGGTCATTTCAAGTGACGTAAAAGTTGGTGTGATTTGGGCGGGGGTGGTCGCATCGTATCCCGACATGCTCTACAACTGGCGGCGGACTGGTTCATTCACTCCCTCCCCCAGTTCACGCGGAGTCGGCTGGCGGACAGCATGGCTTGAAACATACGGCTCACCCGAAGATAACCCGGTGTTTTGGGATTCGGTCTCGGCGACATCCTATCTCACCAGTCTATCGGGGCCACTGCAACTGCATCACGGGAGCGACGACAAGGATGTCCCGATGGCGTTTTCCATCCGTCTTGCGGAACTGACGCGGGAGGCGGGTCAAACCGCCGATTTATACACCTACGACGGCGACAACCATAACATTTCGGAAAATTTTTCAACCGCCATGCAGCGGACAATCGCCTTCTTTGATACATACTTAAAGTGATTGAAGGGAACAGGTCATTTATCGAAATGCAAAATAATCAAGTTGCCATCAAAGGACTTTACAACCTGCTCGGGGATATTTCCCAGAGTATCCGCAACCCGCTTGCGGGAGCCAAACCCAGGCAAGACAATCAAACCACCCATCCCCTCGAATTCAAGTTTCTCGGGATTGAAGTGATCTGCAAGTGCTTCTAGCTCGATGGGATGGTCAGCATCCGTGACCGCAAGCAGGGCTTCGAAGATTTGCATATACTCGGCGTCGGCGCGGACAACCAATGGGACATTCAAGGCTTTGGCAAGAAGGATGTTCGCCTGCAACATGCGACGCAAAACAATCGGCGGGACGGTCTTTGCGGGGACGAGAAACACGACCTTCCGCATGCTGTTCAACGGGAGTTCAAGTTTGCCGACCATCACAGGAGTATCCGACCCCCAGATGACTTCATCCAATACCGAACCGAGCACATTTTCGCGCAGGGTCCGTTTGCCGCGCCAGCCCATGAGAATGATGGATGCGCCCTTCTCGTGTGCGGTGTATAAAATCCCCTGGGCGTGTGATGTGTCCATGCGGGGAATTAATTCGACGTCTGTTTCGGGGTCGTTCAACAACTCAGTGAGACGACCAAGCAAATCCTTATGGAGGTGCAGGCTGTGATCCTTGTTCGGTCCCATATCCTGGGCAACACTGACAGCCAGCACCTTTCCGCGGGACGCCTGGGCGAGCAAACTGGCAAGCGTGACCAGTCCCTCGGATTTACCCAGGTCGGAAACGGGGACGAGAATCCTGTCAAAAAGTGAAGTCTTCGCAGTGTCAACGGAAACAACTTGCAGGGCGGGAGCGAAGCGCTGAACGATCAACGGGGAAGTGATCGAAGTGAGGAGAATCATCAAAATGGCGGCGTTGAAGAGGGTTGCGTCGAACAATCCCGTTTCCAAGCCAATGACCAGGGTCGGGATGGTGACGGCGGCTTGCGCGTGCGAGAGACCATAGACCGTCCAGAATTCGGACCTGGTGTATTTGTAAATCCTCGCGGTGATCCATGCGGCAAGAAATTTTGATACATAGGCAACGACGGTCACACCGGCGGCGACAACGATGGTCTGCGGACTCTTGAGGAAGGTCAGCGGGTCGGTGATGAGCCCACTGTACAGCAGGAAGACGGGAATGAAAAACGATTCGCCGATGAAAAGCACATGACCCGTAACTGGGCTGTGACGCGGAAGCATCGAGTTGACCGCAAGCCCCGCAAGAAAGGCGCCGACCACTTCATGCACACCAATGAGTTCGGCAGTAAACGCGGCAATGAACAACGCCACGATCACGAACTGAAACTCAACGGCGCGTCCCGTGAGTTTCTGGAAAATAATCTTGCCGAGGCGCGGCAGACCAAAGATGATGGCGGCAGTAAAGATCGCCAGCATCAAAAGCAATTGGACAAAATAACCGAGCGTGAACCCGCCACCTGATTTTGCCCCCAGCACAACCGCAAGGACGATGAACGCGCCAATGTCGGTCAGCACGGTTGCGCCGATGGTGACGGCAACCGCCTCATTGCGCGTCGCGCCGAATTTCGTCAGGATGGGAAAGGCAATCAGCGTGTGGGAGGCAAAGGCGGAACCAAGTAGAATCATGCCGAGCCAGTCAAGTCCAAGGATGTAACCAAGTCCCATGCCCATGACTTGCGGAAATGCGAATGTGACAAGGCCAAACACAAGGGCGCGGGCACGGACACGCATGAACTGATTGATGTCCACTTCGAGCCCTGCGCTGAACATGAGATAAACCAGCCCGATGGTGGCAAGGAATTCGATGCGGTCGTTTTCCTGCATCAAGCCAAAGCCGTGCGGACCAATCAACATGCCGCCAATGATGATTCCGACGATGCCTGGCAGTCTCAGCCTCTCCGAGAGGAGGGGTGTAATCAGAATGATTACCATGGCGAGCAAAAAGAAGCCTACAGGCTTGTTGAAAAGTTCGATTAGCATGGTCAACCTTGTAAACGGGGAGATAAGAAATATCGAAGCGAAACTTTTTAGCCTGGCATCGATTTTAACGCAGCAATATGTTCAGGTGTCGTACCACAGCAACCGCCAATAATCTTCACAGGCCACCAGGATGCATGACTGCAATAGGCTTGAGGGTTTTCTGCATCGGTATTGACCCAGCCGACCTTTTCATCCGCGTAACCGATGTTGCCGTATGCGATCAGAGGGAAGTCCGCGCCGCAGGCTTGCCTCAGTTCGGCAAGCGGCTTGACGAGGTCGGCGGTTGGTCCGCAATTGACGCCGATGACCGAGACGCCAAGCGAAAGCAATTTATTCGCCGCCTCGGTGAGCGTCTCACCCGAAAGAATTTTTCCCTCGCGGTTGCAGACAAAACTGACGACAACAGGTATGCCTGTGGTGACTGCCAGCTTTGCCATGACAACGGCTTCGCGAATCGTGTTGATAGTCTCGACGAGAATCAAATCCACGCCGCACTGGACGAGGTGATCGATCCGCTCGGCGTGTTCAGCGCGGAGTTCTTCTTCGGGCGGAACCAGGTCGGGACTGTAGCAATCTTCGAGAGTGGAAATTGAACCCGCGATGAACGCTTTGCGCGGCGAGTCCACATTGACGTTTACGATTGCGCCGCGGGCAATGGTGACTGCGCGGCTGGTTAGCTCGAGGGCGCGGTCGGCGTTTCCGCTAGGAGCAAGCGCGCGACGGTGCGTGCGGAAAGTGTTTGTGGTGATAATGTCCGCGCCGGCGCGAAGGTAATCCTCATGGATTTGCTGAAGGATTTTCGAGTCACGGTCAGTCAACAGGGCGTTGGCAGACCAAAGCGGCAGACCGGTATCCACGCCGCGGCGGTTGAGTTCCGTGCCAGTGGCGCCGTCGAGAATCAATTTGCGAGGCTGGGAGAGGGAAGTTAGAAAGTTTGTCATTTTAGAATCCACTGAGGTCAATAGACTTCGATAATTGTAACCCCATCGATCCACATATTTTCAGGGACGGAGGGTGAAATAAACCGCAGGGAAGAACCTGTAACGACGAGGATAAAATCCTCCTCAATTCCATCGCTTGGAAAGGTCAGCGAGCCGATCCCGTTTAGCGAAACTGCAACCGCGTCGTAGGTTTCCCATCCCGCCCGGTCGAGGACGGCAAGCAAGGCGACCCCTTTTACCTCCTGACCATTTACGGAAACCGTCGTTTGAGGAAGGGCTTCCAAATCCGACAGGTTGTAAGAGGTTCGGCTTGTGTAGGAGAAGACGACATGGAGAATTTCCCTGTCGGCGGAGGCTGCGGGCGAGGTTTGAGTGAGGTCAAACGGAGAGAGGTGGGACGGGTTGGCAGCCTCGGTCTGGGCAACTTTTGTTTGACGACCAAATTCTGCAATCATCTCCATTGGGTTTTCGACCGTAGGGACGGGCGAGCCAAAAATTGGTCCGATTGGGGTCGGAGTAGTCGCCAATTCCTGAGCGCATGAATAACTCAAAAACAGAAAGGTCAACACAAAAAGCAGCACCCTTTTTCTTCGCATAAAAGAACCTCCCCAGCCTTGTGTTATTTCAACCGCTCAGACAGGTCACGCAATTGCACGATGCTGACAGGCTTCAACAGGACGATGTCCGCCTTGTCCTGAAGGTCATACGCCTGGAGGGAGTCGGCGGTTGCAAGGATGACGCGAACTGCGCCAAATCGCTCGTCCGAGCGGATGGCGTGAAGAACTTCCGAACCGGACGCGCCCGGCAGGTTGATATCCAAAACAAGGAGGTGCGGGACAACCTCCTTGAGCCGCGCCAGGGCGTGGGAACCATCGGTGATGGTTTCAGTCTCGAATGATTCGCTCAGTGTGATCGAAAAAATTCGACTCAGGTGGGGATCGTCTTCGACGATCAGGGCGAGTGGTTTTGTCACGATTCATCCTTTTTGACTGATTCAGCCAGCCTGAGCAAACTGGCAACGCTAACAGGTTTGATCAGGATGTGGTCGGCTTTCCCGGTGAGCGTCTTCGCCTTGACCAGGTCGGCGGTGACAACAGCCACAACCGTATCCGGATATTTTGCGTGGATCTCGGTCAGGATGTCGCCGCCAAATGCAAAAGGCAGGTGAAGATCCAGAATCACGAAGTCAGGCTGACGGGCGTTCAAAAACGCGCGATAGCGATTGCCGTTCTCATCGAGGTCGGCTTCATATCCCGCCTGCTGTAAAGCCGTACGAAAGATCGTCCCAAGCTTGGGATCGTCCTCAATAATGAGCGCATAGGGTTGTATCATGTTTTATTCTCCGGGTGCATTTTTTATCGGCAGGACAACCGTGAACAGGCTGCCTTTTCCAGGCTGGCTTTCAAGGTTGATCTGACCGTCCATTAACTCGACAAGTTGTTTGGTGATGGCAAGTCCCAATCCCGAACCGCGGTTTTGACGGGTGATCGAATTGTTGACCTGTCGGAAAGGCTCGAAAATATTCCGCTGGTCTTCGAGCGGGATGCCGGCGCCGGTATCCTGCACTTCAATCGACCACTGCGCGGGGGACGGGCGCTTGAACCTGACACTTACCTCACCCGCCTTCGTGAATTTGACAGCGTTCCCCGCCAGGTTGACGAGAATTTGCTGCAGGCGGCTGGGATCGCCATAAAGTTCGGTGGGAAGTTCAGGATCCATCCCGGCGACAAACTTCAACCCCTTTTTGTCAGCCAGCACAGTCATTGTGGAACCCAGCTTTTCGAGCAAATTCGCAGGCTTGAAATATTCATTGTAAAGGCTGAGGGATTTGGATTCGATCTGGGCTTCATCCAACAAGTCGTTGACGACATCCGTAAGGTAGTGCGTGCTTTCGATGATGTTATCCACCGCATCCTGCTGGTTGTCGTTGAGGTCGCCAAAGGCTTTATATTGAAGCAGTTCGGCGTACCCCAAAATCCCGCCCAACGGGGTCCGCAGTTCGTGACTGACGCGGGAAAGCAATTGACCCTTGAAGCGACTGGCTTCCAGCGCCTGATCACGGGAGAGCGCCAACGCATCCTGTGCCTGCCTGAGTTGGGTGATGTCGCGCGCCAGAGCCTGAAAACCGACAACCTTTTCATCGTCCATGATGAGTTGCACGCTTTGCCCGACCCATGCGACATTCCCATCCGTCGTGATCACAGGAAATTCATAATACGTATTCTTCGTCCCGCTGAGATACTGATGGTCGTAAAACCGTTTCATCCTGTGACGATATTCGGGCATTACCTGTTCAAGGTAATGATGACCGTATATTTCCTGCTCGCCTGCATACCCCATCATCTTAAGCGCGGCCGGGTTGGCATAGGTAAAACGTCCGTTTGCGTCGGTGCGATAAATGATGTCGCTGGCGTTTTCGACGATCTGCCGGAAGCGCGCCTCGCTTTCCTGCAAGAGGGTCTCGGCGCGTTTGCGTTCAACAAGTTCCGTCAGGGCGGATTGGAACAGGCTGGCGTTGTCCAATACGAGCGCGACAAGACGGGCAAACAGAATCCCGGTTTCAACCTGCTCGGCGGTGAAGGCGTAATTCTGCTGGAACCGTCCCAGGGACAGAACCCCGAGACAGCGTTCCCCCGCCATCACGGGGAAATCGGCAGAGGCGCGCAGCGGATGGTTGTCGTAAACATCCAGACGCCGCTCTCCGCTGGAAAGGTCATCGAGAACAACGGGCTGGCGCGTATCGAACGCCGACCACGAAAGGCTTGCGTGCTCCCGCGAGACACGGTCCCCCTTCGATGCAAATTTCCTGTCGGTAAACGCCTTGACCACCAGAAAACCGCCCTCCTCCAGCAACAATTTGCAGTAGGGCGCATCGAACAACATGGACGAACGGTCAACGATAACCTGCAGAAGGTTGTCAAGGTCGCGGCGATTGAGAAGGTCCAGCGTGACCTGGTGCAAGATGGAGAGATAATCGTTCTGTTTTTGGATCTGCTCCTGCAAAATCTTCTGCTCGGTAATATCCTGTTTAATCTCCACAAAGTTGATGATTTCACCCGCGCGGTTGAACACCGGGGTGATGGTTGCGGATTCCCAAAAAAGAGCGCCATCCTTGCGACGATTGGAAAACTCGCCGCGCCAGATATGCCCGTCGTTCACGGACAGCCACCAGTCCTGACTCTTGAAATCGGGGCCCACATCAGCCTCATTCATCAACGCCGCAGGTGACTTCCCTAACGCCTCGGCAAAGGAATATCCGCTAACTTCGATAAACTTCGGATTAACGTACTCGATCAAGCCGTCCTTATCCATGATAAGCACCGTGTTGCCGCTTTGCTCCACCGCCTGTGAAAGTTTCAGCAACTGTTCCTCCGACTGTTTGCGCTCGGTGATCTCCTCCTTGATGGCAACATAGTTCGTGACTTTGCCGTTCTGGTCGATTACAGGGGCAATCGTGGCGGATTCCCAGTACAGCGTCCCATCCTTGCGTTTGTTGAGGAACTCCCCAACCCAGGTCCCTCCCTCGGAGATGGTATTCCACAGCCGGGTGTAATACTCGGCAGGCTGCCTGCCCGACTTCAGAATACGCGGATTTTTCCCCACCGCCTCCGCAAGGGAATACCCTGTCGATTGTTCGAATCTGGGGTTGGCGTATTCGATATTGCCAGCGGCATCTGTAATGACAATGGTGTTACCGCTCTGCTCGATGGCTCGGAAATATTTACGCAGTTCGTTGGTGGTTCTCACCGCCTCATCACGCGCCCCGGCGAGGGCATGGGTGCGCTCCTCCACACGCCGTTCGAGCAGGTCTCGTTCCTGCTGCAACAAATTGAGCGCCTGGGTCTCCTTTCGCCAGGCACGATCCAGGTTATCGAGAAGCAGAACGGTCGATGTCAGGATTATGAACGTGCTGGAGGCAAACAGAAAGACGGACCCCATTCCAGACAGCATGGAGAAGGGAAAGATTTCGTCGAATATCGCCTCCTTGAAGGGGACAAACGTCCCCGAACCGATCAAAACGGCAAACGCGCCAATTGTAAGAAGTCCAGTCACCAGCGCATAGAAGGCGCCACGCGGCGACGTCAATGCCGCCGAGGCGATAACATAGAACATAAAGAAAATGATGCCCGGAGCCGCAAGCCCAAAATTCAAGGTCGCCACGAAGCCCAGGGCATACACCAGGGCAAAGAACACGACCACGCGGAAATAATAATCGGCGTTTCGGATTTCACCCAAAGCCAGCAGTATCGCGGCGCATGTCACAAGGGCAAGGACCCCGCCCACAGAGCGGAACTCGCTAAACACAAAAAACAGGACGCCCATCGCCGCAAAGGTTGCCATCAACCTTGTGACAAGGGTGAACATGCGCTCACGCGTCCGATACCAGACAGGATTGAAATTGCCCGGCACAACCAGGTCGCTCTTTATGGGGGGATAATAGAAATCGGCAAGCGCCTGAAGAAGCGGATTTTTTCTTTTCGGCGCGGAACGTTCAGGTTCCTCCAGCTCCACCCGGTAATAGGGGCGGGTGTCGCTTTGAGACGCGGCGCTGCGGGCAAAACGCGGCTGAGGCACGTTTTCATCCATCGCGCGCAGCATGATAACGCGCCCCGCAAGTTGACCCTGGGGGTTCTGCAAGGGGGAAAGCCGCACTTCATAACGCCGCTGCGCCTCCCCCACCCCCACAGATATCTCATCCTTTGCCTCCACCACATGAGCAAAGCTCTCCATCATGTGGGACCAGGGTTGAAATACATCCGCCGCCTTTTTTCCAATGGCGTTTGCTACGGGAACACCGATCATGCGCGCAGCCGCATTATTGATATCCACCACATTGTCGCGCGCATCCAGCACAACCATCCCCTCGCGCATAGAGTCGACCACAAGGTCGCGCGCGAGCGGGGCAATATCCATGAGGTGAAAGCCAAATATCGCCCACACGAGGGCTATCACGCTTACCGTGAACCCAAAGGGGGTAAAGTCGAAGGCACTTTTAACGATGATATAGGTGAGGTTACCGACCCAGGGGGCTAGTACCGCAACGAGAAACAAAACCCGCTGTCCGCGAAACGCGCCGCGCGTTCGGATCAGGGACCGCACTATGATGGCTGTCCCCCCAAATACCACAAGTTGTGAATAGACCCAGTAGACCTTGAACCATGCCCCGTGCTCCACCGCAAGGATGGAAAGGCCCACCTTCCGCACAATATCGTATTTCACCCAAACCAAGCCATGCATCTCGGTGGTCAATGCCAGCCCAAGGGTAATCAATGGAATGACAACCAGCGGCGCGACAACTCGACGCGTCAATTGATATGACTGGTTTGTGTAGGTCAGTGCGAAAAATACCCAGGTCACCGGGATAAGCGTAATTCCAAAATACTGGAACTTCCCCCAAAACAGCTTTGTCATAAGGTCTGCGCCGGCAATTTCCAACGCATAACCGAAAGTCCATACCACAACGCCCGCCGCCAGCAAAATAAGCATCGGGATACCTTTCATGTGACGGCGGGACCACATGTAAAAGACAGACCAACCTGAAACAATCACCGCGGCAAGCAGGGGCAGGATATACGGGGAATATTCGAAACTCATGACTTCATCCTTCAAATTGGATGGAGGAAATTATATGGCAGAAGAGTAATTAAACCATTGCAATGGCATGAAAGCAATTCCAAATGTCCGTGAAATCCCGCTTTGATGTGACTTTTCCCCGAAACCGGCAAAACTGTAAACCGGTCCAGCCCTCAAGCTTCGAAATCGGAAACATCCACAGCGGGGCGAAACTGATATCTCTCCAGCACCGCCTCGATAACCGCGGTGTTCTCCGGCGAAACCTCGATGAACTCAAAGCCGATATTGAAACTCCGCGGACCATCCTCCTGCCTGCACCAAGCCACACGCGCAGGAATCACAATGCGCGTGGCAGCCATGGTGGGCGGGGCTTCGGGAAATTCGACGCCAAGAATAAAATGCTTCTCGACCTCCAAGGACTTTTCGCCGACAATCATGGCGCCCTTCAACGTCAAATCCCCGATAAACCCCAGCAGGGTCTTGTGGCGCAAATCGTACACAGGCGTAAAAGCCATCAACTTCCTGCGCGGCTCTTTTCTCTCAGTGGACATGGGACGACCTTTCTATATCAAAACAACTTCCACAACTTCGCCCGCGCTCAACCCTGTGGCATCGGGGGGAATGCGGACCAAACCGTCGGCGGACGCGAGGGTGAAAATGAGATTGGATTTGCCGAAAATGGGTACAGCTTCGTAATTTGCGATTTCAGATTTTCGATTTTCGATCAGCCTTACGGGCTGCCAGTCTTCGCGCCCGGCTTGAGACGGCAAGTTGACGGTCAGCACGGCTTTTACGCTTGCTCTCGGCCTGGGCAATGCGCCCAATAATTTTTCGACGACCGGCACAACGAACAGGTAGCCATTGACCAAAGCGCTCACGGGGTTGCCCGGCAGACCGATCACAGCTTTTCCATCACACACGCCAAGTATAGTTGGCTTGCCAGGTCTTGTGTTGATGCCATGAACGAGGACGCCCGGTTCGCCCAACTGGCGGATGACCTCGGCGGTCATATCTCTTGTAGATGCGGATGAGCCTGCGGTGATGATGAGAACGTCACACTCAGACAGCGCCTTCGCCGCCGCCTCTTTCAACACCTGAAACTGGTCGCTAAAAATCCCATAGCGGATTGACTCCCCGCCAGCTTTTTCGATCAACGCCGAGAGTGTGTACGAGTTGATGTCGCGCACCTGCCCCGGTCGCAGAGTCTGGCTCGGCTCGATGACCTCGTCGCCCGTCGAGATGAGTCCCACCCGCGGCTTTTTCGCCACACCGACGGAGGTGACTCCCAGCGCCATCAGCCCGCCGATTTCCGCCGGGCGGAGTTGAGTCCCTTTGGGGATGACCAGCTGCCCCTGCGCCACATCCTCGCCAATGCGGATGACGTTTTCGCCGTCGGCAACGGATTTGAAGATTTCGATTTCCGTCCCAACCGATTGTGTATATTCGATCATCACCACCGCATCCGCGCCTTTGGAGAGCATTCCACCTGTATGGATCAAGGCGCATTGACCGGCAGTCAACTCGAAGGACGGCGTATCGCCCATTGGCACTTCGCCAATCATGTTGAGGTAGGCGGGAAGCGTATCGCTTGCGCCAAAAGTATCCTTCGCGCGGACAGCGTATCCGTCCACGGTGGTGCGGGGAAAATCTGGCAGCGGGTGCGGAGCGACGACATCGGCGGCGGTGAATCGCCCCAAAGCGTGGACAACCTCAACGAGTTCAGAATCAACTGTCGGCGCGGAGAGGTGGGAGAACAATTCGGCGCGGGCTTGGTCGGGAGGGAGGAGAGTCAGAAATTCAGGCATGGGGTTTGAGTCAAAAGTCGAAGGTCAACGGAGCCAGAAGGTGAAGGTGATGAAGTAGGTGGTCAATCCAAAAACGGCGAGAGCGGTGGCGGTGAGCAAAGTCCAGTTGGGTTTGCTGCCGAGGGAGATGTTCCGCAGGAGGATAACCTGGAAAAGCGCAAAAGGAAGCGTGAGGAAGGCGGTCCAGAGGATGGAAAAACGGAGCAGGAGGTCAAGCGCAAAAAGAGCGTAGGCGAAGACAATCAGGCAGTGATGCAGCGGGACGGCGCGTTCCCAGGTGAGACGGCGCAGGAGGGTGGCGCGCTGGTATTTCTGGTCGGCGGGAAAGGTGGTGAAGTTAACGATGAGAAAATAAGCAAGGGCAAGCGCGGTCAGCGGAATGATGATGACAGTCAACAGGCGATGATTCTCTTTGAATTGCAGCAGAAACCCAATGGATGGAATCACATAGGCAATGTGCGCGGCGAGCGCCAGTTCGCCGAAGCCGCGGTCAAGCAGGCGGATAGGCGGAATGGCATAGGCAAGGACAAGGATGAAGGATGAAAGGTAAAGGATGAAAGAGAAAAGGACAAGAACCTGATTTAGATAAAGCAGGTAGACGATGACGGCAGTTGACGCAAGCGCGGCAACCGAAATATAAAGCGCGTTGTTGCGGAGAGTCTCTTTTTGTCTTGGAGTTTCATTTTCAACCAGCGGCTCATTGTGCGGACGAAAGACCTCCGCCAGCAGCGACATGCTCAACTGGGCGAGAATCACGCCTCCCAGCCCAAGCGCAAACGTCAACAGCTGAAAGGGTTTGCCGAGGTAGTCGGGGATGCTCGCGCCGAGGATGTAGGTCAGCGCGGCAAGGAGAAGGTGGACGGGACGGGTGAGTTTTAGCATTTACGATTTCGGATTTACGGCTGGTGATTGGCAGAGGTACACTTCAGGCTCCACCAGGGATCAATAATTTTGCCAGTTGAGTTTTCCAAGCTTCTCGCGAACTCTTGCTGGTGCATTCCAGTATATCTTTCCAACGCATTCTTATAAAATTCCTTATCCAAACAAAAATAGAAGGCGATCACCAATACATCCTCCAAATATTTCATGGAGTCCAGTACTCCAGAATAAACAAGCCAGGCTTTTACTCTTTCTCGAAGTGTTTCCGATGGGATTTTATAAGTATGCCATTGCTTATCGCCTAAACAACGAAGATTACCCAACGTTTCCTCTATCATGACAGTCTCTGCCTGATCAAGGACCAAGTTGCAAAATTGTTCGACAACTTCTATTTCGGGGTATTCAGGGTAATTGTTTAGATCTTCAAGTTTCATCTTTTAGTCAACTCGACAATCAGGAACCCTTTCCCAAAAAAGTCACCAACCGCTCCACTGCCTGCGGAAGATTCTTCCTGCCAAGCCCCAGGCGAAAGTGGTTTCGGGAGTCGTCGTACATTGTGCCAGGCAGGAGCAGAACGCCCGACTTCCTGACCAAATCATCGCAGAAGGTTTCGACTTTCCCTTTGAGCAGTTTGGGAAATCCCATCGAGCCAGCTCGCGGACGGACCCAGGTGAAGAGGGATGAGTAACGAGTGAAGAGGCTGTCCACAATGGCGAGGTTATTTTTGATGATACCAAGGTTGCGGTCAATGAGTTTTTGCCGGTTGCGCAGGGCAACCTCAGACAGGAACTCGCTCGGCGCGGAGTTACAGATGGTGGTGTAGTCCTTGAGCGACGCCATTTTGCGATAGATGTCTTTATTTTTTGTAGCAATCCAGCCGATTCGCAGGCCAGCCAACCCGTACGTCTTGGAGGTCACGCCCAGCGAGACGGCATGTTCGCCGTAGTCACAGCCGGCGGGCAGGCGGTCAGCGGGATCGTATTCGGATTCGCGGTAAACCTCGTCGCAGAAAAGCAGAAGGTTGTTTTCCTGTGCGATTTTGTGCAGTTCGTCAAAGTCCGCGTGGGACATGAGATAGCCCGTCGGGTTATGCGGCGTGTTGACCACAATCGCCTTCGTGGTCGAGCGCATCAGGTGACGGAGTTCATCCATATCCAGCGCCCAGCCGTTTTCCTCCCGCGCCAGCCACGGGCTGATCTGACAACCGAGTCCCTTCGCCACTTCACTCAACGACTGGTAATGCGGCGCGTGAACGATGACATGGTCATTCTCCTCGAGCATGGCGTGCATGAAAAGGTAGATCGCCTCCTCCGCGCCCGAATGGACAAGGACATCCTCAGGCTGGATAGTGGCGTAGAGCTTGCAAATCTCCTTCCGCAAAGCGGGACTACCCTGCGATTCAGTGTATCCCAGCCAGGTGGATTGGAATTTCTCCGCTGAGCCTGGCTCAAGAGCAAGCAAGTCCGCAATGGACATGGCTTCACAGTCGGAGGAGCAGAGCAGGAATTCCGTGCTAAATTCGTATTTGGCAAAATAGCGTTCGAGTTTAAAAGGGGGAAGGGGCATGGAGTCTCCTGTCAAGCAGTTAAGAGTAAGAGTTACTTATTTACCTGTCTACCTTATCACTTTCTTCAAATCACGGTAATGGATTTGGTTGTGCAAGTACAGCATCTTGATCATTTCACGCAGGACGGTCTCGCCGAGGAAGGGATGGCGGCCCTTGATTTCGAGTTCTTCATCCTTCAAGCCTGAAACCCAGTCCACTGAGTTGGCGCGGACTTCCTTGTACTGTTCGAGCAGTTCAGCGGGAGTCAAGTCCTTGGTTTTTTCCTGCTGTGACAAATTATAGCGGTCAATCGAGAAATCGTCCGCTGCGCCCGAGCCGCCCTGACGGATTTGCTCGAACAATTTGACCAGTCCGCGCTCAGAGGTGACGAAATGCGAAAGCACGTTGCGGATCGTCCACGTCTCGCCTTCGGTGTAGACCTCCGTCTGCCACTGGTCAGCGCTCAGCGCGGAAAAGATATCAACAAATTTATTACCTTCGATTTTCAATTTTTCGGCAAGTTCTAAAGTTTCAGTCATGGCTTCTCCGTTTCCAATTTACCTGTCTACCTGTTTACTTGTCTACGGTTCTGCATACTCCGCATAATTAATCGACTTCTTTCCTGTCGCAAACCAGTAATATTTTTTCATGGTTGCAATCTGCTGGATCAAACGCTTGCTGTCCTCAAAATCGGTCCGCACATAATAATAGTGCGTGTCGTAGGGACTATCACCGAAGACCGCCGCCAGTTCATAACCGTTCGCCTCGGCGTATTCCTTCATCGTGATCGTCATGCTGAACCAGCGCTGGGCGAGGTTGGGTTCGGTCAACTTGGGCGGGACAAGCGGCGAATAATAATCATGGAACATGATAATCTCTGGCTTGTAGCGGTCGAGATATTCCGCCGTCAAACTGCCGTTGTGCGCAATGAACTGGTCGTTCAAGCCCCAGGTATCGATCGCGTCCCAGCCCGAATAATACGGGATCAGCCCCGCCTCTGTGGTCGCAATCATATAGCCCTTGCCGCGATATTCCGCCAGAAACTTCCCCATCTCATAACGCCCATCCCTTTCGTACGGACGCGCGCAGGTCTGCTGATACGATATGAGGAAGCAGTTCTGGAACCAGGAATAATAAACCAGACCAGCGGATACTGCGACCAGGGCGGCGGTGTACACTCCCTTTTCCCAAGTGGACAGTTGATCCTGTTTCGTCGGGTCTCGGTACGGATTGGAAAAAGCATCCAACCCTACTCGACCAAAACCACGCACGAGTGGAATCCACGACAGCAGGGCAATCGGCATGAGGGCATATTGAAAACGCGCGCCGTAGTTCATCTCGTCCGAGATCAAAACGAACGCCATCGCAAAGCCGAGGATGGGGATAAGATAAGCAATAGTTTGCTTTGCGGTCTCACGCGAGCGAAATCCCAGAATAAAAGGGACAACGAGAGGCAGACACAGTTTCAAAAGATTCAGCAGGGAGTTATTGTACGAGTCCCAATACAGTCCATTGCCGCCTTTCTTGTAAAACGGATTGGGAAGCGGATAACCAAAGTAATTCCAGCGCCAGAGGAAATATGCTCCGCCAAGCAGAAGGAAGACTGCGCCAAAGGTGACGACGATCGAGATCGAGTTTTTCAGTCCGCGCATGACGAGGATGGCGACCAGCATCAACGAGGCAAGGATGACTCCTTCGGGACGAATCAACCCGGTGACGAGTCCGCTCAAGGCAAAGGCGAGAATCAACCAAAAGCGTAGATTCTCCTGCCGCATCAGAATCAGTCCCAAAGTCCAGGTGACGGCGGCGGCGAGAGCGAAGAACGGAGTCCCAAAGTAGGCGGAGACGTAGGAGAGTCCAGTCCCAACGGCGAGATAAAGTCCGCTCAAAAAGGAAAGCGGAATGTTTGCATTATGCAGGCGTCGGTTTGCCCAGTAGACCAGCAACACGGTCAGCAGATGCGAGGCGAAGCCAATGCCACGGACAGCTTGACCAACAGTGAAGCCAAGTTTGAGGAGCGCGGCGGAGGCGACCATGAAGAGAAAATCCGTCGCACCGTCCACGGGAGCCTCGCCGATGTTCCAGACAATGCCGTGACCGTCCGCGAGATGCTGGGCATAACGCATGAGCATGGCGGCATCTTCAAACGGCGGGATGGTGAAATCCACAAAACGCGCGGCATAGTAAAGCGTGGACGCGATGAGGGCAAGGGAGATGAGAAGGTCGGGGAGAAGTTTTTTGGAAGTCATCAGTTATCAGTAATCAGTGTCCGTGTTTATCTACACCAGCGAATAACCGCCATCTACAACAATCGTTTGACCCGTAATATACTCGTTGCGGATAAGAAATTCGAGAGCGGAGGTAATTTCGTCCAGCGTGGCGGCGCGTTTGAGCGGAAGTTTCTCGACAAGTTTATCCCATTGTTCAGAAGTGACCACATCCGACGGCAGGACCAGCCCCGGCGCAATGGCGTTGACTCGGATGGTCGGCGCAAGCGAACGGGCGAGCAGCTTGGTAAGCGATTCCAACCCCGCCTTGCTGACGGCGTAGGACGGGTAGCGACTCCAAGCTTTCTGTGCGCCAACGTCGCTGATATTGACAATCAGCCCGCCACGCGTCATGCGTTTGGTGGCTTGCTGAGCAAGCAGAAACGGCGCGCGCAGATTCAGGTCGAGGGCGGAATCCCAGTCACGCAGTTCGAGGTCGCGGGGATTGCCGACAGGCATGAGAGAGGCGGAGTTGACGAGCAGGTTGAAGGTCAAAGGTCGAAGGTCGGCATCGAAAATGGAAAACAGGGATTGAATTTGGTTGGGCTGGGTCAGGTCGGCTTGAAGCAGGTGGACTTGCGCACCCAATGCTTCGAGTTCGGCTTTGGTCTGTCGCGCCGCCTCCTCCGACTTGTGGTAATGCAGTGCAATGGAATATCCCATGCGGGCGAGGGTGGACGCAAAGGCTTTGCCAAGCCGCTGCGCTCCACCGGTGACAAGGGCAAGGGGTCGCGTCATGGGAGGAATTGTAAACGAAAACCGCTTCGAGAGCATCGCGTATAATGAAAAGACGGAATTTCATAAACCCAGCTTCTCTACTGTACAAAACCCTTTTGGACGCAGAAAAACGCTGATTTGCGCTGACAAAACAAGAAAAAAATCTGCGTTTTCTGCGTTTATCAGCGTCCCGATTCTAAAATGTATGGTAGAGCAAGAAAACCCAGTAAAAAAGGAGATGAATGCTCGAAAAACTGGAATTCACTTTCAACAAGTTCCCGCGCACGTTTTGGGTGGTGGTTGGGACGCAGTTCATCGATGTCATTGGGAACACACTGCTTTTCCCGTTCTTTGCCCTGTATGTCACCCAGAAATTTGGCGTCGGCATGACCGAGGCGGGGATCATTCTCGGCACGAACTCATTCGCGGGCATCATCGGCAGCACCATCGGCGGCGCGCTGGCTGACCGCTACGGGCGGCGCGGCATCATTTTGTTCGGACTTGTGGTCAGCGCCCTGAGCGGACTGACGCTCGGTTTCGTCAATCATTTCTATCTGTTTTATGGCTTGTCCGCTTTCGTTGGTCTGATGGGCAGCGCCGCGCAGCCCGCGCATCAAGCCATGGTCGCGGACCTGCTCCCGCCCGAGAAACGCGCCGAGGGATTCGGCATCCTGCGCGTGGTCGCCAACTTCGCCTGGATCATCGGTCCCACCATCGGCGGGTTCCTGGCTTCGTACAATTTTCTCTACCTGTTCCTGAGCGACGCGGTCATCAGCACCATCACGGCGCTGCTGGTCTTTCGCCTGCTGCCCGAAACCAAACCACAGCCGAAGGAGAAAACAGAAAGCGAATCGCTTGGACAGACCATGCTCGGATATCTCCAAGCGCTTGCCGACCGCCCCTTCCTGGCATTCGTCTTTGCGTCCATCCTGATGATTTTGGTCTACCAGCAGATGTACAGCTCGCTGTCGGTCTTTTTGCGCGACGTACACCACATCACCCCGCGATTTTATGGGCTGATCATGTCCACCAGCGCGATCACAGTGGTGATCTTCCAGTTTTTCGTATCGTATTTCATCAAGCGTTATCCCCCATTCCTGATGATGGCAACGGCGACCTTTTTCTACATGATCGGCTTCACGATGTACGGATTCGTGACGACCGTCCCGCTGTTTATCGTGGCGATGATCATCATCACCATCGGAGAGATGGTCGGCATGCCCACCAGCAATGCCCTCGCCGCAGCTTTTGCCCCCGAAGATAAACGCGCCCGCTACATGGCAATCTTTGGATTGACCTGGGCTGTGCCGTCCATGCTTGGTCCCCTTGCGGCGGGACTGGTGATGGACAATTACAATCCCAATTACGTCTGGTATATCGGCGGCATCTTATGCGTGGTGGCGATCATGGCGTTCCTCTCCCTGCACCGCCAGCTTGGGTCACGGGAAAAGTTCCAGCCGGCAAAGGAGTAGGGGCGACCCGCCCGTGCTCCTTTGCCGGGGGCTAAGCCCTCGACAAAGCTTTATTTTTCTCCCCAGTGAATCGCAATCGTCCCGAACATCAATCGCTGAAATTTGACATTCCTGAACCCAGCCTTTTCCAGACGGGACGCCAAATCCTCGGCGGTGACAAAGCCCTCGGTGGTGTCGGGCAGATAGTTGTAGGCTTCGCGGACGCCCGTCAGCAAGCCGCCGAGTGCCGGGATGATGAAGTGCATGTGAATCCAAATAAACGGCGAGAGGATATTCTTCTTCGGGCGGGTGGTGTCGAGGATGACGATTCGTCCGCCAGCCTTCAACACGCGGAACTGCTCCTCGATCCCCTTTTGCAGGTCGATCACATTGCGCATCAAAAAGCCTGAGACAACCGCGTCGAAGGTGGCATCCCTGAAAGGCAGGTGCAGCGCGTCGGCGCTGGAGAAGTTGAGCCGACCGACCTTTTGTCCTACGCGCATCATCTCGAGGGTGAAATCTGCGGCGGTGACTTTGGCTCGCGGAAACGCCGTCAGCGCCTCCCGAGCCAGATCGCCTGTGCCAGTTCCGAGGTCCAGCAGCGAAGCGCCATCCGCCAACCTCGCCAGCCGAATCACCTGCTTCCGCCAGCGCACGTCCTGGAATCCCGTCATCAACCGATTCATTAAATCGTAGCGCTTCGCAATCTGTGTGAACATGTTCTGGACGTACGTCGCGCGTTCCTGTCCTGTAAGCTGTGTCATGAAGACTCCTTTGGAAAACTCGCGCAATTATAAGTTATACTGCGGCGGATCGAGCTTTAAACGGACTTTATCTGCTTGCAAGCCCGTTACCCATTGGAGACGAATTTGAACCGACAGACCTTGCAAACCTGGATGCTGGCAATCCGCCCGCGAACTTTGCCCGCCGCCGCGGCTGGAGTGGTGATGGGATGCGCCCTCGCCTGGCGTGACGGCTTCTTCCGCCTCGACGCCGCGCTGGCATGTTTATTTGCCGCCCTGCTTTTGCAAATCGGCAGCAACCTTGCCAACGACGTCTTCGACTTCGAGCGCGGAACCGACACCCCCGAAAGACTCGGCCCCACGCGGGTGACTCAGGCGGGCCTGCTGACTCCGTTTCAGGTCAAGGTTGGGATGGGGGTTGTCTTTGGTATCGCTGCGCTGTTGGGACTGTATCTCGCCTGGCTGGGCGGACTGCCCATCGTGCTGATCGGCATCGCCGCCATCATCTCCGCCATCGCCTACACGGGCGGACCGTTCCCGCTGGGCTATCACGGACTTGGAGACATCTTCGTCTTCATCTTTTTCGGGCTTGCCGCCGTTGCAGGGACGTACTACGTGCAGGCAGGTTCCGTCTCGACAGCCGCGTGGTGGATGGCAGTTCCGCCCGGGCTGATCATCACCGCGATTCTGGTGGTCAACAATTTGCGCGACATCGAAAACGACCGCAAAGGGCGGAAGCACACGCTGGCAGTAATCTTCGGCGAGCGATTCACCAAAGCCGAATACATCGCCTGCATGGCGGCGGCATATCTCCTCCTGCCGCTTGCCGCGTGGCTGGGGATTGTCTCCTGGTTTTCGCTGTTCGCGTGGGGTTCCCTGCCGCTTGCTTTCCACGCGGCGCAGACCGTCCTCACGCAGAAAGGACGTCCACTCAACGCCGCGCTGGCAGGGACGGGTCAAACCGCGTTTGTGTTCAGCCTGCTGTTTTGGGCGGGGATGCTGTTTGGGTGATCGACTTTTGCAACGGGGGCAATCGTCCCAACGTGGGTATAATTAGGAAAATTGACAGCACGCCCATGAAACTCCAAGAGAGGGACGCAGTATGACCGACGGACATTGTTTCATCAGTTATTCCAACGCAGACGCAGCGGACTTTGCCACCAAGCTATCCGATGAACTTGAGGGCGGACATCCATTCACGAGTGTTTGGTTCGATAAACGTGATTTGAAACCTGGTGATAATTGGGACGACCAGATTTCATCTGCCATTCGCGGGTGCAAGTGTCTCGTGTTCGTGTTGACCGAGGACAGCACATCCGAAGGCTCTGTCTGCAAGGATGAATGGACATGGGCGTTGAAATACAAGAAGCCTGTCATTCCCATTCGTTTGCACACAAAAGGTGAATTGCCATTCCGTTTGGGAAGCCGTCAATTCATTGACTTCGTTTCCAATTTTGATGCGGGGATTGCCAAACTACGCAAGCATTTTACTTATCTTGATTCACCCGAAGGAATTTTAGACGAACTCAAACACCGTCATGCGGACGCCACCCGTGATTTGCGACGTGCACGCCCTGATGACCAGCCTCGGATTAAAGCAGAACTCGACGAATTGACCGAGCAGATCAAACGTCAGGAAGAGATCGTTAGGAATCCCAAAGCGGCGGAAGAGAAGACCGAGAAGAATATCCAAAGCGGACTGGAGCGCGAGCGAAATCCAGAAAAACCAGTGATCAGTAAACAGTCAACAAAGTTTATCAATCCACCGCCAGTTATCGCGCCAACTTATTATCAAGATCGTTTCATTGAGACAGAACAAATCGCGGAATTTCTGAAGAACGATTCACAAAGATTGATAACTATCGTTGGGCGCTCAGGGATTGGAAAAACTGCAATGGTCTGCCGCCTGCTCAAGGCGTTGGAAAGAGGCGAGCTTCCCGATGACCTCGGCGAGATGAAAGTTGACGGGATCGTCTATTTGAGCGAGACGGGCAGTCACAGAGTCAACTTTGCGAACGTCTTCGCGGATCTGGTCAAACTCCTTCCAAAGGATGACGCCAAGTGGCTGGAGGGTATCTACGTGAACCCGCAGACGTCCACAGGCGATAAAATGCGCGCGCTGTTGGATGCCTTCCCCAACGGACGTGTGATCCTGCTGTTGGATAACTTTGAAACCCTGATCGCCCCCGAAAGCCTGAGCCT
>JACRBJ010000069.1 GCA_016234555.1 Chloroflexota bacterium | reverse complement strand
CGAAACGGTCAATTCTGTGATCAAACGCAAGTTTGGTGATACCATCCGTTCTCGAAAGACACAACTTCAGAACCGCGAGCCGATTATCAAGGCCTTGGTCTACAACATTCATCGCTAGTTCACATTATCTTTGCAACAGAGTATTTCGGAGTCCAAAAGTAGAACTTGCGAACTCCGCTGCCACCCAATAAGATTTGGAATACAATAAGAATATGGAAACACGTCCCAACCCTGATGAACTGCTCAAAAACGTCGAAGCCGAAGAGGCGAAGCGCGGGAAGCTAAAGATATTCCTCGGCTATGTGGCTGGCGTGGGCAAGACCTATGCCATGCTCGAAGCCGCCCACCAGCGCAGGATGCAGGGCATGGATGTGGTGGTGGGACTCATCGAAACGCACAAACGCGCCGAGACCGAGAAACTGGTCGAAGAGTTGGAAGTCCTGCCGCGCAAACAGGTGGACTATCGCGGCATTATGCTGACCGAGTTGGATGTGGACGCGGTCATCAGCCGCCGCCCGCAACTGGTTCTGGTGGACGAGTTCGCCCATACCAACGCCGCCGGCTCGCGCCATCCCAAGCGCTTTCAGGATGTGGAGGATATTCTCGATGCTGGCATCGATGTGTACACCACGCTCAACATCCAGCACCTCGAAAGTTTGAATGACATCGTGGCGCAGGTGACGGGTATCGTTGTCCGCGAGACCATTCCCGACCGTGTGATCGACGAAGCCTCCGAGATCGAAGTCATCGACCTGCCGCCTGATGAACTGCTTGCCCGTCTCGAAGAAGGCAAAGTCTACATCCCTGAGCAGGCTTCACGCGCTCTCCAGAAATTCTTCCGCAAAGGCAACCTCACCGCCCTGCGCGAAATGTCCTTCCGCCGCGCAGCCGAGCGGGTGGACGACCAGATGCGTTCGTACATGAAAACCCGCGCCATCTCCGGTCCCTGGGCGGCGGGCGAGCGATTGCTGGTCTGCATCAGCCCCAGCCCGCTTGCCGAAAAATTGGTCCGCACCACGCGCAGACTCGCGGACGAGATCAACGCCGAGTGGGTCGCCGTCTACGTGGAAATCGCATCCAAACCCGAAAACAACCCAGTCAATCGGGAACGGATCGGCAAGATACTGCAACTGGCAGAGGAGTTGGGCGGGAAGTCCATCACCCTGGCGGGACGTTCAATTCACGAAGCGGTGCTGGATTACGCCCACAAAAACAACATCACAAAAGTCGTCATCGGCAAACCGATCAAGCCGCGCTGGCAGGAAATCATCACAGGCTCGGTGGTTGACCAGCTGATCTATGCCAGCGGCAATATCGACGTGTACGTTATCAGTTCGCGGACGGAGCCAAACCTGCCAATCATCCCAACGGACTGGCAGCCACACCGTCCACTGGGACGTTATCTGCTGGCTTTGAGTCTGATCGCCGTTTCCACCCTGCTCGGATTGACCGTGCGTGGGAATCTGGAACCCGCCAACCTGGTCATGTTCTACCTTGCTTCGGTGGTCATCTCGGCGATCTTCCTCGGGCGCGGACCTTCCCTGCTGGCTTCGATTGCGGGCGTGCTGGCTTTCGACTTTTTCCTCGTCCCGCCGTATCACACCTTTGCGGTTGACGATACAGAATACCTTGTCACCTTTGGGATGCTTTTCATGGTCAGCCTTATCATCAGCTCGCTCGCTGCAAAGGAACGCGAACAAGCCGAAGCCGCCATTCGGCGCGAGTCGCAAACGTCCGCGCTCTACAATCTCAGCAAAGACCTGGCCTCGGCAACCGACCTCAAAAAGGTGGCAGAAGTCATCATCGCGAACATCGGCAAGGCATTCGGGCGCGAGGTGGTCATCTTTCTTTCGGACAATGGAAGGTTGTATTCGTTTGCCAGTTCACCCAACTACCAGCCAGACGAGAACGAACTTGCGGTGGCAGCATGGGCATTCGTCCACGACCAGCCTGCGGGTCGGGGAACGGATACGCTTCCAGCCGCCAGCATCCGCTGTCTGCCGTTAAAAACGTCGAATGGATTGGTTGGCGTGTTGGGCATCCATCCAAAAGAAGCAGGCAGCTTTCTCACTCCAGAGCAAAGGCAAACTCTTTCTGCGTTTACGAATCAGGCGGCGCTTGCCATTGAGCGCGCCAGCCTTGCGGAGCAGGCGCGTCAGGCGGAACTTTTGAAGGCGACCGAAAAACTGCAATCTGCCCTGCTGAATTCGATCTCCCACGACCTGCGGACTCCGCTGGTGTCGATCACGGGCGCGCTGACCAGCCTCGACGATCAATCTGACATGCTCGACGAGGAAAACCGCCGCAACCTGATCGTCACCGCCCGCGAGGAAGCCGACCGACTGAACCGTCTGGTTGGCAACCTGCTTTCGATGACCCGCATCGAGAGCGGAGCCATCAAACTTCACAACGAACCTGGCGACATCGAGGATTTGATTGGCACCGCCCTCGAACAGCTTGGCAAACGCCTCGGAACGCACGATGTCAAGGTGCATATCCCGTCGGATTTCCCGCTCGTGCCGATGGATTTCACGCTTATGATTCAGGTGGTCGTCAACGTGCTGGATAACGCGGTCAAGTATTCGCCCGATTGTTCGCTGATCGAAGTCGCCACCAGTTTGGTGGATCAAAAAGCCCGCATCCAAATCGCGGACTGTGGAGTGGGCATCCCCAGCGAAGACCTGTCGCGCATCTTCGACAAGTTCTACCGAGTCCAGCGCGCGGAAAAGGTCAGCGGCACGGGGCTGGGACTTTCCATCAGCAAGGGAATTGTCGAAGCGCATCATGGTAATATTTACGCCAGCGCCCGCGAAGGCGGCGGGACAATTGTCACGATTGAATTACCTTTGAAGTGATGTCAATGGAGTCCAACGACAGGAGTCGTTGGCGGTCAAAAGTCAGGAGACTTTTGAGTCCGTTGTCAACATGTAATCAAAAGATTATCAGATGACCGACTTCAACCAACGCATCCTCGTCGTGGACGACGAAGCACCCATCAGGCGATACCTGCGCGCCGCGCTCAGCGGACACGGTTTCGTCATCTATGAAGCTGCCAACGGACAGGAAGCCCTGAATGCGGTCATCGCGGACCGTCCCGACATCATCATCCTCGACCTCGGTCTGCCCGACATTGACGGCATCGAAGTCACGCGCCGACTGCGCGAATGGTCGCAGATTCCAATCATCATCCTCTCGGTGCGCGAAGCGGAGCAGGACAAGATCGCCGCCCTCGATGCGGGCGCGGACGATTACCTGACCAAGCCTTTCGGCACGGGCGAACTCATGGCGCGGATGCGCGTTGCGCTGCGAAGGCTGGCAAGCAGTCCCGATGAACCGATTCTGCAAGTAGGCGAGCTGCAAATGGACTTATCCCGCCGCATGGTGACCGTGCGCGGCGACGAAATTTCCCTGACCCCCACCGAATACGACATCCTGCGCCTGTTGATGCAAAACGCGGGCAAGGTCATCACCCACCATCATTTGCTCAGGCAGGTTTGGGGGACGGCATACGAAAGCGAAATGCACATCCTGCGGGTCAACATCAGCAACCTGCGCCGCAAGATCGAACCCGATCCCGCGCGCCCAACCTACATCCACACCGAGCCTGGGGTGGGATACAGATTGCGGACTGATCAGGGCAGGGAAATATAAATTTGCCGCGCCAGGACTTCGGGGGAAAAGTTTCCCATCTCAAATTTACTTTTCAATTATCTCAGGAGATTTTCAATGACCATAAAACTTCGATACATCCTGATTGTCCTTGCCGTTGTTCTCGCCGCTTGTGGACAAGTCACCTCAATTGTGACCGAGACGCCGGCAGCTACCATGCCCCCTGCTACCAAAACACTACCGTTGCCACCGCTCTTTCCGATTCTATCAACTGAAACCCCTTCTCAAACACCCCTTCCAACCATAACTCCTTGGCCGACAGTGACCCCAGTCACATTCACCCCAACACCGCCATCGTCATTCCCACTTGATGGATATATCCTGATTTTTAGAAAAGGCGGAAATTTATATTTTCAAGACGGGAACAATTCGCCGGTCCAGTTAACCCACGGTGGTGAGGAACCTCGCTTTCCCATAGTTTCAGATGACAGCCGGAAGATCGTTTTTACCACCACCCCAATGGAATTTTCTGATGAAGGGTACTTGAACATCTATTCAGTTAACGCAGATGGAAGCAAGGAACAGGGACTCATCACAGAACAGTGGCTTGATACATTAGGGAAAGGAACGAAGGCATATTTACCCACCTTTGTCCACGGCACCCACAAATTACTCTTCAATACCCGCCTGTGCGGTTCGGAGGAATACGATCCTCCTTGTTCCATTGGCCTTTATCTTGTAGACACAGATACGGGTGAAATATTGGAATTTATACACCCGGGCGAGACCAGGCAATATGACCGTAACGGAAATTTCAAAATCTCTCCTGACGGGAAAATGGTATCGGTTTTCGCTCCCGGTCACATGGATATATACGACATGAGCGGCAAGGTTATTCGCGGCAACATCCTGCCCTATACGCCCAGTACTCCATTGGAGATTTTTCCGATACAGTATTGGCTTCCCGATTCAAGTGGGCTGATCTTGACAATGCCCAACGTAATTAAATATGCCTTGGCTACATCGGTTAGTTTCACTGTCTGGCGCTATACCCTTACGAATAATGTATTGGTTCAAATACTATTTGACCCGCCTCCAACAAGAGGACCAGGAGGATGTTTCGATATCGTCAGGGCGTCGCCGGACGGCAAGTGGATTTTCTACGATGGCTACATGGGAAATCTCGATAATGGAAGCACGCAGTTGTTTGGGGCAGGCACATGCTTTATGGAGCCCTCCCCATGGAGCCCGGACAGCAAATATATCGCTTATGACAATTACTATTTAGCGCCCATCGAGGGTCCGCATATTCGTATCGGTGGATACTTTCGAAAATGGATTGATGCCAACCATTTCCTTTATGCCAACATAAAAGATGAAAACATTACTACCCTCTTGGGAGAAATCATTGACGGGAAAATCCTTACGTATAGTTTCGATCCTTTTACGTTGATCAAGCCAAAATAGAAAAGAAATACAATCTGCTTTCGGAGGCGCCTCAGCAACAAAAAAGCCGCGAGGAATTTCTCGCGGCTCGAATTTTATCTGGGGCGGCTCAACAACTTCGCCAGCACCTCGCGCGCGGGGTCATCCACCAGCGCGAGGATTTCGTCGCCAACTTCGAGGATGGTCGTCCCACGCGGCAGGATCATCTCTCCGTGGCGGATGATGCCCGAGATGACGCAGTTATTCGGCAGGGATAAATCTTTCAATGCCAGTCCGATTGCGGGCGCCTTGGGAGCAATCTTCTCCTCCACAAGGGAGAACTTTCCGCGCCGAATCTTGAGCATGGTCATCATGTCACCCACAGACATTTCCTCGGCGCATAGCCGCGAGAGAATTTCCGCCTGATTGAGCGAAACGTCCACGCCCATTTCGGGGGTGAACAGCCAGGCGTTCTTCGCATTGTTGACGCGGGCGATGATGCGCGGCACGCCGAACTCGAAGCGTCCGAGGGTGGTGATGACCAGGTTGGTCTCGTCCGAACCAGTCACCGCTGCCAGCACCTGGGCGTTTTTGATATCCGCTTTTTCCAAAACGGCGGGGGAACTTCCATCGCCTGTGAGGATGCATTCCTGCGGGATTTCCGCTTCCAGCTTTTTCAGCACGGCGGGGCGTTCCTCGATCACGCAGACCTTATGTTTGGCATCGAGCAAAAACTTCGCAAGCTGCGATCCCGTATTGCCGCCGCCGACAACGATTACATACATGGCTGCCTCCTATTCTCCCAGCATATCTTTCAGCCTGTGCATGGCTGACGGGATGGCGGTCAGATAGACCGTATCGCCTTCCTGAAACTCGGTGCCTGAAACGGGGATGAACGTACGTATATCCCGCGTGATCGCAACCACCATCACCTCGCCAGGGATGTTCAGGTTTGCCACCTTATGACCGTTGAAACGGGCGGGGACTTCCACGCGGACCAGCGTCGTATTCTGGTCCTGAAACAGGTGGATCACGTCCAGGTCGGTGTGGGTGATGACTTCGACGATTCGTTCCGCGCCCCAGGTGGTGGTGGAAATGGTGGACAGCCCAAGCCGCTGATAGATCTCCGCCCGCAACGGATCGTACAACCGCGCGATGACTCGCGGCACGCGGAAGACGTTTCGCGCGGTGCGAGCCGCGACGATGTTGGCGTTATCCGAAGGGCTGGCGGCGACGAACGCCTCGGCGGTTTCGATTCCCGCCTCCAACAAAACGTCGCGGTCGAAACCGATGCCGTGTATGACCTTCCCCTTGTAGTCGGCTCCAAGCCTGACAAGCGCGCTGGAATCTTCGTGGTCGATGACGGTGACATCGTGACCGATTTTGGCAAACAGACGGCTGACCGTCGAGCCGACCCGTCCGCACCCCATGACAATGATTTTCATCGGTTTACCTCCTGAACAGATAAAGTGGACGGCTTTCCGTTGGTTTTGCTTTTGACCAGGGCGCGATAAATCGCCTTACGAATCCACTCAATGGCATACAAAATCAGGGCATATGAAGCCAGACCAACCCACATCCACGCCGGCAGCGGAACGTGGTTGAAAATCTCGGCGAGGAACGGGATGTAGATAATGCCGAGTATACCCGCCAATTCGATGAATATGCCAGCCAACAGGTACTTATTGCTCAACCAGCCGATCTGCGAACTGCGCGCGCGGTCGGAGCGGCAGGCAAAAGCGTTACCAATCTGCGCCATGATCACTCCCGCGTGATACACCGTGGAGGCGAGGATTCCCGCCTCCAAAAATGTCAGCGACAGTTTCCAGTTTTCGGGGATGGTGATACTTGCCAGCGCGGATAATCCAATTTCAGAGACATGCCCCGAAAGCATGAAAATCAAAATGAATCCCGCAAAGCACAAGACAGCCTCGATCATGCCCAGCCAGGTCGCGCGGGACAGCACACCCCTATCCAGCAATGGCTGGTGACGCGGACGCGGCGGCTTCTTCATCACGTCGGGTTCGGGCTTTTCCATGCCGAGCGCCAGCGCGGGGAACATGTCGGTGCCAAGATCGATGGCGAGGATTTGTTTGACGGTGAGCGCCAGCGGCATGAGCGGCAGGCTGGAAGCGACGATGAAGGGCATGAGCTCGGGGATGTTGCTGGAAAAAATATAGGTGATGAACTTGCGGATGTTGTCGAACACGCCGCGTCCCTCTTCGATGGCAGAGGTGATCGCGCTGAAGTCGTCCTCGGTCAGGATAATGTCGGCGGCTTCCTTCGAGACGTCCGTGCCGACAATGCCCATCGAGACACCCACATCCGCCTTCCGCAAGGCAGGCGCATCGTTGACTCCATCCCCCGTCACGGCAACCACTTCGCCGCGCTGTTGAAAAGCGGAAACCAGCCTCATCTTGTGTTCGGGAGCCATGCGGGCAAACAACACTTCCTTGTCGAGCAGCTCCTGCAAGGCAACATCAGAGAGTTCGTCGAGTTCCGCGCCCGTCAAGATGACGGTGTTGGGCGTGGTCAACATGCCCACACGGCGGGCCAGCGATTCGGCGGTGAGACCGTAATCGCCTGTAATCATCACGATGCGGATATTGGCTTCACGGCAGATGCGGACAGCCTGTTCCACTTGCGGGCGCGGTGGGTCCATCATCGCCATCAAACCGAGAAAGACCAGATCGTGTTCCACGTTTTCAGCGGTATACGAACCGGAACGCGGAGGCAGGTCACGGCGGGCAAGAGCCAGCACACGCAAAGCGCCACGGGCATATTCGTCGTTGGCGGCGAGGATTTCGGCGCGGAGTTCATTCGTCAGCGGGTGAGGCTCGCCGTCAAGCGAGATCAGCGTGCAGAGTTGCAGCACCTCGCGCGGCGCTCCCTTGACGAAGGCAATCTCGTGGCTTCGGTCACGGTGGATGGTGGTCATCCGCTTGCGGCGCGCGTCGAAGGGAATTTCATGCACGCGCGGCATGACTTCGTTCATCTCGTCCTCTTCGATGTCCGCCTTCATCGCCGTCACCTTCAGCGCGGCTTCGGTCTGGTCGCCAAGACTGGTCCACGTGGGATGATCAATCGAAGGCGGATTCACCCGTGCATTGTTGCAGCACGAAGCGGCTTCCAGCAGGCAATGGAAATCCTGCTCCCAAGGCTGACCAGTGGGGTTTGGCGAGAACTTCCCATGCGGATCGTAGCCCACGCCCGAAACTTTGACCTGTTTCCGTGCCGTCCAAATCTCGCGCACGGTCATCTGGTTCTGGGTGAGCGTGCCACTTTTGTCGGTGCAGATGACGGATACCAGACCGAGCTTTTCCACGGTGGAGATTTTCTTCGCCAGCACGCCGCGCTTCGCCAACCGTTGGGTTGCCGCTGCCAGCGACAGCGTCAGTGTGGCAACCAGCCCTTCGGGGATGACGGCGACAGCCACGCCCAAAGCCAGCAGGGTAATCTCCCGCAGCGGGAAGTTCATCTCGAAGAATCCAACCACCGCCACGATGGAACCGATGAGCAGGGCAATCCATGCGGTGAGCTTGCTCAGTTGGGTCAGTTCCTTTTGGAATGGGGTCGGCTCTTCGGCGATGCTCTGGGTCAGGTGGGCAATGCGCCCAAATTGGGTCATCATCCCCGTGGCGTAGACCACAGCCCGTCCCGTGCCAGAGGCGACGGATGTCCCCGCAAAAATCAGGTTCGGGCGGTCGAGTTCGCTGATCCCGCTCAAAACAGAAGCGTCGGCTGTCTTGCGCGCGGGGATGGCTTCGCCCGTCAGCGTGGCGTTGTTCGTCCGCAAACCGTATTCTTCGATGACGCGGGCGTCGGCGGGGATGTTATCGCCCTCGGCGAGAATCAACACATCGCCAGGGACAACGTCGCTGGTGGGAAGATAATCCTCCCGTCCCTCGCGGATGATATGGGCGAAGGACGGCAAAATCTCGCGCAGTTTTTCGATGGCTTGCTCGGCACGAAATTCGCGCCAGATGGAGAAAGCCGTATTGACAAGGATGATACTCCAGATGATGAGCGCGAGGATCACATCGCGCTGGAGCAACGCAGCCAGCCCAAGCACGAGAAGCACCAGCACGGGCAGGTGCGTCACCTCCTGGAGCAGTTTCTCCCAGACCGATTCCTTTTTCTGCTGCGAAAGGATGTTGGGACCATACAGCGACAGGCGCGATTCAGCCTCGACGGCGGCAAGTCCGCTGGCGGAGGTTTCGAGCGACTCGAAGACTTCGTTTACGCGCAGGCTGTGAATGGGGGAGGAGGGCATGAAAGGAGGAAGGATGAAAAAAATCAAACCACAAAGGAACACGAAGATGGTCTTCTAAAAACCCTCGTGCCCTTTGTGTTTGAAGAATCTTTTATTCCACATCCTCGGGTGCAGATTCCTTCGGAGCGCCGCCAACACGGGGTTCGGGTTTGGGCAGGTACTCTTCGAGGAAGGTCTTGTGTTCGCCGTGATTCATGGCTTTCTCAAAGGGACCCGCTTCCACAGGCACGGGCTGGTCTTCAAAACGTAGCGGCTTGAAGATGCCGAACATTCCAAAGAAGTTTGATATCTTCATCATCATCAGGTAGCGGTATTCCTGAATTCTCAGGGACTGCCACTCGACGATATTTCCCATCGCGCCCTGAATGCGGGATTTCTCGCGGATGACACGGTGAATGTCTTCGGGGTCGCGGTAGCCAGCAGGCGTAAGCAAGATGACGTGCGCCATCAAAATCAGGGTGGATAATACAATCAGAACCACCCAGCCGCCCTCGTTCCATTTGGTGACGATTTGACCAACGAAAATAATGGTTGCCAGTACAGTTGAGAACGTGGAGCCCCACAAGCCAACAGTGCGCGCGCGTCCAACAAGATGTTGTTTTACATGCTGGCGGATGGCGAGTCCCATCACGGCAATCGGCAGGAATACGCCCACGCCGTAGTACGGAACCGCCGTGCTGGTGTGTCCGCGCACCAAAAACTGGATGATGATGGTAACAATTGCCGCGACGGTTACAGGGCGGGTGAATGTCCCTTTGGGATTGCGGTAAACAATCACTTCGGGCAGTTCTCCAATTGCCACATTGCGCCAGGTGATGGCTTGCAGGTCCTGGAAAGCCGTCATGGACGCTGCGGTGAGCAGTCCCACCGCCAGGATTTGATACGTCCAGAACAGGATTGTTCCGCCAGGAATGGAGGAGAATCCGATGAATGCCAGGTTCCCAACCAGGCTGCGTCCCGCGACACCGTCGAATGCCTGAAAGTGAATGGAAAAGTAGGTGAGGAAGAGGGTTGTCAATGCGCCATAGAACAGGAAGGAGGTTTGTACGATGCGTCCAATGCCCGACTTGCCGCTATAGAAATGCCAGAGACTTTCAAGTTTGGGCATGTGCTTGCGTCCCCACTTGATAAGCGGCACGTCGCCATCGATCACGAACTGAATCCCATTGGACATGGCTTCGAGACCTGATAAGGCGACGAGTCCCTTCATCGAAGCGGCAAGCAGATGAAAGAGTGCGGAGCCAAGAGAGGCGACATGTTCTGTCTCCTCGGCAGGCAGGGGCGGAACACCCGCCCCCTTGGCGATGAACAAGCCGATTGCCATGGTGATGGTCAGCATGACAAAGATGCCCAGGCCGATGAAAACCACCTTGGCGGATTCACCGCGTCCGCGGATGGTGATGTACCAGGTGGTGGCAACCATCGCCGCGCCGAGCAGGAAGTGCCAGTACCAGGCAATGCCGCCTGCCTGGCGGAGCGACAATAACTGGTCCACGCCCGAAAGGGTGGAGACGACGATCGTGAAGATATAGTCCTGCAAGAGGACGACCGCCACAACCAGGCTGAGCGATGGTCCGAGGTAACGCATGGCGGCTGTGAAGGAACCGCCGCCTTCGTTGAATATTCCCAATGAATACATGTATAAGGCGCCAAAGGCCAGGTTGGCTATCCCAATGACAAGCACCGCATAATAACCAAGGTGTTCCAGTCCATAGGGATGCAGGGCGTGCATCATCTCGCCAGTGGCATAAAAATACGATGTGAAATAATCCACGCCGAAGAGGGCAAGCGCTGCCAGCACGCCAACCTGTCCCGCGCCGTGGATATGGGCATCCTCCTGGCTCTCACTGGGAGCCACGCGGAAAACCACCACCACAATCACAATTAAAAGAGCGATGGAGAATAACATTATCGCATCTCCTCATTACCACTCTCGAACGCTTCCTCGAGCAGGCTGAGCAAATGCAACAAATGCTTGCGGGTGGACGGGTTGAAGCGCGTATCCTGACTGACCTTGGCTTCCTCCTGACGCACGGCACGCACCACAAAGGCGGGTACGAACATGATGCGTCCCGACGGGATGATTTCGAAGTCAGAGATGTCAATCTTGAGTTCCTGGTCGTCGAAGTAAGGCAGGCTCAGGCGCAGTCCGCGATTCAGACTTCCCGCCGCAGCGCGTTCCTTGATGCGGGCAATAATTTCCCTAGTCTGGAAGATTGCCAGCGCACGTCCCTGGTTGACGAGTTGCCCCAACATACCGTAGCGCTTGGTCACAAACTCCTCATCGGTGGAAATGTAAGGGGCAATCGCCACAGCGAGAAAGAGCACTTCCATGAATCTCTGCATGGATTTGACGTGCCCATTCGCCTCCTCCAACGACTTGACCAGCATCTCACCGTGCTCGCCGAAAGCCACCCACTGCGGCACGAAGAACTTGCGGGCATACGGTACGAACGGCACAAGCAGGTCGCCGCGCCCTTCTTCAGCTTTGCCTTCCTCGGCAATCGCGTCAGTTGCGGCAGTGATTGCGGATTCGGGTTCCATCCCATCCGTTTCAGGAACGGACGGAATGGTCTCGTCCTCTTCCGCTGGTTTGTAGATCACAGCCCGACCTGCCGGGAGCATTTGATGAACCATGTGCAGGACGGTGGCGTGGCGCAGCAGTCCCGCCGCGACGGAGACCGCCCGATCTGGCGACTGTTCCAATTCGATGAATACGTGCCGCAATTCCTTATAGAGTTCGACCTTGCGGAAGCGGTTGATGAAACTCCCAGCCGAACGCGAACGCTGATTCTGCGGGATGGTCACGAGCGCGGGCTGCGCCACGTCTTCGAGCGTGCAAGTCACACGGTCGGGGAGTAAAAAGCTGACCTGTGAATCGCCCTCGACGATGGCATCCGCAATTTGTTTTCCCTGTGTTTCGAGAAAACGCTGGACAATGGCGGGTTGGGCGGAGAACAACGCCTGCTGGCGTTCGTAATCCTCCGTCAATCTTTCCACAACTTTGGGATTTGTTTCTGACATTCTTAACCTTTTTGAAAATGATGAAAGATGATTGAGCCTTGAAGGTTTTAAGACCTTTTAGAGTATTTTACTTTCTTTTTAGAAAAGGGAACTCCAAAACCACACCAATCCAACTTCAATGAAGATGGAAAGATAAAGCAGGGAGGTATGCGCCCAATCCTGAGGCAATTGGGTAAGTCTCGCCTGCCCCCAGAAAAAAAGCGCGATAATGATCAGGGAGCCAGACCAACTCAACGCGGAGGAAAGCCAGGCTGGGCGCGGATGCTCCGCTTGAAATTCTGGAAGCACATAGACCGTGGCGCTCAGGTTCGCCTCCAGAATCTGGCTCAGGGGGCGGTTCGTGAATCCTGTGCGATGCTCCGCAAAACAGGCAACCACATCGCCCCTGTTCCAGTGGGATTTAACGAAGCCCAGCCAGTTGTTCCCAAATTCGATTTTCGATTCGACGGAGATACTGCCGCCGCTTACCATACTGGACAGGGCGATGATCTGCCGCCTTAGAGTTGGTTCCCGCGATTCATCCTTGCACAACCCGAGGAACTGGACGCGGCTTCCGAGGGCATTTGCCAGCTCCCAGATTTTCCGCGCCACGCTGGAAACGTCCGCATCGGATTCGGGGACAAGCACAAGCAAACGACGTCCGCCCTCCGAAGCTGCATACGCGGGTGGAGATACGGCAAAAATGGGGGAATTCGCGTCAAGATTATTCATGGTACCTCACAGATGGAATAATCCTAACCATCCCGCATAAAACGGCGACAAAAAATTTCCTCAATCGCATAAAGAACAAATAAAAACGCCCTTATGCAAGGGCGCTGTAAAGTCAAAAATCCTGATAGGGATGGCAGGCAATAGAAAATTATGCACAGAGGACAAATCCCGAAGGGATGATATGATACGTCGCCAAAGCCATGACACCACCTCTTCGGGGTTGCGCCATCATTATTCTCAAACCAATAATCATTTTACTCCTTCGGAATTGTTTTTATTCATCTGCAATAAAGCGATAGCCAATGCCAGGCTCGGTGAGGATGTACTGCGGGCGCTCGGGGTCGGATTCGAGTTTCTTGCGCAACTGGCGCATGTACACTCGCAGATATTCCGTGTGATCGGCGTCGGCGGGATCCCAAACGTGGGTGAGGATGCTTTGATGAGTCAGCACCCGTCCGTGATTGGCGGCAAGATAGGCAAGCAGTTTGTATTCCGTACCAGTCAACTTGACCTCTTCCTCGGCGCGTTTGACGATGTGCCAGACCAGGTCAATCGTCAAATCGCCCGCCCGCACCACCTTGCTCTGTGTCCCCTGCTTTTGCGCGGAATGTCGCAGGGCAACCCGCACCCGCGCCAGCAATTCCTCGATGCCGAACGGCTTGGTCAGGTAGTCGTCCGCGCCCTTGTCCAGCGCGGCGACCTTGTCACGCTCGCTGTCGCGGACGGAGAGGATGATGATCGGGGTTTGAGTCCACTCGCGCAGGCGGGAGCAGACTTCCACGCCGTCCATGTCGGGCAGACCCAAATCGAGGATGATGATATCGGGCTCGTTTGCCGCCGCCAGTGTCAGGCCTTCCTCGCCGCTGCTGGCAGTCGTCACACGGAATCCCTTTTCGGTCAGAATGGTGCGGATGGCTCGCTGGATTTGCGATTCATCATCGATGACTAAAATGTGCGGTTCGTTGCTCATTCGACCTCCGTATCCATCGGCAGTTGCGGAGGCGGCGCCCCCTCCCAGTTGAGCGGCAGGGTGAAATTGAATGCCAGCCCGTCACGCAGATTCTCCGCCCAAATCTTTCCGCCATGCGCTTCGATGATTCCCTTGCAGATGGAAAGTCCCAGTCCCGTGCCTGTGACTCGATCCGCTTCGGTGACGCGATAAAACTTGTCGAAGATACGCTCCAAATGTTCGGGTGGGATTTGCGGTCCCTGGTTGCTAACCCGCACGTGAACATAATCGCCCGCGACCACCGCGCGGATTCGAATCAACGAGTTGGGGGGCGCATATTTGACGCTGTTGCTGATGAGGTTGGTGAAGACCTGCTCCATCTGCACATAGTCCACTGGCACGAAGGGCAGGCTTTCGGGGATGTCGATTTCAAGCTTGTGCTCCTCCGCCAAATACTTCATCCGCGCCGTGACACTGCCCACAATCTCCGAGAGGATGTTCCACTCGCGTTTGGGTTTGAGCGCCCCCGACTCGATGCGCGACATGTCGAGCAGGTTGCCGACCAGCATGTTCAGGTGGTCGGATTCGTCGTCGATGGCGGCAATCAACTCGACGCGGGCTGGGGAATCCCAACTCACTTCGTTGCCGCGCAAACTCGAAGCGGCAGCTTTGATCGTCGAAAGCGGAGTCCGCAACTCGTGCGACACCGAAGACAAAATCGCGGACTTGAGCCTGTCGCTTTCCTCCAAAACTTTTGCGCGGGATTCGGCTTGTGCCAGCCTTGCCCGCTCCAATGCCAGTGCCGCCTGACTCGCAAAGGTTTGAATGAGGCGCGTCTCTCCCAAAGAGGTGACCGGCGCAACCCGCCAAAGTAGGATTTCGCCCAAGGTGCTGCGCGCCGCCTGAATCGGCACGGTCAACTCCGGCGGACGGCTTGGCTGGGTTATCGGCGGCAGACCAAACTGGACAGGTTGCGAGCCTGTGATGTTCACTTCCACGTATTCGCCCAGCCAAAGCGCGGATACCTGCTTGCCTAGAATTTGCGCCACCGTATATTCGTCATGCAAGCCCGCCAGCGCGGTACTGAGTTCATACAACTGGGTGGCTTCGCGCTCGCGGGCGTTGGCGGCGGCAAGTCCCGCCTGCGCCCGTCCCACTAGACGGCTCAACACCACCGAGACCACCAGAAAGATGGTCAGAATGACCAGGTCGAGCGGGCGATGAACGGCAAGCGTGTAATACGGCTTGATGAAAAAATAATTGAAGGCGAAAAAGGAGAACAATGCGCTGATGATTCCCGGCGTAAAGCCGCTTGTGGTGGTGATGACACCAATGGGAATCAAATACAACAGCGCGACGAGCGTGGTGTCGAGAAAGTCTCGCAGGGCAAAAAACACAAGCGTGGTCAACGCGATCAGGGCGGCTGAAAAAAGATATTGCCAGGTGGCGGAAAGATAATTGGGAGTTTTCATGACTGCTGGTAGATTTTATACCAAAAATGCTATAATAAAAACATGACACTTCCCAATCCCGAACCCACAACCCCACCCCCCCCGCAGTTGACTCCCGAACAACAGGCGGAATTGCGCGAGAAGGAGCGCAAAGACAAGCAAACGATGGCTGCGGTCATCGCGGTCGTCGTCGTGATTCTTGCCGCACTCGTCGGTTTCATTATCTATTTATTCCAAGCCAGCACCCCCACCGACAAGTTCCGCGACATCTTCATCATCGTCGTCGCGCTCGAGTCGTTTGTCATCGGCGCGGCGCTGATCGTGTTGATCGTCCAACTGGCAAGCCTGATCAACCTGCTGCAAAACGAAGTCCGCCCGATTCTCAATGCCACCAGCGAGACGGTCAACACCCTGCGCGGCACGGTGGAATTTTTGGGAGAGGAAGTGGTGGAACCTGTGGTCAAACTCAGCGGCTATCTGGCTGGTTTGAATCGTATGTTAGAATTAATGGGAATCAAGAAGAAATAAAAGTTATCGAACACCGGACGTAAAAAGCCCGGACATAAAAACAAACACACTACCAAAGGAGTTATACCATGTCTGAACGTGATGAATTTGGAGCATTTCTCGTCGGCTTTGTCGTCGGTGGTCTGACCGGCGCAGTCGTAGCCCTGCTGTTCGCCCCCCAATCCGGTGAAGAAACCCGCGCCCTGATCAAGGACAAGGGCATTGAACTGCGCGATAAGGCGCAGGTCAGCGCGGAGGAAGCCTATCACCGCGCTGAACAACTTGCCGCCGACGCCCGCGTGCGCGCCGACGAACTGGCGAAGGAAGCCAAGGAACGCGCCACCGAACTCGCCAATGAAGTCCGCGAGCGCGGTAAGAGCGCGGTGGAAACCGTCCGCGAGCGCGGCAAGACGGCAATCGAAGCTGTCCGCAAGCCGAAGAAAAGCGAAGGCGACGAAGCCGCCGCAGCGTAACACAGCCTCAAGTCAGCAAGGGTTTGACCGCAGTCAAACCCTTGTTTTTTTATGAACCTCATCCAACGCCTCATGCGGGTCTTCTTCGACCTGCTCTATCATCCCTTTGCATTTACCTACGACCTCGTCGCCGCCGCCGTCTCTTTTGGGAAATGGAACGATTGGGTCCGAAGCGTGATTCCATTCATCAGCGGGACTCGCATCCTCGAGCTGGGACATGGTCCCGGGCATTTGCAACTCGCGCTGACGACCCGCGGGTTGGACTCTGTTGCAATGGATGAATCAGCGCCGATGGGGAGAATCGCAAAGCGTCGCCTCGGCAACTCGATGAAGCTCGCGCGCGCCGTCACCCAGAAAATCCCCTTTGCCGACGAGACATTTGACTCAGTCATCTCGACCTTCCCCTCCGAATACATCTTCGACCCGCAAACGCTGACCGAAGCGCACCGCGTCCTGCGAAGCGACGGACGGCTCATCGTCCTGCCAGTGGCATTCCCCGCCAGCAGATTTCTCAAGTGGCTGTACAAAATCACGGGCGAGAGTCCCGCCGCGCTGAACGAGGTCCTGAAGGAAAGATTCAAAGAGCCGTTTACGCAAGCTGGCTTTTCGGTGGAGGTCAAAACCGTCGAGTTGAAATCCAGCATCCTGCTCATCATCCTTGCCGACAAATAACGGCGTCAAGTAAAATCAACCGCATCACTTCTACAAAAGGAAAAATTTATGTTTTCAGGAACCGACCTCTCCCAGATTCTTCTCTTCCCCGTCAAGGATTCCGAAGCGCGCAAGTATTTTCTCATCGGCTGCGCGGTTGCGCTGGCTGGATTTATCGTCCCCATCATCCCCTACTTGCTTCTTTTTGGATATGCCGTGCAAATCGCTAAACAGGTTCTCAACGGCGAGTCGCCGCGCATGGTCAAATGGGACGACTGGGGCAGGCTGTTGCAGGACGGCGCCAGGATGTTCGGCGTGCGCATGGCTTATTCACTGCCCCTGCTAATCCTCGTCCTGCCGATGATGATTGCAGGCATCGCCTTGCCCATCATCGCAGACAACGCCAACGGCTCGGAAGTGGAAGCTTTCATCGCCATTTTCGGGCTGGTCATGTTCTCACTTCTTTGCCTCATCATGCTGCTCTCCCTGCCGCTCGCGCTCATCATTCCTGCGGCAGAGATGCACGCGGTGGAGAAGAACGAATTCGCCGCAGGCTTCCGCTTCCGCGAGTGGTGGGGAATCCTCCGCGCCAACCTCGGCGGGTTCATCGTGGCACTCGTCATTGTTTATGTCGCCTCGATGGCTCTGACCATAGTAATGCAAATTCTTATGGCAACGATCATCCTTTCCTGCCTGTTGCCATTTTTCGTGCCAGCAATCACCACCTACACCACACTGGTGATGTATGCAATGTTTGCGCAGGCATACAAGGTCGGCAGGGACAAACTGGCGGAAACCGCCAACGCCCCCATCGTCAGTTAATGCAGATGACGGTCACCTGCGAGGTGACCGTCATCTTTTTCATGGCTATTTCAAAATCTGGATGAGGTTGCTGTAGTCATCCGTCCACAGGCGGACGGAGCCAACCGATTCGTCGAGGGCAACCGCCCGCTCCTGAATCTCTGGGATTTGCAGGCTTTGCAGGTTGCGCGCCATCAACACCCAGCGTGAGGGGAATGTATCGTCCCCCGGCTTCGCGCCACGATCGATCATCACGATGGACAACCCATACTCCTGCGAAAGCCCCCACAAAACGGGGCGCAGGTCGATGTGGCGGTTGGAGATGTGCGCCGCAAGGACGCCATCCGGCTTCAAGTGCTGGAAATAAATCGCAAAGGCTTCCTTCGTGATGAGATGCGTGGGAATCGAGTCGCTGCTGAAAGTATCCAAGACCAGCACGTCGAAGTTTTGCGGCTCACCGCGGGCGAGTTCCCGCTCCAGGGCGAGGCGGGCATCGTCTGTCACCACGGTGACTTCCGCCTTGCTATCGGGCAGGAACGAGAAATATCCGCCTTTGCCCTCGGCGTATTCCACCACGATCGGATTGATTTCATAAAAGCGATAGACATCACTATCCTCGGCATACGCCGCCAGCGTGCCGATCCCCAACCCAAGCACGCCGACCTTCATCCCATTTCCGCGCTGGGGATGATTCGACAAAAGCAGACCGATTCCGCTGTCACGGACAAAATGCGTGGTCGGCTCGTCGCGCAACTCAGGCGAGAGGTGCTGGATTCCGTGAACCGTCATCCCGTGGATCATCAGGTAGCCGTCGCCAAACCCGTTGGGCGAAGTCCAGGTTTTCACCCGCATCAGCCCATAGAAATTGCGGTGCGCAACCAGCGCGTCGAAGAGTGAATTGAAGCTGAAGATCATGACAAGCGTGCCAACCACAAGCGAAATCCACAAAACCGAGGCGCGGATCTGCGGACGTTCCCAGCGCGGCAGGAGCGAAAGGATGATGACGATAAAGGTCATCAACCAGGCGATATAGAATTCCCAATATCCCGTAAAGATGAGCGGCGCAACCAGGTTGACGAAAATCCCGCCCAAAGCGCCACCGACCGAAACCATCAGGTAAAACGCGGTTAGATGATCGGCGGACGGACGCAGGAGGTATAACTCGCCGTGGGCGATCATGCACGCCAGAAAGAGGAGCAGGCTGTAAATCGAAACCTGAAGGAAGATGCTCAACGTCGCCGTCCTGCCAAGCGCCCACAAGGTTGCAACACTGGCAGCCGCAAACAACAACGCATACAGGCGTCGCTGGATCCACGGTCCGTCTGAAAAGGTCAGGATGAAAGAGAGCAGGTATAAAGCCAGCGGGATGATCCACAGGAACGGGATGACCGCCACCTCCTGCGTGATGTGATTGGTGATCGCCAGCAGGAAGATGGAGGGAACCGCGCCGAGGATCGCCCACAGCGACATCAACGCGGCGGACGGCTTTTCCGTTTTTAACGTCGGGGAAGCTGGTTGCCCACCCAAAGTTTTCTCCACACCCTGGGCACGCAAAGCGACCCAACCCACCAGCAGGGCAAACATCAAAAAGCCGCCAGACCATGTCCAACCCTGGGCGCGGAGCGTCAACTGCGGCTCGATCAACACGGGATAGGCAAGCAGTCCCAGCAGGGAGCCGACATTCGAAAGCGAGTAGAGCCTGGCGTATGACTGCTGCGGAAACAGCCTGCTGAACCAGGCTTGCATCAACGGGCTGTTGGCGGCAAGCATGAAATAGGGCAGCCCCACCGAGACGGTTAACAGGAAGAACAATTGCAGAATGGGAAGCGAAACGCCGATATCAGGCTTCCACTCAACGGACGGCATGACGGGCGACTTCCAGAAAAAGCCCAGAACAATGAGCAGGACAGCTGTCACGGCAAGCATGGCCGCGTGAATCCATCCCTGCCGTTTTTGTTTCACCAGCCAGTAGGCATAGGCGTATCCGCCCGTGAGGAAGACTTGAAAGAACAGCATGGCAGTGGACCAGACGGCGGGCGTCCCACCGAACCACGGCAGGATAAACTTGCCGATCATCGGCTGGACCTGGAACAACAAGAATGCAGAAAGAAAAATACTGAGCGCAAAGAATGTCATTGTGACCTCCGCATTTCATTTTACGCAAAATCACATAAAATATGGGTTGCAGATTTGAAAGGGTGGAAAATCACGGGCAACTGTTTGCCAAATGTTCTTCAAACGTGACAGCAAAGGTGTGATAGCCTGAGCCGTCACAGGTTGCCTGAAAATAATAATACGGCGAAGTTTCAGGGAAAGCCACCGCCTGCAACGCTCCGAGGCTGGGATTGGAAATCGGCGCGGGCGGCAAGCCGGGGAAAATATATGTGTTGTACGGCGAGTCGAACTTCAAGTCATCGAGGCTGAGCGGATTCTTCCACCAGGTTTGCGCGGACTCATCGTAGCCGAGGGCGTATTGCACCGTCGGGTCGCTGCCGAGGGTCATGCCAACCTTCAAGCGGTTGAGAAAGACCGAGGCAACCAACGCCTGCTCATCGTCCTGGATCGCTTCGCGCTCGACGATGGAGGCGAGTGTGACAGCCTGATACAAGTCCAGCCCCTGGGCGGCAAACCCTGCGCGCATATCGTCAGAGATGTGCTGGGTAAAGTTTCGGGCAATCAGGTCGAGGAGTTGGTCAACGGTGGCAGAGCGCGGCACGAGATAGGAATCGGGGTAGAAAAATCCTTCCATCGTGGAGGATGAAATCCCCAAGACATGCGGTGGAGAACCCGCGGCGGCGATAAAGGTTTGGGGCGAAATCTCCAGCCCTGAGGTCGGGAGCGAAGCGGCAATCTCCTCCAGCCGCCAGCCAGGCAAAATCACGAAGGTCACGTCTTCGGGAGTCGCATCCTGCAATTCGCGGGCAAGGTCAATGATGGACATGGCGGGGCTGAGGGTGTAGTCGCCCGCCTGGATGGTGAGGTCAAGTCCCGTGTAGACGACGTAATCGTAAAACACCTGCGCGCTGACAATGAGCGCTGACTGCTCCAAGCGTGTGGCGACGGAGAAAATCGGTTCGCCCTGCTCGATATGGAAGGACTGTTCTCCGCCGTTTGGGTTCATCGAGATGGTGAGCAGTCCGCCGTGGGAAAGCAGGCGCGTGGAATATTCGATGCGGTCGGAGATGGAAAGCGCACGCGCGGGCGGACCATACAACATGGAAGCGCGGGCGGGAATGTAGCCGAAGAAAAGCACAACAGCGGCGAGAACGGTAAAAATGAAAAGGGCGAGGATGAGATGAGAACGGCGCATGGGGAAAGGATGAATGATGAGGGATGAAGTTTGTTCCGTGTGTACCTGTCTACTTGTTTACCTGCCTGCGCGCTTCCAGATACGATTGCAAAATTACCACCGCGGCAAGGGCATCGTGATGACCAGCGCGTTTTTTCCTCGAGACGCCAAGTTGGATGCGCGTGGCGCGGGCATCCTGCGTGCTGAAGGATTCGTCCCAAAGCTCGATGGGGATGTTCGTCTGATTCTTGAGTTCGTCGGCAAAGCGACCCGCGCGGCGACCAGCGGGATTCGGATTGCCGTCCTCGTCGAAGGATTGCCCGACGACGATCAAGCTGACATCGTTTTGCACGGCAAAGTCGGCAACCTGCGCGGCATCGATGGCACGGGAGACATGCTCAATCACCCTGAGCGGACTGGCGATGGTCGCCGTCTCATCACTGAGCGCAAGCCCGATTCTTTTTTCGCCGTGATCAACGGATAGGACTCTCACTTGGTCTCCACCGAGATATTGAAGGGAATCAGCGGAAGCCACGGATACCAGGAAGGGAAAACGGCAATCTCAGGCTCCTGGCGCAGGGATAAAGCCGAGGTCAACGCAGTTTGCGCTTCCTGTGGTTTGCGTCCACGCACGAGGGAGAAGACCTGCATCTCGTCCACCTGACGAAGCAGGGAGCGGCTCACTTCGAGGTCGAAATGGCTGACGCCCGCGCTGTCGGTGGATGGGTCGCCGACCAGCTTGTAGCCTGGCAAAGCCGACGCCGCAAAACCATCCTCCGCCGAAGCGTTCAAGGTCGAAAGCGACAACTCGTTGAGGTCGTCGCCAGAAACATATCGTCCCGAAAACTCGACCCGCATCTTCAAGGTCAACTGTTTTCCGGGCTCGCCCGCCGCGGGAGTGAAAGTCTCCTCGATGGACTTCACCGCTTCGATGGTATCGGGCAGCAACAAATCATCCGACGCAAGCTGCTCCCTCAATTTTGTCTCGGCGTCGCGCAACAAATTTTCCACCGCCACGTCGCGCAGCTTTGCGCGGTCATCGTCGGTCGCGCCAACAACATTGGCGTTTGCGCCGCCTTTGGTTGGCTCTGGGTTTGTAAGCGAGATCGAAAGTCCAAGCGACCCTTTGATCGAAGTGATCGTATTCTCGGCGACGTTCCCCCGCTCGCCCGCCTCCACCGCCTCGATGGGAACCTCCACAAACTCGTCCAGCCCCGCGGGCAAACGCACATCCTTCAATGTGACAAACTGAATGGCTTCGCTCGAAACCGTCGTGCCTGCGGGAATGTTCACCTCGTCCTGACTCAGATTCGTGAAGCGGATCACCCCCTTCGATTTGGATTTGGGAACGGAGATCTGGCTGACGATTGCCAGCGACTGTTCCGCGCTGACAGTTGCTTTCACAACCTGGGCTGGGACTTGTCCCGTAACTGACACGCCCTGGGTTGATTTATCCGCCGCGACAGGGATGACCACACTTTGAGTTTTGGATTCGGGATACAAAGTCAGCGTGGCTCGTGGAATGAAAAGACTCGCCAGTGCCAGCACCGCCAGCACCCCCACCGTGAACGCCAGCACGCGTCCCAAAAGGGAGGTCCGCCACGGCGCTTCCTTCTCATAGATGGCATCGCGGAGAGTCCGCAGGTTGCGGCGCGGGGGGCGTGGGACACGTCTCTTTCTCGGAGCACGATCAAGCCAGGATTCGCGCTGGGCTTCGGTCGTCGAAGCAAAGACAGGGATGCCAAGCGACTCCGCATCGCGCCTCACCTTGGCACGGCGGGTGACGAGTCCCAACTGGGCGCCAAGCGAATCCGCGTGACGCTGCAAGACCTTCCAGTCCAGCACACGTAGGTTGACTTTTTCATACTTGGGCAGGACCAGCAAAATGCGCGGCGTCTTCGCCCACGACAATTTATCGCGGACGGAAATGAGGTCATCGTGGGATTCGAGGGTGATGATTTGAGTCTTCAAGGATTAGTCGAATAGTTGAATAGTCGATAGTGGATTAGTTAGCGCCTTAGGCTCCGCGCCTTTTGAACAAGATTAGGTAAGACTTTCAAAAAGGATTCGATGCCTTCTGGGTTCGAATCCATGCCAAGGGTGACGCGCAACGAACCCAAAGCCCAATCGCGGGAATAGCCGAGAGCTGAGATGACCTCGCTGGGTTCGGGGTTGCCCGTTTTGCAGGCGGAACCAGAGGAGCAGGCAAAGTCAGCCGAGTCGAGCAGTTGCAGGAGGAGGTTGCCGTCCACATCTTTGAAGACAAAAGAGACATGGTTGGGCAAACGGTTTTGCGGATGCCCTGTCAGGCGGGAGTCGGGGATGGTTTCGAGAACCTGTCCGATGATATGGTCGCGCAGCGGTTTGACATGCGCCGTACGGGACTCACGTTCCTCGGCGGCAAGATGTAACGCCTCGGCAAAACCAACGATGTACGGGATGTTTTGCGTCCCAGCCCGCAGACCGAATTCCTGTCCGCCGCCTGTCAGGTGCGGAACCAGTCCCGTCCCCTTGCGGACGTACAACGCCCCCACTCCTTTCGGTCCGTAGAATTTATGTCCGCCAAGCGACATCAAATCCACGCCGAGGGTTTGGACATCCACATCGAGATATGCTGCGGCTTGAACTGCGTCCGTATGGAATACTATATTTTGGCTACGCGCTGCTGGTGCAAGTTCAGAAATTGGATTGATCGTGCCGATCTCATTGTTGGCATACATCACCGAGACAAGAGCGGAGTCGCCGTCCACTGCCCTGCCCAAAGCATCGGGAGTGACTGCGCCATGTTCGTCCAAATCCAGCCAGTTGACCGAAAAGCCGTATTCCTTTTCAAGCTGTTCGGCGGTGCGGCTGACGGCGTGATGTTCATTCTTCGCCGTGAGAATTTTTGTTTTGCCAGCCTTTCGTTTCGCGAGCGCCGCCCCGCGCAAGGCAAGGTTGTCCGACTCGGAACCGCAGGAGGTGAAGATGATTTCATCGGGTCGGCAACGAAGCACGGCGGCAACCTTCTCACGCGCCGCATCCAGCGCGGACTCGGCTTTCTGTCCGTAGCGGTGAACCGAAGAGGGATTCCCAAACGACTCGCGGAAGTACGGCAGCATGGTATTCAGCACACGCGGATCGACAGGGGTTGTAGCGGCGTAGTCAAGGTAAATCATGCGAGGGATTATACCCATTACGGTCACGAACGCACAGCGCGCTGTTGCGCGTTTTCACGCAATTCGTGACCGAGGGCATTTCATAGCAAACTATTTCGGGCGGGTGATAAAATAGATGTGATTGCAATAACAAGAGGTGACTCCATGAGTGATTTTCTCAATTTCCTCAATACCGCCGAACTCGAAGCGCTGACAAAGACCCACGGCATTACGCGGGTCATCGCAGGGAACATCATTGCAGCAAGACCGTTTGATTCAGTGGAAGATTGTTTGAACGTGCACGGCATGGGAAGGAACCTGCTGGCGCGATTGCAGTCGGATTTCGAGGCGGGGAAAAAGCCGTCAGAAAACAGCGCCATGATTCAGGTGGATGAGTCGCCCAGACCGATTGAGAAGAGTCAGCCTGCACAGGATCCGCCCAAAGAGCGGGATTCCTTTCTCAATCGTCTGGGAAAAGCGTTTCTTGTTTTCATTCGCGCATTGTTCCGATTGATCGCCATTGCAATCGTCATCGGCGGCATCGGCGCGGCGTTGTATTATGGAATTCCATATTTCAACCAACAAGTGGTCGTGCCAATCGAAAGGAACCGCGCAGACATCAAGGGAGTTGAAGCCGAGGTCAAGGCGTTGCAGGCGCGGCTCGATGAAACGAACAGCCGCGTGGATTCGCTGGAACAATCCATCGAGGCGCATTCGGCATCGCTGACCAAGCTCGATGAAATCCAGGCATCGCTCGAAGAGAAAATCCAGACCAGCCAGGATGAGACGCTGCTACAACTCAAACATGAAGTGATGTTCACCCGCGCCCTGGATATGCTCGGACGCGCTAGGCTGTACCTGGCGCAAAGTAATTTCGGGCTGGCGCGCGAGGATGTGAAGTCTGCCCGCGAGTTGCTTGCCGAGTTGAACGACCCCGCCAATACCCAAGCCATTCAACGACTGGACATGGCGCTCGGCAACCTGCCCGCCTTCCCCGTCGTGGCGGCTGGTGATTTGGAAATCGCGTGGCAGATTTTGGTCAGCGGCGAAGTGCCCGCGACGGCAACACCTGAGCCGACAGCCACGCCGACAAACGTCCCGACGCTGGAAGCGACGCCGACAGCAATTCCAACCGCAACTCCATAGCCCGTTTTTTTCGGATGTTATAATCCGCCCGCAATTTACTTTTGAGGAGAAAATTCAATGGCATATAAAATCAAATTCGGCACGGACGGCTGGCGCGGCGTGATCGCCGAAGATTACACCTTCGACAACGTCCGCCGCTGTGCGCAGGGCTTTGCAAACTATCTGCTGGCGCAGGGCAAAAAGGGACAGTGGGTCGTGGTCGGTTATGACATGCGGTTCGACAGTGAACATTTCGCTGCCGCGGTTGCGGAAGTGTTGGCAGGCAATGGCTTGAAGGTCTACCTCACCGACGGCGCGACGCCCACCCCTGTCATCGCCTACGCGGTTGTGGACAAGAAAGCTGCGGGCGCGGTCAACATCACAGCCAGTCACAACCCGCCCACCGACAACGGATTCAAAGTCCGCAACGAGACGGGCGGCGCAATCGACCCCGAAGGGCTAATCCAAATCGAATCAAGTATTCCCGATGATATCCAAGACGTAAAGCGTAAAAGCTACAACGAAGCTGCCGCAGCAGGTGAGGTTGTCAAGTTCGACGCCGCCACCCCGTACATCGAGCACCTCACAAAAGACAAACTCATCGACCTTCAACCCATCAAAGACGCAGGCTTGACCGTGATGGTGGATACAATGTGGGGCAACGGCATGGGCTGGTTCCCGCGACTGCTGGCAGGCGGCAAGACCAAAGTCATCGAAATCCACAATCATCGCAATCCATCCTTCCCTGAGATGAAACGTCCCGAACCCATCCAGCCGAATATTGACGTGGGGTTGAAGGCGACGGTTGATAACAAAGCCGATGTGCTGCTCATCACCGACGGCGATGCGGACCGCTGTGGCATCGGCGACGAGAACGGCGCGTTCATCAACCAACTCCGCGTGTACGCCCTGCTTGCCTACTACCTACTCGAAATTCGCGGCGAACGCGGCGACATCGTCAAGACCCTGTCCACGACCAATATGTTGAATAAATTGGGCGAAATCTACGGTGTGCCTGTGCATGAGACTGGCGTGGGCTTCAAGTACGTCGCCCCGAAGATGACCGAAACCAACGCCCTCATCGGCGGCGAGGAAAGCGGCGGATACGCCTTCCGCGGCAACGTCCCCGAACGTGACGGCATCCTTGCTGGCTTGTACATGCTCGACTTCATGGTCAAAACGGGCAAGAAGCCAACCGAGCTGCTCAAGGATTTGTTCGCCAAAGTCGGCGGGGAATATTTCTATGACCGCGTGGATAGTCCCTTCACAGGCGATCCCGAAGCCCGCAAGCAGATCATCCGCGATAACAATCCCAAGACCCTCGGCGGATTGAAAGTGACCGAACTCGTCACCGTGGACGGTTTCCAGTTCAGGCTCGAAGACGGCGGCTGGATGTTGATCCGCTTCTCTGGAACCGAACCGATCCTGCGCGTTTACACCGAGACCCGTCACAAGGACAAGGTTAAGGCGATTTTGGAGGATGGGTTGAAGGTGGCGGGAATCAAGTAATTGTTTACACATTGGCAGGTTGGAACGTTTAAACGTTCCAACCTGCCAACCTTTTAACCCGCCAACATGCTAACCGATACCCACTGCCATCTCGACTACAACAAATTCGACACCGACCGCGCAGCGGTGCTTCAACGCGCCGCAGACTCTGGGCTGGTGCGGATTCTCGTTCCTGGGCTGGACCACGCTTCCAGCGCGGCGGCGGTTCGGTTGGCTGAATCAACTGTCAGCGTGTATGCGGCGGTGGGGTTTCATCCAACAGATTTGGACAAGTTCTCCGAATCCGCTTTCCAGAAAATAAAGGAATTGGCGCGTCATCCCAAAGTGGTCGCCATCGGCGAGATCGGCTTGGATTATTACTGGGTCAAGGAAAACGACAAACGCGCATTCCAGCGTGAAGCGCTGAAACGGCAATTACAGTTCGCAAAGGAAATGAACAAACCCGTCGTCATCCACATGCGCGAGGAGGGGGATGCCTGGTCGGGCGCGGCGTCACAAGACCTGCTGGAAATTTTGACGGAATGGCAGAGCGGTCTGGCAAGTTCCCTACGCGAGAGACCCGGAGTCCTGCACTCCTTCAACGGCGACCTCGAAACCGCACAAAAGGCGCTGGCGCTGAATTTTTACATCGGGATCACGGGTCCCGTGACCTACCCCAAGGCGGGGAAAAAGCGCGAGATCGTGCGCCAACTACCCCTTGACCGAATCCTGATCGAAACCGACGCCCCGTTTCTCCCTCCCGTTCCCCATCGGGGTAAAAGAAACGAACCTGCCTACGTCCTGCATATTGCTGATAAAATAGCGGAAATCCACTCCAAAAGCCCTGCGGAGGTCGCCGCCATCACCACATCCAATGCGACGCGGCTCTTTGCATGGGGAGATTGACTTGAGCGCTGTAACTTTTTTTTCACCCGTGCAGGAAGATATAAAACTTATCGAAGAACGAATGCGGAGCCAGGCGGATGAATCGCACCCCGACCTGCGCGCCGCTCTCGAGCATTTGCTCGCAGCGGGAGGAAAACGCATCCGCCCGACCCTGGGGCTGCTCGTTGGAAACATGCTGGATGCGCCCCTCGAAAAATTGATCACGCTGGGCGCCGCAGTGGAACTGCTGCATACGGCAACGCTGGTACACGACGACTTGATCGACGGTTCCCTGCTGCGACGCGGTATGGCAACCCTGAACGCCCGCTGGTCGCCGCCCGCCACCGTCCTAACCGGCGACTTTCTCTTTGCGCGCGCGGCAATCCTTGCGGCGGAAACGGACCACCTGCCCCTGATGAAATTGTTCTCCGAGACGCTGGCGACCATCGTCAGCGGGGAACTCACCCAGATGTTCTCTTCGCGCGGATTGATCAACCGTGAAAATTATTACAAGCGCATCTATGCCAAGACCGCCTCCCTCTTCGAGATGACCTCGCGCGCGGCGGCAATGGTCAGCCCTGTGGACGAGACCGAAGTCGAAGCCATGCGTGACTTCGGCTACCAGATCGGGATGGCGTTTCAGATCGTGGACGACATCCTGGATTTCAACGGCGAGCAGGCGGCGGTTGGCAAGCCGCTCGGTTCGGACCTGCTCAACGGGCTGGTCACCCTCCCAGCCATTTACTATGCCGAAGCCAATCCTAACGACCCGGATATTCTGTCCCTGCCCAACGGCGGCTGGACACACACCGAGCACATGACCCGCCTCGTGGACAACATCCGCACGAGCGACTCGTCGAAGAAAGCCATGCGCGAGGCGGAGCAACACGTAGACCGCGCCCTCGCCCGGCTTACCACAATCCAACCCTGCGCCGAACGCGACTCGCTGGAAAACCTAGCGAGGTATATTGTCGATCGCAAGGTGTAATTGGTGATTGGTAACTGGTAATTTTCCGTTACGTATCACACATTCTGTCTTCCTCATTCATCCTTTCCCCATGACCAATCCACGCAAACCCTTCCGAATCAATGTCGGCTTTATCATCCACGAGGAAATCGGGCGCAAACACGATTTTCCGTTCGCCTTCGACGAATTCTCCTTCGACGATTTTCAACTGCGCAACTTCGAGGGGGTTGTCAACATCAGCAGGACGCCGCAGGGGTTGTTCGTGCAGGCGGACTTCTCCGCCGAAACCACGCTCGAATGTGTGCGCTGCCTGACCAGCTTCGATCACGAATTGGACTGGACGTTCGATGAGCTGTACGCCTTCGATCAACGCTCTGAAACCGATTCGGGACTCATCGTCCCCGAAGATGCGCAAATCGACCTGGCAGACCTTTTGCGCGAGTACGCCCTGCTCGAAGTGCCCATCAGCCCCATCTGCAAACCCGATTGTCAGGGACTGTGCGCTGAGTGCGGTCAGAACCTCAACGAGAAGGACTGCGGTCACAAGCCGCTCGATCCCGACTCGCCGTTCGCAAAGCTCAAAGACTTATTGGATTAAAGTGACAGTCACCTTGAAGGTGACTGTCACTTTGGCATCACATGAAACCGTCCGTCCAAAAGTTTCTCGGCGTCCTTGTCACACTTGTTTTGCTTGGGGGGATGATCTTCCTGCGCGTCCGCGTCAGCGTCACCAGTTTCGATTTTCAAAGTTCCAACTTCACCTTCTTCTGGCTGGCGGGGCGGATGCTTATTGAAGGCGAAAATCCATACGACGAAGCGCAATATCTGGCGGGGCACGAAACGCATGGCATCAAATGGCAGCCCAATAAAATCTTCCCATACCCACTGCCGCTGGCAATCTTTTTCATCCCGCTGGGATTTCTTTCCCTACCCACGGCGTACCTCGCCTGGCAGGTCATCACGCTATTGATTATCGCCTGGACGATTTTTATCCTTCTCGATCACTGGCAGGAAGCCGCTCAAAAAAGGCTCCTTGTCCCCATCTTTGCGGCGATGTTCTTCTTTGGTCCCGTGTACCTGACATTGCACACCGGCTCGGTTGGCGCGCTGGCTTTGCTGGCAATCGTCGGGGCGATTTTGCTGCTCGAAAAGGATAAATCCCTGCCGGCGGGGATGCTCCTCTCGTTGACCATGCTCAAGCCGCCGCAGGGGTTGACCATCCTCCTGCTGGCTGGGATCTGGTTCCTGGCACGGCGCGATTGGAAGGCGATCTATGGCGTTGCAATCGGTGGGATTGCCCTGCTCGTCGTCGGGATGATTCAAGACCCGTTGTGGCTGATCAAGTTTCGGGGGGCAAGCGAAGCGGTGATGGATCGAACTCAGGGAGTCCACTCGAACGTTTGGGCGTTTGCCCATCTCGCCTGCGATGGGACTTCGCCCTGCTGGCTGATCCTCGGCGGGACAGCAAGTCTCACCCTGCTCGGGCTGGCTGGATTCCTCCTTTGGCGGAATCAATCCAGGCTGACAGCGTGGGAGGCGTTCAATATCATCCTGCCGGTTGGGTTTGTGTCCACTATTTATCTCTGGGCCTATGACCAGCTTCCATATCTCATTCCCATCGTGTGGATCATCGGCACGCTGGCGCAAAAGTCACGAAGCTATATTTTTTCGTTTCTCTTCCTGATTTTGCTTGTCCTGTTCTCGCTGTTCGCGCTGGTGCAACAAGCCGGCACAAGGAGCGACCTGTGGAGTCTGGGGACAACGGTCCTTGTGCTTGTCTCGATTTGGGTGACTTCAAAAATGAAACAAAAACCCGCCCCTTAACCAGGGACGGGAAAATGGTGGAATTCAAGGGTAATCCGTCGGCTACTTCTTTTTGAGCATCTCCCGGTCAAAGACTGAGGGGTTGGTATACAACCCATCCCGCAGGTAGCCCCGCGCGGTGTCGATGTCTCGCATGATGTGTTGGATATCCTCATAGTCGGCGTCGCAAAGCAACACGCCCAAATTCGCTTTCAAGTCCGCGCCGTAGTCGTTGTTCTGAAGGAATTTTTTCATGCTGTCGCGGACGCGCGCCGCAATCTTCAGCGGGACCTCCGGGCTAGGGATTTCCTCTATCAGAGTCAGGAAATACTCGTCGCGCGGCGACCATGCCATGGTGTCCGTTGGGCGAAGCGCAAGCTTGAAATGGTCAGCCAGACCGCGGAAGAAGCTGTTCAAATCGTCGGCATGCATCTTCTGCTTCAACTCATTGACCTGAGCCACGTCCGCGAACAAAACCCCGAAGCGGTGGAACTCGCTTTGCTTGATCCGCTCCAGCGAGAAGGTCAGTCGCACTGCAAAGAAGGGGAAGGTATACAGCCCCGTGATGACATCATGAACGGGACCATCCATCCCACCCTGGGTTGCCTGCAATCGCTGAACGAGGTTGCTTAGTTGGTTGATGTCCACGGGTTTGTACAACAGCAGGTCAGGCTCCACCGGGAGACTGGCGACATAGATCGGGAAAGCCGTAATGACAATGACCGGGATGTTTCGCATCCGGTCGTCGGCGCGCATGCGCGTCAATATCTCCACCCCGGACATGCCCGGAAGCTGCAGGTCGAGCAAAACGATATTTGGCTGCGAAGTTTCGAGACGTTCCATTGCCTCTTTTCCATCCAGCACGATCTCGGTATGATAGCCTGCAATATCGAGAACGTGGCGGAAAAGAGCCACAACGTCACGGTCGTCTTCGACGATAAGCGCAACGGGTTTATTCATACCCAAAACCTCTTGAAGCCATAATGAAGATAATCGCGATCCCGGATAAACATGCCTGAATTATACAATCTTTCACAAAAATGTTTAAAGCAATTTGCATTGCAAAATAAGGTTTTTTTGGACGTAAAATAACCGATATGGACATTTCCCGCGCCCTTGGGCTTCCCACCCTTCCCAGACAAGTCGTCAGTTTTACCGGCTCGGGCGGCAAAACCACTGCCGTCTTCAAGCTGGCACACGAACTGGCAGGTCGAGGTCCGGTCATCGTGACATCCACCAGCCATCTTGGCGTGTGGCAAATCCCGCTGGCAGACCGGCACATCATCGCCATCCATCCTGATGAACTCCAGTTTCCAACGGATGGTGTCACCCTGGTCACAGGCGAAATCGAAGGTGACAGAACCCAGCCAATCAACGATCTTATTTTGGACTGGCTGTGCGCGGACAGTGGAAAACACGACATCCCCCTGCTGATCGAAGCGGATGGTTCGCGCCGGAAACCGCTCAAGGCTCCCGCCGCGCACGAACCACCCATCCCTGAGTTTACCGACCTCGTGGTCCACGTTACGGGCTTGAGCTCCCTCGGCAAGCCGCTGATAGACGAGTACGTCCACCGCGCAGAAATCTTTTCCCAACTCAGCGGGTTGCCGCTCGGAAGCCCCATCACGCCGCAAGCCATCGTCGAAGTGCTCACCCACCCACAGGGAGGGCTGAAAAATATCCCGCCACAGGCGCGGCGCATTGCCCTGCTCAACCAGGCGGATACGCCCGAACTGCAATCCGTCGGCTGGAGCATGGCACGTGAGTTGCTCGGCCATTTTGACTCCGTCGTTGTCGGGTCGCTGCAAAATTCGACCCTGCAAACCTTCGAGCGTATGGAGGGACTCCAATGACCATCTCGGCAGTGATCCTTGCTGCTGGAAAGTCCAGCCGCATGGGGCAGCAAAAAATGCTGATGCCCTGGGGAAATACCACCGTGCTGGGCAGGGTGATTCAAACCCTGCAAGCCGCCGGGGTGGAAGACATCGTGCTGGTTACGAACTCCGTCATTGCGCCACAAGTTACGAGTTGCGAGGTACAAGTTACGCTCAATAATGAAGGGGAGATGCTTGAGTCTGTTCAAATCGGTTTGCGGGCGCAAAAGCCGTCGGCGGAGGCGACGCTCATTTGTCTCGGCGACCAGCCCCAGGTCGAGGAAAGGGATGTCAGACGGGTTTGCGAAGGCTTTCGCCAGGGTCAAGCCCGGGTGGTCGTCCCCAGTTACCGGATGCGGCGCGGACATCCCTGGCTGGTGGCGAGAGATGTCTGGGATGAAATCCTGCAACTGCGCGCGCCCCAATCCACGCGCGATTTCCTGAACGCCCACCAGGATGAAATCCTTTACGTGGAATGTGACTCGCCCAGCATCTTACAGGACCTCGACACTCCCGCAGACTACTTGAAACATAAGCCGTGACGTGCTATTGTGAATATGAGAAAGGAGGTTGCCATGTCTGAACTAACCTTGTTCGCTGAAGATATTCTCAAAGCCATCCACGCCATGGAAGATGCGTACCACGCAACGCAGGAGTTGCGCGAAAACACGAATCACGCCACATTCGATGAGTTCCGCGCCCGGATGCTCGCATTGCATGATCGGCTCGAAAGACTCAAAATGGTCCTCGACAACGAGGAAGCCTATGCCGTTGATGAGCTGGCGGATGCGTTGAGCATGGCAAATACCGGTCATCGCCTGGAATACCGCCGGACGCCGCGTATGAGGGAGGAGTGAGCGCGATTCAGCGAGTCAGCGAATCAACGATTCAGCGAGTTAACGATTCAGCGATTCAACGTGTCAGCGAGTCGGCAATTTGGGGAGGCCGGCGCGGGTCAGGTTGATTGACAATCGGACTTACACCAGATAAACTCGCCCCATTCAAAACGTGGAGCGAGCGAATGAGATATTATGTGATTGTGAACCCAATATCGGGACGTGGACGCGGGGAGAAATCCATCCCTCAAATCGAATCCAGCCTGCGAGAAAGCGGGCTGGATTTTACGTTGGTACGCACAGAGCGTGTCTGGCACGCCGCCGAACTGGCGGAAGGCGCGGTGCGCGACGGCTATAACGTGATCGTCTGCGCGAGCGGGGATGGGACGGTTAACGAGTGCATCAACGGGATCATGAACGCCAAAAAGGCGGGGCACAACAGCGCGGCATTCAGCGTGCTTGGCGTCGGCACAGGCAACGACTTCGCGAGCGGCATCGGCATCCCCGACAACCTGGATGACAGCTTGAAAGCGTTGAAGGAAAACAGACGCAGGAAAATCGACCTGGGCTTTGTGAAAGGCGGTTACTATCCCGAAGGCAGGTATTTTGGCAACGGAATTGGCGTGGGCTTCGATGCGGCAGTGGGCAGCGAGGCGGTCAAGCTTCGCTGGGCGCGGGGTCTGCCCGCCTACCTGATCGGCGCGTTCAAGACCGTTTTTCTATACTACGATCCCGCCGAGGTGGAAATCACCCTCGACGACAAGGAAACCATCACGCAGACCTCGCTGATGATTTCGGTGATGAACGGCAAGCGCATGGGCGGCGGATTCAAGATGACTCCCGAAAGTAAACCGGACGACGGATACTTCGACCTGTGCATCGCGGAGGGCGTGTCGAAAGGGCGCGTCTTCACCCTCATCCCCCACTTCCTGCGCGGGACGCAGATGTCCCAGCCCGAAGTGAAGATGCGGCGCGCCAAAAAGGTTTCGATCCGCTCCCTGAATAAAACCTTCCCCGCCCACGCAGACGGTGAATTCATCTGCCTCGAAGGCAAGGACCTGACCCTTGAGGTGCTTCCGCTCGAACTGGAAATCATCCACGCATAGATTATGAACTGGCTCATCAACTTCATCATTCGAGTTTACACGCGCATCGCCTGCAGGATAGACGCGCCCGATTTGCAGACAGTCCCCATGCAGGGACCGTTGATCGTCATTACAAATCATACGGGGCAAATCGAAGTGCCGTTGTTGTTCGCGCATCTCCAGCCGCGCAAGATGACAGGCTGGGCAAAAGTCGAAGCCTGGGACAACAAGTTTTTGAACTGGGTCTTCAACGTGTGGGGCATCATCCCCGTGCGGCGCGGCGAAGCAGACATGCAGGCGCTCAAAGCCGCCCTGCGCGCACTGGAAAAAGGCTACGTCTTCGGCATTGCCCCCGAAGGAACCCGAAACCGCAACGGCATTCTGATCCGCGCCCAGCCCGGCACGGTAACCCTTGCCCTGCGTACAGGCGCGCCGGTCCTCCCGCTGGCTCATTGGGGCGGCGAGAAACTCATGAAGAATCTCAAACGCTTCAAACGGACGGATTTTCATATTCGCCTTGGACAACCATTCAAAGTGGATACGCAGGGAATCAAGGTAACAAGCGAGATCCGCCAGCAGATCGTGGACGAGATGATGTACAAAATTGCCGAACTCCTGCCCCCGGAATACCGGGGAGTCTATTCAGATCTAAGCAAGGCAACGGGGAAATTTTTGGTGAATGTAGATTAGACGAAGAGGTGATGCCAGTTTTTAGCATCACCTCTTTTTTATAACTTCATTTGGTAGGCATTCGTTTCCCGCTTTTTGAACCCCACCCGCAGGTACAACCTATTCGCCGCCTCGCGCATGGGATTGGACGTCAGTGAGATATTCTGCGCCCCCTTTTCCCTTGCAAGTTCGATGGCGCGCTGCATCAAGGCTTCGCCGATTCCCTGTCCGCGGGCGGCGTTATCCACAATGACATCTTCGATGATGGAGCGGATGCCTGTCGGCACGCGATAAACGGAGAGGGTCAACGCACCGACGATCACACCGTCGGCATTGCGGGCAACCATCAGCGTGGACCCAGCATCTCGGACGAGGTCAGCTAAATCGTCCAGTGAAGGCGGGGGGTTGTTATTCGTCAGTTGCGGAACCAGTCGCTGGAAGGCTTCGTAAAGTTCCGCATCCGCCTGAGCCACGATGTCAATTCGCATTGGATTTCTTCTTGGGGATCAGGCTCAAGACAACATAATATGCCACGTAAAGCAACGATGCCCATAGCATCCACATCGGGGTATTTGGATACTTCAACAGCGCCCAAATGCCGATCACCCCATAAAGAAGGGTTAGTCCGTATGTGAGTCGGGGCAGATAACTGTTGCGGCTGGGATAAATATATTTGATGGGGACGAATATCATGACATTGAGGAACATCAGGACGCCAAAGTTGAGCCAGGGCGGCAGTTTGAATAACAGCATGTAAATTGCGACAAAATTCCAATAGGACGGAAAGCCCTTGAAGTGATGGTCATCTGTCTTGGCATCGGTTTGTGAGAATTGGTAGGCGGAGGTCAGCAGGATGGAACACGCGCCAAACAACCTGACCGGCTCAGGCAAAAGATCCGCCTTGAGCAGGAGGAAGGCCGCCACAAGCACATAATTGATGTAATCGAGGATGTTGTCCATCAATGCGCCATCGACATTGGCCGCATATTTCTTCACATTGACCCAACGGGCAAGCATCCCATCAAAGCCATCCACCAGCATGGAGATGATGATCCATACGAACAGCATTTTGTAGTTGCCGTCCAGGATTGCAAGGATACTGAGCAGTCCCCACACCGCGCCGGTCGCAGTAAATAAATGCACTCCATACGCGGCAATCGAGCGTAGGAGGTTCGGTCTTTCTTTCATTTCTGATGCTGTCATGGCAGGGTCCTTTATTGGCAGAATTTCTCCTTATTTTAATCGCAAATATGCCACAACACCGCGGTGATCCGAGTAACCGTCCGTTCTTGCGATGTGCGCGGACAATACCTCCCACTCCGGCGAGGCGAAGATGTAATCGATCCGTATCAGCCATTCTGGAATGTAAAACCCGCCGATATGCGGGCGGCTTGTGCCCGGCGACTTGTTGCCGGGGAAGGTATTTCCCAGCCCGAAACCTGCCTCCGCCCACACATCCTGCAAACCCGCGTTGACGAGGATTCGGTAGCCGTCATTCAGGGACACGTCATTAAGGTCGCCCGCGATAATGGCGGGCACATCATATTCCCTCACAAACCGATTCACACTCTCCGCGTCCTCGTCTCGTGACCGGGAAACCCTGTCCGCCAGATCCAAATCTGCAATGGCGCCAAAGCCTGTGGGGTACATGTGGAAATCGAGCACATGAATCCTCCGCCCGCGCCAGTCCACCGCCAGCGGAATCGGCGTGCCAACCCATGATTTTCCAAGATCATGGTCAATCGGCTCGAATGGATATTTGCTGACGACACTCATCCCAAGGGGAATACCGGACGGGTCGTGAAGTTGATACGGGTATTCGTCGAGCATTTCTGCCTGGAGATAGTCCGCCATTGCAAAGCTGGTTTCCTGCATGAAAACAATGTCGGCATTTTCCTCGCGGAGAACATCCGCGACCACGGTGACATCTGGCGTGAAGACCAGCATGTTGTAGGTCATCACCTTCAACACATCGGGCGAGGACGGGACGGCTTTCTGCCTGGGGATGAAAAACTTCCCAAACGTGAAGACAAATAAAACCAGCGCAACCAGCGAAAAGACTTGAAGCCTGCGGACGCGAAGCAGGAAACCAGTCAACGCGAGGGGAATCAAAAGCAGGAAAAGTTGAAAGGCAAACATGTTCAACAGGCTGACCAGGGTAAAGCGCCCGTGGGTAAAGGTCTGGATGGCGTACCAGAGGAAGAAGAAGGCGAATGTCAGGTCACTGAGGACGATGAAAATTGCGCGGGGAGAAAGTTGAATGTTTTGCTTCATGGCGGGGAATTATACGGGAAAGAAGATCGTAAAGTGAAAAGACCTCGGGGATTCGCTTCGCGCGAATCTCCGAGGTCTGATTATTCCCCAATCCCCAATTACCCTTTCCCCTACCCCAACTCCACCCTCAACGTCTTCCCCAACGCAGAAGCGGCACGTTCCAGCGTAAACAAAGTAATCGAAGCATTTTCGGGGTCAAGCAATCTTTCCAGCGCGGCGCGGCTGGTCTTCATGCGGCTTGCCATTTCGGTCTTGGTCAAATTCTTTTTCTTCATTTCCTCCGCAATCTGATAAGCCACCACGCGCTTAATGGCGGCGGCTTGTACCCGTTCGTAAATCTTTTCTTCTTTGAGGAAATCGTCAAAGTTGCTTCCGATGTGTTTCTTGTTCATGGGATGTTGCAATATTATTTCATTTCAAATGCTATGTAAAACCTGCTCGAATATGTCGCCAGGAATTCTGCGTTGCAGATTATAACAAACAAAAAGACCTCGAAGATTCCGCGAAGCGAACCTCCGAGGTCTGATTACTGACCACTGATTACTTGCTTGCTTTCAAAAGCCCCACCTTGACCTTCTCCCCTTCGAACTCATCTTCCACAACGGAAGCGTTCGCGGGCGGAGCGGCAAAGGTCAGGCTGACGGCGAGCGTTTCCGCCTTGATGTAATCCGCGTGCGCCTCGATGGCGGACTTCAAACCCGCGCTGGCTACAACGAACAACTCGATGCGGTCGGCAACGTCTAGATCGGCGGTCTTGCGCAAATCCTGGGCGCGGCGCAGGAATTCACGCGCCATGCCTTCGGACAGGAGTTCGGGCGTCAGATCGGTGACGAGGGCGGCGACGTATGCGCCATCTTCCGCGACGGCAAAACCAGATTTAGCTTGCGCCTTCACTTCCACTTCTTCAGCGGTGATGTCCAGCGTTTCATCGCCGACTTTCACGGGCAGCGTCTTGCCAGCCCTGAACGTGGACGCGACTTCTTCCGCGTTCATCGAAAGGATCGCCTTCTGGATGGCAGGGAACTTGTTGCCGTATTTCTGTCCGAGCTGTTTCGAGAACGGCTTGACTGTATGCGAAACCGCCTCGGTCGCAGAATCGAGCAGGCGCACTTCCTTGACATTTAATTCATCCGCGATGACATCCATGTTGTTCACTAACGCCTTGCGTTCACTGGGATTCCCAACGGAGAATGCCGCAGCAGCGAGCGGCTGGCGCACCTTGCGATTTGCCTTCTGCCGCGCGGAGTGACCGAGCGAGACCAGCTTCATCACCAGTTCCATTTCATGGTTGAGCGACTCGTCGATGAACTCTGTCATCACCTGGGGCCACGCGGCGAGATGCACTGACTCGGGCGCAGTCTCATCCACCGAGCGGACAAGGTTTTGGTACAACTCGTCCGCGAGGAAAGGCATGGCGGGAGCGATCAGCTTGGAGATTGTCACCAGCGCGGTGTAGAGAGTCGAGTACGCAGCTTGCTTGTCGGCACTGGAGTCGTTCTTCCAAAAGCGACGGCGGGAACGACGCACGTACCAGGTGGAGAGAGTCTCGACAAATTTTTCAACGGGACGGGTCGCGTTGGTCACGTCATATTCTTCGTAGGCTTTGGTCACATCGCGCACGAGGACATTCAACTCGGAGAGCAGCCAGCGGTCGAGATCATTCGTGGTGGCGGTAACAGTCAAGCCCTGCGGCTTGTCGAGGTTGGCGTATGTCACGAAGAACGAGTACACGTTCCAGAGCGTCAATGTAAAACTGCGAATGACATCGCCAACCAAATCAGAAGAGAAGCGGCGTTCCTGTCCAGGCGGGGTGGCGGTGTAGAGATACCAGCGCAGCGCATCTGCTCCATGCAGGTTGATCACGTCCCACGGCTGGACAATGTTGCCCAGCGATTTGGACATCTTGCGTCCCTGCGCATCCTGAATGTGACCGAGGCAGATAACATTCTTGAACGAGACCTGGTCATTGAGCAGGGTGGAGATGGCGTGCAGCGAATAGAACCAACCGCGGGTCTGGTCCACAGCTTCGCAGATGTAATCGGCTGGATACTGCTCCTTGAACTTTTCCTGATTCTCGAACGGGTAATGCCACTGGGCATACGGCATCGAACCAGAGTCAAACCACACGTCAATCAAATCCTTGACGCGGGTCATCCGTCCGCCGCACTTGGCGCACTTCCAGTGGACATTGTCCACGTGCGGGCGATGTAGGTCGAGGTCAGTCAAATCCTTGCCGACTTTTTCAGAGAGTTCCTTCACCGAGCCAACGCACTCGCGCTCGTGGCAATCGTCGCACTCCCAAACAGGAAGCGGCGTGCCCCAATATCGTTCGCGCGAAAGCGACCAGTCGATGTTGTTTTCGAGCCAGTTGCCGAAGCGCCCGTTCTTGATATGGTCGGGAACCCAGTTGATGGTCTTGTTCAACTCAACCAGTCGGTCACGCCTGGAGCTGGTGCGGATGTACCACGACTCGCGCGCATAATAAAGAAGCGGCGTGTTGCAGCGCCAACAGAACGGGTAGGTGTGGGTATATTTCTCGGAACGATACATCAACCCGCGCGACTCCAAGTCTTTGATGATCTGTGGGTCGGCGTCCTTGACGAAGATTCCGCGCCAGGGTGTGATCTCAGGGATGAAAGCGCCGTCGGGCTGAACCGTGAGCAGGATCGGCAAATCGTGCAGCTTGCCCGACTCCATATCTTCCTGACCGAAAGCGGGGGCGGTGTGGACCAGCCCTGTGCCGTCTTCGATGGTGACATAATCCGCGAGGATGACGTAATACGCAGGCTTATCCACCGGCATGAAGGTATAAAGTGGATGGTATTTCATGCCCTTCAACTTCCTGCCCTTGAAGGTATCGACCACTTTGACTTCCTCGCCACGGAAAACCTTCTCAACCAGATTCCTGGCGAGGATAAGCTTTTCCTTTGTACCTTCGTTGTCACGCTCGACGGTGACATAGTCCACTTCGGGGTGCGCGGCGACAGCTACATTTGACGGCAGGGTCCAAGGTGTGGTCGTCCACACCAAGAGCGAGGTGTCGGGCTTGTCCACCAGTGGGAAGCGGACAAAGACCGACGGGTCAACGGCTTCATCGTAGCCCAAAGCGACTTCATGGTCGGAGAGCGGCGTGCCGCAGCGCGGGCAATACGGTACGATCTTGTAGCCTTTGAAGAGCAGGTCCTTCTCCCAGAAACTCTTGAGAATCCACCAGACCGATTCGATATACTCATTTTCGTAAGTCACGTACGCGGTTTCGAGGTCAACCCAAAAGGCAATGCGGTCTGTCAGTTTTTCCCATTCCTGAATATAGGTAAAAACAGACTTACGGCAAAGTTCATTGAACTTGTCCACGCCGTATTCTTCGATCTGCTGTTTGTTGGTAAATCCCAACTGCTTCTCGACTTCGATCTCGACGGGGAGTCCGTGTGTGTCCCATCCGCCGCGGCGTGAGACATGGTATCCGCACATGATCTTGTAGCGCGGGAACATATCCTTGAACGCGCGCGCCAGAACGTGGTGCACGCCGGGGCGACCATTCGCGGTTGGAGGTCCTTCATAAAAGACGTATTCAGGCGCATCCTGGCGCTGCTCGACGGTCTTCTTGAAGATTTCCTGCTTCGTCCAGAATTTGAGAACCTTCTCTTCCATCGAAACAACATCGAGTTTTGGATTGACTGCTTTGAACATACTTATCTCCTAGTCATTAGTCTGCTAGTCGTTCGTTTTTTGGGTAACAAAAAACTCCCGTCTCACACAGAGACGAGAGCATTGCTCACGCGGTACCACTCTGCTTCCTGTCTCAAAGACAAGGCGCTCAATGGATGACGACCATCATCCTGTCCTGATAACGAAGGACAACCTCGGCTTGCTTACTTTCACTGACCACTGATTTCCGCTCGCGGCTCCGGGAGGATTTTCGGTCTGCGTCGTTGACCTGCTTCACACCAAAACGCAGGTTCTCTGACAACTTGTCAAACGTACTCGTTCCCATCGATGCTTTTGATTGCCAGATTATACACAGGAGAAAGACAAACGACAAGGTTCCAATCAATTATGAAAAGTCGTCGAATTTCTTATTGACGGTTTATTGTCCGACAGGTATAATCTTTTTTCGGCATTATTTCAAACAGCAGGAGTATAAGAATGACAACACCCGACAGCGCGCCCGCCGTAGCGCTTGAACCAAAAACGAAACTTAGCGGCAAAATTTTGAAGACAACGCTCGCGGGGGCGCTCGTGGACATCGGTCAAAGTCTTCCCGGTGTAATCCACATCTCACAACTCCAACAGGAAGCAGTGAACAAAGTGGAAGATGTTGTGAAGGAGGGACAGGTCGTTGACGTTTGGGTACGCCGCGTCAAGAAGGATCGCATCGAATTGACCATGATCGAACCCCTTGGCTATGAGTGGAAAGAGATCGTACCGGACCTGGTCGTCAAAGGCAAGGTTGTGCGCCTCGAATCCTATGGCGCTTTCGTGGACTTCGGCGCGGAACGCCCCGGACTCATCCATGTTAGCGAACTCACCCGCGGCTATGTCAAGACCGCCAGTGAGGTCGTCAAGGAAGGCGACGAAATCGAAGCCAAGATTTTGGATGTTGACCGCCGCAAGCGCCAGATCCGCCTCAGCATGAAAGCCCTCCAGCCCGAACCTGAGGTTGTGGATGAGGTCAAACCTGAACGGGAAGACCGCAAGAAGGGCGACGGCAAGCGCAGGGGTAAAGGCAAGAAACAGGAAGACGAGTACGAAATGGAAGTCGAAGTCTCCAACGAGCCGCAGTTCACCGCCATGCAGATTGCCTGGCAGCAGGCGCTCGAACGCTCGAAGGGACGCGGCAAGGTACGCGCCAAATCCTACAAGTCAGCCAACGAAGAGCAGGAAAACATCTTCAGCCGCACCCTTGAAAAACGGGTTCCCACCAACTAATGAAACCCAAAAGGAGACCCTAAAGGTTAAACAACCTTTAGGGTCTTTTTTATTGAGGGGCGCTCTTCAAATATGCTTCCATAAAACCGTTTAGGTCGCCATCCAGCACGGATTGGGAGTTGCCCGTCTCATGGTCGGTACGGTGGTCCTTGACCATCTGGTACGGATGCAAGACATACGAGCGGATTTGACTCCCCCACTCGGCTTTGGTGTATTCGCCGCGCAGAACGGCACGCTCCTCGTCCTTTTCGGCGTTCTTCAATTCGAGCAAACGCGCGCGGAGAATGTTCATCGCAAACTCGCGGTTTTGCGCCTGCGAGCGTTCGTTTTGACAGGTGACCACAATCCCCGTCGGGAGATGGGTGATGCGGACCGCAGTCGCATTCTTCTGCACGTTCTGTCCGCCCGCACCTGAGGAGCGGAACACGTCCAACTTGATGTCGCCAGGGTTGATCTCCACATCCGCCTCGTCCATCGAGACCTGCGGCAGGACTTCGATCAACGCAAAGGACGTGTGCCTGCGATGTGCCGCATCAAACGGGGAAAGGCGTACCAGGCGATGCACGCCCTTTTCCGAACGCAGGTAGCCAAAGGCATACTTTCCGCTGACGGCAATCGTCACGCTCTTGACCCCCGCCTCTTCGCCCAACGTGGTATCCAAAATCTCGGTTTCAAATCCCTGGTCTTCCGCCCAACGCAGATACATGCGCTGCAACATCCCAGCCCAATCCTGCGAGTCGGTTCCGCCTGCGCCGGCGTGGATGGCAAGGATGGCATCGTCGTGATCATATTTTCCAGAGAACATTGTGTTGAAGGCACGTTTATCCAGCTCCGCTTCGAGGGCGGAGACTTCGGACTCCAACTCGCCGCGCAGGGACTCGTCCTCCATCTGCACCAGTTCGGTCAGGTCGTGCAAACGTTGTTTGACCGAATTCCACGATTCGACTTCGTCACGCAAAACCGAGACGGTTTTCATCGTCCGCTGTGCGCTGGTCGAGTCGTTCCAAAACTCCGGCTTTTCTATTTCCTTTTCAAGCGTTGAAAGTTGAACTTCCTTGCCCGCCAAGTCAAAGACGCACCAGTAATTGTTGAGTCAGGCCGTTCGCTGCCTGCAAGCGGTTGATCAAATCCTGCATGGTTACTCCTGGTTCGATAAAATCCCGTCCACAAAGGCGTCGGGGTCAAAGGGCTGTAAATCCTCAGGCTTTTCGCCCAAGCCTGCAAACAAAATCGGCAAGCCGAGTTCGCGCTGGATGGCAAACGCCATGCCACCACGCGCCGACGAATCGAGTTTCGACAAGATCACGCCCGTCACGTTGACCGCATCCTTGAAGGAACGCGCCTGTTGTAGGGCGTTCTGTCCGATGGTGGCGTCCAGCACAAGCCAGGCCTCATGCGGAGCGCCGGGCAGCGCCTTGCCCACCACGCGGTTGACCTTCTTCAATTCTTCCATCAGGTTGAAACGGGTATGCAGACGTCCTGCCGTGTCGATCATGATGACGTCCATACTACGGGCGATTCCTGCCTGGACAGAGTTAAACGCGACCGCGCCCGGGTCTGATTCAAAAGCCCCGGCAATGACCTCCACTTTGAGCCTGTCGCCCCACACCTGGAGCTGGTCCACTGCCGCAGCGCGGAAGGTGTCGGCGGCTCCGAGCAAAACCTTCCTGCCATCGCCAATGAAACGGGCGGCGAGCTTGGCAATGGTTGTCGTCTTGCCCGAACCGTTGACGCCGACGACCAGAATCACGGTCGGCTTGGCGGAGAACAAAACTTCGGGCGGAGTGACCAGCCTCGAGCGGAGTTCCCGCCGCAGGGCGGAGGAAAGCTCGTTGGCGCGGATAAAGCCTTCGGCGCGAGCCGTCTGCTTGAGGGAATCCAAAACCGAGGTCGTAGTTTCCAATCCCAGATCAGCTTGAAGGAGAAGGGCCTCGAGATCGTCCCAGGTTCCGGCGTTGATCTCGGAGGTCCCCAAAATGGAGGCAATCTGCCCGAAGGCGGCTTTGCTGGTACGCGAAAGTCCGTCGCGCCAGCGCGAAAACAGTTTATTCATCGGACGGCGATTATACCCTACAGGCCATAATACATCAGGGAATATATGTTATACTTTTTTCGCAAAAATATTGCCCCGGAATAACAAACCGGAATATTCTGGAAAAGGAAGAAAATGACAGTGGAACCAATTCATGTGACAGACGCTTCGTTTGAAAAGGATGTCATGCAATCACCTCTGCCAGTGATCGTGGACTTTTGGGCGCCGTGGTGCGGGCCCTGCAAGATAGTCGCCCCGATACTCGACAAGTTGGCCCAGGAGTTTGAAGGCAGGCTGATCGTGGCAAAAGTCAACACGGACGAGGATGCCGAATGGATGCAAAAATTTGGTATTCAGGGCATCCCCACCCTGCTTTTCATTTCGGGTGGAAAAGTGGTGCATCGCCAGGTTGGCGCGTTGCCGGAACGGATGCTGCGTGATGCGGCGACGCAATTCATGGATGTGGTGGCCGGCTAGAAATTAGTCCTCGCAAATCAAAGGAGTTGGGCAATGAAAAAAATCATCTTTCTGCTCACCGCGTTTTGTTTCTTGTTAAGCGCGTGCCTGCCTGCGGCGTTACAGCCCCAGGCGACAAGCCCCGCTCCCGCGATCTCCGAGGCGGATATTCAGGCAACGGTGGCGGTACAGGTTCAACAAACCATTCAGTCCCTGCCGACCCCCACGCTGGCTCCGACCAACACTCCCGTGGTGATGACCGTTACCAGCGCGCCAACAAGCACACAAACGTCGGCGCCGCCCACCCTGACTGCAACACAAACCCAGTCATCGTTGACGTCGACCGCCACAGCCGGCACCGGCACGGTGACTTTAACCGTGGGAGCGGCTGGGACCCTGCCATTCACTGCCACTCCAAACCCTGCTTTTAGCGCAACGCCCACAGGGGGACACGACTACCAGTACTATGGTACAATGCCGCCCAATTTACCGTCCGGCAAGGTTTGGCTGTCCAACATGTCCAAGGCGGATGCTTATATCTCCTTGCATTGCACCACCAAGGAAGGTTACGTGACCGTCATTGAATATTCCGTGGGTGGCAGCACCATAAGCGCGGGCGCTCCTGCCGGTTATTACGTCTATGTGGCATGGGTTGGAGGGAAAAAATTCACCGGCAGTTTTAAATTGGGCAAAGCCCAGGATTTGACAATAAGAATGTATAAGGACCGCGTTGAAATAAAGCAATAAATGTATCGAACAAGAATATAAATGGAGAAAAAATGTTGAAAAAAATTCTACCCATCCTACTTGCGGTTACTGTCCTGTTGGAAGCTTGCACTCCGCAAGCCGCGCCAACCATGGCGCCAGTAGACGTGCAAAATACCGCCGTAGCAGCAGCTTGGGCAATCGTTACCATGACCCAGGGAGCAATCCCGACCAATACCCCCGTTCCACCCACGGAAACACCCAGCCCCACCCCCCTGCCGACCTTCACTGCCCCTCCCGCCGTTATCCCCACCCTGGATCCATTGCTCCTAGCGCCCACCGCAGCCCCGACAGCCGGGCCATCCGATCCCAACAACTGCGTCAAGGCGTTAAATGTTGCGGAAGCGGGTCCGACAAAGAATGTGCGCATCGAAAACACAACCGGCAGCCAGGTCAACCTGTCGTTGACCCTTTACACCCCCAATTTGTTCGGTCAATGCGGAAGCCTGGGATACGTTATCAAAAAAGGCGAAAAGCGCAAGATTACCATTCCGGCGGGCTACTGGTATGCTTACTCGTGGGTGCTGGATCCGCCCAGTACGGGAGAAGTGTCGTTTTATATCGGTCCGAGCAAGACACAGGACCTCCTCAGGCTCATCATCAAGCCAGATATAATCGCCTGGGTTGGACCATAAAGTCTTAATCCAAAAAAGAAGCCGCATTTCTGCGGCTTCTTTTTATTCAGTTGCGCGACTGATGTGCGCGCCCAGCGCCTTCAATTTTTCATCCACCTTTTCATAACCTCTTTCGATTTGGGTAATATTTCGTATTTTGGATGTCCCTTTCGCGGCAAGGGCAGCCAACAGCAGAGCCATCCCGGCGCGGATATCGGGGCTTTCGAGTTTTTCGCAATACAGTTGGGTGGGTCCCTGAATCAAAACACGATACGGATCGCACAGGATGATCCGCGCGCCCATGCCAACCAGTTTGTCCGTAAAATACATGCGCCCTGAAAACATCCAGTCGTGAAAAAGCACGGAACCGGTCGCCTGAGTTGCGAGGGTGATGGCAATGCTGGTCAGGTCAGTGGGAAAAGCGGGCCAGACGTTCGTTTTGATCTCCGGAACCGCCCCGTCCAAATCGGATGCGATGACAAGCGACTGGCTGGAAGGCACGAGCAGGTCGCTGCCATCCACCTCCCAATGGACGCCCAGCCGCTGAAAGATCAACCTTATCATTTCAAGATGTTGCACGCCCGCGTTGCGAATACGGATTTCGCCGTGCGTAACGACAGCCGCGCCGATGTAGCTGACCACTTCCAACAGGTCTGGACCGATGGTGAATTCGCCGCCGCCCAATTTGGGAACGCCGGTAATGCGCAGGGTGTTGGATCCAATCCCCTCTATCTTTGCCCCCAACAGATTTAGGAACTGGCACAGTTCCTGCACATGCGGCTCCGACGCCGCATTGCGGATTTGAGTCACGCCCTTGGCAAGCGCCGCAGCCATGACCGCATTCTCGGTGGCGGTGACACTAGCTTCATCCAAAAGGATATCCGCCCCGTGCAAGCTGTTCGCCTCGAACTCGAACACACGGTCATACGTGATTTTCGCTCCCAACGCGCGCAATGCCAGAATGTGGGTATCCAGGCGGCGGCGTCCGATCACATCGCCGCCTGGAGGAGGCAGCCTCAGGCTTCCCGACCGAGCCACAACGGGTCCGGCAATCAGAATGGAGGCGCGAATGCGGCGGCACAGGTCAGGGTCGAGGTGCGAGGAAGTCAATTCCCTTGTGGTAATCCGCCAGGTGGTTGCATCCAACTCTTCCACAACAGCGCCCAGACTCTCGATCAACTTTCGCATGGCTTGCACATCCCTGATCAGCGGCACATTTCTCAACGTCACAGGTTCCTCCGTCAGCAGGCAGGCGGCAAGCAGGGGTAGCGCTGCATTTTTATTTCCCGACGGAGTCACTTCGCCGTGAAGCGGATGCCCGCCCTCAATCACAAATTCTTCCATCAAAATCTCCTTTGAATATCTTCAAAATTGTAAGGTAATCTCAAATGTTATCCGAAAACATTGCAGCTATCTTACGCTAAAATCGACTTTGTCTGGCAAACACAATTGGAATTATAATGAATTTCATGCCCACGAATTTGGTAATATCCATCATATTCGGGTTGGGCGCAGGATGGCTTGTGAACTATCTGGCGGATGTCCTGCCCTATACCCGGCGTTTCAGCCGGCCCATTTGCCAGTTGTGTGGGGCCTCCTTTGGGCTATGGGACTATCTTTTGTTTCGCTCCTGCAAAAATGGACACCGGCGCAAACTCCGCTTGTGGATTGTCCAGATCGTCATCCTTGCCGCGAGCATCTATACCTGGCTGCAACCATCCTCGAAAATCGGATATTTTCCGGGTTTGGTTCTCATCGTTTATTTTGGCGTCGTGTTCGTGATCGACATGGAACACCGCCTGATCCTGCACCCAACCAGCATCTTCGGCGCGGTTTTTGGAGCGGTGATTGGTATCGTCGCCCACGGAATTGGTCCCACGCTGTTGGGCGGGCTGGGCGGCTTTCTAATCATGATGGCATTTTATTACCTCGGCGTGCTTTTTGCGCGCATCCGCGCCAGGCGCATGCTGGCACAGGGACAGGAAGTGGACGACGAGGAAGCCCTCGGCTCCGGAGATGTCATCCTGGTGACCGTTCTTGGGTTGATTCTCGGCTGGCCCCTGATCTGGGTTTGCCTTTTGTATGGTATCCTCCTGGGAGGATTGGTCAGTCTCTTCATCGTCCTCTGGCTCATCTTCAGCGGCAGGTATGGAGCCAACGCATTAATGACCTTCATCCCCTATGGTCCCTATTTCATCGTCACAGCCGCAATGATCGTCTACTTTCCACAATTTGTCAGAATATTTACACCCGGCTAGCCCCCTTATCAATAAATTAGAAAAATGAAACCATTTATTCCCCGGCAATCCCAAAAAGTTCACGCGGAACGCGCACAGGCAATTGTGGAGTTCATGCTCGCATTGCCGGTTTTGTTGATGTTGATCTATGGCATCATCGAAGTCGGGCGGCTGATATTCATCTTCTCCTCGGTTGCAAATGCATCGCGCCAGGCGGCGCGCTACGGGTCTGCTTCGGGCGAAATCAACGATGTCGCATTTTATCAGGACTGCGAAGGCATTCGCGCGGTCGCCAACCAGTCCGCCTTCATCATCACCTTCGAGGAGGTCAATATCACCTATGACCGCGGAATCAACCCGGATGGAACTTCGATTCCCATTGAGGGAGTTGATCCAAACCCGGAGGAGGATTCCTGCCCGATCGAGGTGCCCGTCCGCAACGGCGACAGAATCATCGTCCAGGTCTCAGCCACCTATGAGCCAATCCTGACCCTCCTGCCATTCGACCCGATGGAGGTTGTATCTGCCAGTGCGCGTTCTTTCCTAATCTCCGTCCCAATCGTCGGCAACGCACTGCCAACCGGCTTCGCCGCCGAAACCAGCACTCCATCCCCGGCGCCGCCCGTGATTACCGTGACCCGCCCCCCCACCATCGCGCCAACCTCCACAGCCACCTACATCCCAACCTCACCCAGCATCCCCGGGGTTACGCCGAGAAATACGGAACCACCCTCCCCAACTTCCACCGCAACCAACACCGCCCTGCCTTCGTTCACGCCAACCGTCACCTCCACCATAATCAGTTGTTCCGGGCTGACGGGTATATTCCATGGACCGCTCGTCATCGAAGGGAATGTGATGAAGATGGGCATCAATAATCAGACGGGGCATGTTCTCTCGGTAGCGCAAATCTACCTGGAATGGAATCATGACACGGGTCATCGCGGTGAGGACCGCAGTCTACGACTTGGAAAAGTCACGTTGGACGATCAGCCGCCCTGGAATGGAGACCTTTATGCGCCCTCCACTTATATTAAGGCATACTACCCAAAAATCCCGCTTGGTGAATCAGTCATCCGTTTCGTGTTCCACCAAACTTATGATGTCCCCGACGGCACAGAGCGGATCATCATCCAGATTTCCAATCCGGGCTGCGTCAACTATCCCATAGACTCAAGGCATTAAAGGTCCGAACATTATGCCTGCGATATCGAGAAAAAAGACAACCCAAAATGAGCGTGGACAAAGCCTGACCGAGCTGGCGATCACCCTGCCGATTCTCGTGTTGCTGTTGCTTGGCACGCTGGATTTTGGTATGGCGATCTTCTCCTACTCGATGTTGAGAGACGCGGCGCAGGAGGGGGCGTTTTACGGCTCGTTCAACCCAACCAATCCGGAAGAGATAGAAAATCGCGCCCGTAACATCTCGCCGCGCGCGGAAGATGTGGTTTTTTCCTCGCCAGTGCAACTGCGAGACATGGATGCCATCAAAGTGACCGTGCAGACAATTGGAGGCGCCTGCCAGGGAATCACAAACGGTACAGTCAACAGCATACGGGTCGATGTGTCGTATCGATACCCGTTCCTGATGCCCTTCATCGGACGGCTGATTGGCTCGAACACTGTCCGATTGACAGGGACAGCTACAAATATCATTCTACAACCTGCGTGCGCGCCATGACATTCCCAAACTTTAACGACAAAAAAGGCGAACGTGGACAGGCAATCATCCTGATCGTCTTCGCAATCATCGGGCTGGTCGGCATGACCGCGCTGGCGATTGACGGCGGAAACGCGCTGATCGACCGTCGCAGGACGGAGACTGCCGCCTCCGCCGCCGCCCTCACCGCCGCCCTCACCCGCATCAACGGGGGCGACTGGCGCAGCGCCGCTCTTGCCACCGCCAAAGCAAACGGATACAACAACGACGGCGTCTCCAGCGTCATCGAAATGAACACCCCGCCGCTCAGCGGTCCATACGCGGGGAACTCCGAGTACATCGAGGTCATCATCACTTCGCACCTGAACACCTATTTCGGATCCGTTATTGGCGTCCCGCAGGTGACAAACAAGGCTCGCGCCGTCACCCGCACAAAGCCATCCGAATACGGGGCGATGTTCGATGGCTATGCGCTAGTAAGCCTGGCTCCACAGAGCGGATGTGAAGAAGAGCAGAAAAAAGGTTTTTGGATTCATGGCGAAGCCACACTTAGTCTGTTGGGCGGGGGAGTTTTCGTCAATTCAGACAATACGGAATGCGCCCTCAAACAAATGGGCAGTGGCAGCATCCGTATCAAGGATACCAGCCCGGTCGTGGTGGTTGGGGGCGCCGATATTCCAAGACCCAAGCTTTTTACCCCCTTCCCGGTACAGACCGGGGCGGTTCCCGTTCCCTTTCCACCTGCGATTCAAATGCCCCAGGTGGGCTGCGGTTCCAAAGTCGCCACGGTGGATGAGTTAACTGGCACGACCATGACTCCCGGCGAATGGGATGGCGCGGAGACATTTCCTCCGTATGGCGTGACCACCCTGGAATCCGGCACATATTGCATCCGTGGCGATGTCCTCTTCAAGGCAAACAGCAATGTTGAAGGGAAGGGCGTACTTCTCATTATGGAGGATGGGGAATTCCGGGTCGAGGCAAATGCCGCCATCTCCCTGAGCGCTCCCCAACATGGGAGGGAAAAGGGGCTGTTGCTCTACATGCCGATCCAAAACCAGGGACGTGTTGCCCTGAACGGCGACGAGAACTCGCGCTTCCGTGGCACAATTTTCGCCCCCCATGGGGATATCCGCCTGAACGGCATGGACTCGAAATACGGCTATCACAGCCAGATCATCGGTTACTACATCGAGGTGGACGGGCAGGATGACATTCCCATCTTCTACTACAATGAGGAAAACTACGATGTGTTCAAAATGCCGGAGGTGTTCCTCAGCGAGTGAGATTTTATCCCCAGTCAGCCCCGGAACTGCCTTGAATCGGGAAAATCCGCCCCATCACAGCCGTCCAATCTTACAAAACTGTTAGCGTTGCAGGTTGCTTGCATGGTATGATTTATCCGCGCAATGGTATATAATTGTTTATGTCATATAAAACTGGCTAATCCAGCTCGATTCGTTCCCCACGTTCTTCATTACAGCCCAGTGATCGCTCCCCTGCCGGTACTTATGTCGGGTTTATGTTTTAATGGGTATTATATAGAATTGATGATTGAGGACGAAATGCAAACAGCGCTAAAAGGAATATATTCGTTATTCAAAAAAGCCAGCCCGCCGCGGAAAAGAACCGTGCGTAAATCCTTTGGGCAAAGTCTGGTGGAAGTCGCCATCGCCTTCCCCGTTCTCATCATGCTGTTTACGGGGGTGGTGGAATTCGGCTTTATTTTGAATTTTTATCTCTCCCTGCTGGACGCCACACGCGAATCGGCTCGTTACTGGAGCAATGACGACCCCTTTTTAGCTGACGGCGTAACCGACGACGACAGTTTTTATTACGAAACAGCATACGACGTACAAAAAATATTGGATCCCGGCATTGAGGACCTCACCTACCAGGGACGCAGGATCGCATTAGACCCAACGAAGGATGACGTGATTGTCTCGGTCTATGGCGCGGAAGGCGGCGACACCATTCTTTGGCGGGACGCAGGACCGTACCATCTGTTTCCCTCTCCCGGAGATACCAATGGGCATTATCCATCCGCTTTCACAGAGGCAGTTATCGAGAACGCCCGGGTGACTGACGCCCCCAATGCGGGACTTCTGGTCGTTGAACTTCATTACAACTACCATCACGTCTTGAACCTGCCCTGGATGACGGCATGGATTCCAAACCCCCTGCACCTGGTAGCCTACACCATCATGCCGATACGTTCAGGAGAACCTGAATGAAAACCATGTCAAAAAGAATTCGCAAATTTTCCGAACGCGGACAAGCCATCATTCTGATTGCGGCAGCGATCGTGGGATTGGTTGCCATTGTCGGCTTAATGGTCGACGGCGGCATCCTGCTGATCGAGTATGCGCGCCTGAAACGCGGCATCGACGCCGCTTCGATTGCCGCTGCTTCGCAATTTCGTAAAAACTTTGACCCCCAGGATCTTGTAAAAGCCGGTGAGGAGTTCCTAAAACTCAACCAATCCAATGCCACTGTGACCATTTATACTTGTAATGTCCCCGGCACGTCATGGGATGCCTCACTTTGCGCCGCCAACAACAATGGAGTTTCGCGAAAACTCGTGCGCGTCACTGCCGAGGAATATGTTCAATTCGGCTTCATGAGAGTGGTCGGCATGAACGGGACGTGGATTTCAGCCTCTTCCGTCGGTGAAGCCGCTTCAGTTGACATGGTACTGGTCATCGATACATCCACCTCCATGGCATTTGAAACCAATCCGGCTGGAGACCCATTAAAAGGTGACCCGTCGGAAAACCCGGAGGTCTGTAACGCTTTGATGAACGACCCAGCCCACAGGTGCGAACCTTTGGGAAAGGTCATCGATGCGGCAATTGCCTTTGTCGACCAGTTGTTCTTTCCTTATGACCAGGTAGCGCTGGTCTCATCCACAGGACAGGATTTGGGGAGCAACGCTGGCGATCTCCGTCAGCCGGTTACACTGCTCGACCTCAGCGACGATGAAGCAGAAGTCAAGGCTGCCATTCGGGACCTAAAGGTCTTCCAACCTGCCCGCTGCCCAATGCCTCCCGAAGCCAACAAAGATTACCTATATCCCTGCCTCTTTTTTAATCCAACCTATATTACACAGACCTGCTACCCAAAATCCGTGGGCACTTTGAGCGGTGATCTTGATCCAACCACCTGCGGGCCCAGCAATATCGGGGGCGGGCTTTATGAAGCCGGCTACCAATTTGCCAATGCCCGTCAGGATTCCTTTTGGGTTGTGATTAGCCTCTTCGGTGGCCCCGCCAACGCATCTGACACTCCTGGTTACCCGGATGGAAGATGCCCAGTAGATACCTGGGAATACCCCGGTAATAACGGCTATTGCCGCGATCTCGATCCAATGCCAGCCTCCTTTAACCCGCCGGCTGTAACCAGTTGGGAGCCTGGTTTCAGGGACGACTTTTTCGCTTATTCCAACAACTATTGGGAAAACTTCGACTGGTCGACTTATACTTTCTCCCCACGAACCGCTTCCCATAGTTTTACGGTTAACACTTCCACCACCCCTCCCACCTACACCTACGGCGCAGATTACGATGCAGATGACTATGCGCGTGACGGCGCAGACTTCATTGCCGCGCCTCAACCCAAGGGGCAGGGAGCAACCCTGTTTGCAATTTGCATGGGAGAATATTGCAGGTCTTACACGAACAGCTACGACCCTGCCTCGGCGGAATTTCTTGGGCGCTACATGGCTGAACACGCAGGCGATGACCTGACGGCGGTTCCCCCTGTTACAGCCAATCATGGGTTATACTTTTTCGCAGAGGATGCAAGTGTTGTGGATGAGGCATTTTTAGAAATTTCCAAGAACATCCTCACCAGACTTTCCAAGTAAAGCCACGATCCAGGCACAGAGAATAGGTATTGTAAAAGCATTTCATTCTTTTCAAAGGGTACCATTATGAAGATATTTTTGAAAAAAACAGATAAAAAACCGCCCGGCCGAAAAAACGCGCAGGGCATGATCGAGTTTGCCCTGGTACTGCCTGTTCTGCTATTGATGATCGTGGGGATCATCGAGTTTTCGCGTTTGATGTTCGCCTGGATCATCATCGAAAATTCGACCCGCTTCGGCATTCGCTACGCGGTTACAGGTAATTTCGACCCAACGTACTGCACCGATCTCAATAGCAACTGTTCCAGTGATGAAGATGACGGTGAAGTATTGACCATGGATGAAACGAATACCTTGATCGATACGGCGCGTCTTCCCTCCATCAAGGACGAGACCCGCCGCATCGTCATTGGTTTTTTCCTTCTTGAAAACCGAACTCCGAGTGACACCCAGCTGCAGATTGAGGAAAAAGAACAGAAGGAAAACTACTTCAACGTCACTGTCTGTTCGAACAGGGAAGGTCGCTGGTTTGAAGAGCCTTTAATGAGCAGCGACATCTACGCGGAGTGTCATCTTGGCAGCGGTTTTTCCGAAGATGCCGGCGACTCGGGTCAGGTTGTATATGTCGCGGCGGACTACAATTTCACCTTTATCGTGCTGCCGCTCTTCAAGATCGAACCCGCGATGATCCATCTTGCATCCTATCGCCAGGGTATCGTGGAACAATTCCGCGGTTCGCGCGCCATCAATACGCGCCTTCCCAACATTGGACCCACTGCCACATTCACCATCACCAATACACCCACAGAGACCTCCACGCCCACCAGCACCAACACCCCCACCTACTCACCAACCCCCACGACCACGCCCACACCCACCAGGACCTCCACGCCGACCCTTACCCCAACCCTGACCAGCACCCCAACCCTGACCAGCACCCCAACCCTGACCGCCACGCCAACTATTACCCGCACGCCGACTGTGACTCGCACGCCGACTGTGACTCGCACGCCGACTGCCACGCCAACACCCGATTGCGACAACATCTACGTTCGGTCTGGACAAACCTATTTCACCGGCAACACCTTCCGCACATCGATCAGGAATAACGATCTCTCGACCGCCTATCTGGTCAACACCGTATTGACGTGGACCACCGGCGGAGGCAAAGTCTTTGACTATTTCTCCTTTACCGGCATCCAGTACTATCCCACCAGCGGCAGTGCGAACATCAGCACCTCGCCCATCAGTTATAACTCGGATGGCAATTCAGCCCTGGACATTACCACCGGACAGAACGCAACCTGGTTTGCCGACTTCAACAATAACGCATTCAACGGCTCCTATACCGTGACCTTGACCTTCGAGTTCGCCAACGGACTGCAATGCACGGTGACAGCCAATACCAACAACTACACCGCCACCTATACGCCAACGAGCACCATCACGCCGACGCGCACCATCACGCCGACGCGCACCATTACGCCGACCTTCACCATCACACGAACGCCGACCATCACCAACACACCGACCATCACAAATACACCTACCAGGACGTATACGCCGACGCGCACGCCAACAATCACCAACACGCCAACTATCACAAACACACCGACCAGGACGCCCACACGTACGAACACTCCGCTGGTAACGCCGACAAATACGCCGACAAGGACGAACACGCCGACACAAACCAGTACCGCCACGCGGACAAGTACGCCCACGCCCACACGCACATCAACGCCCACGCGCACAAATACTCCATTTGTCACTCCCACGTTCACTCCCACGCGCACTCCAACGCCAACGAAGACATTCAACCCCGATTAGTTTCACACCATTAGAGAAAAAATCGCCAGCCAAAAAACGGCTGGCGATTTTTTACGGTATAATCGCGCCTGTCAAAAAGAAAGGAGGCACACGAAAAGACATACGGGAAAGACAGCGCATGGACCCCGCGTATCGCGGGGTTGACGAGGACGAGGGTTCTCCATTGCGAAATGGAGTTAACCTGTGTGGTAGTTTCGATACGGGCTTCGCCCTACTCAACCACCACACAGGGAAAATCGAACGATCAGCGGAAGCCCTCCGGGTAAGCCATACCCGTCACATCTTTCCCTCCAAAGGATAACCCAACCCATAACACCTGCAAGCAATTGTGAGGTCAAAAGGTTGGGAGTGGTGAAAAAACAAGTAGAGAATAGAGAGTAGCAAATAGAGATGAGTGGAATTCCACCAATCTCTGTTTTACCAATCTCTAGTCTCTAATCATCTACTTTCTAAACTTCGGAGGACTCCCCTATGTGTGGAATCGTCGGATATGTCGGCCCGCGTGATGCGGTGTCGATCATCCTCAATGGCCTGAAAAGGCTTGAATATCGCGGCTATGATTCGGCTGGTGTGGCTGTCATCAACAGCAACCAGATCGAGATCAGAAGAGACGCGGGTAAATTGTCGCAATTGGTAGACCTGGTGGCGAAATCTCCGCTGAGCGGCGCGCCGGGCATTGGTCACACGCGCTGGGCGACGCATGGCGCGCCATCTGCGCGCAACGCGCATCCGCATGTCGGCAGCACGGGACGCGTCGTCGTCGTGCATAACGGCATCGTGGAAAACTTCCTCGAAATCAAGGACGAACTGACCAGCGAAGGCGTGAACTTCCTGTCGGATACCGACACTGAAACCATCGTCCACCTTGCCGAACATTTCCAGGCAGCCAAGCCCGAAGGTGGATTCGTCGAAGCAGCGCGGCGCACCTTCCAAAAGATCGAAGGCGCAAACGTGGTTGTGCTGATGTCGGCAGATGAACCCGATAAAATCGTCACAGCCAGAATCGGCAACGCAGGCGGCGTGGTCATCGGCCTGGGCGAAGGCGAAAACTTCATCGCCTCAGACATCCCCGCCATCTTGGAACACACCCGCCGCGTCATCTTCCTCGAATCGCGGCAGATGGCAACCGTCACCCGCGACTCTGTCCGCATTGAAACGCTCGACGGCAAGGAAGTCAAACCTGAAATCCATGTCATCGCCTGGGACGCAGTCGCCGCTGAAAAAGGCGAATACCGCCACTTCATGCAGAAGGAAATCCACGAGCAAGTGCGCGCGCTGACCGACACCCTCGCGGGGCGCGTCGACTTCAAAGAGAGCCGCATCCGCCTGCCCGAACTGAACCTCACCCCCGAACTCGCCAAACGCATCCAGCGCATCTACATCACCGCCTGCGGCACGGCGGCGTACGCGGGCATGGTCGGCAAAACCCTGATCGAAAAAATCGCCCGCATTCCCGTCGAAGTGGTCATCGGCTCCGAGTTCCGCTACAGCGACCCAATCATCGACGAAAACACCGTCGTGCTTGCCATCTCACAGTCGGGCGAAACCGCCGACACCCTTGCCGCCATGGAAGAAGGACGGCGCAAGGGAGGAATCGTCTGGAGCATCGTCAACGCGATTGGATCACAGGCGATGCGTGTCGCGAATGGAACCATTGCGATGCAAAGCGGACCCGAAATTGGGGTGGCTTCGACCAAGGCTTTTACCACGCCTTTGGTGGATCAATACATGCTGGCGATTTTGCTGGCTGACCTGCGCGGCACCATCGACGACAAAACCCGCCGCGAGCTGATTGCCGACCTCAGGCTGATCCCCGACCTGGCTGGGCGCGTGCTCGACACCGAACCTGAAATCGAAAAGGTTGCCCACGCGCTGAAAGACATTACAGGCTGTTTGTATTTGGGACGCGGCATCAACATGCCCATCGCCTACGAAGGCGCGCTCAAACTCAAGGAAATTTCCTACATCCACGCCGAAGGCTACCCTGCGGGTGAAATGAAACACGGACCCATCGCCCTGATCGACGAGGAAATGCCCGTGCTGTGCATTGCTCCCAAAGACCCCTGGCATGAGAAAATGATCTCGCAGATTCAGCAGGCAAAGGCGCGCAACGGACTGGTCATCGCTGTAGCCACCGAAGGCGACGAACTCATCGCGGGCATGGCTGACCATGTGCTGTGGGTTCCAGAAGCCCCGTGGATGCTCTCGCCGATCATCACCGTGATTCCGCTGCAACTGCTCGCCTATCACATCGCCACCACCCGCGGGCTGGATGTGGACCAACCCCGCAACCTCGCCAAGAGCGTGACGGTGGAGTAAGAAATAAAAAGACCTGACAGGTTTCACAGCGTAGAACATTGATTGGGTTTCGTGCTGGAAACCTGTCAGGTCTGATATTTACGGAGGAACCATGCGCCCTGACTGGGATTCCTATTTCATGAAGATTGCCTACGCGGTATCTGAGCGCAGCACCTGTGACCGCGCCTTCGTGGGCTGTGTGCTGGTGTTGGAAAAACGTATCCTCACAACCGGCTTCAACGGTTCCCCCGCCGGGCAGTCCCATTGCGATGAAGCAGGACACCTGATGGTGGAAGGTCACTGCGTCCGCACGATCCACGCCGAGACAAACGCCATCATCCAGGCAGCACTGCACGGCGTCTCGACCAAAGGTGCAATGTGCTACGTCACACACCTGCCGTGCATCAACTGCACCAAGGTGCTGATCAACGCGGGCATCTCGCGCATTGTGTATAGCACCGCCTATCGCACCGACGAAAATGCGATGAACTTCTTGAAGGCGGCGAATATTGAATTGGTACAGGTGGAGTTCAAGGCATAATCAATTCTCGGCTGAGACTCCTGGTTAAAGAAAAACTCACCCACGAAAATGGATTTCGGGGTGAGTTTTTCTTTTTCCTTCCTGGTTGTTTCTAGGTCCCGGTCGCCAGATCAAACCTCCCATCAAATTTTGCGCGGATGGCAGCCAGCTTCTCGGGAAGTTTATCCTGCATCCTCTCGAACAATTGGTCGTGCTGCTTCAGCTCCTCGCGCCAGTGCTGCGGGTCGATGCTGATCAGGTACTCGAATTGTTCGTGCAGAAAGTCGAGTCCCTCCCAGAACAAATCCGAATAAGTTGGGACCCAACCCAGCGGACTCTTCACCGCATCCGCCCGCCCGTTGACCCGGTCGACGATCCATTGCAGCACGCGCATGTTTTCACCGAAGCCGGGCCACAGGAATCCGCCATCCCCATTGGTGCGGAACCAGTTCACGCCGAAGATGGGCGGCGGGACGGCAAGCGTCTTTCCAAAGTCCAGCCAGTGCTGGAAGTAATCGCCCATGTGATAGCCGCAGAAAGGCAGCATGGCGAACGGGTCGCGGCGCACCTGTCCAATTTGACCGTTTGCGGCGGCGGTTGTCTCCGAGCCCATGGTCGCGGCAAGATAGACGCCATGATCCCAATCCTTCGCCTGGAACACCAGCGGAACGGTGTTGCTGCGTCGCCCGCCAAAGATGAAGGCTTTGACCGGCACGCCGCGCGGGTCTTCCCATTGCGGGTCGATGGACGGGCACTGGCTGGCGGGAGCCGTGAAGCGCGCGTTCGGGTGGGCGGCTTTGCGTCCGCAGTCGGGCGTCCAAGGTTGACCGGTCCAGTCGATCAATTCCGCGGGCGGAGTCTTGGTCAGGCCCTCCCACCACACGTCCCCATCGGGGGTCAGGGCAACGTTTGTAAAAATCGTATTCCTGCTGACCGAGCCAATCGCATTGGGATTGGTCTTTTCCGAGGTGCCGGGCGCGACGCCAAAATAACCGTTTTCGGGATTGATGGCGTATAACTGCCCATCGGAACCAGACTTGAGCCAGGCGATGTCGTCGCCGACGGTTGTAACCTTCCACCCCTCGAACGCTGCGGGCGGAATCAACATCGCAAGGTTGGTCTTGCCGCAGGCGCTTGGGAACGCTGCCGCAAGATAGGTCTTCTCCCCTTTTGGTGACTCGATGCCCAAAATCAGCATGTGCTCGGCGAGCCAGCCCTCGTCGCGCGCCATCTTGGATGCGATGCGCAGGGCAAGACATTTTTTGCCGAGCAGGGCATTCCCGCCATAACCGCTGCCATAAGACCAGATGGCGCGCTCCTCCGGAAAGTGGACGATGTACTTCTGCTCCTTGTTGCAGGGCCAGCTCACGTCCGGTTGATCAGGCTCGAGTGGCGCACCCACCGAATGCAGGCAGGGGACGAAATCGCCATCGCCCAAAACATCCCAGACCGCCTGCCCCATGCGAGTCATGATCCGCATGTTGACGGCGACGTAGGCTGAGTCGCTCAATTCGATTCCGATCTGAGCGATGTCCGAGCCGAGTGGTCCCATGCTGAACGGGATGACGTACATCGTGCGCCCGCGCATCGAGCCGTCGAAGAGTTTCGTCAAAGTCCCCTTCATCTCAAGCGGATCGACCCAATTATTGGTGGGACCGGCGTCTTCGGGTTTGGCGCTGCAAATGAAAGTGCGGTCTTCGACACGGGCAACGTCGCCCTGGTCGGAACGGGCAAGATAACTGTTCGGACGCATGTTCTCATTGAGTTTGATAAAAGTCCCACTACGGACGAGTAAATCGCACAAGGCGTCATACTCAGCCTGCGAACCATCGCACCAATGGATCTGGTCCGGCTTGCAAAGCGCAACCATCTCCTTGATCCATGTGCGAGCCTTTGGGTTTTTGACATACGTGGGGAAACCGACAGTTTTCATATCTTGCTCCTTATTGAATGATAAAGTCATAAAACGCCTTGTCTTGTGACGAGCTTCACAGCTGACAGTTTATAAATTGCGGCGATTATACCTGCAAAGCTTTTTTTGTCACCCAAAAGGATGTTACCCAAATGGGTAATCTTTGCAAAACCGCCTGTTATAAAAATGACCCGTTGTTGTTATTTTACAAACGATCCGAAATTGAAATTATTACCGCCCCGCTCTTGACGCACAGAACATCTGTGCTATACTCTCGCATACACAATCAATCACTTACAAATATTGGAGAAACAAACCATGGCAAGAAAATCCCGCGCAGTGGAAGTCCCCGCACAAAATCAAAATATCGATAATGCCAAACGCGCCGTATTGGATAAAGCCGTTGGCGATATTCTAAAACGCTACGGCGACGGCTCGATCATGAGACTCGGCGAAGCCCAGAGCATGGTCACTGAATCCATTCCCACCGGCTCCCTCTCGCTCGATATTGCCCTCGGCGTTGGCGGCATCCCGCGCGGACGCGTGATCGAAATCTACGGACCTGAGTCGTCGGGCAAGACCACCCTCTGCCAGCACATTGTCGCTGAGGCGCAGAAGATGGGCGGAACCGCCGCCTTCATCGACATGGAACACGCGCTCGATCCCAGCTACGCCGCCAAGGTCGGCGTGGACATTGACAACCTGCTCGTCTCACAACCCGACACCGGTGAACAGGCTCTCGAAATTGCGGAAACCCTCGTGCGCTCCGGCGCGGTGGACGTGGTGGTTGTGGACTCGGTTGCCGCGCTTGTCCCCCGCTCTGAAATCGAAGGCGACATGGGCGACGCCACCATGGGCGTGCAAGCCCGTCTGATGTCGCAGGCGCTTCGCAAACTCTCCGGCGCCATCAATCAGACCAAAACCTCGGTCATCTTCACCAACCAGCTCCGCCAAAAGATCGGCGTGATGTTTGGCAACCCCGAAACCACCACGGGCGGTCAGGCGCTCAAGTTCTACGCCTCCGTGCGTCTCGACGTGCGCCGCATCCAATCCATCAAGGTCGGCGAGGAAGTCATCGGCAACCGCACCCGCGTCAAGGTAGTCAAGAACAAGGTTGCGCCGCCCTTCCGCACCGCCGAGTTCGACATCATGTTCAACGAAGGCATCTCGAAGGCTGGCGACGTGCTCGACCTGGCGACCAAATTCGAGGTCATCACCAAGCGCGGCGCATTCTTCTCCTACGGCGACATCCGCGTCGGGCAGGGACGCGAGAACGCGAAGGATTATCTCCGCACCAACCTCGACATGATGGCGGAGATCGAAGCCGTTATCCGCCAGAAGGCGCTCAGCGGCGAAATTGCCCTCCCGCTCGATATGGGAAGCGAAGGCACCAACGCAATGGACGCTGGCGCGGGGGCAGTGGAAGAGGAATTGTAAAGCGAATCAAAACTCCCGAAGTTTTCGAGACTTCGGGAGTTTTGTGTTTTAATCGGGACATGAAACCCGGATTCCGCTCACAGTTGGTTGCCCTGCTTCTGGTTTTGACCTTCGCCCAGGCCTGCGTCCCCCAAGCCACAGACACGCCATTCCGTCCGCCCACATTGCCCCCGCCAACTCAAATCCTGCCAACCGCCATTGCCGTCCCTGGAATCCACACCGTCACTCCCAATTCAACCGTCACCGCCACACCCACCGAGGGACCCTGCTTCAACGACCTCGAATTCGTCTCGGATGTCACCATCCCCGATGGGACAACCGTCTCCATCGGCTCGACAATCGACAAGCAGTGGCTGGTCAAAAACAAAGGAACCTGCAATTGGGACTCCACCTACCGCGTGAAATGGATCGGCGGCGACCCGATGGGGGCAAACCAGGAACAGTTGCTGTATCCCGCCCACGCGGAGACGCAGGTCACAATACGAATTCTTTTCACCGCGCCCGCAGTGGAAGGGACCTATGAGAGCACCTGGCAAGCTTATGGCCCCGACGGAATTGCGTTTGGCGACCTGATCTATGTGAAGATCGTTACAACGCCTTAGGATTACGCGAACCAGGAACTTATCGTCAAAGCTGTAACCATGACTGATTTTTCGTTCCCTCAAGATAAGTAGTTTTACGGAAGCGAGGTAAGTACAAAAACGGTTGCGGCAATCTCGTTACCCAACTATACTGCGAACAAGACATCCGATAAAGGCAAACCCGGCGAAAGCCGGCGACGCAAAGCCATGGGTCTACCGTCATCACAATGACCACGACCGCCAGGCCGCCGAAGATCACAAATCGTTTTGTGTTCACAAGCCTGGCTCATAAAAAGCCAGGCTGTTTTTTTTCGGATGGCTGATCAACCTTCAGCGTTTTGTTTTACCAGCGCAGACCCGTCAAAGACCGGATCTGCAAGAAAGGAGATAAGCCATGTTACGCAGTTTTAAAGTCGTTCTAGCCGTCCTGTCCATCATAGTCATTGCGGGAGCCGCCTACGGTTTTGCCGCGGCGAACACCGTCCCCGACACCAATGCAGGGTATGCCGCATCCGTCGTCAGCGGGTACACGGTGGATTCAATCGTCTACGACCTCGATGCAACCGATCCGACGATTGTCGACGCCATCACATTCGACATCAACCCGACCACCGGCACCAACAAGGCGCTTGTCGTCATGCTCCAGACCGCAACGGGCGGCTCATGGACAACCTGCACCCTCGCGGACGGCACGCTCCCCGAAGTGCACGTCACCTGCACCTACGGAGCCTTGACCCTCGCAAGTGTGACCGCGCTAAATGTCGTCGCCAGTGACAGCCTCGATCCGTAAAGTCTGCAAGCAACCTGCACGAAAAACAAGTTTGAATAAATCGTATACTAAATACAGGGCTTGGCGCGCCAAGCCCTGTATTTGGGTCAGTTTTGTTCTGGATGCATGCACAGTCAGACGCAGGCAGGTTGCGATGTTCTTGTTCTCATGAAAAGGATTGGGACGATTCCCGCTTTGGCAATCAATCTCCTCATGGTGACCAGCCTGGTGACCATATGGCTTGTTTTTGCGCCAACCCGGATCGGGGGACAGGCATCCTACGTGATCATAGACGGCAACAGCATGGAACCCTTGTTCCATCGGGGCGACCTGGTCATCATAAAAAAAGCGGCACGCTATGAAGCGGGAGATATTGTCACCTATAGCGACTCGAAAATGAGGGCGTTCGTCATCCACCGTATTATCGCCGTGGAGCAGGATTACTTTATCTTGAAGGGAGATAATAACTCCTGGATCGACGCCTATCGCCCCACTAAGGATGAAATCATCGGCAAGTTTTGGATACACATCCCCAAACTAGGGGAAACGATGAAATGGCTGCGCACGCCCATCAACCTGGCGCTCGCGATAGGCATACTTGGAGGCATTCTTATGGCAGGTCCAATAACCCAACCGCATCACCGCGGAAACCGAAGAAATAAACCGCCCACAAGATCCATGGGATGGTTCGAGGCGACGCTCTACGCGCTGGGATTCCTAACGCTGGCATTTTTAGCCCTGACGATTTTTTCCCTCGGCAAACCGGTTGAACGGGAGGCGGATGATATCAAGTATGAGCAGACGGGCGTCTATTATTACTCCGCCGCCGGCGCCGCTGGAATCTACGATACCGAGACATTACACTCCGGCGACCCAATTTTCCCAAGATTGACCTGTGTCATCAACATCGGATATTCATACAACCTGTCGGGACAAATGCAGGAGGTATCCGGTACGCAACAGATTGACGCGCGGATATCCGACGAGCAGAGCGGATGGCAGCGCACCATTCCACTTCAACCGGAAACCGCCTTTAGCGGAAACTCCTATACGGCAATTGCCCCTGTCGATTTGTGCCAGGTGCAGGCTCTGGTCAGCACGGTGGAGGAGGGAACGGGGTTCCGTCCGAACACCTATACCCTGACGATCATCTCGCAGACATCGGTCACGGCAAAAGCGGATGGGAATCCCATATACGACTCATTCACATCGAGCCTGGTATTCGAATTCGACAAGGTGCATTTTTACCTGGCTGGCAAAAATAACGAATCGGACCCACTGCAGTCATCCAAGAGCGGGAAAGCCGCCAGTGCGAATGTACAGCCAAACTCGTTTCGTTTCCTGGGGTTGGAATGGAATGTTTTCGGTCTGCGCGTCCTAAGCCTTGGGGGGTTGGGACTGTCGCTTCTTTGCCTGCTGATTTTTGGCTGGTACGTTCTCCAGGCGACCAAACGTGATCCGCAGTTCGTGATCCAGGTCAAGCACAGCTCCCTGTTGATGGATATTTACGAGTATGACTTTGAAAAGAATCAGCCCCTGGTGGAGGCAGCCTCGATTGACGCTTTGGCAAAACTTGCGGAACGACAAAATTCCGTGATCCTGCACATGACCCGGGACCGGCTGCACTACTATTTTGTGAAGAGCGATGGGACAACCTATTACTACATGGAAAACGAAAAGCGCAATACGGAAACCAACCATGCAAAAAGAACGGAGATGTCATGAAAATACGCACTGTTTTTCAAATTATGCTGATCGGGTTCCTTGCGCTGATCGTCGTCAGCATGGCGACTGCCGTTGCGGCTGGGATCGATATCGAATCCAACAATGCCGGCATTTCTTCCATCCCGGTCGATGCTGAGGATATCAAGCCGCCCGCCTGTTCTGCAATCCCGTTGGATAATATTGTCAGCGGAACGGGGACAATCACCGGGACGGAAGGCAACGACCTGATCATCGGTAGTCCCGGCGCGGATACGATCAATGCGCTCGGCGGCAACGACTGCGTTCTGGGCGGAAACAGCGACGATCAGATCAGCGGCGGCGATGGGACCGATGTGTGCATTGGCAGTTCAGGGACAGATATCTTCGACACTTGCGAAACGGAAAGTCAGTAAGGTCGTCTAATTTTTACTTTTCCAAATTTATGCCTTTCCCGCCAGATGCGCCTGATACGCCTTCCAGCCCGGACACCAGCCGGTGTGCCATTTCCACAGTCGTGAAAGGAAGGATTTCGGATTGGCTTCGGCTCTCTTCCGCATGGGACAGGTCTCACAGGGGAAGGTCTTTTCTGAAGCAGGGGATTGATTGGTAGTCATGAGTTTACTCCTTGAACGATTTTATTTTTGCGCGCTCGGAAAATATCCAGCGCATTGTTGACTCGTTGAGATATCACAGATGGGTCCCTATCACCCAGCTTTGTTCCCATTTCGGAAAAGGTAAAAATATTACCTGCGGCATGAATCATGAACATCTTTGTGCGGGAGAAATACCCTGCCAAATGCTGGTCAAAATAGCCGCGCACCCAATCTGTCGCTTCGTTTGAGGAAACGATATAACGGGAGGCAAACTCTGGATATTCAGGAAAATCTATATGTGTTCCCATAAAAGACATTCCCCACACCAGTACTTTGTTTGCCAATCCGCTGATTGCATACTTTTGGTCGGCTTTTGGAAACAGGTTGAGGGGCGGCATGTTCAAATGGGGAGAGATGATTGCCACCGCCTGACGCTCCGTCCAGCTATCGTCTTCGCCGGAAGTGTCCACCAAATCGAACAGATACATTTCCCCGTCGGGGATTACTCGGCGGGAGACATTCCGCAATTCGTAACGGGTCTGCGCACCCGGTCGACGATATAAGATTGCAATTTGGTTTGTCAGTTTCGAGTCTGCTTCAACAGGGGAAAAGCCCAAACTTTGCGCAATCTGGCGTTTTTTATCAATGTCTTGTCGGCTGGATTGAATTGCCAGAAAAACCATTCCACCAAAAAACAGTAGAAAAGTGATGAGGATAAACACGCCAGTGAGATCCATGAACTTCTCCCTAAATAAAAATATGTTTCATCCTTTTAATTGCAGTCTCCTAATCATATATATCACGATTCCGCCAGACAACAACAGCCAGATAAACAGCAAAAACCAGGATCAATGGAAACAGGATGGCATCTGCAGCGGCGCCGAATGGAGAGGAAAAATTCAGTCCCTTTTCCAGAACCAGATTGATCCCTCCCAGCACACCATATGCCCACATGCCGCCAGTGAAAATGCTGGCTGGAATGCTCCATTTCTGGCGGCGCAACAATCCAATTCCGCTGGTCAACCCAAGCGCAGCATTGATTATTTCAGAAAGAACAGGGATCCCTGCAATTGGCATACCCTGAAAAACATACATACCCCAATAAACAAGCATGGCAATTCCCAACGCCAAGATAACGAAAGCTGCTATCTTGATTTGGTTTGGTAATTTATCGTTTGCCGCAGTGCTAATTTTTCTTGTCATGGGATCGCCTTGTGACAAAAAGCCCGGTCAACCAGGTTGACAAAAAGATCAACATGAATGGAATCCACGTTCCCAGCAAGTTGGTAAACATCTCGAAACTGCGGTTGATCAACATCGCAACAACGAATACGTCCATCGCGATCACAAAGGCAACGAAAATAACCGCAGTCTGCAACGGCTTTGTGAAGTTGAATTTTCGGAAATAAACCAGCGAGATAATCGCAAAGAATATCGGTGCGCCGATGGCGTGGATGACAAGCGTGTTATCAAGCGATGTCACCGCCATGCCAATTCCCATCGTCGCAGCACACAACATCCAACCAACAAAGGCGTGGGCGAGAACACTGATAATCTTTTTTACGTTCATGATCTGCTCCTCCAATGAATGAGCTCACATACTCAGATTATCCATAATCCGCTGTGCCGCCTGGCGACCTGAAATCATGGCGGTGGGCATGCCAGTGCCGGGGCGTGTGCTGGCTCCTGTAAAATACAGGTTGTGATAACGCGGGTGCTGAAAGTCAGGGCGGAAGTAACCCAACTGCGTCAAGGTGTGGCATAAACCGTGAGTGGAGCCTTTCACCAAGTTATAGCGCTTGCGCCACGAAAGCGGGGTGAAGTTCATCTCGAACTTGATATGAGACTCAAGGTCGGTAATTCCTAACGAAGACAAGCGGCGGAAGACGTGCTTTCTCGCCTCGTCGCGCAACGCCGCCCAATCCTGTTCGCTATCCTCAGACATGTGTCCGACGGGGACGATGGCGGTTAGCGTGTCCTGTCCCTGCGGAGCCATCGCGGGGTCGAGTCTGGCTGGGGCGTGGATGTAAAGACTGGGGTTGGCTGGCAGGTCCAGGTCGCGGATGATGCTGTCGAAGTTCTCGCGGTAGTCGTCCGCCAGAAACAAGGTGTGCGGGGGAAGCGTCGGGTACGGCTTATCCATTCCCCAGAAAAAGCTGATGACTGAGCACGAGTATCGCTTACGCTCCAGCGACTTCAACTGTCCGTCGGGCGGCAGCAAGTTTTGATACACGTACGGCAGGTCGGCATTTGCCAGCACCGCATCCGCCGTCATGCGCTGACCATTAACCAGCACGCCGCGCACACCGCTCCCGTTGACCTCGATCTCCTTCACCGTCGCATTAAAGATGAACTCCACGCCAGCCTCACGTGCCAGTTCCATCAACGCCTCGACGATTTGATACATCCCGCCGCGCGGATACCAGACACCATGTGCCAGTTCGGTGTAGGGCATCAGCGAAAAAGTAGCGGGCGCCTCGAAAGGACTCAGTCCCATGTACACGTCCTGAAACGTGAAGGCGGTTTTGAGGCGCGGGTCATCGAAGTAGTTCGACATGTTGGCGTAGTGATTCTTCAGCGGCTTGACCTGGTGAATCAGCGGGATGTTGCTGATCTTGAAGAAATCCGTCGCCTTGCGGAAATCGGGACTGACCAGTTTCTCGATGCCGAGGTGATAGTGACGATGTCCCTCTTCCAGGTAGCGCAGGAGACCTTCAAAACTTCCCGACTCGATTTGCTCTAGTTGCTCCTGCATGGATTTCATGTCAGACGTCAGCGCGAGTTGGCTGCCGTTGTCGAAGACCAGATGGTAGGTCGGGTCGACACGCTGCAAGTCCAGCATATCCCGCATGGATGCGCCCAGCGCGGCAAATTCCGATTCGTAGAGCAGCGGCATCACCAGCAGGGTGGGGCCCGTGTCGAAGTGATGTCCGTCGCGGCTGATACGATCACAACGTCCGCCCGCATGGTCGTTCTTCTCGACCACGGTCACATGCACGCCGCGTTTTGCCAAATGGATGGCGGCGGTGATTCCGCCAATGCCCGCCCCAATTACAACTACAGATTTTGTTCTCATTGTTTTTGAATCCTTACAGGTTGCGTAACCAGTTTGTGTGGTTGATTTTTTGCTAAAGGTAATCCAAGCATGGAAGTCAGCGTGAACCATGTCATCCACAAGCCAGCCGCCAGCCCCTTTCGTTCGGGATACTCACAGCGCAGACAAAAGTTGTCCCGCTCGATGATGCGCAGCATCCACTCAAAGCGAGCCGTGTAGGCATATCCTGCCAGCCGACAGCGCCAGTTTTTGACCTGACGGGTGCATTCCCGTCCCGCCTTGAAATAACCATGCGCCAGTTGAACCCTGCCGCAAACCCACTCACGATACGCCTGACTCTTGATGTCCCAGGGTGAAATCCCGCGCGATTCAAGCACTTCCTGCGGGATGTTGAAATATCCGCTTTGGACATCCTCCTGCGCATCCCGCAACATGTGGGTGATGTGCGCAGCGGTCACCGCCAGATAGCGGGCTTCGTGACAGGGCGAAGGGTCGTCGTGCCCGATGAAGTGATAGATCGCCTCCGTGACAGCCGTCCCCAGTTTACGCGAATACGACGACAGCTCCGTCTGCGAGATGGTTCGCCCTCGCCGCGCCACGTCAAATGCCATCACGTCCATCATATTTCGCAGGTATGTCTGCAAGCCGCTGTTTTTTTCCGTGTCGTTGCGGATCAAGTCAACGAGCATCCATTCCTCGGCGGACAGGGTATCCCAAACCTCGCCGCGATAACAGGCTTCCAGCAGAGACTGCTGACGATTGAGGAAAGCGGCTCTCTCCGCCGCTTCGGATTCGTTCAAAACCACCCCCCCGCCTGATCCCGCGTCGAGGACGTCATCCACCCAACGGAAGTAGCCATAGGCGCGGAAGGCGTCCGCCACGCGTTCCCGATCCACAAAAAGCCGAATCGTGTAATAGGTTTGTTTGCTGGCTGACCTGGTGATTGCCGCCGCCAGAGACTGACTGGTACTGGTCCTCATTTCCATCATTTCCTCGCCGGTTGTATCTTTTTTCACATCTTCTGCTGTATACGGGAAAAGTGTTAAATGGTTTCCCGGCATGGTACCTTTCTCCCAGTCCCACCCATTTGCCAGCAATTCAATGTCCGCCAACGCCCAACCACAAAATTTGAGCCAAAACTTTTTAGTCATGATAATGTAATGTTTTTCGCAATTCTGTTAGCTAACACGGATGTTTGTTCAAAACCCCAAAAGTACTGGAAATCAAAAAATCAAGTTGGTATATTCGGGGCAAGTAAGTCCAAAACACATTTCTCAAAAGGAGTAAAAATTTTTTATGTTTCGTTCTTCCAAAATCTTCGTCATAGTATTGGTGGTCATGGCTTTCGCGACTGCCGCCTACGCCTTTGCCGCAAGTAACACAGTCCCTGCAAGCAATGCCGGTGAAGGAAGCGCCGCAATCGGCGGATACGCCGTCACCAATGTGACATATACCTACAGCACCGCCAACCCCTCCCAGATCACCTTTGTGGATTTTGACATTACGCCCGCCGCCACAAAAGCTGGCGTCAGCCTGGTTACCGGTGGAATTCTGACCGATTGTGGCGCTCTCAGCGCCGGCGGCACCCATGCCCATTGTCCTGTCAATGTATCTGTTCTGAGCGCGGACATGCTGCGCGTTGTAGCCTCTGACTAATCCCATGCGCCCATGCCTGGGCGATGGAAGACCAGAGCACATCTCTGGCGGAGTTGAAAAAACGAGCCTGCACATGGAAAGTTCCCGGTCAGTATGGGACTTCCGGCGCAGGCTCGCAACATTAATCGTATAATTTTAGAGACGACATGACGATCTACCGGCGCTGGTCAACCTCCCTTGCCTCTGCCATGTGGCTTGTTCTCACCCTTGCCGCCTGGGTCATTTTTGCTCCCATTCCCATGGGAGGGACAACCGCGTACATCATCGTAAACGGCATCAGCATGGAGCCAAACTTTCATCTTGGGGACCTGGTGATTGTCAGGCAGTTATCTCGATACCATGTCGGCGATGCGGTGGTCTACCGGAACCAGGGTTTGGGCGGGAAAAATGTCTTCCATCGAATTATCGAATTGAACCTCGATCAGTACGTGCTCAAAGGAGACAATAACTCATGGGTCGACACCTATCAACCCACGCAGGAGGAGATTATCGGAAAACTGTGGATTCACATCCCACGCGGCGGGCGAATTCTGGAAAAGGTACGCACTCCCCTCGGTATGGCGTTGAGCGCGAGCGTAGTCGGGCTTCTCCTGGTAACCAGTTTTCTCCCCGAGCAGAAGAAAGGCGGCAATCAGATGAACCGTAATTCAATTTGGGAATGGCTCAGGTCGATTGGAGGGAGGATTGCGTCCCTCTTTGCCAAAAAACCATCAACGGGTTCAGCCCGCAATCCACCACCCGGCAGGCAACCGGTTGACGCGGGAAACTCCCTCGATATTCTCTTTTTCACGCTGGGCACAATCGCTTTTGTCTCTTTCATTCTTGTCATTGTGTCTTCTTCCCGCCCCGCGTTTCACACCGTAATCGAGAATATCAGATACCAGCACCTGGGCGTTTTTTCCTATTCCGCCTCCGCCCCCCAGGGGGTCTATGACGCAAATTCCATAAAAAGCGGGGACCCCATTTTCCCCAATTTGACCTGCAAGGTGGATATCAGTTTCAACTATATGTTGATCGCCGGGCAGTTGGCGAATGTCGAAGGGACATACCAGCCGACAGCCACCATCAGCGACCCGCTCAGCGGCTGGAAGCGGACCCTGCCGCTTCAGGAGGAGACAACTTTCAGCGAGACCCCTCTGACGATAAACTCGAAGCTGGACCTGTGCAAGATCGAATCCATGATCCAGTCTTTTGAGGAAAATTCGTCAGCCAGTCCGGGAGTCTATGAGCTAACCATTTCGCCGCGGATTACCGTATCTGCCACCATCAAGGGAAGCAAACTTGAAGACAAGTTCGATGACGGATTGACCTTCCGCTATGACCGCACGCAATTCCACATCATCGGGGATACGGAAAACGATCCCCTTAACCCGATCAAGTCCGGGTCGCTGGGCAGGGAGCGCGTCGAGGCGGATACACTGTCCCTGCTTGGTTTAAAAATGCAGATTCCCACCCTGAGGGTGGCATCCGCAATCGGGCTGGCTGTCTCGCTGACCGGGATGTTCCTTCTGTGGCAAAAACTGCGCCAGCTTTCCCAGACCAGTCAGGCTGAATTCATCCGCGTCAAATTCGGCGCCATGCTGGTTGACGTGCAAAAGACAAAGCTTGGCTCGTCCAAGTCCCTCATCGACGTTTCCTCCATCGAAGACCTGGCAAAACTGGCGGAGCGTCACAACACGATGATGCTGCACGAGGCACAGGGCAGCCTGCATATTTATTACGTCCAGGCGGAAATCTCGACCTACCGCTTTGTGCTGGTTCCCGAAAGCCCAACTCCGACCGATGTTGTGTAAGCGGTTGGACAGGAGAAGAAACCATGTTTCCCAAATATATTTCACGAATGACGATTGCGGTACTGTTCTCCCTTATTATTTTTGGGGCTGTTTATGCGGTTGCCGCCGGGAATTCGATAGCCGGCAGCCACCTGGATGAGATAAGCACAGCCCTGACCGTGAATAGAAAAAAGCCCGCCGTCTGCACAATGAACCTGACCAGGCTTGTCGTTTGCACGGGGGGCAATTGCGACGGAACAGGGCAAAATGAATTGATTCTGGGTACTTCCAACGGCGAAAGGATCAGGGGACGCGGCGGCAATGACTGCATTCTCGGCGGCGATGGAGACGACGACATCATTGGCAACAACGGCGGCGACATCTGTATTGGCGGACCCGGCACTGACACCTTCAGCTTATGCGAGACGGTGATAGACCCATGACGAAAAAACTTCCGAAGGTAGACTTCGGAAGTTTTTTATTTGACGACTGCCTAATTCACGCGCATGAACCCAAATAATTTCCACATGCCCAACATGAATTTGTGACCGCCATCCGGGTTTAGGAACTGATTCGGGCAGGAGCCTGGGATCACGGTGATCCCGTTTGCCTTGCACAACTCGACGGCGGGCTGGGAGACACTGGTCATCCCCGCCGCCAGACCGGGCTTTGTGCCCATCATGCAGTGCATCCAGACGTGCTTGATCTGCAGGTCCACACACTGCTGGACAACCTGTTCGGTCACTTTGGGACTGGTCAGCATAAACACGGCGTCTGGTTTTTCAGGGATGGACTTCAAATCCGTGTAACAGGGGTCGCCTTCGAATGTTGAAATTCGTGGATTGACGGCATACACCTGGTAACCCGCTTCCTTGAACTTTTTGTAGGTCAGGTTACAGCCTGTGTCGCGCTTGTCTGAAACACCGACGACGGCGATCTTTTTCTGCGCCAAAAATTCACGGGCAAGGTCATCAATCTTTTTCATGAGGATTCTCCATTTTGGTTTACAAATTTTTTCGTTTGCTCTGTCCAAAATATACGTTCCACATACGGGTTCGTTGCGCGAATGCGCGGCATCACAGAATGGAATTATATCCCCCAAAAGCACAGCCATATCAAAAGGCAACAAAAATGCCCCACCCAGGGTGAGGGGGGCACCCTAAGTGGAGCAATCTCATTATGACATAAAAAACCTATATTTTCAAGGATAAATTCATAAAAAATGATGCACCTAAAAAAAATGTAAGGAGTGGCGGCATCACACCCTTTTCACCGCGAGCATTGTCATGTCGTCGCCCAAGGGCACAGACTCGATAAATTCATTCACCCGTTCCTCCACAGCCTGCAGGAGCTCATCGGCAGCGCATGAGCAGGAAAGTGCATCAGCCAGCCGCTCATCACCGAACAGTTCGCCGGCGGGCGAGAAGGCTTCGGTCAGACCGTCGGTATAAAGCAGCAACATGTCGCCTTCGGCAAGGGAAATCGTGCGTTCCTGCATCTTCGGTTGTTCCGTCACACCCAACGCAATCGCGGTACGAGTGAGTTTTTCCAGGCTCCCATCCCTTTTTGCCCAAAACGGCGGATTATGCCCGGCGTTTACAAAAGTAAACTCGCCGCTTGCCACGTCCAGCACGCCATACACAGCCGTCACAAACATGCCTTGTTGTGTATCCGGCAGAAGCTGGTCGTTGACGCGGCGCAGCACATCGACGGGAGATTTCATTTCGACTGCCGCCGCCCGCAGCAGGGTTCGGGTCAACGCCATAAACAGGGCGGCCGGCATGCCCTTGTCCGCCACATCCGCGATGAACAGCCCAAGCTTGTTCCCCGGCAATTCGATCATATCGTAGAAATCGCCGCCCACCTGACGCGCCGTCCGCCAGCGCGCCGCGAACTGCCACGACTCATGCTCAGGCAAAGACTGCGGGATGAACGTCTGCTGGATCTGGCGCGCCAGTTGCACCTCGGTTTCGAGACGTTCGCGCACCACCATCTCCTGTTGCAGTAAATCGTTTTGAATCGCAAGCGCCACCTGCTGGGCGATGCCGTTGATGATCTCGATGCGGCGGGCGCGAAAACGGCGCGCCTTTTCAGCCTCTTCGACGAGCATGATGCCAAACATATCATTCTTGATGGAGATTGGGACGGCGATTAGCAGACGGTCGGCGACGGCGGGATCAGCCTCCGCTCCGGGCTGAATCTCCACCCAGGATTTGGGATCAGCTTCGGGCGGGAGTGGAATCGTCAGCGTGCGATTCTGCCCGGCGGCAGAGTCAAGCAGGGGGAAGTCGCCCAGCCCAAACTCCCGTTCCGTCATCGCCGCTTCCTCGTCTTCAGAAAATCCGTACTCGTGAGATGCGGAAAAAGTTTCGCGCTCTGAATCCCAGCGGTATAACGCCACCCGTTGGACCCCGACGAGAATGGGCATGATGCGCGTAATGGATGCGAGGATTTCATCGAGATCGCTCAAACTGACCACCGCCTGCGCCACCTGCAACAACGCGGCGGACGCGTACGCCTGCTCCTGCGCGGCGTCGTACAGGCGGACATTTTCGATTGCCACCGAGGCATAACTTGCAAACGTGGCTGTGATGGTCTGCGCCTCGTGACCGTAACGCCCCGGCAGGTGATGCGCCAAAGTCAGCACACCCAGCGGACGGTCTCCCACGCGGAGCGGAGCGGCGATCGAGGAATAATCCTTTTCATAACCAGCTGTCTGACCGGAGGTCCAGAGGGGATCATCGGGACGGCGGATGAGGGGCGACTCTGCGTTCAACGCCTCCGCCATGGCGTGGAGCGCTTCAGGGCTGGTAATGCACGTCCGTTCAAGCTGGGCGGCATCCACACCATGCACGGCGGAAAGACACAGTTCGTCATCCTCCAAAAGCCAGATGGCAGAAATGTCGATTGGCAGGCTGCGATCCAGTTCCGAGAGGATGGTTTCCAGCACCTCGTCCACGCCCACGTTATCCGAGACCAAACCCGCCACCTCGCGCATGCTGTCAGCCACCTGGCGTCGCCACTGCTCCGAGCTGTATAAATCCGCATTGCGAATGGCGGCTGCCATGGCATCCGCCACCGCCTCGAACATCTGCTGGTCTTCTTCGGTAAAGGCGTTGATTTTGTCAGATTGAACGTCCAGCAGCCCGACCACTTTTTCATCGAAGATCAGCGGCACGCACAACTCGGAGCGGGTATTCTTCGGCGGCATCGGTGAAGGGACATAACGGTCATCCAAACTCACGTCGTTGACGAGGATGGTCCTGCCGAGACGCGCCGTCCAAACCATAATTCCCCGTGGACTGTCAAGGGAGATAGTGTAACCTTCGAGTTTTTTGCTACGCTTGCCGCTGCCCGCTTCGTAGACGATGATTCTTCTGTTCGGGTGCACCGTAAACAGGGAAACATAGGGATACCCAAATTTTTCATTGATCAGATATGCCGCGTTCTGCATGATGGTCGAAAGGTTGAGCGTCGAGGAAACGCTCTTGCTCACCTCCGAAACCAGTGCAAATTGGTTTGCGCGGCGCTGCATCCCGTTGTAGAGACGCGCGCCCTCCACTGCCCGGGCGATATTGTCCGCCAGCGCGTTGAGGATCAGCAGGTCGTTTGGATGGAAGGCGTGAAGCTGGTTGCTCTGCACGTCCAGCACGCCGAGCACGCGATCTTCGATTTTCAGCGGGATGACGACCTCCGACTGCGTTTCGGGCAGGCTGTCGATGAAGCGGTAGCGGGGGTCGGCGCGGACATCGTCGCAGATGATCCGCTTTCCGTACAGCGCGGCTTCGCCAATCAACCCCTGACCGAGTTGAACGTCGAGCGGGGCAGAGGCTTTTTTCCTCCCCTTGCGCGGAGCGACGGCGCTGGAGCGAAAGCGAAACACCTGGGAATTGGCGTCCAGCGTGAAAATGGCGACGTAATAATAGTTGAACGTGACTTGGATCAGCCTGGTAACACGTTTGGACAGTTCGTCCAGGTCAAGGACGTTGGCGATCTGCGCGCTGACCTCGCGCACAAGGTTGATCTGCCGGAGGCGGAATTGCTCCACCTCGGCGCGGTGCGACGCGGACAGGCTGGCGGCGACAATTTGTCCGACACCCTGCAACAGGTTCAACTCTTCAGGCGAGAAAGAGGAACGCTTTGGGCGGGTGACTTGAATCGCTCCGAGGGTGATCCCCAGGTCAGTGAGCGGGATGGCGGCAAAGGTTTGGTGTGAAGCACTGTCCGGAGCGCGTCGGAGGGTTTTATTTTGCGTGACGAGTTTTCCCTCTTTGATGGCAAGTTTCATCCCCGCCAGCGGCGGCTGGGGAGGAAAGACCCTTCCCTCCTCCCAATCGGGCAGGCGAAATGAATTTTCGTTCAGCCAGACGGATACATTCCCAGCCAACAGGCTGGAGGTCATGGACACGATTCGGTCACGCTGTGCGCTGAAAGAGTCCTCTTTGCGGAGTTGTTCCCCCAGGCTCGCAAGCCGGTTCCAATCCCATGATTCGGAGTTCACGGAACGCGCCGAATTGTCCATGCAGGCTATCCCCTCCGCTTGGTCATCGTCAATAAATTCCCTGTCCGTGGGTTGGATATGTAATGGACGTCGTCCATGAGTTTTCGCATGAGATAAATACCAAGCCCGCCGATCTTGCGCTCCGACAGGTCGGCTTTCAGGTTGGGAAGCCTTACGTTGGACGGGTTGAAAGGCTTGCCGCTGTCGCGCATGGTGATGACAAGCGTATCGTCGTCCATGTCGCAGGTCACGTCGAAATCGGCATCTTCAACATCCTCGTAGGCATGCTCGATGATGTTGGTCGCCGCTTCGTCGGCGGCAAGCTGGAGCGAATAGATTTCCTTATCATTAAACCCACCTTCGCGGGCAACCTGAGCCACAAACTCGCGAATCTCATCCAGAAATTCGAAGCGGGCTGGAAAAGTCATGTTTGGCATAATTCAAATGGAAAGCCGCCTCCAAATACAAAGAAGAGGCGGCGTTTCGAGTTACAGTCTATTTATTCCTAGAAACTGCCAACTGCCGTGGTGGGATCGTCGAAGGTCTTGAAGAGTTCGGTAAATCCAGCCAGTTCCAGCGCCTCACGGATGCGCGCCGGCACAGCCACCAGCACCAGTTCGCCGCGATTGTAGCGTTTGCAGTTTCTTTGGGAGGCAAGCAGGGCGCGGAAACCCGCGCTGGACATGTATTCGAGTCCGCTCATGTCAACAGCGATCTTGAAACAACCCTTTTCATTTGCCTTCTCCAGCGCCTTCGCAAAGGCGGGAGCGGTTGAACTGTCCACGCGACCCTTGACTTTGATCAAGTCACAATGCTTGAATTCCTGAGTCGTAACTTCCATGTTTGTTCCTCCGAAAGTGGTGGGATAGAAAAAATTGCCTTCAAAATTATATCACGTTGATCTCCCTTCGGCCCTTTGCAGAAAGCGTTGGGATCGCAGGACAGAATCCTTTCAAAAACAATAGGAACGTATTTTTTCGGATTCAAATCGTTTACAATAGTTAAGAGAAAAGAAGAAAGGAGAATTTCCATGGAGGGCGAACCCGTCCTGGTATTGTTGGTGGAAGATAACGTAGACCACGCGGAGCTGGTAATTCGGACCCTGGAGGACCACCACATTGCCAACAAAATCAAACATGTCGTGGATGGTCAAGCCGCGTTGGATTATTTACTCAGGCGCAATGAATACGAGAAACCTGAATCCAGCCCGCGACCGCACGTGATCCTGCTCGACCTGCGCCTGCCGCGCGTGGATGGTCTCGACGTACTTAAAGTCGTCAAGGAAAATGATGGGCTAAAGAACATCCCGGTGATTGTTCTTACCACATCCGAAGCGGACAAGGATATGATCCGCGCCTATGACCGTCACGTCAACAGCTACCTTGTCAAGCCTGTGGGCTACGACGATTTTCACAAACTCATGAACGATCTCGGTTTTTACTGGCTGGGCTGGAACTCACATCCGAACATTTAATTTAATGGCGCTTCGGGAATTGAAAAAGCATGGAAGATGTAATCAATATTCTTTTGATAGAAGATGAAGACCCGCACGCAGAACTCATCCAACGCGCATTCGAAAGACAGGAGGGCCCTCCCGTACAGATTCAGCGGGCAAAATCGCTGACCGAAGCGCGGGAGAAAATGCTCGCCCAAAAGCCGTCGCTTATCATCGCGGACTGGCGGCTGCCGGACGGCGAAAGCATGGAACTGCTTTCAGATCACCAAAAACACCTTGCCACACCCATCATCCTGATGACAAGTTACGGCAACGAGCGCATCGCCGTGGAAGCACTCCGCTCCGGCGCATTGGATTACGTGGTCAAGTCGTCCGAATCCATGCTGGATATGCCCCACCTCGCCGGGCGCGCCCTGGAACAGTGGGCGGCGCGCGCCGAACGCATCCGCATGCAGGAGGCGCTGAGTGAAAGCGAAGCCCAATTCCGCCTGCTTGCCGAGAATGCCAGCGACATGATTGCCCGCCTGACAACCAGCGGACAGGTTTTATACGTCTCCCCCGCCTGCAAGACCATCCTCGACTTCACTCCCGAAGAACTGACCGGTACAAATTGCTTCGACTTGTTGCAGGAAAAAGACCGGCGTCTCATCCACCGCCTGTTCAAGAAGGGGAAGTACGGTGCCACCCACACCATTGCCTACCAGGCGCGACACAAGGATGGAAACTACGTCTGGTTGGAGACCTCCGCCCGCGCCATCCTCGACCCGCAGACCAATACCGTCACCGAAATTCAAACGGCATCCCGCGATATCACCGAACGCAAAAAAGCGGAAAAGGAGCTGCAGGAGGCGCACCGGGAACTCCAGGAAGCATACGAAAGAACCATCGAAGGTTGGGTACGCGCCCTTGACCTGCGCGACCGCGAGACAGAGGGACACACGCAACGGGTCACTGAGTTGACAGTCAAAGTGGCGGGGAGACTCGGCTTCTCGGCGGAAGAACTCGTCCATATCCGCCGCGGGGCATTGCTGCACGATATGGGCAAGATGGCAATCCCCGACGAGATCCTGCAAAAGCCGGGACCGCTCGACGAGACCGAATGGAAGAAAATGCGCCAGCATCCGCAATACGCCCATGAAATGCTTTTGCCCATTTCCTATCTACGCCCCGCGCTGATAATTCCCTACTATCACCACGAGCGTTGGGATGGAAGCGGCTACCCGCATGGCTTGAAAGGCGAAGGCATCCCGCTTGCGGCCCGCCTCTTCTCCATCATCGATGTTTGGGATGCGCTGTCCAGCGACCGTCCCTATCGCAAAAGACTTCCCCAGTCCGAAGTCATACGCTACCTGCGCGAAAAGTCGGGGCATCTCTTCGACCCGAAGCTGGTTGACCTCTTCCTCGCCATAATGGAAACACAGGAACAAAGTTGACACACCCCCACACTTCGAGTATGCTTGCCCCCGTCCGGGCAGGCCCGGCGCGGCGAAGCCTTTCGAACCCCGCCAGGATCGAAAGATAGCAACGGTAAGGAAGTGTCTTCGGGTGCCGCCGTCAGCCTGTCCGGATATTTTTCAAAACAGAATCACCCTTCGGGGTGTTTTTGCTTATACCGCGTAAGGGTATAATCCCCTCATGAATTCCAACTGGATCAAGTTCTTCATCGCGCTGGCAATTGGGATTGCGCTTGGCATAACCTATGGCTGGGTCATCGACCCGGTGCAATATACCGACGCGCCGCCCAACATCCTCCGCGAAGATTACCGCACCGATTACGTGTTGATGACGGCTGAAATCCATAACAGCGAACGGGATGCCGCATCCGCAGCGCGTCGCCTTGCCATTTTGGGAAGCGAGTCGCCGGCGCAAATCACCGCCTCGGCGCTGCAATATGCCACCAGCAACGGCTTCTCAGAGAGCGATGTGGCGCTTTTGCAGGATTTACTCAACGCCATGCAGACTTACCAGCCACAGGGGGATTCTGCTCCATGAAATTTTCCCGTAGCTCGACCCTTCTCCTCCTCTTCGGACTTTTTGCCGGGCTTGGGCTTGGTCTGCTTTACTCGTGGCGAATCTCCCCCGTGACCTACGTGGATGCCGAACCCTCGATCCTGCGCGCCGACTTCAAGGACCAGTACCGCATCGTCATCGCCGCCGCCTACGTCTCCACTCATGACCTACCCCGCGCCCGCGCCCGCCTCGAACTGCTCAAAGACCCGGACCCGGTTGGCGAACTCAGCGCCCAGGCACAGCGCATGATGGCAAACGGCGAACCAGACCAAAATGTGCAGCCGCTTGCACAACTCGCCGCCGACCTGGGACAGGGACATGCAAGCTCCGCGCTTCCGACTGTAACAGTTACAAAAGTGGCTTTCATAGGAACCCCTTTTACCGCGATTGCTAACACGCCAGGACTTGAGACTCCAACCGCCGAAGAACTGGGTGAACCTGCGACGGAAACTTTGGCACCGCCAGTCATTTCCACCCTGCCCTTTGACCAGACCCCGCTGGCACCGCAACAACTGTCCACAGTCACGCCGCGTCCCACGTTTACAGCCACTGCCGGCATCGACACGCCGTTCGCCCTCGTCGGTCAGGAGACGGTCTGCGACCCCAACCTGGAGCCCGGCTTGCTTCAATTCAGTTTGACGGACTCGCGGCGTGACCAGGTCTCAGGCGTCCAGATCATCGTCACATGGGACAAGGGTGAAGATAACTTCTTCACCGGATTCAAGCCCGAGGTCGGGGACGGCTACGCAGACTTCATCATGGAAGCAGGCACCGTGTACAGCATCCGCGTAGTGGATGGCGGCTCCTTCGTCCCGAATATCTCCGCGCCGACATGTACCGATGACAATGGTGGAAATTACCTCGGCGGGCTGTTGCTCACCTTCCAGCAACCGTAAATAAAAGACCTGACAGGTTTGTCAGGTCTGGAATTATCTGCAACCTGGACCCTCTTCATTCGTTATATTCAGCACACAAAACAAGGAGTAACGAATGAATACAAACCAAAAACCCGGCTTATTTACAACCATCGCCGTGCTGACACTGGTCAGCGGCATTGTCAACCTCTTTTGGGGATTTATTGCCTCCGCCACCGCGCTTGGAACCATCGTCGGCGTCGTCTGCCTGCCCATCACCATTTTGCCCACCATCCTCGGCATCTTCGAGATCATCTACGCGGCAAAACTTCTCAGTTCCCAACCCGAACCCATCCAGCCGTCGCAGACCATTGCCATCCTCGAAATCCTCACTTTCTTTATTGGTAACCTGTTTTCGATGGTGGTCGGCATCCTTGCGCTCATCTTCTACAACGATGTCACGATCAAGGATTACTTCGCCCGCCTCAATGGAACCGTTGCAGTCCCTCCTGTGCCAGTAACCCCATCCGTTCCAGAAGCGCTTGAACCGGCAGAAACACCCGAAGTGTTGCCTGCCCCCGAAATGCCAGTCACACCCGAGTCCCCGGAATCACCCGCCAAACCCAAGCGCATCCGCAAGGTTGCTGGAGAGTAGCAACACCAGACTTCGGAAATCTTGAAGATTTCCGAAGTCTTTTTTAATTGCCCGTGTTTTTCCCTTGACTCTCACCCCTCTCACCCGTAAAATGAAATCACAATTGAACGGTACGCAGGGAAGAGATCCCACCCTGGCGGGACGCCGAAGGTGCAAATCTGGCAACAGGCGAAACCAGATGAAACTCTCAGGCAAAAGGACCCTGCTTCCGCATAGAACTTCTGGAAAGTCTCAATTCATCGAGACACCGACGGTGTAAATTTGGTCTACTAGTTCCTAGTTATCTAGTCTGCTAGTCAACTGAATGAATCTCTCAGGTCCAATTACAGAGGATGCGCAACAATATAGATGCGCGTCCTTTTTGATTCGCCAATCCATCCATCTGGAGTCCAACAGCTTGCTGTTGATGTGGACTCCAAAATAACCAAAGGAGACATAAAAAATGAACGCACCTTCCAACCTCAAATTTGCCAAATCAGATGAATGGTTCGATCCTGCCAGCGGCGCGGTGGGCATCAGCGATTACGCCCAGGGACAACTGTCCGACATCGTCTTCGTTGAAATCCTCGTTGAAGAAGGCAAGGAAGTCGCAGCAGGCGAAGCCATTGCCTCCGTTGAATCGGTCAAGGCTTCCTCCGAGATTTACGCCCCCGCCTCAGGCAAAGTCGCCGCCGTCAATAGCGGACTCGCCGACAAACCCGAAATCCTCAACTCCGATCCCTACGGCGAAGGCTGGATGATCAAGATCGAAGGCGGCGTGGCTGGTGATGTGATGGATGCCGCCGCATACGAGAAGTACTGCGAAGAACGGGCGCATTAGTCAAATAGCCAAATGGTCAAATAGTCTAATAGTCTAATGGTCAAACAACTATCAGACTATGAGGCTACAAGACTATAAGACTATTTAGGAAGTCAACATGACTTATATACCCATCTCCCCTAACGAACGGGATGCGATGCTCAAGGAAGTTGGCGTCAAAACGCTCGACGATCTTTTCGACGCTGTCCCGAAAAAACATCGCTTCCCCGAATTATCCCTGCCACCCGCGCTGACCGAAATGGAAGCCGCCGCCCATCTCGCGGACATGGCAACCAGCAACGAGAATGTTCGCGAGCACCTCATCTCCTTCCTTGGCGCGGGCGCGTACAACCATTACGTCCCGTCTGTTGTGGATCACATGCTGCGCCGTGGTGAATTCTTTACTGCCTACACTCCCTATCAGCCCGAAATTTCGCAGGGCACGTTGCAGGCGATTTTTGAATACCAGTCGCTGATGACACAGCTCACCGGCATGGATGTTTCCAACGCTTCGCACTACGACGGCGCAACCGCCGCCGCCGAAGCCGTCAACCTGGCGTTCGCCCAATTCCGTGGCAAGCGCAAGAAGGTTGTCCTCTCCCCCAGCCTGCACCCGCAGTACCGCGAAGTCATCCGCACCTACACCCAAGGCATGGGCCTCGAAGAAGCTGGCAATGACTCGTCCGCCGACCTCGAAGCAGGGCCTGAAGCATTGACCTCCCTCGTAGACGCCAATACCATGCTGGTCATCGTCCAGTATCCAGATTTTTTTGGGCGCATCTACGACTACACCAAACTCATTGAAGACGCACACGGCAAGGGTGCATTGGTCTGCATCGTCGCCAACCCCACCGCGCTGGTCATGCTCAAGACTCCCGCCTCGATGGGTGCGGACATTGTCGTCGGCGAAGCGCAGCCGTTTGGCATTCCGCTTTGGTTTGGCGGACCCTACCTAGGCTTCTTCACCACCAAGAAATCCTACGTCCACAAAATGGCTGGACGCCTCATCGGTGAAACCGTTGACAATCGTGGACAGCGCGCCTACGTGTTGACCCTCACCGCCCGCGAACAGCATATCAAACGCGAGCGTGCCACATCCAATATTTGTTCCAATCAAGGTTTGCTTGCGCTGGCATCGGCGGTTTACATGTCCACGCTTGGCAAGACCGGCATGCAGCAGGTCGCCAACCTCTGCTATCAAAAGGCACATTACGCCGCCGCCGAACTGAGCAAGATCGACGGCTTCGGTCTGTGCTTTACCGAGCCTTTCTTCCATGAGTTCGCCCTATGTTGCCCCAAGCCCGCCAGCGAAGTCAACGAGTATCTGCTCGAAAACGGCATTCTCGGCGGCTACGACCTCGGCAAGGATTATCCTTCGCTTGCGAATCACCTGCTCGTCGCCGTGACTGAAATGAACAGCCGCGAGGAAATTGACACGCTCGTGGAAGTTTTGAAGGAGATGGAATAATGGCTACGATAGTCGAACCCACCATCTTTGAACTTTCCTCCCCGGGACGCACCGGCGTGACCATGCCTCCTCCCGACGTGCCGACAGTTGACCTGCCTCCCAAAGAGTTGCTCCGCTCCGAGCTTCCCATGCCCGAACTCGCCGAAGTAGATGTGGTCCGCCACTACACGCGCCTGAGCAAATTCAACTACAGCGTGGACGATGGTTTCTATCCTTTGGGTTCCTGCACGATGAAATACAACCCGAAGATCAACGAAGACACCTGCCGCCTGCCCGGCTATCTCTTTACCCATCCCCTCCAGCCAATTGAAACCGTGCAAGGCAACCTTGTCTTGATGTTCGAGTTGCAGGAATGGCTGAAAGAAATCAGCGGCTTTGCGGGCGTGACTTTGCAACCTGCCGCTGGCGCGCACGGCGAATTCACGGGCGTGCTGATGATGGCGGCGTATCACAAACAACGCGGCGACACCAAGCGCACCAAGATGTTGATCCCCGACGCGGCGCACGGCACGAACCCCGCCTCGGCTGGCATGTTAGGCATGAGCGTCGTCACCATCCCATCGGACGAGCGCGGCAACGTTGACCTCAAAGCCCTCGCCGCCGCCTGTGACGACACCGTCGTCGGCATGATGGTCACCAACCCCAACACCCTCGGCATGTTCGATGAACACATCGAGCAGGTGGTGAAACTGGTCAAGGACTGCGGCGGCTTGATGTATGGCGACGGCGCGAACCTGAACGCCCTGCTCGGCATTGTCCGCCCTGGCGACCTCGGCTTCGACGTGATGCACTTCAACCTGCACAAGACCTTCTCCGTCCCCCACGGCGGCGGCGGACCTGGCTCTGGTCCCGTCGGCGTGAGCGAACGCTTGCTGGACTTCCTCCCCAGCCCGCTGGTCGGCATCGTCGAAGAAGGTGATGACGACATCGAGCCGCTCTACGGCTTCGTCACGCCCAAGCATTCCATCGGACGCATGAAGGCGTTTCATGGTCACTTCGGCGGCGGGTTGGTCCGCGCCTACACATACATCGCCATGCACGGTCCCGACGGCTTGAAGGATATTGCCCAGTACGCGGTGTTGAACGCCAACTACCTGCAAGCAAAACTGCGCGGCACATACACCATCCCGTTCGACCGCATCTGTATGCACGAATTCGTTGCGGAAGGAAGCTTCGAGGGCAGTGACGTCCGCGCTTTGGACATCGCCAAGCGCCTGATGGACTACAAATTCCATCCGCCGACGAACTACTTCCCGCTGATTGTCCACGAAGCCTTGATGATCGAACCCACCGAGACCGAGAACAAGGACACGTTGGATCGTTTCGCAGATGCCCTGATCAAGATCGCGGAAGAAGCAAAGACCCAGCCTGACCTGCTCCACAACGCGCCGCACACCACTCCGTTTGGAAGAATGGACGAAGTGAAAGCTGCAAGAGAGTTGGTTTTGTGCTGTTGGCTGCCAGAAGGATATGATAGCGAGAAGTAAAAAGTAAGAAGTAAAGCCTCGGAGAGATGAATTTCTCCGAGGCTTTTTATTGCGAGCCCGCAGATGAAAAGGATGGCCTACGCTAAAAGGATATAAAACATGCCAGAGAAAACACTACAACAACTGCTTGAAGGGAATCGACGTTTTGTTGAAAACCGGTCCACGTTGGACGAATCAGAAAGCCGCCGAAAAGCGTTAGCTGCCGGGCAACATCCATTTGCAATCGTTTTAGGATGCGTGGATTCACGCGTTCCGCCAGAACTGATTTTTGATCAAGGGCTGGGGGAATTATTTGTAATTCGAACAGCTGGTGAGGTGCTGGACCATGCTGTTTTGGGAAGTCTGGAATTTGGTGTGGCGGAATTACAAATTCCGTTGATCGTGGTTTTGGGGCATAAAAATTGTGGAGCGGTTAAAACAGCAAGCGAAATATTACACAACCATGAAAAAGCCGAGGCAGACATCGAATACCTGGTTAAAGAGCTTGCCCTGGCAGTCGAAATAGGAGACGAAGAGGGAGACGACCACCTGGATCGGGCGGTCCGGGCACAGATTTGCAATGTTGTTGAACAATTAAAGCGGTTACCCATGTTGAAAAAAGCCATTGAACACGAAGAATTAAAGATCGTAGGCATGTGGTACGACCTTGATTCAGGAACAGTGGAACTTGTTATCGAGTAATTATCAAATTTCATCCACCAAAAGATTCAAGAAAGACTGACAGACAGTGGTTTTGTCTTACGCCTGACCACAAAACTGACACCCGCGCTTCTCCGCTTCGATGATAGCCTGATCGCTCGACCAGAAGAAATTTTCCTCACCGATAAGTTCGGTCAGTCCGCCGCGCTTGATGATGTTACACACATTGTCGTGGATGCCAGCGAACATGAGCGTGCCGCCCTGTTTATGAAGACGTTCATACAGGCGGTGGATGGCTTCGATGCCTGCCGTGTCTATCAACGAAACACCACGCATCGAGAGGATAAGGGCGTGGGTTTCCTGTAAATCCGCAAAGGCTTCGTTGAATTGACCTGTTGCGGCGAAGAACAAGGGTCCTGTGAGAAATGCCACGCGTACATGACGGCAATTGCCCGTGGTTTCGATTCCCTTTTGCTTGAGCCTTTCAGTGTCCACCTCCTGAACCGAGATGTCGATGGTGGCAATTTTATTCAGGAAGACTGCGCCTGCAAGGAAGGAACCGATCAAGATTGCCTGAGTCAGGTCCAACACAATTGTTGCCAGCATGGTAATGGTGAAGGCAGCCATATCAGTCTTGAAGCGTTTACCGAAGATGAATTTGATCGCCCCCCACTCATTCATGCGAACGGCTGTGACCATTAACACACCGGCCAAGGCAGCAAGCGGAATCCGCGCCATGAACGGAGCGAGCAGGAACATGGAAAGCAGCAGTCCAACCGCGTGGATGATGCTGACCATGCGGGTTTGTCCGCCCGATTTGATTCCCACGCTGGAGCGGGCGATGGCGGCTGTGGCGGGGACTCCACCGAAGAAGGGGATGACCATGTTGCCAACGCCCTGCGCGATCAATTCCTGATTGGCCTGCAGGCGTACCCCGGTCATGTTCGAGCCAACAGCGCCCGCCAACAACGATTCCACTGCGCCGAGCGCGGTGATCGTCAGCGTGGGGGCGATGAATTCGGAGAGGTTGTTCCAGGGGATGTTGGCAAGGCTGAGGCGTTGGTCGAGGAACAAGGTTCGGGGGATGTCGCCAATCATCGAGACTGACCAGCCCAAGGTCCAGTTAAGCAAGGTCGCGAGGATGATTCCCAACAGCGAGGCAGGAAATTTCACGCTCCACTTCTGCGGCATGAAAACCATCGCCCCGATCACAACCAGACCGAGGAGGATGGCGTGAAAGTCAGGGGCGAATCCGCCGCCAAAGTAACCAACCAACTTCTGGGCGGCTGTCTCCGCGGCAGGAGTTTTGATTCCGAGCAGATTGTCGATCTGACCGATAAAGATGATGAGTGCAATGCCCGATGTGAATCCGCTGATGACCGGGGTGGGGATGAAGGCGATAAAGCGTCCCAGCCGCATGATACCGATGAGTAACAGGAGCAAGCCTGAGAGCAGACCCGCCATCCAAATCCCCTCCAGCCCGTAGCGGGAGACAAGAACGATTAGTACGGCGGACATCGCTCCAGTCGGCCCGCTGATTTGATAGGGCGCCCCGCCGAGCAAACCCATGATGACACCCGCAAGGATGGCTGTAACCAACCCTGCGGCGGCGCTCGCGCCCGATGCGACACCGAACGCCAGCGCAAGCGGAAGCGCAACCGCGGCAACCGTCAGCCCGGCAAGCGCATCCTGTTGAAATTTTGCAAGGGAATACCCTGCAAACTCGTCACGATAAAGACGAGTTAGACTTCTTCTTGGCATAAATTATTCTCCAAATTTTTTCAAAAGGCTCAGGCCGAGGCAATTGCCCGGCACACATGCTCCCCCAGCGCGTCCTTTATTTACGGGTCGGGATTTTATCACAAAAATTCGGAGGGCTTCGGTATAAAAAGGATAATTTGCGTAAATCAGCGGGAGTACAATTATCCAATAAAATCAGCGTGCACGTAAATCATTCATCAAGGAGAAACGATGTCAGATAAAAGTTATATGGCAACAGAGGAATTCATGAGCGGTTACAACTGCGCTCAATCGGTGTTTGCCGCCTTTTGTGAGGAGACCGGCATATCGGACGATATGGCGCTAAAAATTTCCTGCGGGCTGGGCGGCGGCATGGGGCGAAATCAGGAAGTGTGCGGTGCGGTCACCGGTGGCATCCTCGTTTTGGGATTGCGACATGGGAGGGGTGTCAATGACGAACAATCGGTCACAAATTTCACTTATCAGAAAACCAGTGAATTCATGAGGCGGTTCGCGGAAAAGAACGGGAGCTACATTTGCCGCGAACTGCTCAATGAGTGCGATCTGACCACCGAAGCAGGTCAACAGGAGTTCAAGGACAGGGATATGAAGAACAGGATTTGCAAGGTTTGCGTCGAAAGCGCGGTGGAAATTCTCGAAGAACTCGAATAGCAGTAAAAAGAAATTCGCTCACGAAACTTTGATTTCGTGAGCGAACCATGATTTATTCAAGAGAGACTATTTGGCGGTCCAGAGCATCATGTCTGTCGCTTCACAGCGGGTTCCATAATCCTTATTTGTCCCGGACAAGAGGGAAAGTCCAAAGCCGCCCTTTGCTGTCTGATCCGCCGAAAGTGTATACAGAGTAGGTTCACCGTCTGCCAGGATATACGCCTTCTGGTCGCTGACGGCAAGAATAAATTCTGCTTCTGCAGGGTTATCATAGCTGACAACGCCGGAGCCATTTGTCTTCCCTACATTGTACAGGTTCGCCCCACGTTTCATCAAAAAGCGGATCCTGCCGTTGGTCAAAAAGACAGCATAGAAATCGTTATTCTCCTGTCCGCCAAAGAGTACCCCGCACCCGGATTCTTCCGGTGACTCCAAGGCGCTTTCCCACTTGAACCTGGCTTTAAAAACAAAATCGGAATTGATATTGTCGTAGAGCCACGCATCAAACCAATTCATCTGTGCCCATGCCTCGTTGAATGGGTCCAATTCTTTTGTCTCGCCGGCGGTCGTGGGAATATTTCCATCCTTTTGAAGCTTCTCAATCAATACATTGAACTCATCATACTTTTGCGTGGCGACAACGTTCGGCGTCTCGGTCGGCTTTGGTGTATTGGTTGGCTTGGGTGTGTTGGTGGGTGTGGCTGGAATCGGGGTGGCTGTTGCTGTTTCTGTGGGCGTGCTGACAACTGCCGGGCTGCAAGCCGTCACAAGCGAGAAGAGAATCACAAACGTGATCGCCGGGTAAAGCCTTCGATTTTTCATTTCATTCTCCTGGATATTTTTTGGGGGGAACTGGTCCCCCTGAATGAGTGGTACAACCTGCACACCCGCATTATACAACCTCTTGATTAAAAACCGCATTCTTTTCGACGCCTTCCTCAGGTTATAATAGACGAGAGAAGTCCGATATTGTCAAACCTCCCGCCAAAAAGCTGTCTGTCGTCAGGCTTCAAAAAAAGCGAAGATAAAATCAAATGCCCACCATTCAATCCGACCACAAGGAATTGTTCCGCACCCCCGATACGGAAGACAAGTTGAATCTCTTCCATCTGTTGCTGAACGCCAACGAGTTGACGGTCACCCTGTCACTGGCGCTGCTGAAAATCATCCACGGGGAGTTGGGAAACAACGACTATTCTGACCGCTCAATCTACAAACGCTACGCTTCCTCAATTGAGACTTTGCGCTACCGCATGTTGGACACGCTTCAACTGGTGGTTGCGACATGGAAAAATCAGCAGACGAAGTCCAGCACACCGCCAGATTGGTTTCCTGACGAACCAAAGGGGTAATCAGGCATGAAGCAATTCCGCAACCCTGAAAGCATCCACAAGCCGCTTGGCGGATATTCTCATCAGGTTGAGATCATCAGTGAGCGGCTGCTCATCCTTTCGGGACAGGTCGGCATGAGACCCGATGGGACAATCCCCGAAGACCCCATCGAGCAACTGGACATCGCCTTCGAGAATATCTTCCGCAACCTAAAAGCCGCGAACATGCAGGTAACGGATCTGGTCAAGTTGACAACCTACCTCGTCGGCGAGTGGGACACCGAAAAACGCCGCGCGCTGGTCGCTTCCAAACTGGCGGGTCACCAACCCGCGATGACCTTGATGTACGCGGCAGCGCTGGCAACTCCCGCCATCAAGGTGGAGATTGATGCCTGGGCAAGCTGTGAATGACACCTGAACTTCCCATCCTCCCCTTTGCATCACAATCCAAATGGGCAGACTGGCTCGCCAAGCAGCATGACAAATCCGCTGGCGTGTGGTTGAAACTGGCGAAAAAGGCTTCAAGCATTCCATCTGTCACATACACAGAGGCTCTGGACATCGCCTTGTGCTATGGGTGGATCGACGGTCAGAAAAAGAGTTTTGATGAAAAATATTTCCTGCAAAAATTCACACCTCGCAGACCGAAGAGCATTTGGTCAAAGATCAATGTGGAGAAAGCAGAGCGCTTGATCGCCAGCGGACAAATGAAGCCCGCAGGTCTCAAAGCAATCGAAGCCGCCAAAGCCGATGGGCGCTGGGCGCAAGCCTACGCCTCGCAAAAGAATATGTCCGTGCCAGAAGATTTCCAGTCCGCGTTAGATAGGAACAAGAAAGCCAAAGCCTTCTTCGAGACACTCAACAGCGCAAACCGATATTCATTTCTATTCAGAATTGAAACCGCCAAGAAAGCAGAGACGAGAGCGAGACGGATTCAGCAGTTTGTGGAAATGCTAGAGAAGAATGAAAAGTTTCATTTGTAGAAATAGAAGCTAATAAAACAATGGCTAAAGAAGAATTTCTAGGCAGTTTGTTTGATGCCCATACAAAAGATTTGAATGATGTGTACCCTAATCAAGGAGATGTAATTGTATGTCCGATTTGTTTGTTAATATTTCCACGGACTGCAATTAAAGAGAGAATATTAACAGACGGACATGTTTGGCCTCAATATTTTCGAAAGAAAAGTGTTGCAGCAAAAAATATGAGGGTGTTACTTTGTTGTGAATGTAATCATAAAGCAGGCAGTCGCAGCGACAAACAAATGCAACTCAGTGAACAAATTAGAGACGGAGAAGCGAACGGAGAATGGTTCGGAAACCGAAAGGTTCAACTAATTAGAAAACCTGGCGAAAAACCTATTAATTTAAACGTCAAAATATCAGGGGACATGAAAAACTTTAGAATAACTGGAAGAATTAATAAAAATAAACAATGGATTGATGGTAGCCCTGATGATCAGATGAGATTCCATGAAATAATTGAGAAGGGTGAGCGCGTATCTATCCTTATTCATCCTCATAAAAATTTGGATTCAGAGAAAGTGCCTGCTGGTTGGATAACATCTGCTTATCTTATGGCATTTTATACCCTTGGATACCGATATATTCTTGATAGTTCTCTGAACACAGTCCGTGATTATATTAACGCATATATAAATGGAGGCGATTCGAAAAAAATACCTCTACCCAAGGAGGAAATTTTCACTATCCGAGAATATAAATCCGCGTTCTATTTAAATCCTGAGATTAATTTTATAATTCCCTGGGCAGAAAAGAAATTAGTGTACCTTCAAATTAATTTCTTTAGATATGAGGTTAGGCTTCCATTTCGATATGTTTCGCTTGTGTTAGATGCGTTATTTCGAGAAGAAAAACAAAGAATATCCCAGATTCTCGCCCAGTTTTCGGAAGAAGAAGATAAATTTCTTACAATGCCTATTAATTGCACGAAGATTGATCCCCATGAATGTTTCTTTGATTTATTGTTAGGAAAATCAGTCGCTTTATAATATGTTCGATTGAAGTCCTGAATCTTAAAAAGCCAGAAGTATATTGCTTTCATAGTAAAAGGAAACAAAATGACAATCCCCGAAATTCTCGACACCCTCACCTACGGACCCGCTCCCGAAACCTCCAAACCCGTTTTAGATTGGATTGCCGCGCACAACGGCAAGTTCCAGCTTTTTATCAATAACGAATGGCGCGACCCGTCCACGAAGGAATGGTATCCGTCCATCAACCCTGCGACCAAGCAAAAACTAGCAGACGTCGCCAAAGCCAGCGAAGACGACGTGCAGGACGCAGTCAAGGCGGCGCGAAAAGCCTTCCGAAGTTGGAGCCAACTGTCGGGTCATGCAAGGGCGCGTTACCTGTACGCCATCGCCCGTCAAATTCAAAAACATTCGCGGCTGTTCGCCGTCCTCGAAAGCATGGACAACGGCAAGCCCATCCGCGAGACCCGCGACATCGACATCCCGCTCGTCGCCCGCCATTTTTATTATCACGCGGGCTGGGCGCAGATTATGTCCACCGAATTGCGCGGTTACGAACCCGTTGGCGTCGTCGGGCAGATCATCCCGTGGAACTTCCCAATGCTCATGCTCTCATGGAAGGTTGCGCCGGCGCTGTCGATGGGTAACACGGTAGTGCTCAAACCCGCTGGCTTCACCTCGCTAACCGCCTTGTTGTTCGCTGAAATCTGCGGTTCGATCTTGCCGCCTGGCGTCTTCAATGTGCTGACTGGCGAAGGCAGGAAGATGGGCATGGCGCTGGTCAATGCCGATGTGGATAAGATTGCCTTCACGGGTTCGACCGACGTTGGACGGACCCTGCGCCAAGCGACGGCTGGCACGCCGAAAAAGATTTCCCTTGAGCTGGGTGGAAAGTCCCCGTTCATTGTCTTCGACGATGCAGATCTGGATTCCGCTGTGGAAGGCGTCGTGGATGCGATCTGGTTCAACCAGGGACAGGTCTGCTGTGCGGGTTCGCGTTTGCTCGTTCAGGAAGGTGTTGCCGAAAAGATGTACGCCAAGTTGAAAGCACGCATGGAGAAACTGCGCGTCGGCGATCCGCTGGACAAAACCACCGATGTAGGCGCGATTGTTTCGCCTTCGCAAAAAGAGACCATTGACTCCTACGTCCAAAAGGGCAAAGCCGAAGGCGCCGAAATTTTCCAGCCGTCAACAGCCTGCCCCACTGACGGCTACTACTACCCGCCGACTTTGTGTATGAACGTTGCCCCTGCCGCCACCATCGCACAGGAGGAAATCTTCGGACCTGTCCTCGCCGCGATGACTTTCCGCACGCCAGAAGAAGCCGTCAAGTTAGCCAACAACACCCGCTACGGACTCGCCGCATCCATCTGGAGCGAGGATATCAATTTAGCATTGGACATCGCCACCCAAGTTAAGGCTGGCTCCGTGTGGATCAATTCAACAAACCTATTCGATGCCGCTTCGGGATTTGGCGGTTACCGCGAATCAGGCTTTGGACGAGAAGGCGGGAAGGAAGGATTGTGGGAATATGTAAAAAAGTCGAAAGTCGAAGGTCAAAAGTCAGAGACTTCTAAATCCAAAAAGGTGAAGGCAAAATCAAACGGCTCCCGACCTTCGACCTTTGACCTTAGACCCATCGACCGCACAGCAAAATTATTCATCAACGGCAAACAAGCCCGCCCCGACAGCGGATATTCAATTGAAGTGACCGACCCCAGCGGCAACCTCATCGGCGAAGTGGGACAGGGCAACCGCAAGGACATCCGCAATGCTGTGGAAGCCGCGCGCGGCGCAGCGGACAAATGGTCAAAGACCACGGGTCACAACCGTGCACAGATTTTGTTTTACCTCGGCGAAAATCTCGCTGCCCGCAGTGAGGAATTTGCCAAGCGCATCAGCCAGCAAACAGGCGTTGACATGGACACTGCCACTCAAGAAGTGGAAGCCAGCATCGAAGCCTTGTTCACCGCCGCAGCCTGGGCGGATAAATACGATGGCGCTGTCCACAACACGCCGATCCGCAACGTGACAATTGCCGTCCCCGAAGCCATCGGCGTGATGGGCATTCTTTTGCCAGATGACAATTCATTGCTGGCGCTTTGCACATTAGCCGCATCCGCTTTAGCGATGGGAAATGTTCTCGTGGTAGTCCCCTCACAAACGTCACCGCTGACTGCGACAGATTTTTATCAAGTGCTCGAAACATCCGATGTCCCCGCTGGCACGTTCAACATCGTCACAGGCGGACGCGACGAACTCGCCAAGACACTTTCCGAACACGACGATGTGGATGTGGTCTGGTATGCAGGTTCGCCCGAAGGACAGAAGGCTGTGCAGTTGGCATCCATCGGAAATATGAAGCAAACCTGGGTAATGCCTGTTTCGGGTGAGTTGCCCGACATGGACGAAATTTTGCGACATGCAACTCAGGTGAAGAACATCTGGGTTCCGTACGGTGGATGAGGAAAAAGAAACCCGCTGGTTGAGTATCGAAACCAGTAGTGATTGAGAGTATTGTCGTAACCAATTCAATTTATCGGTGTCTCATCATACGTGACAGCTGCCTTCGCCAGCGGCTGTCACGTTTATTATTCAACTCGGAGGAGAAAAATGAAAAATTTGGGTAAATTTCTTGGACGAGGACTCATGCTCGTCGTTATTCTTGCGCTGATCGTAGCGTCGGGCGGACTGTTCTACTTCAAGAGCTACCTGCCCAACACCGTCGCGCAGAAATCCTTCCCGCAAATTGACGGGGAAATTCAACTCGACGGACTGGATGGCACGGTGGACATCTACCGTGACCAGATGGGCATCCCGCACATTTACGCATCCACCACGCATGACCTGTTCTTCGCGCAGGGCTACGTCCACGCGCAGGATCGGTTCTGGCAGATGGACTCGTGGCGGCACATCGGTTCTGGTACTCTTTCCGAGATGTTCGGCAGTGGACAGGTGGAAACCGACTCCTTCCTGCGCACCCTCGGCTGGAAGCGGTTGGCGGAGCAGGAATGGGAACAACTCGCTCCTGGGGCAAAGGAAATCGCGCAGGCATACACCAACGGCGTAAACGCCTACCTCAAAGATCACACCGATACAGCCGTCAGTTTGGAATACGTCGTGCTGGGACTGCTCAGCCCGGATTACAAAATCCAGCAGTGGACACCGGTCAACTCGCTGACCTGGGGCAAAGCCATGGCATGGGATTTGGGCGGCAACATGGACGACGAAATCGAACGTGCCATCCTGCTCAAAACCCTCACGCCCGAACAACTGGCGGAAGTCTTTCCCGAATATCCGTCAGATTATCCGGTTATCGCGCCAGAGATTGGGGAGAATGTGAGCCAAGTCGAAAGTCAAATGTCGAAGGTCAGGACCGACTTTCGACTTTCGACCTTTGACTACGAATCCATCGCAAACAAACTCGACCTCCTCACCGCCGTCCTCGGTCCCACCGGTAGCGGCATCGGCTCGAACAGTTGGGCAGTTTCGGGCGACTTGACGACCACCGGCAAACCCCTGCTCGCCAACGACATGCATCTCAGCATCCAAATGCCATCCATCTGGTTTCAAAACGCCCTGCACTGCGCGCCGAAATCCGAAGCCTGCCCGTTTGAAGTAACTGGTTTTTCCTTTGCTGGTGTGCCCGGTGTTGTTGCGGGTCACAATGACCGCATCGCCTGGGCATTCACCAATCTTGGCCCCGACGTGCAAGACCTCTTCATCGAAAAGGTCAACCCCGATAATCCAAATCAATATGAGGTGGACGGCGAATGGGTGGACTTTGAAACCCGTACCGAAACCATCAATGTGGTCGGCGGCGACCCAGTCGAAATCACCGTCCACAGTTCGCGACATGGTCCCATCATCTCCGAGACGTACGGTCCGCTCAAGGACGAGGTCGATCCCAAAGACCCCGAAGCAGTTCCGTTCAAGGATGAAGCGGGAGTCGAACTTCCCGAAAATTATGTGATTGCCCTCTCGTGGACGGCGCTGACTCCCAACACGCCCTTCGAGGCAATCTGGGGCTTTGACCGCGCCCAAAACTGGGACGAGTTCCGTGAGGCGGCTCGCATGTGGTCTGTCCCCGCCCAAAACCTGCTCTATGCCGACGTGGATGGAAATATCGGCTACCAAACTCCGGGCGCGATTCCCATCCGTAAGAATGGCGATGGCACCCTACCCGTCCCTGGCTGGACAAGCGAATACGACTGGACGGGCATGATCCCCTTCGACGAACTGCCCTACGCCTTCAATCCCCAAAGCGGGTTTATCGCCACCGCCAACAACCAAGCCAACCCGCGCGATTATCCCTACCTGATCACCAAAGATTGGGATTACGGTCAGCGTGCCGCCCGCATTGTCGATATGATTGAATCTGCGTCCGGCAAAATCGATATTGCCTACTTCCAACAAATGCACAGCGACTCGAAGAGCCTGAACGCCGAAGTCCTCATCCCCGTTTTGATGGATGTGCAACTCACCTCCGAACTGGCTGCCCTGCGCGACAAGCATCTCGGTGGTTGGGATTACCAGGAAACTGCCGATTCGTCCTCCGCGGTTTTGTTCGAAGCCTTCTGGTGGGATTTGCTGACCGATACCTTTGCTGACGACCTGCCCGAAGCTTATTTTCCCAAAGGCGGATCACGCTGGTACGTGGTCATGCAGAGTTTGGTGAATCAACCCGACAGCCCCTGGTGGGACGACAAGTCCACGCCCAACAAAGTGGAAACTCGCGACGACATCTTTGCCAAAGCCTTCGCCGAAGCAGTCAAGTGCGAAGCCTGCACCGATAAATTCGGCAGCGACATCAGCCAATGGAAATGGGGCGAACTGCACACCGCCACCTTCCGCAACCAGACTCTGGGCAATTCCGGCGTCAGTCTGATCGAAGACCTGTTCAACCGCGGACCGTTTGTAACAGGCGGCGGAGAGAGCATCGTCAACGCCACAGGCTGGGTGATGGGCGAATCCTTCGAAGTGGACTGGCTGCCCTCCGAGCGCGAGATCGTGGACTTGAGCAACCTCGATAACTCCCTTGCCCTGCACACCACCGGTCAGTCGGGTCACGCCTACCATCCGCACTACGACGACATGGCTCCCTTGTGGGCGGAGGTCAAATACTATCCCATGTGGTGGGAGCAGGAATCGGTCATCGCGGATAGCGAAGGACACCTGAAACTGGTACCATAAAAACACAAACAGCCTCCCGCCCCTCTCGAATCAGGAGGCTGTTTTTCAAACCATTCGATTGCCGGGGCGCGTGTTGCCTAATTCGGATGAATCAGCATGACGGGGATATGCGAGGCATGCACAACTTCCTCGGCGATGCTGCCCTGCAACAAACGCTGAATGCCAACGCGCCCATGCGTGGACATCGCAATCACATCGGCGTGGGTTTCCTCGGCAACCTCCAAAATCTCCTTCGGAGGGGTGCCGTCACGCGTAATGCCCGTCACTTTGATGCCTTCGTTTTGCAGTTTGGCAACCTCATCTTTCATGTAGTCCTCTGCCTCCTTTTCGATCATGTGGATGACATTGTTGCCTTCAGCGGGATTGTGCGCAAAGAGGTAGCGGGCGGGAGTCACAGCTACCCGCAGGAGGATCAATTCCGCGCCTTCGGATTTTGCTAGGGCTTCCGCGTGGGGAAGTACCGCCTCTGCCAGCGGTGAACCATCGAGGGGGACGAGAATTTTCTTATACATGTCACATCTCCTTTGTCTACAAAGGACACGTGCAAACGGATATTCCATCTCGTCCCGCAGGGTTTCCCCCAAAGGCAGGTTTGGATTACATCGATTTTTCGACAGGCAATGCCTGCGGGACATTTCGCATGGAAAAGCGCACATGTCCACATTTACTTTAGCAAAACACGGGGTTGGTTTCAAGTACCGGATGTAACAGGTTCCGTAACACCCTTAAAGCGACGCATTATTCCCCTGTTTTCGGGAGCTATCTCACACCAGGCATTCCCGCCTTTCTATTAAAGCCAGCCCATGCGCTGGCGTTCAAAAACCTCCTGCGGGCGGGGATTTGCTCCACGCGCTTCAACCACTCCGCTTCGGCTTGTGCGGCTTCGCGGAAGCACCGGGCGGAGAAGTCGGCGCGCTCACGGGCGGAGGCTTTCGCCAGGTTCAATGCATCCCGTGTAAACCTGGTTTCCAGTTCGTCACGTTCGGCTGAGTAGGTTTTCAGGCGTTCGGGGTAGTTAAGCAGGGTCGCGCGGTGCAGGCGTTCGTGGGACCAAAACAACGAGGCTGGATCATACGTCGAAGCAGGATCAGGTCCGAGGGCAGACAGCGAAGCATCCACCCAAATCGGTTTGAAAATCCCCGTGCACGGAGCGGACGTCCCCGTGACAAAAACCGTCGGCAAGTCCCCATCCAAGTGAACCACCATCGACGCGGTGCTCTGGCTGGCACGGATGGGACCAAACCCGGCATGCATGCAAACATCCACGTCGAAAATGCCGGCGGCTTGCGGGTCGAAATTTTCATCCTTGTGATGGCGCAGCACACCCATCATGACTCGAACATCGATGCCGCCCTTTTGGCTTCCGAGCAGGCTGGTGGTCGTGGCACAGCGAGCCCGCCCCTTGCCGAAGTTGGTGTAAATGAAATCGGAATAATCCCTGGCGTAATGGAACTGCCCCGGCGATTTGGAGAAGCCCTTTTGCACGGCAAGCTCAACGAGGTCCGGCGAAGCCATGTCCCATTGGTCGCCAAGCGTCAGGCAGTTTGAAATGGAATACACATCCTCCACTTGGCGCGCCGCCCACTGTTTGTCCACCGTTTCGAGCACCCATGCGTCGTCCGCGTTGGCGATGAGAAAGCTGTTGTGATAATACATGCTCTCGCCATGCGAGGCGCAGTTGCCGCCCTGACCGAACTGCTCCAGCAGGTCGATGATGACTTGCAGCGCCTCATGTGGCGTGACGGCGCGCTCGAGCGCGGCGCGGAGCAGGTCCATGCCGAGCAGGGCTGACTCCTTGTTGGCTGGCACTTTGGAAAAGACCGCCTCGTTGCCGATGACAAGCCCGTGCTCGTTGACTCCCATTTCCGCGCCCCACATCCAAAAAGGTTTGGACAGCAAAACGGCGTGAGTTTTTTCGACCTGCGGAATTTCGATGTAGGTGCATTTCACACGGCTGCCCGCAGCATGATGCGCAGCGGGAAAGTACGCGATATGCTGACCCTCGTTTACCGGGCGGTCTGAATTCTTGCCAAAGATGGCAACGCCGTCGGCTGTAGCTGATTTTGTTGCGATGATTGTGTCACACATGGGGTTTCCTTTGGTGCGGAAAGTATAGCATACTCAAACCACACCCTTCGATGCGCCCGGAAGAATTCAAATAGCCAGTCTCAGATAAACGATAAAGGTCGTCCCGCGGTTCAACTCGCTCTTGACCTCGATCCTTCCGCCCAGTTCGTCCACAATGGATTTGACGATGTAAAGCCCGACGCCGCTGCCGGGAATTTCGGCAACGGTGACGTTTTTCGCGCGATAGAACCGCTCGAACAGATGGTCGATGGCATCAGGCGGGATACCCAACCCGTGGTCGACGACAAACACGCGCGCTTCGCGTTTCTCTTCATCCGTAATTGCCAGCACCTCGACAGTTTGTCCGTCGGGGGAGAATTTGACGGCATTGTTGATGAGGTTGATGAACACCTGCGAAAGTCCGCCTGTGTCGCCCAGGATGTTGATGAATTTCCGGTCGGATTCCAATTTTATGGAAATGTTCCGCATCCCCGCAATGGTCTTGATCGACTGCGCCGCATCCTTCAGCACAGACAGCAAGTCCATGGGCACGGCGTCGAGTTTCATCCTGCCGCTTTCCAGCCGCCCGGCAAGAAGCAGTTGATTGACCAAGTCCTTCTGGCGGTTCAATTCACGCATCAGGGCGCTCATATATTCCGCCGTCTCCTCCGGCGTGCCGCCCATCTGCAACAGTTCAGCCATCAGGATGGCGGAGGTCAGGGGGGTACGCAACTCATGAGAGGCGCGGTTGATAAAATCGGACTTCATCTGGTCGAGACGCGCCTGCTCGGAAATATCGCGCACGACGATCAGGGCTTCCTCCGGGCTGATGGGATGCAGCCGCGCTTCGAATACCTGCTCGCGGTTCGGGAGGCTGAATCCATACACCCAATGCGAGGAGACAAAGACGCCCTGCGTCTCCGGCTCGATGATCATATTCACCACGTCGGGGGGCCAGAGTTCGGAGAGCCGCATCCCAATCACCGATTCGCGCGCAAGGTACAGCGGGTGGCTCGGGTGGGCACTATAGTCCAGGATTTGTCCTGTACGGTCGGTGCGGAGCAGCAGGTCCGGCAGGGCATCCACGATTACGCGGTTGCGGGTCTCACTCAGGCGAATCGTCTTCTCGTAATGCAACCGCTCCAACGCCGCACCGATCAGGTTGGCAGTAGTCTGAACGGTGTCGAATTCGGTGGTCAGCCAGGAGAGCTGGTTTTGTTTGTCGAACAGGGCGAGGAATCCCCAGGAGCCGAGGGTGCCCTGGATGGGGATCACAAGAATGGAGATGGTTGGGATGTCGATATTATCAAAGGGAGTATCGGTGACGGAAAAGACGCGCTCCGGCTTCTCGCGGATCGAATCAAGAAAGGGCGCAAGCGCGGCAGAGGCGTCGAATCCCGTAGAGTCAAAACTCACCCACTGGACCTGGATCTTCATGGAGGACTTGTCGATGTCGAGCAGCGCACAGCAGAACACGTCCACCGCGTAGCCTAATGATTCCAATACTTTGGGGATTTCGGCTTCGATATTGGCGGAGCGGAACAGGCTCGCCGTCACTTCGCCAATGACCGAAAGCGCGCGCATGTGCCGCTTCAGGCTCGCCTCGGATTGCTTGCGCTCCGAAATATCCCGCGCCAGCATTTGGATGTAGGCGGGCAGTCCCATGTCGTTATGCACAACGGACATACTCAACTCCACGGGAAGCAGGGAGCCGTCTCTTTTCTTCAACACATGCTCGGACAAGCCCAGCCGTTTCTCGGTCAGGATTTCCTGTTCGTGGGAATCCTCCAGAGCCATGATCTCTTCCACAGGCAAACCCATTAGTTGACCTTCTTCGTAGCCAAGCAAACGCAGCGCCTGCTGGTTGGCGGTGATGAACTTGAAATCGAGTCCGATGATGAACACGCACTCCCCCGTCTGTTCGAACAAAGCCCGGTAATCAAGCTCTGCGCCCAGTTTGCCTTTTCCGCTGACCTGCACCTTTACGTCGACGGGCAGCTTGCTGAGTGGAATGGTCTTCTCATCCATACGACACATCTTCAGGACGCAGATCAGGCAGGGTTGCCGTCACGTGACAGCCCTTGTCCGAGTCCAATATTTTCACATCGCCGCCGAGGCTGGAAAACACGGCACGGGCAATCGTCAAGCCGACGCCCAAGCCCTGGAACCCGCGCCCATCGCCCTGGCTGATCTGGAAAAAACGTTCAAAGACTTTTTCGCGCAGGTCAACGGGAATGCCCTCGCCTTCATCCTGCACGGCGATCATTACGCCGCCATCCGTACCGGGTTTGACGGTCAGTTTCACCGTCCCATGTTCGGGACCGAATTTCAGGGCATTATCCACAAGATGCAGCAGCGACTGGATGAATTCGCGGCGCGGCGCCTTGATGACGCCGTCCATCCCGATGTCGTGGATGAACTTCAACTGCTTTTCCTCGTAACGCACCAACCGTCGCTTGATCGGGGCCAGGATGTGATGCTCCACGTCTATCACCTGGCGCATCTGGTTCAGGTGGTTCTGGTCGATATCCGAAAGCAGAATGATGTCCGCCACCAGGGATTCCAAACGGTCGGCGCTGGAATGGGCAATGCGCAGGAATTCCTGCTGTTCATCGGATGATTTGAATTTGTTGCCCACTACCATGTCCAGGGACATCATGACGTTGCCAAGCGGCGTGCGCAGTTCGTGACTGAAATTCTGCAAGACCTCCTTGCGAAGCTTTTCCATTTCCTCCTGTGCGGCTTGTTTTGCCTGCTCACGTCCGCGCTCCCGCTCGGTCTTGACCCGCCGCAGGACTGCCTCGATGCGCGCCATCAACTCTTCGGTGACGAAGGGCTTGGTGACGTAATCATCCGCGCCTTCGCGGATGCCCGCCACCCGGTCCTGCGAGGCGGTGCGGGCGGTGAGAAAAATAAAGGGGATGGATGCCAGCAGCGGGTCGTGTCCCATTTGCTGCTTCATTTCGAAACCGTTCAGGTCGGGCATCATCACGTCCGAGATGATCAGGTCGGGCAGGGACTGCCTCGCCTTGAGGAATCCATCGTCCCCGTTCACAGCGGTGATGACATCATATCCGTGCCGCCTGATGGTTGCGGCAAGTCCCATGCGGATGGAGGGTTCGTCGTCGATCACAAGGATGGTAAAGGGTTTTTCCATGAACTGCCTCGGTAGGGTTTCGCGCCAATTAAGATGGCTTGATTATCTACGTAACGTGGGAATTGTTCGTTTTAATGGCATAACAGAATTCCCCCGCAAAAACGGTAAAACTTGCGTGATTTGGAATTCGGCTGTATGCTTGACATTGGTGACGAGAGCGCAAAAGTCTCCTGCTACAAACAAGCACAGCGAAGGAAACTGGCAAGACAATAATCTTCAAGCAGCCGCGGAATAAGGAAAAAACAACGCAGGCTTTCCGCGATAAGAGGAAGCCGGGGGCGCCCGCTATAGCGCAGGAGAAAAAATGAACACACAGCAAAGATTTATGGCGATTCTCGTTTTGGTTGTAAGCCTGAGCGTATCAGGCTGTGGGCCGGGACAATTCCTGGGTCCCACAATTACTCCCAGCGTAACAGCCACCCTTGTACCGACGTCAACCCCTGTACCGACATCAACACCGACATCAACACCACGCCCAACCGCCACGAACGTACCACCGACGCCGACCCCAGCTTCCCTTGGCGATGCGGTCAGTTACAAAACCATGGAGTTCAGTGTGTTGGATGTGTATCGCCATGACAATCTCATACCAGGAAATGGGTATCGTTACTGGGCGAATCCTGGTTACATGATTATAGACCTGGTCGTGAGGGCGCGTAACACGGGAGCCAGCCCTGCTGCCATCAAGTGGAGCGACACATATGTCATAGACAGCGATGGCAATCGCAACGATGTGCTTTTCGGAGGGTCGCAGATTGCCACCAGCAAGCAAAAAGTCGATCCGCTATCGATAGACTACAACGCGATATATGGCGACATAGCGGTGGAGTTCGAAGACACAGCTTATATGCGAATCATCTACATCATCACCGATAAACCCGAACAAAAAGTCCTCTTTGGCGTCGGCGATTCGCCCTTGATAGAGTTCAACGTCAAGCGATAGGGTTCACCCTGGCGTTATCAGATGTTCCGCAAGGATACAGTGGCGTTGTATCCTTGCGTTTTTATTTTTTATCCTCCCCAGCAGTTATAATGGATGCATGTTCATTGATCAGGTAAACATCCACGTAAAATCAGGCAAGGGCGGAGATGGCATGGTGCACTTCCGCCGCGAGAAATTCGTCCCGTTGGGCGGACCCGACGGCGGCGACGGCGGCAAGGGCGGAGATGTCATCGTCGAAGTCAAAGCCACGCTCAACACCCTCTCCGCGTTTCGGCAGAATGAAAAGTTTGCGGCGGAGCCGGGTAAAAACGGCGGCAGTTCGCAGATGACCGGGCGCAACGGCAAAGACCTCGTGATTTATGTCCCGCCCGGCACCGTCGTTTATGACGCAGAAACAGGCGACCTGCTCGGCGACCTGACCACAGCCAGTCAGCAATTGCTGATCTGCAAGGGCGGGCGCGGCGGACTCGGCAACCAGCACTACGCCACGTCGCGCAATCAGGCTCCGCGCACAGCGGAACGCGGCGAACCGCACGAAGAGAAACTCCTGCGCCTCGAATTGAAACTCATCGCCGACATCGGCATCATCGGCTTGCCCAACGCGGGCAAGTCCACTTTACTGTCGGCGCTGACCAATGCCAAGCCCAAGATCGGCGACTATCCCTTCACCACGCTGGAACCAAATCTTGGCGTGGCAAAGATCGACGATGACACAACCGTCGTGCTGGCAGACATCCCCGGCCTGATCGAAGGCGCGGCGGAAGGCGCGGGCCTGGGTCACGACTTTTTGCGACACATCCAGCGCACGCGGGTTTTGATCCACATGATCGACGGACTCTCCGAAGACCCGCTGGCAGACTTCAGCCAGATCAACAACGAGTTGTCACTCTTCGACCCCAGGCTGGGAACCAAACCGCAGATCGTGGCGCTCAACAAGCTCGACCAGCCCGACGCACAGGAACGGCTGAAAAAAATCAAAGCTGGCTTCAAAAAGAAAAAGGTGGACTTGCTCGAAGTCTCCGCCATGACCCGCAGCGGCACACGCGACCTGCTGATCGCAGCGCACCGCAAATTGATGGAACTCCCGCCCGAAGTCGAGGAGGAAACCCTCCCCGTATACAAACCCGAAGTGGATCCGAACCAGTTCGAGATTACACAAGAGGACGAAGACAGGTGGCGCGTCACGGGTGTGGCAATCGAACGTTCCGCCAAGATGACCTATTGGGAGCACGACGGTTCCGTCCGCCGTTTCCAAAAACTGATGGAAAGACTCGGCGTCGACAAAGCCCTGCGCGAGGCGGGCATTCAGGAAGGCGATACCGTCTTCGTCGGAAACTTTGAATTGGAATGGAAGGATTGAGACCCATGCCCGCAAAGGTTTCAAAAAAACAACGCGCGCTGGTGATTGGTCTCATTGCGCTGGGCGTCCTGTTTACCGCCTTCTTTGGGATGCGCGTCCTCCATGCCTTCAAGAAGTTCGATGGGCATCGTCCCCCACCGCCCGGCAGACCCGGCAAAGTGGAGACCGATGTCGAACTCATCCGCAACTGGATGACCGTGCCCTTCATTGCGGAACTCTACCGCGTTCCCGAGTCCGCCCTCTTCGACGCCTTGAAAATCCCCCCAGACAAAGAGAACCGCGAAAAGAGTCTGAGGAATTTGAACCGCGAATTTTATCCCGACGCGGATGGATTTGTGCTGGAAACGGTCAAGGTGACGGTGAAGAAACTCCAGCCACCGCCCACGCCTGATTCTGCGCCCCAAACCGTTTCCCCGCCGACAGCGCCCGCTCCTTAATCCCATGTCCGATTTTCTTCTCACGCAAGTCATCAATTTTGGCACGCCATTTATCGGGATCATTCTGCTGCTCGGCGCTCTTGGTCTGCCTGTCGGCGCTTCGGTGGTGGTGATCGCGGCAGGCGCGTTCAGCCAGCAGGGAGTCTTGAACTGGTACGAGGTCATCATCATCGGGCTGGTGTGCGCGGTGCTGGGCGACATGCTCAGTTACGGCATGGGATATTACGCCAAAGGCTGGGTGGAAAAACGATTCGGCAATTCCCCCGCATGGGTTAACGCCAGCAATTCATTCCAAAAACAGGCAGGGCTGGCGATCTATCTTACGCGCTGGCTGGTCACCGCCATCGCCATTCCCACCAACTGGATCGCAGGCGGCAGCGGATATAAATTTTCGCGTTTCCTGTTTTACGATGTGAGCGGCGAACTGACCTGGCTCCTTGTGTACGGCGGACTCGGCTACTGGTTCGGCAGTCAATGGGAGCTGGTCTACGATTTCATCAACAATTTTGGCGGACTGGTGCTGGGTGTGGTTTTCTTCGGCTTTGGGCTCAGGATGGCATGGAACTGGCGGGAGAAAAAACGCCTCGCCGTCGAAAGCGAACCTGCATAAGACGGAATCCAGAAGTCCTGCTTCTGGATTTTTTATTTCCTCAAGTAGAAGCTGCGGACTCCCTCCAGCACACCTCTCGCAATCCGCGCAGGACGCTCGGCAATGCCCGACACCTGCGCATTTTCGATTCGCGGGTCGATCTCGATGACTTTGGTTTTGAGCGCAACAGGAACCCCGTCGCGGGTCAGTCCGCGCAGCGTGCCACTGATGGGAGCCAACAGCGGAGTTGAATCCACGCGGGCAATCTCCTCCTCCGCTGCCACCTTGTCCCCGATTTGACGCGCCGTGGAAAATGTGCCGGCGGCGGGTGCATACACATAACGGTCGCGGGCGTGACCCTGAATCTTGCGCGGCTCACCTTGAAGCGGATTCGTCGAACCCTTTTCGATGAGCTTCCCCAAATCCTCTCCCCAGCCTGTCTCGATGCCAAGGTGAACGGTTTCTCCCGCGATGAAGTTTGGTCCCAGCCCGACGGTCAATTCGGCAAGTTTAATTTGGGATTCAGGCTGGGAGTGTTTTCGCATCCGCGCATCGACCAAAATTTGCGGACGCAGAATCGCCGCCGTCTCGGAAAAATCTGCCGTGACCAGCGGAATAAATTTCCGCTCAGACAATATCTCCTGCAACAAATTGAGGTCGTCCACTCTTCTGGCTTCGATGCCTTCCAAAATTGCACTGCCATCGAAGACCGCATCTGTGAATGCCATTTGGCGACGGGTCGCCGTCGGCTGGGGCGACTCGTGAATCACGACACCGTACCCAGCCTGAAATAGGACGTGAGCAACCGCCGATGCCACGTCACCGCTTCCACGCACAAGGACAAGCGAACCTTCCAACATATCATCAGCCTATAAAATCCACCCCCAGCTCAGTCAACTTCTCTTGGGACGGCTTCCCCGTTTCCTTGTCCCAGCCACGGGCTTCGTAGTAAGCTTCGAGCATGGCAGGCAAATCAGGGACAAATCCAGCCGCGCCACCTTCGTTGTACGGCTCCAAAAACGCCTTGGGTAATTTATCGTTTGCGCGGGTCAATCCCATGCGGTTGTTGATGACCCGTTTGAGATTCCAGCCGCGCTCGCCGCATTTCATCATGTCCGCAATCGTCCAATCGTAGCCGCAAGCCGCGTTGACCAAATCCACCTGCATCTGCGGGTCGACGTTGGCGAAGATACACATCACGGCGGCGTTGAAGAAAGTTCGCCAATCCTGGTGCTTCGCCACATTCGCGGATTTCTCCGCCTGCGCGTGACGGTCGAAATATTCGATGCCGAGCGCTTCGTTGGTATGACCAAAGTCCACGAAGAAATAATCCGACTGGTTATGGCACGCCCCACGCGGGCTGGTCGCGTATGAAATCGCCATGCCTGAAACGCCGCGCGGATCGTGGTACGCAGTTTCGAGTCCGTTCACCTGCACAGCTTCGTCCTCCGCGCCAAACGCCGCGCCAAATTGACGCGAACCGCGCGACAGCAGTTCGCCGATTCCCTCGCGGCGGGTGGTCAGGTCAATCAACTGGCGAACAGCCGCGGGGTCGCCCCAGTTCAGCTCGATTCCGCCCATATCCTGCTTCGTGACCTTTCCCACTTCATACAAGCGAAATGCCAGCCCAATCGTGTTCGCCATGCTGATGGTGTCCATGCCGTATTTGTCGCACATCTCGCCCAGTTGAATCACCTCGTTCAAATCGTCGATCAACAGGTTGGGACCAAAGCCGACGACCGTTTCATATTCGGGACCCTTGCGCCTCTCCCCGTCACCCAAGTCCACCACCCGCCCGCAGGCGATCACGCAACCCTGGCAGGCGCTGAATCCCTTCAGCACGGTCTCCGCCATCCTCGAGCCAGAGATATTGTCCACGGCTTCGAACTCGCCGAGATGATAATACTTCGCCGGCATCGAGCCGAGATACGCGGCATAATTCGCCACGCCCGCCGTGCCAGTTTCATGAATGATCTTCGCTTCGTTATCCTGTTTGAGTGTGACGTTGGCTGCGGAGCGCAGGGCGGCATATCGCTCCGCATCCGCAACCTCGATTTTTCTCGTACCATGCACCGCAACCGCCTTAAGGTTCTTCGACCCCATCACCGCGCCGAGTCCCGTGCGCCCCGCCATGCGCCCATGGTCGCAGGCGATGGACGAAAACAACACGCCGCGCTCGCCCGCCTGCCCGATGGTCATGACCCGCGTCCCTTTGACTCCGACTTCCGCTTTGATGGATTCCTGCGCCTCGTAGATATCCTGCCCCCAAACCTTCTCCGCGCCTCTGACCTCGAACCTGCCGTCTTCGACCCAGAGATAGACCTGGCGTTGAGCTTTTCCCGTGATCCACAAGCCGTCATAACCAGCCTTGCGGAGTTCGGGACCCCAAAACCCGCCGACGTTGGATTCCGCCCACAGGTGGGTCGCGGGGCTTTTCCCGCAGACGACGAACCGTCCCGTGGTTGGTCCCGAAGTCCCTGTCAGCGGACCGCAGAGAAACAGCAAAGGCGAGTCAGGCGAAAGCGGGTCAAGTTCCTTCGTCAAGGATGAATACAAAATTCGCGCCGCCAGCGACGCGCCGCCGAGGAAGTCCTGCTCCCATTCCTTCGGGATGATGAACTCTTCGGTGGTTTGGGTGGTGAGGTTGATTTTTAGGATAGGTTGCATGGTAGTTTAGTCAAAAGTCAAAGGTCGAAAGTCCAAGGCACAGATCCGCGACCTTTGACTTTCGACCTTCGACAAATTACAAAATTTCCGTCGTCACTTCCTGCATACAACGGACGAAATCCAGCACGGTGGGAACATTTCGCATCATGTATCCCATATTGCCCTTCACCTTCAACTTCATCGTCATCATGGCAGTCATGGGATTTAGTTTGCCGGTCACGATGTCTTTGATATCATCATAGTTTGCGGTCAAAGTAAAAGTCGGAGTTGGATGGGCAGACGCCGCAGGGTTGTACTCAACCTTTCGACACGTACCATGCCAAAGGTCCAGATAGACTGTGACCTGCTCCTTCAAATTACCTTTTGGTTCCATAAGTATGAACATGTCCCCTTCCCAGGTTTTTGCAATCCCCCGATACTTTTCATCGGAATTGAGTTTCGCTTCCAGCCCCTTCAACCATTCTTCGCTCGGAAAAACAGCAGACATAACAAGCCTCCATCGTATGAGATTTCACAATTGTACCATTGCGAAATTGCATGTAAAATTCCCGCAAAGGAGAATTCCAAATGACAGTCGCCATCACCCGCAAGATCAGTCCGCGCTTCAATGAGTGCGAGATCACTCACATCGACCGCACGCCAATCGACCTCGAAGTTGCCAACGCGCAACACGAGGGATACGTCAACGCCCTGGCGGAAGTCGGCTGTCAGGTCATTGAACTTCCCGCCGAAGCCGACCTGCCCGACTCGGTATTTGTGGAGGATACCGCCTTCATCCTGCCCGAAGTGGCTGTGATCACCCGGCCCGGGGCTGATTCGCGCAAACCCGAGACGGAATCCATCATTCGGGCTTTGTCTCCGCACCGACCACTGGTCCACGTCACCGAGCCTGCCACTGTGGACGGCGGCGATGTGTTGGTTCTTGGCAAAAACATTTACGTGGGAATCTCCACCCGCAGCAACGCCGAATCAATTCAACAAATGCAAGCCTTGCTGGACAACTACGGCTACAAAGTCACCGGCGTTGAAATGCGCGACTGCCTGCATCTCAAGACAGCCGTCACCAAAGTGGACGACAAGACCCTGCTCATCAATCCCAACTGGGTGGACACGTCTCACTTCAAAGGCTTCGACTGGATCGAAGTCGATCCGTCCGAACCGTTCGCGGCGAACTGCCTGCCCATCGACGACAAAATCATCTTCCCCACATCCTTCCCAAAGACGCTCGCCAAACTCGAAGCGCGCGGATATAAAGTCCAGCCCGTCACGGTGGATGAACTTGCCAAAGCCGAAGGCGCAGTCACCTGTTGTAGTTTGATTATTTCATAGCCAGAAGACCTGACACCTAAATTCTGCCCAATTGGGCTGCAACCCATCGTTTGCGATTAGTGTTTACCCAAAACCTTGCCACGGATTTCACGGATTTTCACTGATTGGTTAGAAAAATCCGTGCCCAGCTGTGAAATCTGTGGCTAAGATGATGTTCAACGAGTCAAATGCCAATGACTTGTAGGATATTTTGCACAAAAATTAGGTGTCGGGTCTTAACAAAAAATCCCCGATTTCTCGGGGATTTTCCTTGCTTGTGCGCTGGAGAGGACTTGAACCTCCACGCCTTGCGGCACACGCACCTCAAACGTGCCTGTCTGCCAATTCCAGCACCAGCGCAAGCAGGGCGTATTATAATCAGCTTGCTTTTCTTGTCAAGCAAATTCAATCAGGAGAAATAGGATGGCTCGAATCGTTGTAGATGCAATGGGCAGTGACGAATACCCCACGCCCGATGTGGAAGGCGCGGTCCTGGCTGCGCGGGAATACGGCGCGGAAATCATTTTGGTCGGCGACGAGGCATTGATCAAGCCTGTGCTGGATCGGCAGGATACCAGCGGACTCTCCATTCGAGTTGTTCACGCACCCGAGATGTTGACGATGGAAGACAAGGGCGAAAAGCTGGTGCTCAAAGCCCGCGCCAAAGATGCAAAGAACTCGATGGCTGTCGGCATCGACCTGGTCAAGAACGGCGAAGCGGATGCCTTCGTCAGCGCGGGCAACACGGGCGCGGGCATGGTCACGGGACTTTTCCGCCTCGGACGAATCCGCGGCGTGGATCGCCCCGCCCTGGCTCCCATCTTCCCCACCGCCACTGGAACCTGCGTGGTGCTGGACATTGGCGCAAATCCCGATTGCAAACCCGAAAACCTTTTGCAGTTTGGCATTCTGGGCAGCATCTATGCCGAGAAGGTACGCGGCGTGAAAAGCCCCAAAGTGGGGCTGGTCTCCAACGGCGAGGAGGAAGGCAAGGGCAACGAATTGATTCGCGCCGCCACGCCTCTGTTCAAAACTGCAAAGTTGAATTACTGCGGCAACGTGGAAGGCAAGGAAGTCATCGGCGGCAAGGTGGATGTGGCTGTCACTGATGGTTTTACCGGCAACGTGATGTTGAAGACCTCCGAAGCGGTTGCCAAACTTATCACCGATAAAATCCGCGAGATCATTAAGAACGGAAGTCTCAAGACAAAAATCGGCGGATTGCTGGTCAAGCCTGCGCTTGGCGCAATCAAAAAACTGCTCGACCCCGGCGAACAGGGCGCGGCCCCCCTGCTCGGCTTGAACGGGCTGGTCTTCATCGGTCACGGGCGGTCGGACGCCTTCGCCATCAAGAACGCCGTCCGCGTGGCAAAACATGCCGTGGACGTGAAAGTGCTGGACGCAATGAAATCTGCCATCGAAGAGAGCCTGAAAAACTAACATGAAAATCATCAAAAACGAAAAACTGATTCAACGCAATGGAAAGATAGGAAATTGGATGAACTTTGGCGGGCTGGCTGTGCTTGGCCTCGGCATGTACATCTCAATTTCAATACCCAATCTGGCTAATTACGCGTTCGTCTGCCTGATCATTGGGTTTGTCATGTCCCAGGTCGGCATGTACATGGGCAGCCGCTGGGGCAGGTCGCCGCGCCCCGACGAGAAGCTGGATGCGGCGCTCAAAGGCTTGCACAGCGAGTTCAACATTTACCATTACTCCTCGCCAGTATCCCATCTGCTGATTGGACCTTCCGGCATATGGGTTCTTCTGCCGTATCACCAGCGGGGGAATGTCTCCTTTGAAAAAAATCGCTGGAAATTGAAAGGCGGCGGTTTCCTGCAAGGTTACATGCGCATCTTCGGACAGGAGGGTTTGGGTCGCCCCGACCTCGACGCGGAAAACGAAGTCCAAAGGCTGAAAAAATCCTTTGTAAAAAAACTGGACGAATCAGACATCCCTGAGATCAAACCCATTCTGGTCTTCACCACCGATGAGGTCGAATTGGACGCAGGCGAGTCTCCCATCCCGGCATTGAAATTAAAGCAGCTCAAGGAATTTATGCGGCAGGGCGGGAAGAACCGCGCCTTGTCAACCGACCAGATCAAGACCCTGACAGAAGCCCTGGCTGAATAAGGGATATCCCAAACGAACGCATATTTTGAACCGAAAATATGCGTTCTTGTTCCCCCGGGAAAACTTCAGACACACATCCAAAAATTGGTCAATCAATTCATGAAAAACATAAGTCAATGGTTTGTCCTGGCGATAATAGCTGTTTTTATTGGCATGCGGTTGACCGTCTACGGCGATCTGCGGCTGTCGGTGGCAAACCGCGATACCCAAAGCTATTTCGACTCCTCGAAAGTCAACCTGTTCTCGTGGGAGGCGTTTACCGGCTATCGCCCTTACACCACAAATTTTATATACAAAATCTTCACGCCGCCCGACGGCTATCGGCTTCGAGCATTCTCGGACGGCGCCAACACCGTGTATCGCAAAGTGGACAGGGGCCTCCAGGATATCGCCGTCCTGCAAGTCGTGCTCTCGATCATGGGGTGGCCCCTGCTGGCATGGGTTTTCTCATCGCGGCTGAAAAATGGTGTCGCCAGAGTTGGATCGGCCTTCATCATCATGCTCTTTGGCTTCACCCCGCAAATGGCTGACTGGGACAGCGTGTTGGGCGCGGAGTCGCTCAGCATCTCACTATTCGTAATCGCATATGCAATCCTGATCTGGCTGGCTTTTGCCTATCATGGCGATCCGACAGATAAACCCGGGTACATCGCAGCCCTTGTTGTTTTGTTCGCGCTGCTCTTTTTCTGGGCATTTACACGGGACATCAACGCGAATCTATTGATCTTCCCGTCGCTCTTTATTTTGGGACTGTACATCCTGCCACGGTTTAGGAGGACAAAGCTGCCCATCCTTGCAGGGTTGGTCATGCTTTCAATTTTCATCTTGGGTTTTGTCTCGACTAGGCAAAGACTCCCCTGGGTCAATGAACTGATCCACGTCTGGGAAAGCGACATCGTCGGCTCGGAAGGCAACATGCAATATTTCACCGACAGGGGGATGCCGGAATATGAGACGCCCGAATTCTACGCGTGGTTCGAGAAGCATGCCCCCATTACCTACATGAAATTCCTTGTGGACCACCCCGTCTATACCGCGCGCAAATTCCTCAAGGATCAATACGCTGCCTTCAGCGACAACATGCAGCCTTACTTCAAAGTCAACGAATGGGAATACCGTCCGCTGTTAACCCTGATCGGGAACTATCTTCACCCCAAGAGCGGATCGATATTCCTGGTTGACTTGATTCTATTGTTGATGTTGTGGAACCAGTTCCTGTTCCAGAAAAATCGGGCGGCTTTGCCGTGGATATGGCTGATGACCTGGACATTTTTGATCGCCGCCAGCTCCATGTTCTTCAACATTTTCGGCGATTCGTGGGCGCTGGTTCGCCACACACTGTCGTCCACCACAACGTATCGACTCCTGATGTGGATGCTCCTTCTTATCCTCGTTGACTTTTCCGTGCAGCGCGAAAAAACAGGCGAAGCTGCATAAAGAACATAATCGTGAAGACGAAACTACTGCCGTCCGCAAACTTCGCAAGAGGATTGAAACAGGGAATCAATTTCCTTGTCGGATTGATTCTGGCTGGCACGATCTTCCTCCGCCTGACCTCCTATGGCGATTTGAACCTTTCGGTGGCAAACGCCGACACAGGAAGCTATATCAAAGGCGGAAGTTCACCCTTCTTTTCGTCTGACATGCTGACCCGCGGCCGCCTCTTCACCACCAACCTGCTCTATTATCTGGCGGACGTGCAAAACTGCGAACTTAAAGTGGTGAGTTACCCTGCAGTCCAGACAGAGACTTATCGCGGCATCCAACCCTGCTTTGATAAGATTGTGCTTTTTCAAAACATTCTAGCGGTCATTGCATGGGGCGCACTGGCTTGGGTGGTTTCCAAACGGTTGAGCGGCGGATATGAAAAACTGCTCGCCGCTGCCCTCATCACAGCCTTCGGCTTCACCCCCGCCATCGCGGACTGGGACAGCATCCTCGGCTCTGAGTCGCTGACATTTTCGCTGTTTGCCATCAGTCTTGCGTTGGTGATCGAAGTTTATTTCATGGTTACAGAAGAGGAATTCGACAGCAAATTCTCAGTTGTCCTTGCCGTGCTTGCAGTGATTACGCTGGTGCTTTGGACATTCACTCGGGATGCCAATATTTACACACTGATTGTCCTGCTTGTCATGTCCATTCTCTCCGCGGTTGCAGTATCCAAAATTCGCAAAGACAAAACGCTGCTGATTCCAATTGGGGTTATTCTCGTTGTCGTGTTGGTCGGGTTGCAAAGTTCCATGCTCAGTCGCCGTTGGGAAGTTCCGCTAGCCAACGTCTACAACGACCTGCTCCTGCCCTACCCTGCCCGCGTGGAATTCCTGCAGGGATTGGGAATGCCGAATCCCAAATCTGCTGAATATCATGAGTGGTTCATCGAAAATGCGCCTCGTGCGTACGCGAGATTTTTACTAGCCCATCCTGGCTACACGCTGACTTCCTTCACAGCCGAACTGGGTGGAATCTTCTCTGAAAACACACAGCCGTATTTTTTCTCGGAAGATACTCCCGCCCGCCTCGCGCTGGTGACTGCCAATGACCTGCTGCATCCGAAGACATATCTCTTTTTTGTCCTGGACATCCTGCTGATGGCAGGTTTGTTCTTCTCTGCTTTCAGGAGAAGGAATGTAATTCACGCGGGTTGGCTTTGGTTGATGACCTGGCTTTTCCTCAGCGCGTCATTGACCATGGGCGTGGGCTTCTTCGCCGACTCCATCGGCGTCACCCGCCACACCATGTTTGCGGTGGAAATATTCCGTTTGATGTTCTGGCTCTTATTGCTGATTTTATTGGATCAGACAAATCGAAATGATGAAACCGTAAGGGCGGGATAACCCCGCCCCTACGGCGGTAAGAATCATGGCAGGTGGGAAAACAGTTTCATGATACACTTGTTCTAATATGACTTCCATCGTATCCATCGACATCGAAACCACAGGGCTTGATGAAAATCGCGACGCGATCATCGAGATTGCCGCTGTCAAATTCAGCAACCGCCGCGTGGAAAATGAATTCAGCACGCTGATCAACCCTGGCAAACATATCCCCGATTTCATCACGGGACTGACGGGCATCGACGACAAGATGGTGCGCGAGGCGCCGCGCCTGCGCGACATCGAGCACGAGCTGATCGCCTTCGTCGGGGACTCGCCCATTTTGGGGCACAACGTCAAGTTCGACATCGGTTTCCTGCGCAAGGCGGGATTATTCCCCTATCACCAGACTATCGACACGTATGAGCTTGCCACCGTGCTGATGCCCACCGCCAGCCGCTACAACCTCGGCGCACTCGGTCAGCAGTTGAGCATTCCCCTGCCCGCCACACATCGCGCCCTCGACGACGCTCGCGTGACACAGGCGGCTTACGTCCGACTGCTCGACATGGCGAAGGAACTGCCGCTCGAAACGTTGCAGGAACTCGTCGAGTTGGGCGGCGGAGTCGATTGGGATGCGGGATGGGTCTTCGAGCAGGCACTCCAACTGCGGGCGAAGGAGGGGATCAAACCGAAACGAACTCAACACACACCTACACCCAAACCGAAGACTGATTCATCTCCCAGGAACCTCCCACCCATCGAGCGGAACGAAGAACCCGTCGGCATCGACCCCGAAGAAGTGGCGTCAGTGCTGGAATACGGCGGACCTTTCTCGCAATATTTCGAAGCCTATGAGCAACGCCCGCAGCAAGTGGACATGCTCAAGGCGGTGACCAACGCCCTCTCGAACGGCAACCATCTCATCGTCGAGGCGGGAACGGGCGTGGGAAAGTCCTTCGCGTATCTCGTCCCAGCCGCTTTGTTCGCAGTCCAAAACAATACGCGGGTGGTCGTCTCGACCAACACCATCAATTTGCAGGACCAGCTCATCAAAAAAGACATCCCCGACTTGAAGGCGGCGCTCAACCTCGACCTGCGTGCGTCGGTGATGAAGGGACGCAGCAATTATCTTTGTCCGCGCAAGCTCGAATATCTGCGTTCGCACGGCGCGACCAACGCCAACGAAATGCGCGTGCTCGCCAAGATCATCGTCTGGCAGTTGGACAACACCAGCGGCGACCGCAACGAACTCAACCTGACGGGTCCGACCGAGCGCGAGATTTGGGCGCGGCTCTCCGCCGAAGACGATAACTGCACGGCGGAAACCTGCGCGGGTCGCATGGGCGGAAGCTGCGCGTTTTATCGCGCGAGGCAGGCGGCGCAATCGTCGCACCTGCTGATCGTCAACCACGCCCTGCTGCTTTCGGACGTTTCCACAGGCAGCAAGGTGCTGCCCGAATACGATTACGTCATCGTGGACGAAGCGCATCACATGGAGTCGGCGGTGACGTCGGCGCTTTCGTTCCGCATGACCGAGAACGACCTCGACCGCATGATGAAGGAATTGGGCGGCTCGTCGGCAGGCGTGCTCGGCAGGATGCTTACCGAAACCCATCAGGTGGTCAAGCCGTCGGACTTCGGTTTGCTGCAACAAAGAGCCAAACGCGCCACCGACCAGGCTTTTCGTCTCGAACAACTCACCAAACAATTCTTCGGCATGTTGAGCGACTTCATTGCCATCCAGCGCGAGGGGCAACCCGTCAGCAATTACACCTGGCAGTTCAGGGTCACGCCCGCCGCGCGTTCCCTGCCAGGCTGGGACGATGTGGAAATCTCGTGGAGCCAGGTCAGCGAGACGATGGGCTTGTTGTTGAAGTCGCTGGATGAAATCTACAAGGCGCTCGGCGAACTCTACGCCGACGGTCACGACAACCTCGAAGATACGATGGGGACGTTGAGCAGCGTGATGCGGCGGATGACGGAAGCCGAAGCCGCGTCTTCGGGCATGATTCACAAACCGTCCCCTGAGTTGATCTACTGGGTGGAGGTGAATCCACGCGGAGAGCGACTCTCGCTGAACGCCGCCCCGCTGCGGGTGGGTCCGCTGGTGGAGGAACATCTCTGGCTGAAAAAGGCGAGCGTGGTCATGGCGTCTGCCACGCTGACGACGCATGGCGAGTTCAACTACCTGCGCAACACGCTTTCCGCCAACGAAGTAGACACGCTGGCGCTTGGTTCCCCGTTCGATTACGAATCCAGCACCCTGCTTTACGTGGCAAACGACATCCCCGAACCGAACGCGCAGGGCTACCAGCAGATGCTCGACCGCGCCCTCGTCTCCACCGCCAAAGCCACGGGCGGACGGATGCTGGTACTGTTCACATCCTACGCCTCGTTGAAGAAAACCGCGCAAGCCATCACGGGTCCGCTGGGACGGGAGGACATCTTCGTCTTCGAGCAAGGCGAAGGCGCGTCACCCAACGCCCTGCTGGAATCGTTCAAGACCACAGACCGCGCCGTGCTGCTCGGCACGCGCTCGTTCTGGGAAGGCGTGGACGTGCCTGGCGACGCGCTGTCGGTGGTGGTCATCACCAAACTGCCCTTCGACGTGCCCACCGACCCGATCATCGCAGCCCGCTCCGAACTCTACGAAGACTCGTTCAACGAATATTACCTGCCCGAATCCATCCTCAAATTCCGCCAGGGATTCGGACGCCTGATCCGCACCGCCTCGGACCACGGCGTGGTCGCCATCTTCGACAGGCGCGTGCTGACCAAACAATACGGCAGGCTGTTCCTCGAATCCCTGCCCCAATGCACCGCCCGCCAGGGACCTTCGGCTGGTCTCGCCAAGATGGCTGGGGATTGGTTGGGGGTGTAAGGGCAGATTTTTTTAATTGAAACATATTGGCGGACAACCTGGATCGACGAAATCAGTTACTACAGGATGTAACTTGTCCATCAATTTTGTAACTTTTGTATAACTGAATGCAGAGTATACTTGGCAAAATTAGCTTGATGGTTTCATCAAACAATTAGATGGTTAGAAATAATTATTGTAAAGAAAGCGAAAAACACAAAGGCGAAAATAAAATTGACAAACCCACATGTTGATAATTTGGTGGGACAACACTAAATTAAGTATGCAGGTGTGTATGATAGGGTGCAAACATGATAAAAAAGCTTGTTGAAATCAAAAATTTGGGGATATTCAATGATTATCATTGGAACAACACCATACCAGAATTTAGACGTTTCAATCTTATTTACGGATGGAACGGCTCAGGAAAAACAACCTTGTCGGAGTTGTTTTCGGCATTAGAAAGTGGAAAACTCGACGACCATCCAGATTTGAAATATAAAGTTGAAACCGCAGATGGCGAGTATGCAGAAGGGCAGCCCTACAGCAAAAGAGTTAGAGTTTTCAACCAACATTATATTTCTCAGAACATTGACATTCTGTCGTGCAAAGCAAATCCAATTTATATACTTGGCGAAGAGAATAAAAAGTTGGCTGAATCTATAAAGAAGGACGAGCTAACTCTAAAGGGAGATTCAGAGATTGGCGACTTGGGAAAACTCAAAGAATTAGAAACCAAAAAGAAAGAACTTGAACAAAAAGAAAATTTGAAGGACATCCATTTCACCAATGTCGCAAAAACAATAGGAGCAACACTTGTTGGTGCATCAACAAGGACTTACCGAAGAAACGATGCTGCGAAAGACTTTGAAGTAATAAATTCAAAGAAGTTGTTAACTGAAAAGGAAATTGAAAAACACTTAGAGACGCTGAAACAGCAAGAATTAGATATTCTGGACAAGATTACAATACCCATTGCCGAACAAGACATCGAAAATATCATTTCAGACGCAAAATATGTATTAAAACAAACTGTCGAAGTTACTGTGATTTCCAGGCTGCAAGAGAACCCACATATATCTCAATGGGTTGAAGAAGGATTCAAATTACATCAACAAGAGGGGTCAAAAAAATGTGAATTCTGCGATCAAACTTTGCCAGAAGATCGCATTCAAGCATTGACAGGATATTTCAACGCTGCGGACAAAAAGCTAAAAGAAGATGTCGATGTCTTATTATCCAAGATCGAGAGATTACAAAAGGCGGTTCAGGATGTAAAAATTCTTGACAAGGCAAATTTATATACCGAATTTCACAGGGATTATCTACACAAAGAAGGCGAACTGGAGAAAACGAAACAGGAAGTTGTAAAAGATTTGGAAAACTTCAAACAGGAAATTGAAAGCAAAAAACTATACACCACAACGCCGCTAAAACTAAGCAAAACCTTTGACATTAACCCATTCGCAAATTTAATCGACGAGCTCAATGTTTGCATAAATAACCACAATGAGAAATCCAAGAACTTCGCAAAAGCAAAAAAAGAAGCACAAGAGAAACTAAAAGAGCACTATTTGAGTGAAAAGTATGACATTATACAAGACCTGAAAAATGATATTGCACAAATAAAAAAAGAAATCGACATACTCGAAAACGGAAACCCTAACGACACAAACGATGTTGGAATAAAAAGGATTCAAGCACGAATCGACGAGAACAAAAATAAAATATCTATATCAGGACTAGCGTGCGATGAAATCAACAAGCGACTAGAAACCTTTCTTGGAAGAAGGGAACTTGTTTTTGAAGACAACACGAATGGGTATGTAATCAAACGAAACGGAGAAATTGCCAAAAATTTAAGCGAAGGGGAAAAGACAGCAATTGCATTTGTCTATTTCACCATTCACTTAAAGGATCGAGACTTTGACATCAAAAATGATATTGTCGTTGTAGACGATCCTATTTCCAGCCTAGACTCAAACTCTTTATTTCAGGCTTTCTCCTTTCTTAAGAACACGGTTCAAGATCGCGCCCAAGTTTTTATCCTTACACACAATTATGACTTCTTGCAATTAATCATTAACTGGCTAAGTCATGGGCTTGAGAGAAAATCCCAATATTACATGATCAAAAACCAAATGATTGATGGAAAGAGAATAGCTAAATTAGATGTTTTAGATAAGTTGCTAAAAAATTATAGTAGCGAATATCAGTATTTATTCAAACAACTCTACAACTTTATACCAGATGGCACTATAGACTCCGTCTATCATTTACCTAATGTGGCTCGCAAAGTTCTTGACAATTTTTTGGCGATCATGATTCCCGACAACAGAGATCCATATAAAAAATTGGAGCAAATCGCCTTTGACGCCAACAAAAAGATTGCTATATATAAATTCACAAACGACCAATCACATATTACTGGCAAAGGATTTGATCCATCTCTAGTTTTAGAAGCCCAAAATGTAATTAATTACCTACTGGAGATGATGAAGACAGTTTTTCCCGACCACTATAAAGTACTAGAGAGCTCGGTGAGAAATAGTGAAACACCCGCAGAAACATAATCATGGTAAAACGAACTAAGATAGGCAATGCAAGCATTTGGGTGGCAGCTTCTAAATGGTTATAAAGCAATGTTTGGTCTGGAGGTATCACATGACTAAAACAACAAAGAAATTCGCGACATTCTTAAGTAATCCAGTTTGGCAAGGGATCGGCGTGGTTATCGCGATTATCGCGGTTATCGTTGCAATTATCATATCGCTGTATCAGAGCAAGATAGATCAGCAAGCATCAGAAATCCTTGTTCTTAAGAATCAATTGGATGAAAGCAATAAGAAAATTACAGCTCTTACAACTCAATTAGGCGAACGCGATGCAGAAATTCTTTCTCTAAATAAACGATTAGCAATCATTGTCTCCAATGGACTGTTAGAGGGTATATTGTCAACGGGAAGCGCCCAGTTCGAATGGCAATGGGCAGGAGAAAATTTATACGGCAGATTTACTCTGAGTGACCTCAACGGCAAGAAAATTGTGAGTCGAGCCAAAATGGGATTGATACAAAAAACACTTCAAGACACGATAGTAATGAACGGGCTAGTATTTGATCTAGCCCCAGATACTACAGGCTCTTTTGTAATCAATAACGATGGTAGTATCACCTTAGATTTGACAGTAGAAAAGAAGAGTAGGCGCACAGAATCAATCAACCTTGAAACAATCAATGGCACTTTGCAACAAACTCTTTGCTATGCAGGGAGAGTTTCATATTCAGGCAGCGAGGGTTCATTTATGGGTGATATGATTCTTGTTAATTACATATCCTCGTTGGGCATTCAGGTTGACGACTGGTTTACAAGCAAACAGGATTGGTTTGAGAAATACCTTTTAGATAGGTGAGCAAAAACTTCGCGAATGCCACCGAACATGGCAACGCCTGATCCTTCGGCACGGCTTCGCCATTTCGCCGCCGAGCGCAGAACGTAAGCGTCCCGTCCAACAAAGGAAGATTGAAGGCGAAGTCAAGAGAATGGCAAGCGAAGAAAGGCAAGCTCGCTGGAAAGTCCCGCTTTTTCTGGTTAGCGGGTTCGCTGTCCGCCCGCGCGGCTGCGGTGGGACAAGTCCGCTGGGAACTGTCCGCTTTTTCTGGGTGAGCGGCTTCGCCGTCAGCCCGCACGGCTGCGGTGGGTCAAGTCCGCTGGGAATGTCCCTCTTTTTCTGGTTGGGCGGTTCGCTGTCCGTCCGCATGGCTGCGGTGGGTCAAGTCCGCTGGGAATGTCCACTTTTTCTGGTTGAGCGGGTTCGCTGTCCGCCCGCACACCTGCGACGGGGCAAGTCCGCGAATACAAACTATTGGACGCTATGTCAATTTAGGTTTTACAATGAGTGCATATAAAATCTTCGAACAAAACGGGAAATATGGACTTTTATATCAACCCTTTCCAGACGAACCAGGGCAAGTTTTTCTTGACCCTGTATATGATTCTCTTCAAATTGCGAGTGATTATTTTGATTTAGACCATTTTTACGCAACATCCGATGAAACTAAATTCAGCGAACCTGCCTTTGAACACAATTGCGCAACCGTAATTACAGACAAACGGGCAGGATTGGTTATTGGCAATAAAATAGTTGTGGAGTTTAAATACCAGCGTATCATCAAACTCACTTTCTGCCATTACCTCTGTCAAGATAATACTGCATACACTTTATATCACCATCGTGGCTATGAACAGCCCTCGGATGATTGGGCTGAAGGTCTTTTCCCAATCGCAACAATTTCTATAATAGGTGAATTGACATTGGATAAATTTTTACGAGCTTTATCCGAATCTCACCCAGATGTTAGCAGTGCGTTTTCAACAAAATTGTTCAAGGACCCAGATAGTCACACTTACATTTCAGAATATCGATATTACTATGAGTGGTGGCGGGGTACGGCGATTTTTATGCCTGTAGCTATTCATAGAGTGATCATCGAGAACAACTTTCAAATTAGACCACTTGGTTTAGTCCATCCATCCAGCAAAGCTTTGGAATAGAATAATCAGCAATGAATTTCCATACGACACTTAAGTATTGCAAAGAGCGGAACGCTACTTGAGCAAAAGCGCACCCACCGCCCGCGCGCCTGCGGCAGGGCAGGCATGGGAACTCCCACTTTTTCTGGTTGACGGCTTTGCTGTCCGCCCGCACGCCTGCGGTGGGGCAAGTCCGCTGAGAACGTCCGCTTTTTCTGGTTGGCGGCTTCGCTGTCCGCCCGCTGTGAGGCAGTGATCCGCGAGTGCAAGCCGTTGGCGGCAAAGAGAATGACCTAAGATGAACGATAAACCCTGGTTGCAATCTAGCTTTTCCTCTGATTCTGAATTTGTTGTTTTGCGCCCCGGGCGGGATTCCATTCTGGGCTGGGGAATGATTTTTATCTCATGCTCCATATTTTTGTTCTTTGGCTATTTGATTTATTACGGTAGTGACAATCCAGTAGTAATCAGTCTGGGAATTTCCCTAACAACAGGGTGTCTTATTAAACTAGTTGAGGTTTGTTTTCGGTATATTTACATTGATGGCAAGAGTGTAAAAATCAGTGTGCCGCTGTATACAGTCAACAGACCAATCAATGACATCACGGGTATTGATTGGTGGCAACTAAAATACAGAAGTAGGAGTTACACTTTTTACAGGCTCTGTGGAAAAGATAAAAAAAGCATGGTGATACTTGGTGAGGATGCCTGGAAAAATTTACATGAAGCGATCAGATATCTTGCATCGCGGAAAAGCTTGGAGCCGGTCCTGGTCAAGCCTCCGGTCACCATTGTCAGCCATTGGGTGCTAATGGCAGTGTTTTTTACATCGATTTGCACTTTTATGCTTTCTTCCACAACTTCACCCTATCAGATGTTTTGGAAAATTCTAAATTTTGGTTTATTCAGAGTGTTTTGGCATACTCTCACGAAACCGTTGTCGGAGTATGATGGGCAAAAAGTATGGTTTTATATTCTTCTGATGTCAGTCGTAAATCTTGTGGTTTTATTCCTGGTTTCTTCAGCAGATTGGGATCAAGTATTAACCTGGTGGCTTTACTCACCACTCGTGGAAATAACTTTTCGCTTCCTGTTCATTGAATTGCCAAAAATCCTTAGAAGATCACAACAGCAGGTTTAGTGTTGAAGAATTACTGATTGGCATCCTAAAGTTTATATATGGAACCTGGACATAGTTATTGGCTTCTTACGAAATTTCAAGATAAAAGCTGCCCAGCATGGCATGCACCTGAGCCTTCGATACGGCTTCGCCAGTCAAGGCAGGCTGCTGGGAACTCCCGCTTTTTCTGGTTGGACGGCTTCGCTGTCCCACCGCTGCAGGCGTGCGGGCGGACAGGTAGCGCAAACCGATAGCTGGCTAAGTTATTCTTGTCATGTATCAGATATGGAGGTTTCCAATGTCCGAGCAGGTAACCGTTGAGTTGTTGAAAGGCTTTCTGGAAGCATTCAACCGTCATGATCTCGATTCCATTATGAACTACTTCGCAGAGGACTGCGTTTTCTATATGCCAAGAGGTTCCAAGCCTCGAGGCGATCGGTATGTTGGAAAGAAGGAGGTGCGGGCTGGTCTGGCAAAACGATTCGAAGGGATTCCAGATGTACATTATGGAGATGATCGTCACTGGATCTGTGGTGATTTCGGCGTCTCAGAATGGACACTGACGGGCACATCCACATCAGGACAGTCCATCGAAGTACGAGGAGTTGATTTGCTTGAGTTCGCTCATGGAAAGATAACCCGCAAAGATTCTTTTTGGAAAATATTAGAATGAGCGGCAAACAAAGCGGAACATGCTGCAAGATTGAGCGATATTATTTCCATCGTGCAATTACTCCGCAGCTTCCCACTTTTTCTGGTTGGACGGCTTCGCTGTCTGCCCGTCTGGAGGCTTTCGCCATGACTACCTACGAAATCTACGAGGAAGATGGAAAATTCGGTTTGACTTATGGAAAAACCATTCTCCTGAAACCGATATATAAATCGTTGGCAATTACCAACAACGATCCACCCGAATATACCCTGAAGGATTTCGAAGACGATCCCAGTGTTTATAATATACGAGAATGGAATTACCCCATCGTGATCGCCGACGGCAAATACGGATTGGTTGACACTGGGAGCATGTTTATAGACGCAGTACATGACAGGATCGTAAAACTAACGTATCACCATTATTTCTCCCAGAGAGATACAGCCGTGAGCCTATATACGTTCAGCGATTTTAAATATTCTTCCCATGGCGAGAAGTTTTTAACCATGCCCAGAGAGTTTACGCTGGAGGGTTTGTTGCATGAACTGAATAAACAATACCATTATCTTTATGCGGAAATTTCAAAAGTACTGCATGAGATTGAACCCGACAAGTATGTATCAGAATACCGATACTATACCGGATCCCAATATTTCGAGGATATGAGTTATTATCACGGGTTTCTGATTGGAACCACCAAACACATCATCCACAACGATTTTCGTGTCGAGCCGCTGAAACTTCCTTCGACATAGATTCGCAGTGGGCGCCTGTCAGCAAAAAACCTTGGCACACCCTGATATTTTGGAGGCATGAAAATGCTAGAATTTGGACTGGTTATTTTGGTAGGATTAATCGGCGGCATTGCAGTAGGTATTCAGTCGCCAATTGCAGGAGCAATGGGGCAAAAAATCGGCGGAACGGCAAGCAGTGTAATTGTTCATTTGAGCGGGCTTATTCTTTCCCTGATTTTATTGGCGTTTCGAGGTGGCGAAAAAATCCGTGATTGGAATACTTTACCGTGGTATATGTTGGGCGCGGGAATATTTGGGTTGATTCTTTATCAAAGCATAAACGTAACTTTACCTCGACTTGGCGCCACCACCATGCTGGCTCTTATCATTATTGGGCAACTTCTGACGGGAGTTTTATTAGACACTTTTGGATGGTTAGGAGTAACAGCCCGACCAATTGAAACAACCCGGATTATAGGAATTGCAGTTCTATTGATTGGCGGCTACCTGGTTGTAAAATAGCACAGAAGCCCATGTAATTTTCGGGAACAATAAACGTTGAACGATATGCACCCGACACTGGAGGCTTGCTCACCCGCCTGGAGACGTTAACCATGAGTGCCTATGAAATCCACGAGGAAAATGGAAAATTTGGGTTGACCTATGAAGGCACCGTTCTTCTGAAGCCAACATATAAATCGCTTACAATTATCAACAATGATCCACCCGAATATACCCTGAAAGATTTTGAAGATGACCCCGGTGTTTATATTGTTGGAGAATGGAACTATCCCATTGTGATTGCCGATGAGAAGCAAGGGTTGGCTGGCAGTGAAGGGATGTTACTGGACGTTAAGTATGACAGGATAGTAAAACTAACCCATTGTCACTACTTCTCCCAGAGAAATACAACCGTGACTCTGCATACTTTCAGCAAGTATGACTTTTCATTGCATAATGAGGCGCGGCTGACCATGCCCAGAGAATTCACCCTGGAGAGTCTATTATCTGAAATTTCCAGGCAATATCCCCCTCTCTTCGAGAAGCTTTCAGAAAAATTGCACGAAAGCGAACCTGGTAAATATATATCAGACTATCGATGTTATTGGGGAGATCAACATGCTGGCGTATTTCATGGGTTTCTGGCTGGAATTACCAAGTACATTATCTACAACGATTTTCACACTGAGGCTTTACAAACACGGCTTCGCCAGTCAGGACAGACTGCCGAGAACCAACCACATTAGAGGAATGATCATGCCTAAACATCAAATTTTTACGATGAAATTTGCAAATGTATATCCACTATACATTCAAAAAGCAGAACGCAAAAATCGCACAAAAGAAGAAGTCGACCAAATCATCTGCTGGTTAACTGGCTACAACCAGGCAGGGTTGCAGCAGCAAATCAAACAGGGAAATGATTTTGAAACCTTTTTTGCCCAGGCACCAGCCATGAATCCGAATTGCTCGCTTATCAAAGGCGTAGTGTGCGGTGTCCGCGTGGAAGAAATCGAAGATCCGCTGATGCAAAAAATCCGCCATTTGGACAAACTGATCGATGAACTTGCAAAAGGAAAAGCGATGGAAAAGATACTGCGGTCATCCCACGCCTGAGTCTTTTCTGCTTGGACGGCTTCGCCAAGAATAGGAGTACAAAATAGTGGTTACATTTGATTTTATAGCATTCGACGCAGATGACACACTTTGGCATAGTGAACGGTTATATGCTGAAGCACAAAAACAGTTTACACAACTACTGGCAAGTTACCATGACCCGGAATGGATTAATGACCGCTTGTATCAAACCGAAATTCGCAATATTCAGCATTTTGGTTATGGTGTAAAAGCCTTTGCTCTTTCCCTAATCGAAACTGCGATAGAACTTACCGAAGGTCGAATATCCAGCAGGGAAATTCAAGAAATCGTAGACTGGGCAAAGAAAATGTTGAATTCTGATGTTGAATTGTTACCATACGTCAGTCAAATAATCCCACAACTATCGAGCCAATACCCCCTGATGATTATCACCAAAGGCGACTTGCTTGACCAGGAAACAAAGATTAAGAAGTCGGGGTTGGGGAAATATTTTCAGCACATCGAAATCGTTAGCCAGAAAACACTTGAGGGTTACGAGAAATTACTCAGGAAATATTCTGTTGAGCCAGGCCATTTTATGATGATCGGAAACTCTCTTCCTTCTGATATTTTGCCTGTACTTAAATTGGGTGGTAGTGCTGTTCACATTCCGTATGAGATAACCTGGCTGCATGAAACAGCGGAGCAACCTCCCCGTGACCATTCAGGATATTATGAACTAGAAAATCTAGGACAGTTGCCGCTCTTATTAGAGCGTATTACCCAAAATAGAGAGTAACATAGCAATCAACACCACCCAACAAAGCGCCCCGAAAGAGCATCGGGATATAATGCGCCTGCCCTTCGACACGGCTTCGCCTGTCAGGACGTTACTGGGCACTACCCACTTCTTCTGGTTGGACGGCTTCGCCGTCCGCTTGCGGCGGAGCAGTGCCAGGGAGCGTCGGGGACCATGTCCACTGGCACAAGCTAATTGCTAAAACCTTGCGTACAGTTTTTAGTCATGCCACATAAACCATTGCAAGGCCTCGCTCCCGAATTTGTTGGCAACAAACACCGATAAAGAAATGCCAACCATGGAAGAAAACAAAATCGTGCCCATTCCCATCTCCTCCTTGATTGGGTAAAGCATAAATATCAATAGCGCCGCCATGCAAACTGCAAAAGTCACCTTATCGAGCAGCGTAAAATAGTTCCAAGCTATCGTTTCCCCTTTCCATGCCTTCTTTGCCTGTTTAATAAAATTAACGCTCAACAACACGGTCATCAACAAGAACCACGCGGGATCTCCTGTTTCAGAAAAATCCAAGCGACATGTCTGAACAGCAAGAACCAATATCACTGCTACCAACAGAATTTTGGTCGCAATATTTTTGTCCATACCCTATCCTTTTATTTCAACACATGCAGTTCGATTCGCGCCATCCTGCAAAGCTCCATGTGGGGCTCAGTTACACCAGCAAATTATCCAGCGCAAAGAAGGATTCCACCACACGTGGGTCGAAGTGACTGCCTGATTTTTCGGTGATCATCCTCTTTACATCCGACGGGGCGAGACCCTTGCGATACGGGCGGTCGTAGATTAGCGCATCCCAAACGTCAACTATGGAGAATATCCGCGCCGCAAAGGGGATGGTCTCCCCTTTCAATCCGCGTGGATAGCCTGAGCCATCCCATTTCTCGTGGTGACAGTACGGGATGTCGAGCGCAGGGATCAAAAACTTGATCGGGCTTAGCATCTCGTAGGCATAGATTGGATGTCGTTGAATCAGCGCGCGCTCCTCATCTGTCAGCCCGCTGGGCTTGAGCAGGATGCTATCCGGGATCGCCATTTTGCCAATGTCGTGCAGGAGGGCGCCGCGCGTGATATGCACCAGGTTTTCATCGTCCACCCCCATCGTCCGCGCCAGACGCTGGGTCAACGTCGTAACCCTTTGCGTGTGTCCCTCCGTCTCCTTGTCGCGCAGGTCGAGGGCACGCACCCAGCCTTCGAGCGTCGCCTGGTACGCGATCTCCAACTCGGCGTTGCTCTCCTGCAAATCATCGAAGAGACGGGCGTTGTCAATGGCAACCGCCGCCTGGTTGGCAAAAGCCGAAATGATGCCGAGATCGTCATTACTGAATATTCCTGTGTGGGCGCGGTTGTCCACGTAAATCACACCGATCAGGTCGTCCTTGATCTTGAGCGGCGCACATAAAATCGAAAGCAGGTGATACACCGCCACGCTGAACTGTTCGCCGAATCGCGGGTCCTCCTGCGCGTTCGTGGTCAGCACCGCCTCGCCTGATTCAGCCACACGCCGCACAATCGTCTTGCTGATGGAAAAAACCTCCTCGTTCAGGTTGACGTTGTCGATTCCCCGCGCGATGCGCACCTTTAGCTCGCCGTCTGGCTCCTTCAACATCAAAAACCCGCGCTCCGCATTCATGAGGGCAATCAGGGTGTCCATCACTTTTTCCAGCACCAGTTTCAATCCCATCGAGGAGTTGATCACGCTCCCTACGCCGACGAGCGCCCCGACCTGTCTTTGCTGGGCTTCGACGTAGCCGGTGACGCCATGCTTCAGGTTGTTGATCGTGCTCGAAATCTGCGTAAGGTCCCGAAGGATCTGGGATGTCTGTCCGCCAGCCATGCGGGTGACGTGCGTCATTACCCGCAGCAACATCTTATCCATATCCATGACCTGCGCCTGGATGGATTGTGCATCATAAATTGGTGGCATCTAAAACTCCTTGACTACGAATAAAAGGTCGTCGCCCAAGAACTACAGTTTCGGAAGAACAATGGACTGCTGTTTTTGATATTTACCCTTTTTGTCGGCATAGGAAATATCACAGGCTTCATCCGCTTCAAAGAACAAAACCTGAGCCAGTCCCTCGTTGGCATAAATTTTGGCGGGCAGGGGCGTGGTATTCGAGATTTCGAGCGTCACGAACCCCTCCCATTCAGGCTCGAAGGGCGTGACGTTGACGATGATCCCACAGCGGGCATAGGTGGATTTTCCAAGACAAACCGTCAGTACGTTGCGCGGGATGCGGAAGTACTCAACCGTCCGCGCCAGGGCGAAGGAATTCGGCGGGACGACACAGACGTCGCCCACGAAATCCACCATCGACTTGGTATCGAAATGCTTCGGATCGACAACCGCGGAAAAGACGTTGGTAAAAATCTTGAACTCGTTCGCCACACGCACGTCATACCCGTAAGACGACACGCCGTACGAAATCACCCCTTCCCGAACCTGATTCTCTACAAAGGGTTCGATCATTTTATGTTCATGCGCCATTCTGCGAATCCAGTGGTCGGGTTTCAGTCCCATGCGACTCTCCTTGAGTGGTTTCCCCTGATTTTATAACAAAAATGCAAATACGCAATTACGAGTTCCTGCAATATAATTACCTTTGTCACTGACTTTATATACCATAACGAGGAGAAAAAAATGAAAAAGTTCTTTGGTTTTTTGGCTAATGAGGTATTCCTGGGCACCCTGATTGCGCTGTTGAGCGTGTTCACCGCCCTTGCCAGTTACGAGGGCGCCATGGCAGATTCGAAGCAGAATGAATTTGAGATCAAAGGCATGAAGAATCTCAACGACGGCAACGCCGAATACCTGCGCGCCAACCAGGACATCACACAGGACTACAACTACTTCGATAACTGGTATCTGAACGTGGATGAACGCCCTGATATCGGAGAATACTACCAGACGAATTTCTCGGAAGCGCTTCAGGCGGCTGTTGAGCGCGACCCTGAAGGCGTGTGGGATGACCAGTATTATAGCGACATGTACGCGGAAGCATATGTCTATTGGGATGACTCCGATGCAAGCTTTGACCTTGCCTCCCAATACGATGAAAAAGGAGATAACCTCCAACTCGTCATGATGATGATGGCGCTCGGCCTCGCCTTCGCGGCCTGGTCATCCCTGCTTGGAGCAGAAAGCAACTTGAGGCTGCTCTTCTCCCTTTTCGGTCTCATCATGCTTGTGGTGGGAATTGTCACTTATCTCGCCATGGTTCCCACAATTGCTGGATAACCAACTCAAATCCATTTCACAGACCTGCCTGAAAGCAGGTCTGTTTTTTTAAACTTTCAGTTCTCATGTCAGGTATAATATTTCACATGACAGACAAAATATACCGAAAGGCAATTGACGACTGGCGCGCTGAATGCAATGCCAGGATTCGCAAGGAAAACGGATGGCTGGCGCTTGATGGCTTGTTCTGGCTGAAACTTGGAAAGAACCAATTTGGTTCCGACCCAAAATGCGAGGTCCAATTGCCCGAACGCCTGCCTGCCAGCATTGGGTATCTGGAATTCAACGGCAGGATCGTTTCCCTGCGGACATTCGCAGAGGAAAAAATCGCAGTCAACGACGAGCTTGTCGACTACGCCGTCCTGCAAACCGACATCTCCGAAAAACCAGGCTTCGTCACGCTGGAGGATGTCCGTTTTGTCGTCATCGAGCGCGGACACAGGTTCGGCGTCAGGGTGTGGGATAACCAACGTGAAGAGAGACAGACCTTCCCCGCCCGTACCTGGTTCGACATCGACGAAAGTTTCCGTATTCCCACCGCCTATACACCATATGATATTCCCAGGAAGGTGTTCTTTCCGGGAATATCAGGCGAGAAATCGGAATTCCCCGTGGAAGGTTATCTCTCGTTCGAATTCAACGGAAAGTCCTACCAGCTCGATGTCAACAAGGAGGATGATGGCAGCCTTTTCCTCCGCTTTTGGGACCCGACCAGCAGGGATGAAACCTACCCAACCGGACGCTATCTGGTCGTCGAAGAGGAGGATGGGAAGTTTTTCATCGACTTCAACAGGGCTTATTCCCCACCCTGTGCTTTTACCAACTTTGCAACCTGCGTCTTCGCCCCCGAACAAAACCATCTGGATTTTTCGGTGACTGCCGGGGAAAAATACGCAAGGCGACATACAGCGCCGCTGAGATAAACTTTTTGGGATATAACAAAGACCGCCGCTTTTTGCGGCGGTTTCTGTTTTCGACTGAAGGTCGATTACGAAAACATCTGGATCAAAGTTTCAGGCACCCAGAACGCACCGTAGCCCATCAAACCAATCATAATCGCGCCGACCAGAATCAAAACCCCGACAACAATCAGGATTCGGTCCCGCATCTGGTAGGTCAGCACATCCAGCCAGGTGCGCGGACCAACGCCAAAGGCGCGTAAATCCATCGCGTCGATGATGTCCTCGCTGGAGATGATCGCATGGATGGTAACGGGGACGAAAATGGGACCCAGTTTCCTCACCTGCTGAATGATTCCTCCGCTGATCTTTTCCAGTTCGTAGCCGCGTGCTCGCTGGGCATCCATCGTCAATTGGAAGTCACGACCAAAGGTTGGAATGAAGCGCATGGTCAAATCCATGGCATAGGCGAATTTGTCGGGAAGCCCCACACCCTTAAAGGTGATTCCGTACAAGGCGGGGTTGAGCGAGTAGGGAATCAAAATCGTCATCACCGCCACACTGGATACACGCACCAACTGGGCAACCGCAAAAAAGGCGCGTTCCACCGTCACCTTCAAAGCAGGTGTCCATCCCAGGATTGAGAACGAGGCTCTAAATTCGCGGATGAGGTGTTCCTGCTGATAATGCTCTGCCCCGCCGCGCCCGGTTAAAAACGTGAGGATGGCAAAAAAGAAAACAAAACCGATAATGAAAAGAAATGCGCGGCGCATCTCCTGCCATTTCACCCCCGAGGTAAACAAAACAAAAAATGCAATAATGAAAAACGGCAGCAACACACGGACATCCCAGGACGAGAGCGTGGCGAATAGATAGCACGCATAGAAAATCACCCACGCGCGCGGGTCAAAGGACTGAATGAAGGAGTTTTCACGTTTTCTATAACGCCAGGCGACTAACATAAGTGGAAACCCAGGTAATCAGTGACCAGTAATCAGTGACCAGACTTGGTCACTGATTACTGTTTACTGACAACTATCTGCCCGACTGTCTGCGGGTGGATGCGTACGCGACAACCAGCATTGGCACGAGAATGGCGGCAAAGATCAGGTTGGGACCGGCGGCGGGGAGGAACTCACCCACGATGGCGGCCGCAAGGCTGAAGCCGTTAATGACAATGTCTGACAACGCGGCAAAGAGCAGGCCGACGATATTGCCCAACATGCCCCAGGTGACTGCGGTCGCCACTTCCTCGTTATTCCTGAAGAGATAGCGCGCGCCAACGACCAGCACAAAACCGATGACGATTGCCAGACCCGCGAAGATCGAAATCTGCTGGTCACCAAAGATGCCGTTGTCCACATCGTAGAACAGCATATTGGCTTCACCGCGGTTGAGGAAGAACAACACAGCGGTTAAAAGAGCCAGCGCACCGCTGACATACAACACGGTGTCCATGCTCTTCTTCTTGTCGGAGAACAGCATCCACATGCCGGAGACAAAACCGACCAGGCCGTTACCAATACTCCACTGCGGGGAGAGACCAAAACCAGTGAACGCATCGCCGAACATGTTGCCCACCGCGCCGGTGAAAAAGCCGACAACAGGTCCAAAAGCATAGCCGAAGAACATGGGAATGGCAATTGCGGGTCGGAGCGAAACCTGGCTCAACGAAGGCACGACGAATACCGTTCCATTGAACACGTACGAGAAAATGGCGTACAACGCAGCGCCGATGCCCATCCACACCACTTCGCGCGTGCCGACTTCCCAGGCTTTGTTCGACTTGGTTGCGAAGTACACAGCGAAAGCAATGGCAATGCCAATCACTACAAACACGAAGCGGGAAACGACACTGGCTTGGTCCACCGAGAAGTTGAACAAAGCGCCTTCGGCGGGTTCCCCTGCTCCAAGCACAAACATGACGACGGCAAAGAGGGCAAGGATGACAACTAATGAAATTAAGACACTGGTGAATTTTTTATCCATCTTACATTCTCCTTCTTTGATTTTTCTTCTGAAGTGCGACAGCTTGCTGTCACTGGTGAAATAACTTGCCGTTTCACTCCAAAGTTCTACACATGCGCCAACGCTTCGGCTCTCATGAAGCGCCCGGTCTTGTCGAGCCGCTTGAAGTTGAGAGCCAGCAAAGAGGTCGGGATGATGCGGTTGGCTTTGAGTCGGTCGAAATCGCGGAGCACCTCCTGCGGCTTGCCGTCCGCGACAAGATTGCCGCCCGAAATCATCAACACACGGTTGGCGTAAATCGTCGCAAGGTCAACATCATGCGTGATGAAAAGGATGGCTTCGAAGGCGGGCATTTGCAAGATCGAATCCATGAAGTTCATGTAATTCTGGTAATCCTGTCCGGCGGTCGGTTCATCCATCACAAGGATGCGGGAACGCATGGCAAGAATTGCCGCGATGCTCACACGCTTCTGCTGGCCAAATGAAAGCGCCAGCGGCGGGTCATTTTCCTTCTCTGAAAGATTTACAATCTTTAGCGCCTCTTTCACCTCCTGTTCTATCTGCTCCTTTGAATGCCTCATGTTGGTCGGACCGAACGCCAGTTCGTCGCGAACCGTCGGTGCAAACAGCATGTGACTGGGACTTTGGAACACGTATCCCAACATGCTCGCAATCTCGGCGACGCTCGCCTCGTGCGTATCGCGTCCGCCGACAAAAACCCTGCCAGACTTCGGCTTCAACAAACCGATGGCATGTTTTACAAAAGTAGTCTTCCCCGCCCCGTTTGGACCCAAAACCGCAATCACATCTCCGCGATTGATCTGGAGATTGATCCCATGCAGAACCTCGACGCTCGCATCATAGCCGAAGGCAACATCTTCAAACTTGACCAACGCTTCATTCCCACCCTGCAGGTTGGTCACTCCGGGAAGGACTTGAATCTCCGCCGGAGCTGGGTCCTGCTTCGCGCGCTCGACAATGTCTTCTGCGGGAAGTTTGACCTCGCGATAGTTCACCACCTTTGATAACCCCGGCACATCGCCAAGGTAACGGATTTCCCCTTCGCTCATGAACATCACGCGCTCGGGCTTGATCCGCAGCACGTCTTCCACGCGATGCTCCACCATCAAAATGGACAAGCCCTGATCGGCCAGCAAACGCACCGCATCCAGCGTATCCTGCGCAGAGGCGGGGTCGAGACTGGCAAGCGGCTCATCCAAAAGCACAATCGAAGGACGCATGGCAAGAATCCCTGCCAGCGCCACCTTCTGTTTTTCACCTCCCGAAAGGTTGAAGGTCTCGCGGTTGCGAAGATGGGAGATTTTCAAAAAGTCGAGGGCTTCGTCCACGCGGGAAAAAATTTCTTTTCGCGTCATGCCGAGGTTTTCAAGTCCAAATGCGACTTCATTGAGCACTTTCGTGCCGAGGATTTGTCGCTCAGGGTCTTGTAACACAGTCCCGATTTTTTGTGAGATTTGGGAGAGCTTCCAGCCACTGACGTCCTCGCCAAAAACGGAAACTTTTCCGCTTATTTCCCCTTTGTACGAACGCGGAATCAACCCATTAATACAGCGGATCAGCGTGGTCTTGCCGCATCCGCTTGCGCCTGCGATCAAAAGCACTTCGCCTGGATCGGCGGTAAATGAAAGATTGTGAATTGCCGCCCCCTGGCGGTCACGATAACGAAAGGAAAGATTATCAACAACAAGTGGGAATGGATTGGATGCCATAACGCTGATATTATCTATTCGTCACCAAAGGCTGTCAAGTAGGATATTCGAGCAGTCTGGAATCAAAAAATACCCCGTAAGCGGGACGTTTTGAAAAATCTACTCTGAAACTTCCCTTGGAAAGATAATCAGAAACTCCGAGCCTTTCCCCTCTTCCGATTTCAATTCGATCCCGCCTTTGAAGGCGTTCGTCACCAGGTTGTGGACAATCGCAAGCCCCAGCCCCGTGCCGCCGGAGTTCTTTCCCGTTGTAAAGAGCGGATCGAAGATGTGCGTCTGGTCCTCTTTTGCAATTCCCCTGCCGTGATCCTTCACGCTCAAACAATAATGCGCATTGTCTTCGAGGCGGATCGTCACATCCACAACGCCGCCCACCCCTTTGGGATATGCGTATCGCTCCGCATTCGTCAACAGGTTGATGATCACCTGCGAGAGAAAACCGCGATAACCCATCCACTTTTTCTGATCGGGTGTCAGCCTATTGTGGAACTTAACATGGACCTGGCTGCGCTTCAAGCTGACCCGCACCAGCCCAATCGTATCTTCGACGGCTTCGGCAATATCGAACTGTTCCCTTTCGTCCTTCAACTGGCTGATGGAAATCCGCTTGAAATTCCGCACCAACTGGTCGGCGCGTTCCACGTTAAGACGCATCAGCTCGAGCGATTCGGCAATTTCCGCCGCGCGCTGGACGGTCACCTCCACCGGGGAGGCAAGTTCCCGCGCCATGATGTTCACCGCCGTGTTGATCACGCTCAACGGGGTGTTGATCTCATGTGCGACACCCGCCACCATTTGAGTCAGCGCCCGCTGCTTTTCAGCTTCCATCTGTAAATCCAACATTTGCCGTAACAGCATTTCCCTATATCCGCGCTCGATGGCGGCGTGCGTTTGCCCGTCAAGGGTCAGGAAGACATCCAGCACCTGTTCGGGTTCGGCGCTGCGCATCAGGCTAAGGAGCATCGCGCGGTCGATGACCATCAACTCGGTATCCCGTATGCTGGTTACAGTCACACGACTGGGTTCGCGACGCAAGATCGAAAGTTGTCCCACCACATGCCCCTTCCCCACTTCGCCATACAAATAAACGTTACCGGCATCATCCTCCCCTTCAATCTTAACTCCGCCCGCCAGGATCAGGTATATCGCCTCGGCGCGGTGTCCCTGGCGAAAGATGACATGGTTTGCTGTAACCGGAACGACCCGCGCCAACTCAACAAGCTCCTCCATCTGCCCGTTGGAAAATGTGGCAAAGAACGGAAGACTTTTCAATGTTTCAGAATCGAATGTGTTTTTTGTCTTAACCATGATCGACATATCGGCTTTGAATTCCACAACCACAGAAAATCTGGCGAGTGGCACCTCTCAGTAACTTCACATAATTCTATTCATTTTTCCAGCCCCAGATAATTTTGCAACTTTCTTAACAGGCGGAAATTACCCTCCTTCAATCGTCGCCAACAGCGCCTTATAATTCGCCGGGATTACCTTGGGGGATTTAAACGACTCAGTAACAATGGACGGGTCCTTCATCCCGTGACCTGTGCAAACCACGACGATTTTCCTGCCCCTCGAATCAAACGACCCGTTAGCTGATTCGGCGATCAAGCCTGCCAGACCCGCAGCCGAGGCTGGTTCGACCCAAACACCTTCCGAAGCCAGAATCCGCTGGGCGGAGAGAATTTCCTCGTCCGAGACTGCGATGATCCGCCCGTTGGATTCCTGTGCCGCCTGAATCGCTTCTTCCCCACGAGCGGGTTTGCCAATGCGGATGGCTGTGGCAATCGTCTCGGGCTTTTCGACGGGATGACCCAACACCAGCGGAGCCGCTCCCGCCGCCTGCACACCCAAAATCTGCGGCAGTCCCTTTTGATATTGTTTGAATCCTGCCCAATACGAGGTGATGTTGCCCGCATTGCCCACAGGCAGGCAAAGCCAATCGGGAGCAGACCCCAGCACGTCGCAAATTTCAAACGCCGAAGTTTTCTGTCCTTCGATTCGATACGGGTTGATCGAGTTGACCAGCGCAATCGGGGTCTTCTGCGTAATTTCCACCACGAGGGTCAGGGCATCGTCGAACGAGCCTTGAATTTGAATCACCTCCGCACCGTAGGCAATCGCACCAGCCAGCTTTCCTGCCGCAACCTTGCCTTCGGGAATCAGCACGATGGCGCGCAATCCAGCCCGAGCCGCATACGCCGCCGCCGAAGCGGCTGTGTTTCCCGTCGAAGCGCAAATCACTGTCTTTGCGCCGCGCCCGACGGCTTCGCTGATGGCGGCGGTCATTCCGCGATCCTTGAACGAGCCAGTCGGGTTCAATCCTTCGAACTTGATGAATAACTCACAGCCAAATTCCCTGCTCAAACGCGGCATGGGAATCAGCGGAGTGTTTCCCTCAAGCAGGGAGATGGTTTTTGTATGGGCAGGCAGGTCAAGATATTGCCCGTAGCGATGAATTAAGCCTTGATATGTCATGGGAACTCCAAAATTGGGAATTGAGAAATTATAACCCGCCCAAGACAAAACAAGACCGCCTTTTTACAGACGGTCTTGTTCGGAAAATCACTTCTTTTTCGTCTTTGGACTTGCCTTCTTTGCAGCAGGCTTTTTCACAGCCGCAGACCTGGATTTTGCAGCTACTGGCTTGACATCTGAAACTGTCGCAGCAACAGGCTGTAATTCCAACTTTTGTTCCTTGTACGCATCGCGCAGATTGACTGGCTTGACACCGTCGCGCACGCGCAGGTTGAGCATCTCCACAAAGACCGAGAAGCCCATGGCAAAGTACACGTAGCCCTTTGGAATATGCTGGTGCAAGCCTTCGACAATCAGCGTGAAGCCAATGAGCAAAAGGAAACTGAGCGCCAAGATTTTAATGGTGGGATGATGTTCGACAAAGGTGCCAATGGGACCCGCAACAAAAATCATCACGCCCGCCGCGATGACGACGGCGATAATCATGATGGCGATGTGGTCCACCATGCCGACGGCGGTGATGACCGAGTCGAGCGAGAAGACAATATCCAGGAGCATGATCTGGATAATCACACTGGCAAATGTTGCGGCGACCTTTGCCGAAGCCGCGCCTTCTTTGCCTTCCAGTTTTTCGTGAATTTCATGTGTGCTTTTCCAAAGCAGGAACATGCCACCAGCCAGCAGAATCAAGTCGCGTCCCGAAATGCCAATTGATTCGCCGCCAAACCAGGGGATGTGAAAGAACGGCTCTTCGAGGCTGATGATCCAAGAGAGGGAAAGCAGCAACAGAATGCGGGTGATGACTGCCATCATAATACCCGTCGTACGCGCCCGCGCCTGGTCCTGCTGCGGAAGTTTTCCAGACAGGATCGAGATGAAGATGACGTTGTCTACACCAAGCACCAGTTCGAGCGCAATCAGCGTCACCAACGCAATCCATGATTCGGGTTGTGAAATCCAACTAAAGTCCACGGCTTTGCTCCTGAAAAAAAGAATGGCACAATTCTACCAAAAACTCCACAAATCAACCTCGGAGGTCTTGAAGACCTCCGAGGTTGATTACTATCTGATTTTGAACATCTGGGTCAGTTTCATCGCCAGATTCAGGTCGCCAGCCAGTTTCAATTTTCCCTGCATGAAGGCCTGCATTCCGTCGATTTCGCCTGTGAAGATCTTGACGTAGTCGCTGGAGTCAGCGGTGAGAGTCATCTTGGGAGAGGGATGAACGCCCTTTGCGGTTTCGCATTTTCCGTCTTTGACGGTAGCGTACCAGTCGCCCGCTTCCTCACCCGTGAACTTGAACTGGATGGTGGCGTCCAGTCCCACCGCTTTTTCGGGCATGAACGCGCCAGGCATTTTGGACATGAGGGTTTCGATTGTGAGAGCCATTTTTTCTCCTATTATTTTTTATGTCATTGCGAGAGCGGTGATTATCCGCCCAAAGCAATCTCCTCATAACATTGGATTGCTTTGTCGAGCTGCGCCCTCCTCGCAATGACGATTATCACTGTAGATTCTCAAACACAGCCGCAGCGCCCATGCCGCCGCCGATACACATGGTGACCATGCCATACTTCGACTTGCGCCGCGCCATTTCATAGATCAACTGCGTAGTGAGTTTCGCGCCCGTGCAGCCCAGTGGATGTCCGAGGGCGATTGCACCGCCGTTGACATTGATTTTATCCTCATTCAGCCCCAATGTGCGGACGACTGCAAGGCTTTGGGCAGCAAAGGCTTCGTTCAACTCGAAGAGGTCAATATCATCCTGTGACAAGCCAGCAAGTTTCAATGCTTTTGGAATTGCGGCTACGGGACCAATTCCCATTAATTCGGGCTCCACACCTCCAACCGCAAAGGACACGAATCTTGCCAGCGGCTTCAATCCCAACTGGGCAGCCTTATCTGCTGACATGACCATGACGACTGACGCGCCATCCGACATCTGCGAGGAGTTGCCAGCCGTGACTGTGCCGCCTTCTTTGAACGCAGGCTTGAGTTTGGCAAGCGCTTCCAGCGTGGTATCGGCTCGGGGACCTTCATCCCGCTTGACAGTGAAAATCCGTTTGACGGGCTTTTCGTCCGCGCCGAGTTCGGTCACTTCCACATCGATCGGAATCAATTCGGGGTCGAACAATCCAGAGTTGACCGCCTGCGCAGCTTTCTGGTGACTTTTGAACGAGAACTGGTCTTGATCTTCGCGGCTGATTCCAAATTTGACGGCGACGTTCTCGGCAGTGAGTCCCATGTTGGTGTAGTAATGCGGCAACTCCATTGCGAAGTGCGGGTTGGGTGAAAACTTGTAACCCATCATCGGCACCATGCTCATGGATTCGACTCCGCCCGCGATGGCAATTTCAATTTGACCAGCCTGAATGGCATTCGCAACATGCGCGACGGACTGCACACCCGACGAGCAATAGCGGTTGATGGTTTCAGCAGGGACGGTGTCGGGCAGACCCGCACGCAAGGCGATCATGCGCGCGACATTCAATCCCTGCTCCCCCTCGGGGAAGGCACAGCCAAAGACCACATCCTCGATTTCAGCGGGGTCAAGATTCGGCGTACGTTTGAGTAATTCTTGAATCGAGGCAGCAGCCATTTCATCGGGGCGGACAGTTGCCATTCCGCCGCGTTTGGCTTTGCCTACGGGCGTGCGGACGGCGCTAACGATAACGGCTTCTTTTGATGTCATGTGTATCTCCTTATCAAATGAGGAATTAGGAAAATTAGAAATTAGGATCAGCGTTTTCGGTTTTGGTCAATGACTTTCACTGTGAGGGCAATGGCTTGCTGAATGACCCTGATACGCTTTTCCAGAATTTCGGGGCTAAGGATATGCCGTGAGCGGAAATACCAGCCTTGCGTCTCGCCAAGCTCGCCGAGCGAAATCCGCATGATTCTGACAAAGTCAGCAGTGCCAATTCCACGACGATACGCTTCTTCCATGTTAGCGCAAACGCTGCCAGCCGACCTGACAAGTTGATGAACAATCTCGCGTCCACGAAAGTCTTTTTTGATGGTCTCCGTGTCGATCCACATCAAATCGTAAAGGTACATCGAAAGTCGATAATATGCTGACTTCCACAGCGGGTCACTTCGCAGCGAATTAGGCAGGGTTTTCACCCATTCTTCAAACGGCAATTCCATCAACACAGCCACGTCAGCCTCCTAATTCCTAACTTGTAATTCCTAGTTCCTTAGAGGCTTCCCTGTCTGCAACAGCGACCACATTCTCGCCTGCGTCTTTTCCTCGCCGCATAGGGACAAGAAGGCTTCGCGCTCCAAGTCGAGGATGTATTGCTCACTCACCCACTGTGGCTTGGTCAGGTCACCGCCAGCCATGATGTATGCCAGTTTGGTGGCGATGTGCGCATCATATTCGGTGATGTAGTTGCCTTCCTTGAATGACCACGCGCCGATCTTCATCGCACCGTACATGTCACGCCCAGCAGCATAGATGAGTTCAGGGGCAGGCGGACGGTATCCAGCAGCGGTCATGTGCAGGACTTCGCGCTTGGCTTCAGTGAGCAGATGATCGCGGTTAATGACAATGCGGTCTTGCGGACCGAGGATTCCCATGCTTCGCGCTTCTTCGGCAGAGGTGGCAACTTTTGCTTGACCAATTTGCAGGAAGGCACGCTGCAAGTATGGGAATACTTCTGCATTGTCCGTCCGCATGGCAGGGTTGACAATGCGACGCATGATCTCCTTTGTCCCCGCGCCCGCAGGAATGACGCCCGCGCCGAGTTCCACCAGACCAATGTAAGTCTCCGCCGCGGCCACCACACGCGAAGCATGCATGGTCACTTCACAACCGCCGCCAAGAGCCAGTCCCACAGGAGCCACCACCACAGGCTTGGGGAAGTAACGCATCCGCATGTTCATGTTTTGCAGCTTGTGGACCGCGCCTTCGAGTTGTTCCCACATCCCTTGCTGAGCAGCAACCACCACCATGAACAGGTTCGCGCCTGCACTAAAGTTGTCGGCCTCACTGCCGATGACCAGCCCGTCAAAGTCCTTTTCCACACGGTCAAGCGCTTCGGAGGTGATGTTGAAAATATCATCGTCCAGCGCATTCATCTTGGTGTGGAATTCCACCAGCGCCACACCGTCGCCGATGTCGAACATGGTCGCGCCCGCATTTTCCGCAATCATCTTCTTCGTACCGCGAAAATCCTTCAGGAAAACAAAGCCTTCGGGCTGCTTCAACTTGACATACTTTTTCTTCGAGACATCATACGCGCCGACCTTGTTCCTACCTTTGTATTGATAGAAAGTCTCGACGCCGTTCTTCAACATTTCATCTACCCACTTGGCGGCGGGATAGCCCTCCTTCTTCATCTGCTTGACAACATCCTTCACGCCGAGCATATCCCAAATCTCGAAGGGACCTGCCTCGTGCATGAAGCCCCAACGGATGGCATCATCAATTGGCTTGGCGGTATCCGATACTTCAGGAATGATCGAAGAGACGTATTGGAAACTTTGATAGGTCAACGCCTTGACCAGCTCCGCGGCTCTGTCGTCGGCTGCGAGCAAAACCTTGAGCCTGTCACCCAACCCCTCGACATCTTTCGCCGCCTTGACCGAGTCAAAGCGCGGCTTGCCCGCAGGGACATGCTCCAGTGTCGCCAAATCCAGCGAGTGAAATTCCTTCTTGCCGTCTGCGCCGCGCGCTTCCTTGTAGAAGCCAACTTTGGTTTTATTGCCGAGCCACTTGCGTTCGAGCAGGGTATCCATCAACTTGCGCGGTTTTTCGGCTGCGAGATATTTTTGCCCAAGCTTGTCGTGTGGAATCAGCGGCGCGAGATTCTTGCCCACGTGGTCCCACACATCCACGCCGATCAAATCAATCAAGCGGAAAGTTGCCGTCTTCGGGCGACCCATTAGCGGACCCGTGAGCGAGTCCACTTCGTCCACGGTGTATTCGTTGTTGAGGATGAAATCCAGCGCAAACGCGCCCGTCCCAAATGCCACGCGGTTACCGATGAAGTTGGGCGTGTCTTTGCAAAGCACCACGCCCTTGCCCAACGTGAACTCGCCGAAGTGGACAAAGAACTCGGTCACTTCCTTCGACGTATCCCCAGTTGGGATGATTTCCAACAGTTTCAAATAGCGCGGCGGGTTGAAAAAGTGCGTGCCGAGAAAATGCTGCTTGAAGCCCTTCGAGCGTCCTTCGGCAATGTCCTTGACGGGAATGCCCGAAGTGTTGGTCGAGACAATCGCATTCGGCTTGCGGACTTCGTCAATGCGGGTCATCAAATTCACTTTGATTTTGAGGTTCTCGACGATGGCTTCGCAGATCCAGTCCGCTTCGGCAACTGCGCCAAAGTCATCTTCGAGGTTTCCCAACTTGACCAGTGTTTTCAATTCAGAAGACATCAGGTTGGCGGGCTTGGCTTTCAGACAGCGATCCCAGCCTTCCTTGACTATCTTGTTTTTGTCATCCGAGTCCTTGGGAACAATGTCGAGCAAGGTCACGGGGATTCCGATATTCGCCAGGTGTGCCGCAATCGCCGCGCCCATGGTGCCAGAGCCGATGACGACAGCCTTGTGTATGTGATATTTCATGGCTACCTCAGTTCTTTTCCACTGTATCCCAAAATCTGCCGTGCCACCACAAGGCGATTGATCTGCCCCGTGCCTTCGTAGATGTCGGTGATCTTGGCATCGCGGAACCATTTCTCCAGCAGGAACTCGCGGCTGTAGCCGAGCGGTCCCATGATCTCGACAGCCTTCTGCGTGATCTTCGTCACCACATCGCCAGCCTTGACCTTGCTCATCGAGGACTCAAGCGCGTTCGGTTTTTTATTGTCCGCCATCCAAACCGCCTTGAGCACCATCAGCCACGCCGAGCGGAGTTGAATTTCCATCTCGATCACATCGCGCTCGATGGATGTCAATTTATTGCGCGGCAGACCGTATCTGATCTCGACTCCTTGCTCAGCCAATTGCTCTTTGACGTATTCAAGAGCGGCTCGCGCCACGCCGATACCTGATGCAGCTACGAGGGGGCGGGTGGCGTCGAAAGTAGCCATGGCGCCCTTGAAGCCTGTGGTGGTCTTCTCGACGGTGGGGCTGCCAAGGATGTTATCGAATGGGACGCGGGCATCCACCAGCGAGATGGTCGCCGTGTCACTGGCGCGGATACCGAGTTTGTGTTCCAAACCGACAACCTTCACGCCAGGCGTGCCCGCCTCGACCACAAAAGCTCTCATGCCCGCACGTCCAGCAGTCGGGTCGATGCTTGCCCAGACGACGATGAATCCTTTGCCGAATTGTTCATATTCCTTGAAGGATTTATCGCCAGCGGTGACGAAGATCTTCTCGCCATTGATGACCCACTCGTTGGTGGCTTCGTCCAAAACAGCGCGGGTGCGGATGGCAGAAGTGTCGGAGCCTGCACCGGCTTCGGTCATGCACATGGCGGCAAAGGTCGGCTTCTCCTCGCCGAAGCGTGCCAGGAATTTTGCGCGTTGTTCAGGCGAACCAGCTGCCTGCACTGCCGCGGCGCCAAGTCCGCCGCCAGGGGTAACGAGGTAAAAACCCACATCACCCCAGGAAAGCATCTCAATTTGAGCAGCCAGGTTTTGATATGCAATTGGTGGGCGTTTTTCTTTTTTCTCATCACCTTCTTTTGGCGGCTTTTCTTCCTTTGGAGCCAAGCTCCCTCCACCGATGGAACGCATGGCGTTGTGCATGAACTCGATGTAACCAAAGGGAATCTCGTGCTCGCACTCGTCCATCTCGCGCGACTGCGAGCGCATCATGTTCTCAGCAACTGTCTTCAACACAAACTGGGTTTGTGCAATGGGCTTCGGGGTTTCAAATTCGATGGTCATGGTTTATCTCCTGTTCAAAAAAGGTTTGAAGGTTGGAAAGTTTGAAAGTCGGAAGGTTGAAACCCGCCAACCCGTAAACCTGTCAACCTGTAACCGATTTAGACAATCGCCAGCCCTGTCAACATGGCAAAGCCGCGCCCGTTGCGCATCCACATTTCAACTGGATGTTCGCGGATGTAGCCGTGTCCGCCGAGGATTTGCACGCCACGGTCAGTCACCATCATCACCATATCAGCGGCGCCAGTGGCGGCGAGATAGGCGGCTTGGGCGGCATCTTCCTTGCCCGTGTCCAACTTCCAGGCGGCTTCCCAGGTCATCAGGCGCATGGCTTCGATCTCGATAGCCATTTCCGCAAGCATGAAGGCAATGGCTTGCTTTTGCGCGATTTTCACACCGAAGGCTTCGCGCTCTTTGGCATAGTTGGTCGCATACTCGAGAGAGGCTTTCGCCACGCCGACAGCGGCTGAGGCGGAGGCAATCCTCATCGAAGCCAGAATCAGCTCAAAGTCGTGACCTACTTCGCCGCCGAGTCGATTCGCAGCGGGGACTTTCACTCCATCCAACTTGACTCGGTACATTGGCAGGGCGTTCAACCCCATCAGTTTTTCACGTTCATCCACAATGGATAATCTCGCCGCGCCTTTGGGGACGATAAAGCCTTGAGTCTTGTCATCGAGGTTGGCGTACACAATCATGGCTTCGGCATCTTTGGCAAACGGGACAAATGCTTTCTCACCGCTGAGGACGTAGTCGCCGCCGTCAGCTTTGGCGGTTGTCTTGAGCGCGGTCGGGTCGAAGTCGAAGGCATACTCAATCAGCGCAGCTGTATATGGAGTCCAATCGCCTTCGATGACTTTGGGTAGATACGCTTGTTTTTGTTCTTCGCTGCCGCCGAGCAAAATGGGCGTTGCAAACAGCGAGGGCGCTAAGACCGCCAGTGCGCCCGCGAGGTCACCGAAGGCAAATTCTTCCATTGCCAGCGCACCCGTAACCGCAGAGCGATCACCAAATCCGCCGTAGGCTTCGGGCGTGGAGGCTTGCAAAAAGCCGAGTTCCCAGCCCTTGCTGATGAGTTTCCTTGGCAGTTCGCGGCTCTCCTCGGCGTCGTGCGCGGCGGGACGCAAATCATTCCGCGCGTACTTCCCCACCGCATCCACCAACATTTGTTGCTCTTCATTTGGTTCGAATGAATACATGTGTTTCTCTCCTTTTTGGACAATGGACGGTAGACCGTGGACGGTGGTCATCGGTCTGCCGTCCACGGTCGGGTTTACTTTAGCAATCCATGAAACAACAAATCGGCATATTCATCTGCGATTTTTTCGATGGTTTTTTCTCCTTCGGGTCGGTACCAGGTCAGGGTCCAGTTCATCACCCCCATCAACGCACGGACAGCCATGCCTGAGTCGGAGCAGGCAAATACTCCCGCCGCCACACCTTCGTCAATCGTATCGCGCCAGAGTTTCTCGAACTTGTCGCGCTGCGGAACGTGGCGGACGTGCGATTTCTTATCCAGCGAACGATGCTCAAATAAAAGCACCGAGGTCAGGTCGGCATTGTCAGCCAGCGCGGATAAATAGGCGCGGATCATTTGTCTCAATTTTTGGTCAGCGGGGACGGGTTGGGAGGTGATGGCGGCGATGTGCTCGGTCAACAAGCCGAGGGCACGGTCAAGGAGTTCCAGCAAAATCTCCTGCTTGGAATTGACGTGGTGGTAGAGGCTTGCCTTCTGCAAATTTACCGTGTCCGCAATCGCAGACATTGAAGCGCCATGGAACCCCTTCCGGCGAAATACCTGTGCGGCGGCATCGAGAATGTCGTCTCGTGTCATCAGCTCTCCTTCCCTACCGAACGGTAGGTAGGGATAGTTTACTACTGGAAGCCACGACAGTCAAGATCATCGCCCGTATTGTGTTCAGTCTCCACTTAAAATTACATTAATCACAAATTAATGTGACACCTAACACTATTGTACAAACCATCACAATATTATGATGTGAATGTAAATATGCGTTTATGCGAATATAGGTAAAACAAAATGATCACACCCACCCTCCACCAGGAAATCACCCAACTCGAAGCGAACTTTTGCGCGGCGCTTTCAGACCCAAACCGTCTGTTGATTCTCTATGCCCTCAACGAGAAGCCGCTCAACGTCACGGAGTTGACCAATGAACTCGGGTTGAGCCAGCCCACCATGTCGCGACATCTCAAGGTCTTGCGCGAGCGCGGACTTGTACAAACCGTCCGCAATGGCACGGTGATCACTTACAGCCTTTCAGACCCACGGTTAATCCAGGCGCTCGACCTTTTGCGAAGCGTCATGCGCGAACGGCTTACCTATCAAGCGAACCTGATTAACGAAATCTCACAGGAGAATGTATGACGAAGAAACGCTTTCCGCTCTGGACGATTGGGCTGGTCGGCATCCTTTTGCTGATCCTCGTCCCCGTCCTTTATTTCCTCCCCCGTGCCCAATCGAAGAACGACCCTGCGGCACATATCCCCGAAAAGCCCGCGCACGTGGACCACAAGGATATTGTCAAAGGCGAGTTCAAAACGGGGCAGGACGTGACCCGTGCCTGTCTCGAATGTCATAAAGACGCGGCAACAGAATTCATGACCACCACCCACTGGACCTGGGAATCCAAACCCTTCGACGTGCCCTGGCGAGACGAACCCGTCACCATCGGCAAAGCCAATCAGATCAACAACTTCTGCATCAGCGCGCAGGGCAACCAGAAATCCTGCATGACCTGCCATGCAGGGTATGGCTGGGAGGAGTACGAAGCCTACGATTACTCGAAATCTGAAAACGTGGACTGTCTCGCCTGCCATGCCGATGTGGGAATCTACGCCAAAGGCAAATATGGCAACCCTGCCGACGGTGTAAACCTGCTGACAGCCGCAAAATCCGTCCGCATGCCCACGCGTGACAATTGCGGCAAATGCCACTTTGACGGCGGCGGCGGTAACGGCGTCAAACACGGCGACCTCGACGAAAGCCTCTACTTCCCCGATGAAAGTCTCGACGTCCACATGGGCGGCGAGAACGACATGCAATGCGTGGACTGCCACTGGACAACAGATCACCAAATCCTCGGGCGCATGCTCTCGGACAATTACACCATCGACCCGCAGGAACAGGTCACCTGTGAACAGTGCCACGTGAACCAGCAGCATGAGGACGAACGCATCAACACCCACCTTTCGGCTGTCGCCTGCCAGACCTGCCATGTCCCCACGATCGCCATCGAAGACCCCACCAAGCTCACATGGGACTGGTCCACTTCAGGACAGGAAGGGCGTGAAGACGACCACTTCACCTATCTCAAGATCAAGGGCGATTTCATGTACGACAAGAACTTCGCCCCGACCTATCTCTGGTTCAACGGGAACAATGAATATCGCTATATCATGGGCGACCCGCTCGATGAGAATGGCATTACCTACATCAACAAGCCCGCGGGCAACATCGGCGACAAGACCGCAAAAATTTTCCCATTCAAACTGCACATCGCCAAGCAACCCTACGACGTGAAGAACAACTACCTGCTTGCACCCATCACATCTGGTGAAAACGGCTACTGGACAACCTTCGACTGGGACAGCGCCTTCAAGCTTGCCGAAGAACGCATGGGCTTACCCTACAGTGGTGAATATGATTTCACTGAAACCTACATGTACTGGCCCTCGACCCACATGGTTCAGCCCGCCGAAGAAGCCCTGCAATGCGACTCCTGTCACGGCGAAGATGGTCGCATGGACTGGGAAGCCCTCGGCTATCCTGGCGACCCGATTGAGTGGGGCGGGAGAAAATAAATCATGAAACGATATACACTTTTCACCATTGCTGGACTTCTCACCCTCGCCCTTGCCATTGGGATTGGAACCGTTTTCGCCTCGCCCGAGCCTGCTCCTGCCCAACAGGCATCTGACCTGCACCCGAACTTTGCCCTGCTCAACACGGACGGCGTGAACGTGCTCGAAAAACACAGCGCGGTCTCGACCATGCAGACCTGCGGACAGTGCCACGACACGAACTTCATCCAAAGCCACGCCTTTCACTCCGACCTCGGTTTAAGCGAATACAAGGAAGGCAAAGACCTCAACGCCAGCAGCGGACTCTTCGGCCAATGGGACCCGTTGACCTATCGTTATCTCTCGCAGAACGGCGACGAACGTCTCGACCTCTCCACCGCCGAGTGGTTGATACTCAACGGCAGTCGAGTCGTCGGCGGCGGACCCGCCACCACCTCGCGCGATGGCGCGGCGCTCGACAATCTCAAGGATGATGTCGAAAATCCCGAAACCGCTATTCTTGATAAAGATGGCAACGTCACCGTTTGGGATTGGGACAAATCAGGCACGATGGAAATGAACTGCTTTCTCTGCCACCTCGAAGCGCCCGACACCGCCGCCCGCGAAGAGTGGATCAAAGCGGGTTACTTTGGGGAAGTCAGCACCGCCACTCTGATTGGATTGAACGTCGTCCAAATATTTGACGATGGTTGGGCATGGAACACCGAAGCCTTCAATGAGAATGGCGAAGTCAAGAGCGAAATGCTCGCCATCCAAGACCCGACCAATGCCAACTGCGCCACCTGTCACGGTGAAGTTCACCCCAGCGCGGGCGAACCCATCACCATCAATCAGTGTGACCTAGATTACCCGCAGACCGCCACCACAGGTCAGGTCGTCAGCGGACAGCGCATTGACCAATCTGGAGTCAACCTCGCCAACAAGAGCGAACTTGACTACGCGTGGGACATCCACGCCCAGCGCCAGTTGCAATGCACCGACTGCCATTATGCGTTGAACAATCCCTCGCACCTGAGCGAAATCCAGCAGAGCAACCCCGATCACATCGTTTACGACCCGCGCTCTCTGGAAATCGGCGAATACCTGCAACGCCCCGACCATAACTTTGCTCGCGGCGAAAGCGCCCAATTCAACGTGGACGCGGATAACAAAGCCACCATGCGCCGCTGTGAAAACTGCCACGACGCCAGCAAGAGCCATGCAGACTGGCTGCCTTACATCGACACCCACATGGAAGTCCTCGCCTGCGAAACTTGTCACGTCCCGCAGATGTACGCTCCCGCCATCCAGACCTATGACTGGACAGTGGTCACACCCAAAGGCGGAGCGTCCACCGCTTGCCGCGGCGTGGAAGGGACTCCCAACCAGGTCACTTCACTAGTCACTGGCTATCAACCCGTCCTGCTCAACCGCACCAACGTGGACGGCGAAACCCTGCTCGCTCCATATAATTTGATTACCTCCTTCTATTGGGTTTACGACGACGCCAACGGCAACAAACGCCCCGTCCGCCTCGTTGACCTCGAAGCCGCCTACCTCGACGGCGAAGCCTACGCCGCCGACATCATCTCCGCCTTCGATGCGGACAAAGACGGCAAGGTCAGCAGCGCCGAACTGGTGATTGATTCGCCCGCCAAGGAAGATTTGATTAAAGGCAAACTTTCGGCGCTTGGGTTGAGCAACCCGCGCATTGAAGGTCTGGTTCAGCCGTACAGCATCAACCACAACGTGGTTAAGGGCGAGAACGCGCTCAACGACTGCAAAGCCTGCCATAACGAAGAGTCGCGTATGACCCAGCCCATCAAACTGGCTGACCATGCTCCCGTTACCCCCGTCTTCGACGCCGCGAACAATGTCAACGGCACGGGCAAACTGGTGACCGGTGAAGACGGCGCGTTGTACTACCAGCCCGTCCCTGCCAACGACAAGATTTACGTCTTCGGATCCAGCCGTGTGAGTTGGATCGACTGGTTCGGTGCCCTCGCCTTCGTCGGCTCGCTACTCGGCGTGTTGGGACATGGAACCCTGCGCTATCTTGCGGCGCGCAAACAGCCGAAGGGACACACGCAAACCAAGCGCGTTTACATGTACGAGTCGTACCGCCGCTTCTGGCACTGGCTCCAGACCGCGTCCATCGTCATCCTGCTGCTAACCGGCTTGATCATCCACCGACCCGACATCTTCGGCGCGTTCTCCTTCCCCGGCATGGTGACCGTCCACAATGTTGTCGCGGTCATCCTCGTTATCAACGCCGCACTCTCGATCTTCTACCACCTTGTCACCGACCAACTTCGCCAGTTCATCCCGCATCCGTATGGCTTCTTTGATGATGCCATCGTACAAGCAAAGTACTACATCTCTGGCATCTTTAAGCGCGAACCGCATCCCTTCGAGAAGCGGCCCGACAGCCGTATGAACCCGATCCAGAAATTGACTTACTTCATGATCCTGAATGTGTTACTGCCGCTTCAAATTATCACGGGCGCGTTGATGTGGGCAGTGCAAAAATGGCCGAACATTGCGGGCGGGCTTCCATTCCTGGCTCCCTTCCACTCGCTCGTCGCCTGGCTCTTCGGCACCTTCATCCTCGTCCACGTCTACATGACCACCACCGGCGCGACCCCGCTCGAGTCCATTCGCGGGATGGTGACAGGGTATGAGGAAGTGGAAGAACACGAAGAGCACAACGTTGAACGTTAAACATTCAACGTTGCCCTGTTTACCTGTGTACTTTATATAAGGAGCATCAAATGACAGCTCAAACTAAAAAATCGATCTTCAAGCGACCCGAGAAGCCCTACGTGCATCCGTACTTCGGCGGGATCGTGCTGGGAATCATTCTCTTCCTGGCGCTGCTCTTCACGGGCAACGGACTCGGCTCATCGGGAGCCACCGCCCGCATCGACGCCGCAATCATGGACGCCATCTCCCCCTCCCATGTGGATAACAATTCCTATTTATTGAAAATGGCTGGCGGAGATAAAAACCCGTTCGACGATTGGATTCTGCCCGTCTTCATCGGTGCATTGCTTGGCGGATTTTCCTCGGGCTGGTTCAACGGACGCTTGAAATTCCAGACCACGAAGGGTCCCAACATCTCAGACCGTACTCGCTGGCTGATGGCTTTCCTCGGCGGCGTGCTCTTCCTCTACGGCGCGCGCATGGCTCGCGGCTGCACCTCGGGTCAGGCGCTGACGGGCGGCACCACGCTCTCCGCTGGTTCATGGCTGGTCATGTTCGCCATCTTCGGCGGCGCGTACGGCATGGCATATTTCGTGCGGAAACTTTGGAACTAAAACGTTGAACGTTCAACGTTAAACGTTTAGGAGACTCACATGAACTTTCCCCTCCCCACCCTCACAGCCGTCAGCGCCGCCCACCCGTGGACTTACGTCATCTTCGGGCTGATCGGTTTTGCCTTCGGCTTTACACTTGAAATGTCTGGCTTTGGTGACTCACGCAAACTCGCCGCCCAGTTCTACTTCACAGAGTTGACCGTGCTCAAGGTCATGTTCACCGCCATCGTCACCGCGATGGTCTTGACCTTTGGCGCTGTCGGACTCGGCATCCTCGACTTCAGCCAAGTCTGGGTCAACACCACCTACATCTGGTCGGGCGTCCTCGGCGGACTCATCATGGGCGTCGGCTTCATCGTCGGCGGCTTCTGCCCCACCACCTCGCTCGCATCCGCCTCGACAGGCAAGATTGACGGGATGCTTTTCATGATCGGCGGATTCTTCGGCGCGGCGCTCTTCGCCGAGACCGAACCCCTCTTCACCAACTGGTACAACAACGCGGGCTACTACGGACGCCTGACCCTTGACCAGGTCTTCGGCATCCCCGTTGGCGTGGTGGTTTTGCTCGTCGTGATGATGGCGCTCTTCATGTTCTGGGGCGCGGAACAACTCGAACGCATCTTCGGCAAGAAAGACCTGAGCAGGGAACCGAAAATCCGCATCGTCGGCGCAGGCGTTCTGTTTGCCGCCGCTGTCGCCGTGGTGTTGATCGGTTCGCCCACGGTGGAGCAGAAATACGCCAAGGTCAAGTTCACGCGCACCGAGACCATCGAACAGTTGAACGCCGACCCCATCGTCAACACCTACACTTACACCGCGGATCAAATGCTTGAAAAGCGGCTGGTTCACATCACCCCCGCCGAAGCCTTCAAGGCGAAGTACAACCAGATCATGAATCCCATTTATCTGGATGTGCGTCCCGAAGCGGAGTACAACCTGTACCACATCGAGGGCGCGGTCAATGTGCCGTTCGAACGGCTGGGTGAAATCGTCCCGCTCCTGCTGAGCGAACCGCCCGCCAACTCGGTCTTTATCGTGATGGGCAACGGCGAAGCGACCGCCACCAAAGCCTGGAAGTTCCTCGTCGGCAGCGGCGTGACCAATTCCTACATCCTCGAAGGCGGACTCAACAACTGGATCGCGTTCTTCGGGACGGAGGAACAAGCCCTGCAACCGGACCCGAATGCGGGCGACGACGAACTGGCTTACATCTTCCCCGCGGCTTTGGGCAGTCAGTACGAGTCCTGCTCGCCCAGCCCCATCGAATACGCGGAACTCGAATTCGAAGCCAAGATCGTCCTGCAACTCAAGCGGGATAAGTCTGGCGGAGGGTGTGGATAGGACTGTGATCAGTTTTCAGTAATCAGTGAAAAGGAGTCGTCCTGTTTGGGACGGCTCCTTTTGTTTTATTTGTTCCGCAAATCGAATAGACGTATAATGATTTTACAGCCGCGATTTGTCTGTGGAAGGAGAGCCGAATGAAAACCCAAAAACTGCTTGTTTTGATCGGCGGGTTAATCCTTATTCTTGGGTCGCGACTTCCGTGGATGTCCGTGCCCGTTCTTTTTGGTCTTCAGGAACCTGCCTACGAAGCCATCGAAATAGGCTGGGAGGATAATGGATTCTTCACAGGCGGTATCGGGTTGATCCTTTTTCTTGGTGCGATATTTTGGAGAGGCAGGGTGAAAGCGGATTATTCGATTCCAGCGGCAATCCTGGCCGTATACGCCCTCTTGATTGTGATTGGCTGTTTCCTGAGCATTCTTGAAATGGATCCCCCTGCTGGTTTCTTTGCGGCCACGGACATCGGAATCTATGTAACACTCGTCGGGTCTTTGCTGTCCCTGGTCGGCACGGTTGGGGCGGCGATGATGTCTTTCAGGGAAAGACAT
>JACRBJ010000066.1 GCA_016234555.1 Chloroflexota bacterium | reverse complement strand
TTTCGGACAACGTTGGAAGACCGAAACGGTCAATTCTGTGATCAAACGCAAGTTTGGTGATACCATCCGTTCTCGAAAGACACAACTTCAGAACCGCGAGCCGATTATCAAGGCCTTGGTCTACAACATTCATCGCTAGTACACATTATCTTTGCAACAGAGCATGATGGGATAATCACTAACGCTGAAGACGCATGCAACAACACTAGCGAAATTTTTCAGAGCTTAAACGCAGCCAAAACCTATGAGGTTTACTTTACAATTCAATCCAATTCACAGGAAGACTCTTGGGGAATTTTTTGGGTTGGCGAATTCGGAAATAATGATATAAACGAAACATTCGATAGTCTTCAGGATGTTAGCCCTCTTGAACGGCAAGAAATTAGCGATTTGGGAGACAGAGCTAGGTACATTTGTAGCCGTGGACTCTTTGGTGTTGGAACAGTGGATTCTTATCGCATACAACTAGATTCATATTTGATATACCTAAGTTTTGCCCATGAGAAGGACGCTGAGTGGTGTAATATAGATACTTACCTGCCAGGAATAAGAGCAATGATTAGCGATTTTCGTTAGTAAAAGAGGTGATATTAAAAAGCATAGCAAAATCTCGAATTTATGCGGGCGCCCAACACCGCGTGCACCCGACGTGTGGGAGTCTGCGCGATTTACAGGCTTTTTTTCTGGCTTCGGGTTTTCCCTGCTCCCAGGCATTGTCCACGCCTACCCTGGTTGTTGAGCCTGTCGAGACACAGCGCCATATCCCACAGGGCAAGTCCGCGAACGCAAGCCGTTGGACGTTTACGCAATAAAGAGGGAAGAATGAAAAAGAATGTACTTACTCTGGTTAGTATTTTGGTGATTGGGTCTGTTGCGCTCGCCGCTTGCGCGGGAACAACCCCTGTTGCGATAACTAAAACTCCTGCCACAGCTTATAAATATACAGACATGATTATTGGCTTCATTCAGGTGGGTTCCGAGGGCGCTTGGCGCAGCGCCAATAGCGCTTCATTCAAGGAAACTGCAGTTGCATTGGGCGTCCGCCTCAAGTTCTATGATAGTGCCAGTCCCGGAAATTATCAGATTGCTGCATTCCAACAGTTCATCAACGACCCCGAAGTGAACGTGATCGTCATATCACCGCTTGAAGCAAGCGGTTGGGAAGAGTTACTCCAGGAAGCTAAAGATACTGGTAAGCCCGTCATCCTTTCAGATCGCCGCATTGAAGTTGGGAATGAAGATCTGTATGCCACTTTTGTTGGCTCTGACTTCGTTGAAGAAGGACGCAAAGCTGGCGCCGCAATGTGCAAATTACTCGCAGGGAGTCAGAAGAAGAATGTTTGGGAATTGGTTGGTAACGTAGGTTCGTCTGCGGCCAAAGACCGCGGCCAGGGCTTCCGCGAGACCGCAGAGAAATGCGGTATTGTCGTCACCAACAGCCAAACCGCTAATTGGAACATCATTGAAGGCCAGCAGATAATAGAAGTCTGGCTGAAGGAGAGTAAGGACGTTCAGGGAATCTTCGCACAAAATGATGAAATGGGCCTCGGTGCAATTGAGGCGCTTAAAAAGATTGGTCTCGTGCCTGCCGTGGATGTCAAAATCATATCCATAGATGCCACTTCTGCCGCTTTCCAGGCCATGCTCAATAGAGACTTGAATGTAACAGTCGAGTGCAACCCATTGCTTGCGCCGCAGGTTTACGAAGCCGCGCTTGCTGCTCTCAACGGGGAAACATTGCCCAAGTGGATTCCTACAAAGGAAAACGTGTTCTTCATGGACGACAAAAATCTGGAGGAAATTGCTGCTGGTCGCAAGTACTAAGATTTGTAGTCGATTTCGATAAAGCTGATCGCGAATGGATATTTTCTTTGATTGATGCAACAGTTCTTACTTCCCAAAAATGCGCCCAACACAGCATCCTCAGAAACCGTCATTATTGCTGACTTTGACAACATGTTTTTCCATGCCTGTCATTCCTTGACATGCCTGTCAAAGAACTGGCTGGAACGCTCCATGAACGCAAACCACTCGTTGTCGCGAAAGGAATGTCCCTTGCCCGTGTGGGCATAGAGTTTGGCATCCACGCCTGCTTCGACTAATCCCTCGCACATTTTCTTTGACCATTCAGGCGGTGTGCCAGCGGAGGTCTTGCCGTCCTCGGTTCCGTACAAATTTGGACAGGCACAACCGCTTTCACCATAAACCACAACTGGCGCGAAGCGTTGGCTACACCTGTATCTGAATCAATTCAAAACTTTGGCAGTTGCCATGCGCAACGCGTCCCGTCCTGCGTTGAAAGCGACGTAATTCGCCGCCCAAACGATGGGCTTGGAATTGGCTTTCTTGAGCGCGGCAAGCCACATCTCAGGCGGGAAGGTGTTGAAGGGCGGCAGAGTGCTCAGGATGCCCATCATGACAACGTTGGCGGTGCGACCCGTGCGGTCGCCCAGTTCCAGCGCCTTGCCCAGCACATCTACCTCGACTACATGATATTGGCTGAGGCAGACATGGATTTGCTCATCGGTCGGGTATTGATCTTCGGGCAGTCCCTGCGGGAGGATCTTCGTATCCGCCAGCACAACCGTCCCGCCGGGCTTGAGCATCTCAAGGAAGTCGGGACGCAGCACTTCGCTCTTTTCCATCACGATCAGGCAGTCCGCAGTGCCGGGCAACAGCACAGGACTGGAGACGTTTCCACAGGCAAAGGTGCTGATGACCGGTCCGCCCATCTGCGCCATGCCGTGCGTCTCGCCCTTGATGATGTTCTTCTCGTCATAGCCGGCGAAGGAAGCCAGCCTCGACAGTACGCTGCCAAAGAACAGGTTGCCCTGTCCGCCCACGCCGCGGATGGCAAGCGAAAGCCGGGCAGGGAAGTTTTCCTTCGGGACGGCGGGTATGGCGATCTCCTGCGGTGGCGCGGCAAAGGACGACGTAGCAGGCAGGTTCAGGTCTTTGATGTCAACGGGCTTGAGGACGTTGTACGGGCAGGATTGGGCGCAGGCGGGAGCGGATCCGCCGCAGCCGGTACACAGGTTATTGACGACGGGAATCCCGTTCTCGTCGAGTTCGATGCCCGGGCAGATCAGGCAGACATTACATTTCTTGCAGGCTTCGGGCTCGACATAAACACGCTGACTGCTGGCTGGGACTTTCTGCACGCAGACCCCGTCATTGACCACGAGCGTGGTGAAGACGCCGTTCGCCGCATCCGCCAGCGCAGCCTTGAGTGATTTGCGCACGTTCTTCTTGTCGTAAGCGCCAACGGTCACGACTTTTGCGCCGTGTGCCTTGAGCGTTTCGGGCAGGTCGAAGCGTATCTTTTCACCAGCCATGTTTTCAGGCGAGGTCGGCGATGACTGTCCACCGGTCATGGCGGTCCACGAGTTATCCAAAATCACCTTCACGCCCGGCACGTTGCGGTAGACGGCATTGCGAGTCGCGTCGAGTCCGCTGTGACATTCAGTCCCGTCACCGATGAGGCTGATGCAGCGCCCAGCCTGTTCCGGGCGGGAGGTCACATAGCCGATACGCTCGGCTTCACTCGCGCCCATTGCCAGCCCGGTATCGAGCGCGTTCATGAAATACAGCAGGGTGTTACAGCCGATGTCGCCGAAGACAACGTCAATCGCTTTCTTCTTTTTCTGCAAGGCAATTTCCTCGGCGAACAGTCGGTAGGGACAGCCGGCACAAATCACGGGCGGACGGGGAATCGGCATGGCGTTCAACGTTTTCTCGTGGCGCATCAAGCCCAATTTTTCAGCGACCAGTGCCGGGCTCCACTCGGTGAGCTTGCTGAACGGTTCCTTGCCGTCCACTTTGAATCCCATATTCTCGACGATTTCCTGCAAGTAGCGGTAGCCGTCTTCGATGACAAAAATCTGCCCGTGGATCGACTCGCAGAAATCGCGGATCAACTTCATCGGCAGTGGGTTGGTAAACGCCAGCGAAAGGATGTCGATGTCCGCGCCGATGGTTTCCTTCACCTCGCGCACGTACATGTCGCCGATGCCATAGGTGATGACACCCACTTTGCCCGAAGCCTTTTCCCACTTATTGAGCGGACTTTCCTCCACCATCTTCACCAACGCGGGCATCCGCTCCGACATAACCACGTCGTAATTTTTGCGCGCCACATTGGGCAGCACGTTGAAGGATTTCAGGCTTTCCGGCATCTGCACCGGCTCACGTTGCTGGATGGGCATCAGGTGAATCAACCCCTCGCTGTGACACAGATTTCCGTTGGGCATTACCACCACCTGGGTCCTGTAGGCGCGAGAGATATCGGCGGCGAGGGCGGCGGATTCGTGCATCTCCTGATGGTTGCGCGGTTCAAAGACCGGGATGAAACAGCTCTTGAATAAATAACGCGGGTCGATTGTGTGCTGGGTGGAACTGGGCGTGAAATCGCTAGCGATGTAATAGACCAGCGCACCGCGCTCCAGCACGAACAAGGCACCGCTGGTGAAGATGTCGCCAGCCTGGAAGAGACCGGGAATCTTCATGGTGACAACGCAGTCGCGACCCGCCATCGAGTGACCGTGCCCCACGGCGGAGGCAACCGCCTCGTTGACCGACCAGCCGACCTTGATCAAATCCTGCACGTTCGCCAGCCCCTTGTCGATGACCTCGGAACTGGGCGTGCCCGGATAGCCGTCCGCCGCGTGGATTCCGCCGCGCACGCAGCCGGTGGCGAAAGCCATGTTTCCCTGTAAAATTTCGGCTTGACCGGCTGGGGCTTCACACAATTGCCTGACAGAATTTTTCATTTGTTGTCTCCTGAAAATTATTTGTAGAGCAATTTCGATAATTTTACCCCCTGCACAGTTTTCCCAAGGCGGAGCTTATGCTTAATCTTGTCTGCCAAACTTCACGAATTTTGGAAAACCGGAGTAGATTTGCGATTTTTCGGCTTCGAGACATGTGTATGTGCCCCAGGCGCAAAACAAAAAGGACACGCAAGTGCCCTTTTTGTTTCTTTCCAATTTCGCGCTGGATTTATCAGGCAGCTTTTCGAGCCTGCCAGAGTTCGCGTCCCCAGATCCAGAGCGCGCCGAGACCGAGGAACATCACAAGCCAACCGAACAGCCAACCCACGTACGGCAGGGCGGCGAGCAGGGCGATGATGACCACGCCCAGAACAAGGGACCAGACCTTGTGTTCAGCCAGTTCAGGCTTGATGCGGGCGAGGATCAATTTGCCGCCAAGCCACGCCACGATGATCTTCGCCAGAAAGGCGGTGACCAGCACAAAGCCGACGATCAGCGCAAATATGGCAAGGATTCCGGTCACGATAATTGTTCCTGCCATGCCACCCAGTGTAAGGGAGCCAAATAGAATGCCGCCAACGATCATTACAACCAGAATAACAAGAAGGGCGAAGAAGAAGGCGGCATACGCCAACACACCCCACCCAAAGCTAGGAGCAGGCTGTGACTGCACCTTGTCCATCAGGGATTTCATGAACTTGGGGGCAAGCCAGCCGAGGAACAGACCAAGCAGAATCCAGGTGACGATGGTGCGGAGCAGGTCGAAACTCCAGGTCATGGCTCTTTCAGCAGGTGTTGGCGGAACCACCACTTTCTCCGGCTCGACCACAGGTTCCTTGCGGGTGGTCTTTCCAGCGACAACGCCGGCGGGGATTTTCACATCCTTTGTTTGTGTGTATTCGAGGTTGCCCGCGATCTTTGCATCCTTGCCGACATTGAAACCGGGTTTGACGCTTGGGACATCAATACCCCATTGTGACATAAACATGGGCATGGGCGGTCCGCCCTCTTCGGGGTCGCCGACTTCGGCTTGAACGTCGCCGCCGAATTCACCGTTCAATTCCAGCGAACCCGTGCCAGCCATGACATCGCCCGCGACTTCGCCATCGAGCAGGGCTTGTCCCGCGCCGACGACGAGTTCGCCTTCGACGACGCTGCCTTTCTCGACCTCGAGGCTGGCGCTCCCGGCGACAACGTCTCCGCCAACGACGGCGGTCTTGCCAAGTTTCAGCGCCGCCCCGGCGATGCGCGCATCATCCGTGACTTTGCCGTTGATGGTAACACTCTGCCCCGCGACGATCAGGTCGCCGTCAACAGTCCCGTTGATGGTGATGGTTGTGCCAAACACAACGAGGTCGCCCTTGACGGTCCCCTCGAGTACGAAATTGTTCGCGGTGACGTACACGTCGTCTTCGATGACTTCATCGGCTTTGATTTCGACATTTTCCCCCGTGCGCCCGTCGAATGCCTGGACCGGGGTTGCCAGCGCAAGCACAAGCAGGGCAAGCAGGCTGATAATGGAAAAAAGCTTGGTTATGGTTTTCATGGGTACTCCTTTGGAAAGATATTCCAAAATAAGTATACGCTTTTTCCCCCAAAGTGTTGCAGGTTACTGATTTTCGATGATCGGGCGGAGCGCTTTGAAACGCCGCGTGATTCCCTCTTTGAGCAGCGCCGCCGCTTCCATCTGGTCCGCTTCGTGGGCGATGTCCAGCGGAAGTTTTCCCTGACGTGTCTGGATGGTCAGGTCTGCCCCGTTGAAGAGCAGGGAGCGGAGAATCGATGTATATCCCTTTTGGGCGGCGATGTGCAGCGGCGTGAAACTATTCCCATCCTTCGCATTTGGATTTGCATCGTGATTGAGCAGCAACAGGACGATGTTGAGATGCCCTGCGGTGGTGGCGGAATGGAGGGGGGTGGCGTCGAGCCAGTTGCGGGAGGTGGCATTGACCACCGCCCCGGCTTTGATCAAATATACCGCGGCGTCGTAACGTCCGAAAAGGCTGGCAAGCCCCAGAGGCTGATAGCCGTCGCAGGCGCAGGCATTCGCCAGCATGGGATCGCGCGCCAGGTGACGGGCAATCTGGTTGGTCCTTCCAAGCACGGCGGATTCGAATATGCTGGGGTTCCCCACCTTTTCGCTGAGAAATTCCGCGATCTCCATCCTCTGGCTGTAAGCCGCGACTATGATCGGGCTAAGCCCATTCTCTTTTCTGTGAATGAGTGTAGAGTCCTGGGAGAGAAGACGTTCAACCTCACCCCGGTCGCCTTGTTTGATTACATCAAAAAAATCTTTACTCATCGCAATGGACTTTCTGTTCGTTGAATGATTTCTACAAGGATTATACGTCCAAAGGAATGGATGGGTGTTTTCAATAATGTTAATTACTTTTTTGATATGTTTCGAGTACCCGCATTGCCTGCGATGGCTGTCCTGCATGCCAGAGCAATAATTCAACGAACCACCCGCAGAGTTTGATATCCTCCCTGCCCGCCATTGCCTGCAACTCATCCATGCTGTGATAACTGATGCTTTCGATTTCAACGGGATCGAATTTTACTTTGGCGGGTTCGACCGTCCCCTGGAATAAAACGCTGATTTCGTTGTCGTTGACTCCGTAGTTCATCCTGAACCTGACCAGTGGCTTGAGTTCGATTCCTTCCACGCCCATTTCCTCCCTTATGCCGCGCACTGCCGCTTCGAGGTAGCTTTCCCCGGCTTTGACGTGTTCCGAGATCGAGCAATCCAGTCCGCCGGGAAACGCGGCGCGGTCGGCGCTGCGTTTTTGCACCAGCATGGTTCCATTGGGTGAAGAAAACAAAAAGACGTGCACACCACGGTGCTGCAAGCCAAGCTGGTGGGCGGTGGAACGCATTTCCTGTCCCACGACAACGTCCTCGTCGTTCACGATGTCCAGGAGTTCATCGGGCATTTAATTTTCCTCCACATAGTTTTGGTGGAAAAAAATCCTCTTCCCCCATGCGGAAGGAAGAGGATTGGGTGGCTGTTTAAGGCAGCGCCTAGCGGACGGCTTCTTCCGTGCCGGCGTCGAAGATGTGGAATCTTCCCATGTCGAAGAGTACGTGAGAAACGTCGCCCACGCGCAGTTTCGAGCGCGGATCCACGCGTCCCACAAAGGTGTTCTTGCCGCTGACGAGATAGAGCAGGGTCTCGTTACCCATCAATTCGGTCACATCCACCTTGGTGGAGACTTTTTCAGCGTGCGTGATCTGCGGGGCAAATTCGGGGTCGTGAATGTTTTCGGGGCGGATGCCAAAGATGACGTTCTTGCCGTCCATGCCTTGATAAGGCTTGGCAAACTCGTTGGGGATTTGCACCTTGAAGTCGCCCGTATCCACAATGATATTCAAGCCTTCCTTTACCAGTTTGGCGGGGAAGAAGTTCATGGCAGGCGAGCCGATGAAGCCAGCCACAAACAGGTTGTTCGGGTAATCGTACAGGTTCTGCGGTGTATCAACTTGTTGCAAGTCTCCCTTGTTGATGACCGCGATGCGGGTCGCCATGGTCATGGCTTCGGTCTGGTCGTGCGTCACGTAGATGAACGTGGTTTGCAGGCGCTGGTGCAGTTTGCTGATCTCGGCGCGCATCTGCACGCGGAGTTTGGCGTCGAGATTGGAGAGCGGCTCGTCGAAGAGGAAGACCTTCGGCTCGCGGACGATGGCGCGTCCGACCGCCACACGCTGGCGCTGACCACCTGACAACTGGCGCGGCTTGCGCTGGAGCAGGTCCTGAATGCCGAGGATATCGGCGGCTTCATTTACGCGGCGCTTGATCTCGTCCTTTGGGGTCTTGCGGAGCCTGAGGCCGAACGCCATGTTGTCGTACACCGAAAGGTGTGGGTACAACGCATACGACTGGAAGACCATGGCAATATCGCGGTCTTTCGGCGCGACATCGTTTACCACGCGGTCGCCGATGATAATCTGTCCATCGGTGATTTCTTCCAATCCAGCCAGCAGGCGCAGAGCGGTGGTCTTGCCGCAGCCCGATGGACCAACCAGCACAAGGAACTCCTTGTCTGCAACTTCGATATCCATACCCTTGATGATGGTGAGGTCGCCAAACTTCTTTACAACTTTTTTGTATGTAACACTTGCCATGGGATAATCCTCCAGTCAATAGAATATAGTGGCTTGATTATAAATCCCATTGGCGTTCTTGTCTTGCCCAATTTCTTAAGTAAAAAAACAAAAAACGGTCCTTTTTGACCGCTTTTTGTCCAATTTATATGTTTTGTGCGACTAGCTCTTCGCGAGGGAAACCGGCTTTCCCGTCCGTGCGGATTCGAGCAGGGCAAGGATCGTAGCCACATTGCCCCGGCTGTCGGCGAGGGAAACACGCGGCGCTTTGTTTTGTGTGATTGCGTCGCACATGTCGTCCACCTCGCCCATGTACAACATGCCGCCATTGATCTTTATTTTTTCCGCCTTGTCGCCGCGCGAGAGGAGAAGCTCACTGTTCCTTTCGGGTTTGAATGGGGAGGGGATGCTGAGCGACGCTTCTGTGCCCACGATCTCGATCATGGTTCGGAACGGGGATTTGAATCCGCTGTCGAACTGGGCGTGGACTCCGCTCTCGAATCGCATCTGCCCGTAGAACGAGTCGTCGATCCCGCTCTGACCCGTGACCTGCCAGCCAAATACTTCGAGCGGGTCCGCCCCCACAATTGTCCGCGCGAACGAGATGGGATAGCATCCCACGTCCCAGATGCTGCCGCCGCCCATTTCCTTGTTGAGTCGAATGTCGCCTTCGCGGGTCAGGTTAAAGGTGAATGCGCCTTTGATGAGTTGAATTTTTCCCAACGCGCCGCTATCCACGATTTCCTTTGCCTTCAACGTCTGCGGATGATGGCGGTACATGAAGGCTTCAGCAAGGACCTTGCCCGTTTCCTTCGCCGCCTGGGTCATCGCGTCCACCTCGGCGAGGGTCAGTGCGATGGGCTTTTCGCACAGGACATGCTTGCCCGCACGTAGAGCTTTGATCGACCACTCGGCGTGGAGGTGGTTGGGCAGCGGGTTGTAGATGACGTCGATCTCAGGGTCGGCGAGCAGGGCTTCGTAACTGCCATGCGCACGCGGAATCTTCCACTCGCGGGCATAGCTTTCGGCGGAGGAGAGGCTCCTCGAAGCAACAGCCAGCAGTCGGGTGCGTTTGGATGCGGTGAGGGGTCGAATCAACGCCTGGTTGATTTTCGCAGTCGAGAGCAGTCCCCAATTAAGTTTTTTGTCCATTTGAACTCCTTTTCAATAATATGACAACCGAAACAAGTAAGACCAGCACGAACAGAATGTTGAACGAAAATCCCGCTTGCAGCCCGAAGTACTTGCTGCCCAAACCGATGAGCCAGGGACCAATCATCCCGCCAACTCCCGCAAAGGTGAAGAGGACGCCGAGGATTGTATTGCCGTTTTCAGTGTGTTTGTCGGAGACGGCGGCGGTGATGGTGGGGAAGACAATGGAAAAGAAGAGACCGGTGAACGGCAAAAGGAAGGAAGTCCCAGGCACGAGCAAGCCGAGGACAATGCAGAGGATTCCGCTGACGCTCACGAAAAGGATCGAGCGCAGATATCCAACCCGCTGGACGAAAAATCCGCCGATGAAGCGCCCAACCATGATCATGGCAAAGAACAGCGAGAGCGCCTGGCTACTGTTGATCACGTTGACGTTGCGGACATCCTGTAGAAATTTCACCAGCCATTGTCCAATCCCGATTTCCGCGGCGACGTAAAAACAGATTGCCAGGTAGAACCAGGGCAGGTCTCCTTTCAAGGCGATTTGCGGGATGTGGCGGAAATCGATCTGTGACTTTTCCTCTGCTTTGGGAAAACGCAGGAAGAGAAAGATGATCATGAACAGGGCAACCAGCAAAAGGTCCCAGCGATAGATGGCACGCCAGGAGACATCCCGGCTCAACAACCAGCCCGCAAAGAGCGGCGCGAGGAAGGAACCCATTCCGTGCATGACGGACATTAGGTTGAGGTAAAGCCCCTTGCGTTCGTGGTACAGGCTGACGATGATCGCGTTTGGACCGAGTTCCAGCGAACCCAATCCCATGCCTACGATGAAGATGGAGATGAAAAGAAGGGAGGCTGAACTGGATGCGCTGTACCCGCTGACGCCGATTCCCAAACATAGCCCAGCCAGCAGGATGACGCTTTTCAGCCCGAAGCGGTCGGCGAGAATCCCGGTGATGAGCGTGGCAATAAGAAAGCCGAGATATTCGCCGAAGAAAATGTTCCCGCCCGTGCCGTCGTCGAAATTCAAGTTGGTGAGCATGGCGGGCAGGGTGGGGCCTTTGAGGTTGTCGGTAAATCCGAAGACGAAGAAGGCGAGGAAGCAGCCTGCTGTTAGAAGGAAAATTGTGGTTTTGGACTGTTTTGTTTGCATGATGAAGGAAATTATAACGGGTCTTGCTGGTTTGGACGTAATCAACGTGAAGCGATAAAATTTGACGACGAAGTGAAAATTCCTGCAACGAAGGCGAAGCAAAATGACAATGAAATCACTTGGCAAGGGGCGGTTGGGGATGGCGGCGCTGATTGCAATTGCCGTCTTTCTGTTATTGCTGGCTACGGCTTCCGACATCGGTCTGACCTGGGATGAGCCAGCCTACATTGCGGCTGCCGAATTGTATACGGATTGGTATGGAAAGGTCTTTGCGCAGCCCACTGAAGCGTTTGATGAGAAGGTGGTTACCTCACACTGGAAAGCTAATAAAGAACATCCGCCTCTGGATAAAATCTGGTCGGGAATGGTTTGGACAGTTGCCCGTAATTTTACCGATGATTTGACGGCGCATCGCATGGGGAATATGCTGTTGGTGGCGGCGCTGGCTGCCCTTTTGTATTTGCTTGTTTCCGATGCCTACGGTCAGGTGGCAGGGTTTGTTGCCATTGCCGCCTTGTTGACCATGCCACGTTTCTTTTTCCACTCCCGCCTGTCCGCGCTGGATGTCCCGGCGGCGGTCTCTGTGTTTATCGTCACCTTTGTCTTTTGGAAGACTAAGGACAAATCTCATTGGGGCTGGGACCTTTTGTTGGGATTGGTTTGGGGGTTGGCTCTGGCGACGAAAATCAATGCAGTCTTCGTGCCCGTGACTCTGGGAATTTGGTGGCTCATTTTCCGCCGCCGGGCGAGATTGATTGTCCGCATGATTGTCATGGGAGTAGCGGGATTCCTGGTTTTCGTCCTTTCCTGGCCCTGGCTGTACGTGAAACCAGTCAAGCATTTTATCGATTACATCCTATTCGTGACTACCAAACACTGGCCGATTGGGCAATATTACCTTGGACAGTTTTTCATGCCACCGCCCTGGCATTTCGGTTTTGTGATGATATGGGCGGTATTGCCATTGAGTCTGACCATCCTATACTTTGTCGGAATTTTCCGCGCTGGAACAGGAAAGCACGACTCAGGGTTGGGCTGGTTGCTGTTTCTTAGCGCGTTGACTCCCATTCTGGCAATTTCGACTGGCAAGAGTATGGTCTATGACAACGAACGCCTGATGATGGCGTCATTCCCCTTCCTCGCCGGGCTGGCTGGCTCCGGGTTTGGCTGGATTGTTTCAGGTTTGGAAAAACTGTCCACGCGCTGGGGCAAGCCAGGGGTGTTTCCGATTGGGTTGGCAATCCTTGCAGCACTGGCTTTTGTCCCGCAGTTAGTCACGATGGGGCGATTGTATCCGCATTATCTGTCATACTATGGCGAGGGGGTGGGTGGACTTGCTGGCGCAACGCACCTGGGGCTGGAGACAACTTACTGGTGTGAAACTGCTCTGTTGCAAACATCTGAGTGAGCTGGTAGATTTAAGGGCATGAACCAACGAGAGAGCCGCTATGTAAAAGTCGCCAAAATTGCATATCGCCTGACCAAACAGGCATTGCCAAAGTATTCACACGCCAAGAGTCCGC
>JACRBJ010000065.1 GCA_016234555.1 Chloroflexota bacterium | reverse complement strand
GGTCAATTCTGTGATCAAACGCAAGTTTGGTGATACCATCCGTTCTCGAAAGACACAACTTCAGAACCGCGAGCCGATTATCAAGGCCTTGGTCTACAACATTCATCGCTAGTTCACATTATCTTTGCAACAGAGCAAATCAAAGCCAATAAATATCGAACAAATTTCTGAAATGAGATAAACAGGAAATAAAAGAATATCAGACCATTTCATCTGAAGCTCAACATAGTCGTCCTTATACTCATTGTGGTGGTTGTCTGGTCTGGACTCCATCATTTGCCGGAATCGCCCTATCGATCATGTCACTATTTCCCTTTTTGCCTAATATTATGTTCCCTAAAACTAGATAATCTATATTTGTTTTCACAAAGCTATTTATGGCGTCAGTTGGACTTTCTACAATCGGCTCTCCCGCTACATTAAAAGATGTGTTCAGGATGACCGGGACACCGGTAATTTTATTGAACTCCCGGATTAAAGAGTAGTATTTCGGATTATCTTCTCTTTTTACAGTTTGTAATCTGGCAGTTCCGTCAACATGAGTTACAGCTGGTATTATTGCCCTTTTGTTCTCCCTGACCCTGGCAATCAACAACATGAATGGACTTTCGTATTCAGTGTCGAAATACTCCTGTGTAAATTCATATAAAATACTTGGTGCAAAAGGTCGAAAAGGTTCTCTATGCTTTACTTTTTCATTCAGTACATCTTTCATCTCAGGTTCGCGTGGATCAGCCAGGATGCTTCTGTGACCAAGTGATCTGGGACCAATCTCGCTTTCACCTTGAAACCAGGCCACTATCTTACCTTTTGAGATGAGTTCTGCGACAGTGCAATATAGGCTGCTTTCTTCATGGTGGGTGACCGATATTCGATTGTTCAAATAATATCGATTTAAATACCAGCCTATTGCATCTGAAATTTCATTTTCTGAATACGTGCGCCCTAAAAATGCCGACCTTAGTTTTCGCCTTGTTACTTTTCCAAGCACGTTGTAATATCCAAAATAGGCTGCCCCCAAAGCTACACCAGAGTCGCCTGCTGCCGGCAAAATATAAACATTATCAAAGGGTGTTTCTTCCAGTATTCTTTGATTGGTAATGCAGTTTAGGGCTACTCCACCGCTATAGCATAAGTTTTTTGCCTTTGTTTTGTTATGTAACCAGTTCAATTTATAAATCAACGCATCTTCAAGTTCGGTTTGCACTTTGAATGCCAGGTCTTGATATTCCTCGACACATTCTTTGTCCTTCCAGTTACACGGATTCTTAAGACCATTCATAAAATCATATCCACGGACAAATAAGTGGCCATTCCTTTTTTGAACGAGTTCCACGTCGGGAAACCTGTCCTTTTTTCCAAAAGGTGCCAACCCCATAACCTTCCCGCTATCACGCCAGTCGCCAAAAATATATGAACTGGCATTTGAATAAAGGTTACCAAGACTTAGTTCGGCATTGCGAATTTCTTTAGACCCCTTGTGCGACTGCTCCAACACAAATTTTGGATTGGGCGCCCCTCTTTTATCAATCATTTTGATACTACACCCTTCCGCATGGTAACAAGACTCGGCTTCAAAAAGATCCCTAGCTCCATTACCATTTAATTCAATTGCATCACTTAGCAAAACTCCCGTACCATCAGCAACAAAAATAGCCGCATTATCAAAACCTGATGAAAAATAAACACTATATGCATGGGCAAGATGGTGCGAAACCCTTGCTGAATTCCTGAAACGCTTTAAGAGGGATGGCAATTTATCATATTCCCATAGTCCACTGCCTGCAACCAGATCCAGCTCTTCAATTTCGATGCCAGCGCAATCCAGGCAGTAATGAATTGCTTCCCAGGGCAGGTTTTTGCTCGACGAATGTTTTCTTCGGTCCAACCTTTCCTGCTCGATCCCGACCAAAACCTTTTCATCTTTCAATAAAAAGGCGGCTCTATCATGTCCATTATTCACACCCAGGATGTACATTGGTATAACTCCTTTTTAATGTTGCCTGTAACCATCTGTGGAATCACAGAAAATTCTTATGCTCTGCAAACTGTGAATCATATACGTCTTGTAAAACCTTGTTTATTTTGTGGAGTTTACAATTAGGTGGGCAAAGTGAAACATTTACGCTGCGAAGTACATCTCTCTTGCGGTCGGAGAACCAGATTTTTTGAAAAGACTCATTTCCCAGGCTCCCGAAAGAATATTTTTCATCACCTATTTTGTGACAGCAAATATATACATTTTTATCGGCTGCTATCGTGGCGTAAAAGAGTGCTCCCCAGCAGGTTGAATAGTTTCTTCCATAATCAAGAGACTGTAAATCTTGAAACTTGTCGATATCAATCATTATGGTTGTCTTGATTTGATCGAAACTTAAATTTGATAATTCATGATATGCATCGCACAAAAACTCGAAAGATTCGACCATGCGCTTTAAAACAGCTGGCTTTATTTGTAAATAGTCCAGTCCCAAATCGTCGGCGTTTTTAATTGCCATGGGAATTTCCTGGCAATTTTCCGGATAGACCAAAAATGATGAACCGAGGGTTAATTTATAAATTTTTGCCTGGTCCCTTTTCTGTCTTAGTCTCTCAATATTTGTCTTCAGGATCGCAAATTTGTCTGCTGCGTGCATTTTTAAATAACTTTGTGCGGATGCAGCATTCAAACTTATTCTTGCATAGGTAAAAAACTTTACAATCGTATCTGCAAGCTCATCTGTAATATATGTTCCATTTGTGGCAATGCCCTGTTCCATCCCGGCCTGCCCAAACAGGTTGGCTGAATTTGTAAGTCCGCTGTTCAGCGTAGGTTCCCCCCCGCCACTCCATACAATTGCTTTCACCGTCTTTAGGCATATTAATTCCTGTGCCACCCTGTTCAAAGCTGCAGAGTCTATTTCTTTTGTCCTGTCCGCATCTTGAAAAGTACAATCCTTGCATCGCAAATTACATTTATTGGTGGGGTGTATTTCAACGGTAATCGGGGTAATTTGATATCTCCGACTCTCGTCCAAAAACTCCTTAAGGCTGTCTACATGCTGCAATATTTTATAATTATTGAATGGCGACCTGTTGCTTTGGAGTTTCAAATGATTAATGGCTGCATCGTTTGAGGATAAATGAACGTCGATCTGTTGAACTGGAATGGCCATGTTTCATCGACTCCTTTTTTCTAAACGAGCAGGTGGCCTCAGGCAGAATGATTATGGCGGTCTTTCTGTAAGAACAAACTTATCCAAATCTGCGACGCCGTACATCTGTCCGTCTGTATAAAATTTGATGGAGTGTGTCCCGCGTGTCACACTTCCCAGGTCGATTGCGTCTGTCCAAACAAACTTGTCCCAGCTTGACTGGTTGACGGGCAGGAGTTTGGCTCTTGGCGTCAACTCGTCGTCAAGATAGATAAAAATGAACACATCTGACGAACTATGTTTTGAGTATCGTAATTTCAAGAAAAGATGGTCAACCCTGGGAGTTTTGATATTGTCATATTTCACGTACCCGGGTTGAGCAGGCCAGGCGGGGATGGTGCCAAATTGACCGTGTACCATTTGACCTGATGCATCGGCCCTTTGAAGAACCATGCCTACTGTAGCCTCATCGGGATGTTCACCTTCTCTTTCAACCATCCATGCTGTTTTATTTGACTGCGCAACGATCCAAACCATGACCGCAACGAGGAATATCAACAGCCAGATGAAGATCGGTATTTTATAAGTCACCAAAAATCTACCGATTTCCTGCAGGCTGATCTTCAGGGACATTGCTGATATTCCGCGCCTCTGCAAAACCAACCCGTTCTTATTACTACCCTCATTGTCGGTGCTTTCCTCCACAAGTTCAACTGCGGTTTCCCCCAGCTTGACAATGGAAGTGCCCACGGATTCCCCCAGTTTTGTGGCTGCTTCTGCCCCGGAACCTGTCTGGAGTACGGGTTTCCCCAGTTCTATGATTGCCTCCGCTCTGGAACCGACCCCGCGCTTTCTGTATATATTTTTCAAGTGGAATTCAACCGTGTGCTCGGAAATACCGAGCGTCAGGGCAATTTGCTTGTTGCTTTTCCCCTGTAGAAGAAGCTTCGCCACCTCTTTTTCACGTTTACTTAACTGGTTGGATTTTGCCATGACCTGATTTGCCTCCATTCCGACTTTGAAATCGCATCGCCCAATTCATGAAACCACTATAGCATTTATCCAATTGCTTTTCAACAAGACACAGTAGGGGCGACGTTCTGTCGCCCTAGATTGTGGTAATAACAATAGGGCGGGGAGAACCTGCCCGTGCGATGCAATCACCAAAAATGTAGGGACACAGCATTGCTGCGTCCCTACCAATACCCGATACCCAATTTACGATTTCCCTAACTTCTCCAACATCCTCTCCGCCTCTTCATATGCCACCTTGTAATAATACGGCGGACCGTCGCACGTGGCGAGTTTCAGCGCAATTTCGGCATATTCCTTTGCCTTGACTTTGTCCTTCTCCTGCTCCAGCGCGTATTGGGCGAGAAACAAATTCACATCCGCCCCCTGCAACACATACCCGCTGCGCTCCGTGATCACCAGCGCCTCGGACGCTTTTTCCTGCGCGTCCTTGAAATCGCCTTGAGCGTAGCGCAGTCGCGCCAGGTCGAGCAGGATGTCGGCTTCATGGTCAACCATGTTGATTTGCCGACAGAGATTGAGCGCTTTGGACAGGTTTTCTTCTGCCAGTGTCAATTCGTTATTGGCGCAATATGCCGCACCAAGCAGCCAGTAAGCGCGAACATAATCTCTTGGATGTGAGTATCTTTGCTTTGCCTCTTCATCTGCCAGTTCAAGGGCTCGTTGGGCACATTCGATTGACGATTTTAGATTATCGATTTGCGATTGATTATTAGCAACCGCCTCCCTTGCGAGCAGCAAAAAACGCAGGGCGCGGTGTGACCAAATAACGCTTTGCGATTGAACTTCATTATGTTTCTCATATGACTTCAGCCCTGTGCTCAATTCCTGCTCTGCTTCTTTCCATGCACCGCGATAGGATAAAGTGCGTCCCAATTCCTGATGACCAATGGCTTCGCTAAAGTCATCCGCAATCTCGCGGCACAGGACAATACGGCGGCGCAGGTTGCGTTCCGCGGCGTTCAGCGCACCAAGGTCTATATTTCTGTGCGCCAAATTCCCCACCCCAATGGCGAGATTTCCCTTGTCGCCCGTTTTTTCGTAAATAGCATTGTGCATTTCCAGCAGTGGCACAGCGCGACGCGGCCTTCCACTCTGAGAGTAGGATGTGGCGAGTCCGTTGAGAGTATATGCTTGGTAATCCTTCCTTGTCAGGCGCGGCGGCGCATCTTCGCCGTCAAGAAACAAAGCACGGAAAAGTTCAATGCGTAGTTGATATGCGCCAAATTGATAAAAACTTGATTTGTCTATTCGATCATAAAACAACTTCAATGCCTCATCCAAATTCCCCGCCCCCACCATGTGATGATACAGTTCGATAACGGGCGCGAGGTCTTCCAGCGTTTTCACCTTCTTGTTTGGCGCGGGCATGGCGTCAATAAAGTGCATGGCAAGTTGGACGTGCGCCTCTTTGCGCCGCTTCTCATCGGTGAAATGGTCGTAGGCATAATGCCGCACGATCGGGTGCATATCATAGCGTTGGGACTCGCCCGCGTATTGCAGCAGTCCGCGCTTGCGCAGGTCGAGCAGGGCTTTGTCCAGGTCGGGGCTGGGGAACACCTTTTTGAGCGCTGCGTATTCCATCGAGCCGCGAAAGCAGGAAATCTTGCTCAGCAAGTCCCTGCGCTCGGGGGCTAAACTTTCATACGCGCGTTCCAAAACGTGATGTCTTCTGGCTTTGACGTTATCGAAAATTTCCAGATTCTTCACCGCCGCAATATCGCCACGATGTTCATGGTCTTCATTGATCAAACCGACCAGCAGGCTCAAACTCAACGGGTGATAGCCGTAGGCGGAACAGGCAGCGAGAATCTCCGCGCGCGTGGCGGCAATGCCTTCGTTGTGGAAGTACGTCACCGCGTCCTCGGGCGAGAAGGCGGCGAGCGACTCATCGCGGCAGCCTTTGAGCAGTTTGCCGTCGGCGCTCTCCAGGGCGCGCGGACACAGGCGCGTGGTCATCAAAACCTTGGACTTCATGCCCGCGCCGCTCAAACCGCGCAGGAAGGTTTCCGTCAGCGGGGAGGAGCAATCGCGCTGGGATGGATCAATGTCGGCGTCCTCGTCATCGCTTTGCAGCGCCGCATCCATCCGACCGTATTGACGCAGCAAGCGCTCGAAGCCGTCCAGCACGATCAGGATGTTCGTCCCGCGCATCGCTTCCAGCAAATCATTGACCTGCTGTCGCGCCGACTGTTTGACCTCCACGCCGAGATGTTTCAGCGTCTCGGACAGAAAATTCTCAAAGCCCGATTCCTTTTCATAGAACGACCACCAGACCGCTGTCTGCCATTGCTCACGATCTACGCGGTTGAACCACGTCCACGCCAGCGCGGATTTGCCAAATCCGCCCAGTGCGCGCAACATGAGCAGGGCTTCATGGTCGTTCGCCAGCCACTCATCTAGCATTTTGAATTCATCTGCTCGCCCAGTAAATGTCGCCAAATCTCCGTAGCGATGACCAAAAAACCACCCTGTCCGCATCTCGCGTTTTTCGCCGTTGGCAGCGCAATAATTGATGACGTTATTGTTGCCGATAACGTTGTTGTTGCCAGCAACATTTCCACCGACGTGAATATTTCCCTGCGTCTCCGCAGGCTGATTCTGTACCTTTGTGCTTTTGGAACCTTTGCTTCCTGCCATCTCTACCCTCGTTCCTCGTCAACTCGTTGACCTTCAACTTGCGACTTTCTGTCCCTAATTGTACAACTACTTTCCATAATTTTTGCAGACTCAGGCAGAGAGAGTATAATTTGGCAAGGCAAATGTTATGAAAAACTCCGAATTTGAATGGGATGATGAAAAGGCAAAAAGCAACCTCAAAAAGCATGAAGTCAGCTTTGAGGAAGGCGCAACCATTTTCAATGATCCCAAAATTGCCACGATTTCAGACCCCGACCATTCAGAAGATGAAGAACGATTTATTTCAATTGGCATATCTGTAATAAGGCGTTTATTGACCGTCATCCATACCTATCGAACAGAAAGAATCCGATTGATAAGCGCCAGGAAGGCGACAAAAGCCGAGAAGAAAAAATATGAAAACAACTAAAAAGAATAAAAACGAGGAAATGCGCGCTGAATACGATTTCAGCAAGGCGGAACGCGGAAAATTTTATCGTCCACTCGATAAAGGCTATACAGTCCATGTAACGAAGGCTGATGGAACAACTGTTGTCAATCATTACACACTGGCAGAGGGTACGGTATTGCTGGCTCCCGATGTGCTTGAATATTTTTCAGATTCAGAATCTGTCAACGAGGCTTTGCGCTCGCTGATTCAATTAATGGAAAAAGTCCCTGCTCGAAAGTATAAAATACACAGGTCAGTGGCGCGGCAGGTGGCGGAAAGAAAATAAAAAACGATAAACAAAAAGGCTCTTCGCGAAGAAGAGCCTTTTTTATCATTCACGCGAAGCGTTCAGCCCTCATCCTTTCAAAGGCGGCGCATCCTTGTCATAGACAAAGACCTGCACATCCATCCCGTCGTTGTTCAACATATCCATCGCAGGCATGAACGTCGCGTCCTTGATCTTTTGCATGTCGCCCGCAGGGGCATAGACCGAAAGCCGCGCCTCCTCATCCGACATCTTGGCGGATTTGATTTCGGCGCTCGCGCAGGCGGCTTTGATCAGGTCAGTCATTTTTTGAACGGCTTCATCAATCGACATCGTCGGCTCCCTGTTTGAGTTTTTTTAATTATATATCTTCTTTCCTTCACTGCGGCATACGGAATCGCAAGCCGTTCGCCAAAAGGTACTATCCGCTTTTCAGCTTCGCCACGGTCACGCCCTCGCCGCCTTCCTTGTCCCCGCCCTCCTCGAACGACTTGACGTACTCGTGTCCGCGCAGCGCCTCGCGCACCGCCTGCCGCAGTCTGCCCGTCCCCTTGCCGTGGATGATCCGCACGAAAGGCAGTCCCGCCAGGAAAGCCTGCTCCAGGTATCTTTCCATTTTATCGAGCGCATCCTCCGCCATCAACCCGCGCAGGTCCACTTCCATGCCGGGGGAAGCTTTCACGTTTAAAGTTGAACGTTCAACGTCTGACTTTCGACTTTCGACCTTCGACTCAACCTCGCCCTTGGACTTCCGAATCAAATCTGACAGCCTTGCCCGCATCCGCACCGTGCCGATTTGGACTTCGGCGTCGGACTCGCCCAAGGCTGTCACCACCCCCTCGGCATTCAACGTGCTGACAGTGACTCGTTCACCCAGACGCAGCAACTGATTACTGCCAACTGATAGCTGGTTACTTTTTCGCTCGACGGGCTGCTCGACCTTCTCCTCCATCTTTTCCATCTTCTCTTCGATGGCTTTGATGGCTTGCAAAGGCTGGCTGGCTTTCTTCAACTGCGCTTTCAGCGAGTCGATGTTTCGTTTCAGCACCGCCACTTCGAGTTCGCCTTCCGCGCGGGCTTTCGCCAAAGTCTCACGGCGTTCGTCTTCGATCTTTTCGAGACGCTTCTCCAGTTCGCGGGTTTCAGCTTCGAGCTTCGCCCGCGCCTTTTCCAGCTTCTCACGTTCGCGTGACGTGCGGTTGCGTTCCTTGCGGATGTCGTCCAGCAGTTTGTCGGCGCGCAAATCCAGCGGGTTGATCTCCGCCCGCGCCGAGTCGATGATGGATTGCGCCAGCCCAAGCTTTTGCGCGATGAGCAGGGCGTTGGAGCGTCCCGGCAGGCCAAGGGTCAGCTTGTAGGTTGGGCGCAGGGTTTTGATGTCGAATTCCAGCGAGGCATTGACCACGTGCTCGGTGCTGTGCGCGAAGGTTTTGAGTTCGGGGTAGTGCGTGGCGACCAAAGTCATCGCGCCCGATTCGAGCAGGTGACTCAAAATCGCCCGCGCGATTGCCGCGCCCTCCTGCGGGTCGGTTCCCGAACCAAGCTCGTCGAAGATGACCAGCGAGCGGCTGTCGATTTTTTTGAGGATGCGGATGATGTTGGTGATGTGTCCGCTGAACGTGGAAAGCGACTGCTCGATGGATTGTTCGTCGCCGATGTTAGCCCAGACCGAGTGGAAGCAGGGCAATTCCGATCCGCTTTGGGCGGGGATGTGGAGTCCGCTTTGCGCCATCAATGCCAGCAGTCCCACCGTTTTGAGCGAGACGGTCTTGCCGCCGGTGTTGGGTCCCGTGATGACGATGGCTTGTGTGCCCGGCGCGGGGTCAACGTCAATCGCGACGACGGTGGCGGGGTCGAGCAGCGGGTGGCGGGCGCGGATGAGTTGCAGGCGTTGAACGTTTGACGTTGAACGTTTAACGTTGAACTCATGCAGAACAGGAGCATTCGCCCGCAACTCTTCGGCGTACTTCGCCTTCGCAAACGCCAAATCCAGAGCGGCGAGATTTTCCACACCATATTTCAACTCGACGGCGTGTTCGCCAATTTGACGCGAGATTTCCGCCAGAATGCGGCGTTCTTCATCTCGTTCGGCGAGTTGCAACTCGCGGAGTTGATTGTTGGCTTCGACGACGGGCAACGGCTCGATGAACAGGGTCGCGCCGCTGGATGAGGAATCATGGACGATGGCTTTGATCTTGCCCTTGAACTCGGAGCGCAGCGGAATCACATAGCGCCCGTCGCGCTGGGTGACGATTGGCTCCTGCAGCATCGAAACCGTCTTCGAGTCGGTGACGTACTTTTGCAGGCGGCTCATCAGACGGTCGTGTGCCACTTTCAGTTCGCGGCGAATGTCGCCAAGTTTGGGCGAGGCAGAATCCAAAATCTCGCCGCGATCCGAAAGGATACGGGAGATCGAATCCACCAAGCCGTGCGTGTCGGGCAAACCAAGCGCCGTTTGTGTCAGGCGGGGATATTCCTCCGTCCGCTTTTCGAACGCCTTCTTGAGTTCGCGGCACGAGATCAGCGTGGATTTCACATCAAGCAGCGCCTGCGGGTCGAGCACGCCGCCGCGCGCGGCAAGGTCAGCCTGCGGGCGGATGTCGTGCGCCGCGCCGACTCCCATACCCTGAATCGAAAGTAGTTTGCAGGCTTCGCTGGTTTCCGCAAGGCGGGCGGTTGCCAGTTCAAAAGAAGAGGTCGGCTCCAGCGAACGAGCCAGCTCCATCGAAGCGGAGAAGTCGCAGAATCCCGCCAGGCGGTCGAGGATTTTTGGATATTCGAGAACGTTGAGTGTCTTGCTGTCCATAACGGCGATTATACTTTGTGAGGAGACAGTTCACACGCCGTTTGACGAATGGCAAAAGAGTGGTTAAATAGACGTCTCCTTATGAAACGATCCCTCTCAAAAATTTTCAATTTTCCCTGGTACCCGCTTGTCCTCAGCGCGTATCCTGCGCTGGCGTTGCTCAACGCCAACACGGGCGAGGTCCAGCCCGCGGCGGTGATTCGTCCGCTGTTGGTTTCGGTTGCGTTCGGCGGACTGCTGTACTTTGTCTTCTGGCTGTTCTTTAGGAAGCCGCACAAAGCTGCATTCCTGACCGCGCTCTGGCTGGCGTTGTTCTTCACCTTTGGACATGCCTACATCTACGTTGACGAAAAATATCCCGATGCCGTCTATGCGTCCTGGCTGATTCTTGGCTGGGGGATTCTGTTTGCCCTGACCTTGTTCTGGGCGACCCGCCCAAAGCTGACCTTTGCTTCGGCAGCCTCCACACTGAACACGGTGGCGCTGTCCCTGTTGATCATGTCTGGGTCGCAGGTCAGCTTCGAGGACGGGACGCGAAGCGCACACGCCCTGGGCGCGAATAACGCTCCCATCCAGGCCGACCTCGTCGCGCCGGCAAATCCGCCTGACGTCTATTACATCATCCTCGACATGTACACACGCCAGGATTTGCTGAAATCGGCATTCGACTACGACAACACCGAATTCCTGAATGCCCTCAGGGAGCGTGGATTTTACGTCGCCGATTGCAGCATGAGCAATTACGTCCGCACCGAGATTTCGCTCGCGTCGTCGTTGAACATGACGTACTTGCAGGAACTCGACAGCAGGTTCAAGCCCGAAAGCACGGCGCGCCGTACCTTGTGGAATTCGCTCAAGCACAGCGCGGCGCGATACAACTTCGAGAACATGGGTTACAAGACGGTCAACTTTGCGACGGGCTTTGCCTGGAACGAGTTGAGGGATGCCGACATTTTTATCGAGCCGCCGCCGTTGACCTCAGGCATGAGCGAGTTCGAGGGGCTTTTCCTGCGGACGACGCTTGGGCGCTACGCCATAGATTTTGGTTTGGTGGACCCCGACGCAGTGCTTGGACAATTATTCCGCGACCGCTTCAACAGCGTCTTCGATAACATGGATGACATGGCAAACATGCCTGAGCCGACCTTCGCGTACATCCACGTCATTTCGCCGCATCCGCCGTTTGTGTTCGACGCCGAAGGCAATCCCACGCACCCCGCCGATTTCTGGGACGACCAGCAAAAATATCCCGCCAAAAAATTTACGGAAGGTTATACCAACCAGTTGACCTGGCTCAACAAAAAGACGTTGGATGCGATTGACACCCTGCTCGCGGAATCGGACACGCCGCCGATCATCATCCTGCAAGGCGACCACGGTCCCTGGATGCAAACTCAGGAACGCCGCATGTGGATTCTCAACGCCTATTACCTGCCCGAACACAACGACGAGTTGTATCCGACCATCACGCCCGTCAACACCTTCCGCCTGATTTTCAACGCGTACTTTGGCGGCAAATATGATATTCTTGACGATGCCAGTTACTTCTCGCCCGTCCCGAAGTTATACGATTTTTCCGAAATCCAAAATACCTGTGGTGAATAAATGCCAACCGTTTTGATGACCGCTCCCTACATGATCCCGTTTGTAGATCGTTTCAAACCTGTGTTCGATAAATATGGAATTGACCTCATTGTGCCAAACGTACAGGAACGCATGGAGGAGGAAGACCTGCTCAAGTTCGCGGGTCAGTTCGATGGAACCATCTGCGGCGACGACAGATACACGCCGCGCGTGATCGAAGCCTGCGTCCCGCGACTGAAGGTCATCTCGAAGTGGGGAACGGGCGTGGACTCGATCTCCGCCGAAGCCTGTTCGCAGTTTGGGGTGAGGCTTGGTCGCACACTGAATGCTTTTACCACCCCCGTCTCCGATACCGTCCTCGGCTACCTGCTTGCCTTCGCCCGCCGTCAGCCGTGGATGGATGCCGCGATGAAGCGCGGCGAATGGGAAAAAATCCCAGGTAAAACCCTCAGCGAATGCACGCTGGGAGTCGTTGGCATTGGCAATATTGGCAAGGCGGTCACCCGCCGCGCAAAAGCCTTCGGCATGAAAGTCCTCGGCACCGATATTGTGGAAGTTGACCATGTCTTTGTCTCCGAGACGGGCATTCAAATTACCAATCTCCAATCTCTACTCTCTGAATCCGATTTTGTGTCCGTCAACTGCGATTTGAATCCGACTTCGCATCACCTCATCAACGCAAAGACGTTGGCGAAGATGAAATCCACAGCAGTGCTGGTCAACACCGCGCGCGGTCCCATCGTGGACGAGAAAGCCCTCGTCGCCGCCCTCCAGTCGGGACAGATCGGTGGCGCGGCGTTGGATGTCTTCGAGTATGAGCCGCTTCCGAAGGATAGTCCGCTCTTGAAGATGGACAACGTCATGCTTGCCCCGCACAACTCCAATTCCAGTCCCGCCGCATGGGAGAGAGTCCACTGGAATACGATCAAGAATCTGCTGGATGGGTTGGAAATCGATTCAAAGGGTTTAATGGGTAATAGTTAGGATATGTTCCGAGCTTTATTCCCTCAGATCACATATTGAACGTTCTAAACTCGGCGACATATGAAGAGAATAATAATGCTGTTAAGAAAACTCCTTGCAGGTACAGCGCTGTTCATCGCTATTGTTTTTGCGTTTTTGGAAATAGGCAGTAGATATTATAAATGTCCAGTAACGGATTGGCACCATCAAGACGTGTTGGTGTGTGATACAAACTATTATCCTGTAAATCAAAATAGAATCTACGCTGTCCAATCTATAATCAAGCAAAAGCAACAAAACATGGAACCATCCAGGGAAGATATCGATCAAGCCGTCAATTTGACAAAATATGAAGATATGCCTGGGCTTAATGGTATAGTGTGCGAGGATGGCATGATATTTGTAAGAGATAATTTAAGCAGTGAAGGGAAGTACTTTGTTGCTAGGCATGAACTAGAGCATGTGTTTATAGGGAATGGATTGAATAAGGACTGTGTTAAAGAAGAATATTGCGCCACAATGAGCGCCGTAAAAAACTACCCGCTTGGCTTTGTTGAAACTGTATTGTCCTCACTTTATATATCCTCACAAGAGGCTCCTACGGTTTGGTGTTTCATATTTAGTAGCTGGAATATTTTTCGAGTATATGTCTTGGGATGGTAATCAATGTGGTGCCTGTTTTCTACCAGAGCGTCCTTGCCCTAACATGCCACCCTGTAATGTGTAATTAGTAGTCTATATATCGCGCATTAAGAAATCCGTTTGAAAGGAAAACCATGTCAAATAATCGAACCCTCCTCATCACCGGCGCGGCGGGCGGAATTGGTCGCGCAACTGTCAGTTTATTCGCCGAAAATGGCTGGCGCGTCATCGGCGTGGACCGCTCAGAGTTCGGCGCGGACTTCCCGCAGAACGGGCTTTTCATCCAGGCTGACATCGCCCGCCCCGAAGAAATGCAAGCCATCTTCGAGAAGGCTCATGCCTTCACCGACACGCTCGACGCGCTGGTCAATAACGCCGCCTTGCAAATTGCCAAGCCGCTGGTCGAGACGACCGTCGAGGAATGGGACTCGGTCATGAACGCGAACCTGCGCTCGGTATTCCTCGGCGTCAAACTGGCGCATCCCCTGCTCAAAGCGCGGGGCGGCGCGGGCGTGGTCAACGTTTCCTCCGTCCATGCGATTCAGACCTCCGCCAACATCGCCGCCTACGCCGCATCCAAAGGCGGACTTCTCGCCCTGACCCGCGCCATGGCAATCGAACTCGCGCCCGATAATATCCGCGCCAACGCGGTTTTGCCTGGCGCAGTGGATACGCCCATGCTCCGCGCCGGACTCCAACGCGGACATCTCGGCGGCGACAACGTCCAGGCGCGGCTTGACAACCTTGCGCGCAAGACGGTCAACGGGCGGGTGGGGACTCCCGCAGAGATCGCCCATGCCATTTACTTCCTCGCCGATAACGAGCAATCGTCCTTCATGACAGGTCAGGCGCTGGTCGTGGACGGCGGCGCGACCGCTAGGTTGAGCACTGAATAGATTGGAATTCGGAAGCCCTGCTTCCGAAAATGAACCATGAGCAGAAAAGCAAAAAAACTTGAACCACCGTCCAAGAGACGAAACAAACCCGACCCGTGGAAAATTACCCTGGGACGGGTCCTTTTCATCCTGAATGCCGTCCTTTGGTTCGGTTATGGGATATATGTCTATTACGACATGGCGGTGAGAAACAAAAACACAACTTCGGCAGATATCGTGACCCTCTTCGTTTTTGTCAATGCGGGGCTGTTCCTTTTCAGCGGGCTCAAACTCGGCAAGCCCCAAATATGGACGTACATTCTGGCGATGGCGGCGATTCTCTTGAACACCATCCCGAGCCTGATGAACATTCTCGACCTTTTCTTCCTGCTTTCGTTTTTGATCGACCTGCTCATCCTCTGGGCGATCGCCTCGCTCTTCAGGCAATATTTTCCCAGGCCATGAAACGAAACCTGCCAACTTTTGTTCAATACCTGTTTTTCTTCACTGCCGTTGTGCTGATGGCGTTGGGCGTGGGATCCATGTTTCGCGTGGGAGTCCGCGCGGATATGGACTTTATCCGCATGTTCTATGCCATCCTGATGCTTGGCGACGCCCTTGCCATGCTCGCTTGTGGATTGTTCATCAAGGCGCGGAAGCCCGCCATCTTCTGGGCTGCTGTGACCCTTCTCAGCCTCAACATTGTCCTCACCATCTTCGACCAGTTTGGGCTGGTTGACCTGCTTTTTGTTTTACTCAACCTCCTCATGCTTGGGCTTTTGATCGCTCTTCGCAGGGAATTCCTTCCACAATGAAACAGACTCTCAAATCCATTTTGCCAGCGCCCGCGCTTCAATTTGCGCGAGATACCTACGACGGAATCCGCCGCCTGCCGCAGTTGCCAGCCGCTTATCTGCATCCCTGGCGGCGTGAGAGCATCCGCCGCCTTGCGGAGTTGAAGGATGTCCACAAGGGAAAGCGGGCCTTCATCATCGGCAACGGTCCCAGCCTCAAACAGACCGATCTCTCGAAACTCAAAAACGAAATTACCTTCGGCATGAACCGCATCTACGTGATGTTCTCTGAAATGGGATTTCAAACCACGTATTTCTGCTCCATCAACGACCTTGTCATCGAACAATTCAGTGCAGATATCCTCGCACTTCCCATGCCCAAGTTTCTTGCCTGGCGCTCGCATCGTCACTTCGATCCACAATTGCCAATTGCCAAAATCCCAACCTTCCTCTATACCTCCTATACGGGTCCACGCTTCTCGCCCGATGTGCGCGGACGGGTTTGGGAGAGCGCGACAGTTACCAACGTGGCGCTGCAACTTGCCTTTCACATGGGTATTCAACAGGTAATCCTGATCGGTGTGGATCACAACTTCACATCCAAAGGCGAGGCAAACAAGACCGTTGTCTCGACGGGCGACGATCCCAACCACGTTTCGCCCAACTATTTCGGCAAGGGAATCCGCTGGCAGTTGCCCGACCTTGACACCTCCGAAATCGGCTACGCCCTCGCCCGCGACTTCTACCAGAAATCGGGGCGTGAAGTGTTGGATGCTACCGTCGGCGGAAAACTGACCATCTTTCCAAAGGTGGACTACGACTCGCTGTTTTAGATTGACAATTACCCAGTCATTAGATTACCTGGATATCCACCACATCACTGGAGCAAACACACACAAACTCAAATCCACGACGACCAGGACAATCCACATGATGATCTGACTGTGGGCTTTCTTGTCCAGAAATGCTTCGGATGGATTCTGTGGATTATAGAATACCTGTACGTGTGCACCCACGGGATACCTGGCAGCTACCTTCGCCGCGCCGATACCGCCGACTTCGCCGCCCGGAGCGATGCGATAGCCTTCGTAGGGTTGTCCGCCTACTTGATAGGAATAATGCACAACGGGATAGTTCGCTCCGCCATCGCCTGAAGAACGATACTCTGTAGTGGATGTTTTTACAGTCCCCATGACATAGGGCCATTTTGCAACTGCATCCATCTTTCGACGGGTAAAGTAGAGGATGCCCAGAAACACGGCATTCACAACGATAAAAGTAAAACCAAGTCCACCAACAATCATTAAATTCTCAAAAACTATACCAGTATTCATTTCGTCTCCTTTACCAATAAAATATTTTTGACTCTACCGTTTTTAACGGGACGTGAAACGACAAACCATTTCTTTGCCACAGATTTCACGGATTTTCACCGATTTTTTTATTCCAATCCGCGTAAATCCGTGAAATTCGTGGCTGAGGTTTTTTATTTCACCGTCACCTGAATCACCGCCGTATCTACGATTTGATCTGAGCGTACCACCTGCAACTGGACGGCATACAGCCCGCTGAGACCAGTCGTGTCCCACTCTGCGAGTTGACCATTTTCCACGGGGGTGATGGCGTCGCTGCCGAGTTGAGTCCATGTTTGGGGGTTGAGTCCCTTGCCGACTTGCACACGATAATAGCTGAAGTTTTCTCCCGCAGCCGTGCCGAGAATTTGCACCTTGCCGCTGACTTCTGCGAACAATTCAGGGGAGGTGATGTTCGCTGTCGGCTTGATGGACGGAGGCATGATGGCATCGTAATTCGTTGGTGGGATGTCCACGCCTTTGCTCATTGCCCAGTCACGAGCCGATTCGGGGACAATCATGTAAATCCGTTTTTCGATTAGCTCTGGCGGGGTGAAGACGGTTGCCAGCAGACCCGTCTCGCGGTTGATGTCGAACTCGCGGAAGAGATTATCGGCTTGCACGGGTTCACTGCCGTTGAGGAAAACCTCGTTGACCAGGTTCGGGCATTCGCGCGTGGGCAGCATCCCCGATGGGTCGCAGACCGTGACAGTTGAAACGCCTTGCGGCGCTGTCCAGCCGTCGGCGGGGAGGTTGGCGGAAGCGGTTTGCATCAATGCATTCCAGAGCACAGCAGGGAATCGCGGAGTCACTTTTTCCCCTTCATCGTGAATTCCCGTCCAAGTGACGACCACATGCGACGGCGTGTACCCGACCACCCAGGCATCGCGTCCGTCCGTCGTTTGCCCGACTTTGACGCCAGCGGGTCGTCCGATTTCCAGCGGGATCGACTTGCTGCGAGTGGATTCGTCGCTCAGGACGTTGGTCATCAGATACGCCAGCGCGGGAGTCAACACGGGCTTTGTCTGCGGCAGAGTCCAATCGAGGAGGGAGGCGTGGTCGGCGGTTTCGATTTTCAGCACAGACACAGGCACAAAGTCGTCGCCGACGTTTTGCCCAAAGTACACGCCCTGCGTGCCAAACACGCCGTACGCGCCCGCGAGTTTTAGCATGGTCACATCCGCGCCCGAAGCAATCCCAAACGACGACTCGATGTTCGTTACGTTTTCGATTCCCATCTGCCCCTTCAACGTCTCGACAGGAACCTGATAATCGTTCGCCAGCGCTGTCCGCAGACGAAGCGCTCCGTGAAATTCGCCGTCAAAGTTTTGGATGTTCGACTCGTTGGGGATGTCCCAAGTTAAGGAGGCTGGACTCAAGCCTCGGGTGAATCCTGTCAAATAGACAAAGGCGTCGAGACTCGACCCAGGCTGGTGCGCGGTTACGAGAGGTGTTTCCACGCCTTGAACTGTCTCACCGACCAGAGCCAGTACCTGTCCCGTCTTCGGGTCGAGGATTAACGCGCTGGCGGATGAATCCGCGAGGGTGACGGCAGGCGGCAGCGAAGGCAGCAGACGCGCCGAGGGGCAACCCGCTTTGGGTTCGGGCAGACCAGCCATCCGCGCGGCATAGACTTCAGTGGCGCAGGCGGCTTGAGTCTGCAAGTCGTAATCCAACGTGGCGATGACGTTCAATCCGCCGCGCTCGATTCGGTCACGCGGGATTTGAGTCTCGGCTTGGGCGAGGACAAGGTTGACGAAAGCAGAGTCAGGCTGAGGCGGAGTCGAGTTGGCGAAGATTGGATTCTCAGCCAGAGCCAGTCCCAGCGCTTCGTCGCTCAGAAGTTTGAATCCATTCATCATGTGGAGCACTTCGCGCCCGCGTTGGGTTGCCACCTGCGGAGCATCCAGCGGATTGAGGGCGGGCGTTTCGCTGGCTGCCGCCAAAATCGCGGACTCGGCGGGCGTGAGCTGGTCGGCGGGTTTTCCAAAATAAAGTTGGGCGGCGGCATCGGCGCCAAAGGCGTACCTGCCAAAGTGCGCGCTGTTGAGATACCACTCGATGATTTGTCCGCGACCGAACTGGGCGGTGATCTGCGCGGCGAGAATCCGCTCGCGGACGGCACGGCGCAGGGACGGCTCTTCGTTGTAGAGAATCAAGTCGCTGACCAGTTTTTGCGCGATGGTCGGGTGCGCGTTCGGGTCGTCGAGCTTTTGCAGGGTGTAGCCCGAGTGCGACCAGAAGCGCGGGTCGGCGACGGCAAGCACGGCGTTGACCATGCTGGCGGGGATGTGCTGTGGGTTTTGTTCGTTGATGGGGATGTAACGGCGGGATGCGTCGGGAGCGGATGAGAAACTGAAAAGCGGATGAAGCCCCGTGCGGTCGTAGATGCGCGTGGGCTGGAGGAGAAGTCCGTCGGGCGGGTTGAGTAGTCGCGGCAGGATTTCCACCGAGGGCAGGTCGCGGGTGACGTCGGCGTAGGCAAACGCACCCAGCAAAATTAACGCAGCGAGGACGAGCGAAAAGACCATCCCAAAGCCAAGCAATGCGCCGCGCGCGCGACCCGAAGATTTCCGTTGTTTTTCAAGTCGCCGCTCTCGGCGGGTGCGGAGGATAGGGAGGTATTTTTGCATGCCCCTATTTTACTCTGGGGGAGATGGAGAATGGGGGATAGAAAATAGTCCTCCGAGTTCTTAGGGAATGCGGAGGACTGGGAAAGATAAAGTTGGATTAAAGGGGACTAGGGTTCGGCGTCACGGGCACAGCGGAAGCTCAAATAGTAATCCTGGTCATCTATCTTATGAGAGGGTTCTCTATATCCACGATTGGTTATACCTGCCCAATATCCCCCGCGCAGCACCTTATATTTTTGTCCATATAAATATGAATATAAATAATTTGGATCTCCTCCTGGGTAAATATCATACCAATCCTCTACCCAATCTGAACCATTATTAAACATATCATAAATCTCATATGTGCTTCCTGCGGCTTTTTCCCACTCTGCCTCAGTTGGTAACCGAGAACCTCGCCATTCACAGTACGTCTGTGCCATGTCCCAATTAATATAGACTACAGGCATTTGGGCAAAATCTGGGGAGTTGTAACTGCTGGTGAATATTGGTTGTTTACAGACTTTGACTTTCACGCACTCTTTGTAGGCTGTGTTAGTGACTTTATAAATATCCATATAGTACGCATCAAGATGTACCTCGTGCGCTGGGTATTCGTCACTTGAACTATCACTATTACTTCCCATCGTAAAAGCCCCTGCTGGAATAAGGCGCATCGTAATCCCCTTGTCATCAACAATTTCTTCTGGCAGGGGAACTGTAGTTGGAGTAAAAGTTGGCACCTCAGTTTTTGTAGGCAAAACGGGGTTAAACGTTGAGGTTGAAGGGATTTTTGTAAATGTTGGCTGAGGGGTTATATAAGTTGCTGTATTTGTCGGCGTGACCGTAGCAATATCAGGAGCGGCAACAAACCATTGCTTCCACGGCAAGCCGAATATTACAGCAAAAATTACAACAACACCAATAAATGCCGCGACAACTTGCTTGGGTTCTTCTGGCTTTGGCGTAGGTTGCGGTTTAACAACAGGCTTGGGTTTTTGCGTATCGGTTTTCTTGATTGGCAATGTCAAGCCAGCCCAACCAGTCTTTTTCGATTGCAAGACTGCGCCAATCTTGTCTGCCCGCAGGCGGAGGGCTCGCATCAAATATTCATAACCGCGTTCTTCAAACAAGTCCACGCCGTGAAAACGTTTCAGGCTTTCAAGGTAATTACACTCTTCCAACCGCGCGGGGATGACAAAAATCTCGCCTTCGGGTTGCAGGTTTGCCTCGTCCAATGCAATCCGCACTTCGTTTTGACGGTATCCCTTCTGGCTGAATTGTTTGGAAAGGCAGACCACCACAATGTCGCTCTCACGTACGGCTTTGCGGATTTCCATTTCCCAATCCTGCCCTGGGATGATGTTCTCCTTGTCCAGCCATGCGTCCACGCCATCGGCTTTCAGGCGGGCGTACAGGGCGCGGACTTTGTCCGCGTCAGGGTGGGCGTGGCAGAGGAAGACTTTGAGGGGGCGTTTGGAGTTGGGGTTCATCTCCGCGATAATGCGATTATACAACGTATCCGTAGGGGCGACCCGACGGGTCGCCCCTACGATGACGACGGAACAACACGATTTGGGTTTTCGTCGTCATCCATCCAACGCAATGGGTTGGCTTCGATATAACGGGCAATCCTGTCCATGTCGCGTTCATTGCGGATGATGTGTTCGTAATAATTCCGCTGCCAGATAGGACGTCCCGACACGTTTTGCAACCCGTTAATCCGCTTTGTGACGATGGATTTGAATTGCGCCATGATCGCACCCAATGAACCAGGTTGTAATGTTTGCGATGTCGTCGTTGTAGGGGCGACCCGTCGGGTCGCCCCTACGCCATTATCCACAAACACCAATATTCCATGAACATGATTCGGCATAATCACATATTCACCCAATTCCACATTGTGACGAACCGCCGCCGTCCGTTCCCATTCCTCGCGGACGATTTCCCCGATTTCATTCAACATCATTTTCCCGTCCGTAATTTCCCCGAACAGACATTCCCGCTGCCATGTCACGATGGTGACGAAATACGCGCCCACCTGCGAATAATCGTATCCCTTCAGGCGAATACTTCGACGATGATGTTCTTGTGGATCAAACTTCATGATTTACTTTCCCGCCGTCAAATAGCGCATTTTACGCCAGCCGTTTGTAGAGTCCTGCGTTTTTGTTCAGGACTTGTTCGATTGTTTCTGGAAATTGCGCGGCATATCGAAGCGCTTCTTCAATCGCTTCGGCGGTCAACTGTGGATAGGCTTTCAGCATGTCGGCTTTGGTTGCGCCGCTGGCAACCAATTCAAGGATAAATTCAATGCTCAAGCGCGTGCCGATAATGTGAGGCTTTCCACCTAGAATTTCATTGTTATAAGCAATATGGGTAAACATAGCCTGTCTCCTAAACCATGTCCATATTATAACGCTTTCAGGTAATCGTCTCGCGCACAACCTTGCGGATTTCAAATTCCCAATCATCCATCAAAGAACTCTGTCACGGAATCACGGACTGGAACGGACGAGTCCGCTTTTGTCCGTGATTCCGTGTGAGAGTCTGCTTACGAATGTTTCCACGCCATCGGCTTTCATAACGGATTCACGGATGGAAACGGGTGTTTTCTACAATCTCTCCAACTCACTGACCAGCTTCTCCAGCACATCGAAGCCGCCCTGCCAGAACTTTGCCGAGCGGATGTCCACACCGGCTTCGGCGAGGATTTTCGCGGGCGCTTCGGAGCCTCCCGCCGAGAGGATTTTCAGGTACTTCGGCTTGAAGGATTCGCCCTCCGCCTTGAACTGCTGGTAAAGCGAGAGCACGAGCAATTGTCCGAACGCATAGGCATAGACGTAGAACGGGGTGTGATAAATATGCGGGATGCAAACCCATTCCCATTTGAACTCGTCGCTCAAGTCAATCGAATCGCCGAACTGCTCCTTCAGGTTGTCCATGTACGCGGCGCAGAGTTCGTCCACCGAGGCATTCTTCTGCACCATCTCATGCGCCTGTTTCTCGAACAGCGCAAAATACGACTGGCGCATGATGGTAGCGTAGGCGTCGTCCATCTGCTTGAAGAGGATGTCGCGCCGTACCGATTCGTCCGTCTCTTCGGAGAGCATTCGGTCGATGAGCATCATCTCGGCGAAGGTGGATGCTGTCTCTGCCAGCGGGAGCGACGACTGGAAGCTGAACGTGTTGTGATGCGCCGCCAGCATCGAGTGGATGGCGTGACCGAGTTCGTGCGCCAGCGTCGCCACCTCGCGCGCCGTCCCCTGATAGTTGATCAACACCCAGGGAGTCATCTCCGGCAGGACAGACCAGCAGAACGCGCCGCCGCGCTTGCCTTTGCGGATTTCGCTGTCGAGCCGGTTCTCATCGAAGACGCGCTTCGCCAGGTCCGCAACTTTCGGATCGAACGCAGCAAAGGAATCCAGGACCATGCTTGCAGCGGTGTCAAATTCGTAGGTCTTCTTCGAGCGCGCCACAGGGGCGTAAATATCATAGCGGCGCAATTTCTTCATCCCCGCATGCTTGGCTTTGAGTTTGAAGTAACGCTGGAAGATGGAGACGTTTTTGCGCGCCGTATTGAGCAGGGCGTCCACCGCTTCGTTGGGAATATCGTTCATCAAGTTCCGCGCCGCAATCGGGCTGCTGAACTTGCGCATGTCGATGTTTTCGTTGTGCCAGTCGCGGACGCGGGTCTGGTACATCTGCCCAAGGATCACGCCATCATTACCGAAAACGCGGAACTGCTCCTGATAACTCTTTGCGCGCATCTTCGGGTCGGTGTTGTAGCGGAAGGAATACAACACGCCTTCGGTCATCTCCTTCGTCTTGCCATCCACCCGCAGCTTGAACGTGTAACGGTTGGTGATCGAGTCGTAGAGGTTGATCAGCGCCGTCGAGCCGGTCACGTTCTTGGTGTTGACCACCTTCTCCTCGGCTTCGGTCAACGTGTGAGGCTTGAACAGTCGCAGCGCTTCGAGGTAGTAGCGGTAGTCGCCCACAGCCTCCATCAGCCGTTGGGCGTTGGCTTCGTCCAGTTCCTTCCACCACAGGCGGAAGAAGAGGGTGCGGTTTTCGATCCCCGCCAGAAATTGCTGGGCGCGGGATTGCAGGGTCTGGGCGGTCTGGTCCTGCGTATCGGCTGTGAAGGACAGCCCGGCAAACGAATAGAGTTTGTTCGCCGCGCGTTCGGTCTCTTCGCTGGCGCGGAGGATTTGCATGAACTGTTCACTGGAAATATCGGGGGTGAGTTTGCCGCGCGCGCCTTCGAACGCTGTGACCTGTTCCTCGATTACGTCGAAGGCGTTTTGCAACTCGGGGCTGTCGTAGCCGGGATAAAGCGGAGCCAGGCTCCATTTGGTTTGAGTGTAGGGCATGTTTCTCTCCATAAATAATTCATGAGGATGCGAACTGCATCCTCATGAATTATACGTCATGAACAACTGGTAGGGGCGAGGTTACCTCGCCCCTACTGTATTGCCAGAAAATGATTCTTCAACGTATAGTGGATGTAATTTTCCCACAGCGGGATGATGTCCTCCTGGTTGTAGTCATGGTCGGAGAAGGTCTGGATGATGACCCGTCCCTCGTAACAGGAGGCAAGCACACCCTCGTCACTTGGCTTCGATGAAAGCCCGGCAAGCATGACTGCATCACCCCCGCTGAGTCGGATCTGGTCCCCGGTCTGGTTCTCCCAATAACGGCTGTAGTGCAGAAGCGGAAGCACCGTGTTCGGTTCGTTGAAAACGGGATGAGAGGAATCCCACCAGTAGATCGAATCGGCGAGGCTGTAATCCTTGCGATAACGGATGCCGCATTTCCCCAATATCCTGCTGATTGGTCCGTTCGATTCGCTGTCCAGATACCAGACCTCGGCGATCAAGGCGGCTTTGTCGCGCGTCAGGCGCGTGTTGATCACATCCCAAAACTCGCCGGAAATCCTATCCTTTGCCTCGGCATCCACAATGATCAGGTCGTATTTGGTGCCGGAGTTCAGGTACTCCATGAAATGTCCGCTGTAGGAACCGGTCTGGGTGTATTTGATCCCCATCATTTCGAGCGTATCCTGAACCCACATGCCGATTCCATACTCGTCTGTATTTTCGTAGACCAGCACATTGGCGGACTTGATGAGGGCTTCGACGTCCGCTGTGGGGGTTGCCTGCGGCTCGGCGACAGCGGGTTCAACAGTTGCGGGCTGGGGTGTCGGTTGAGGGGGTAGGGAGGTCGGCTGGGCGGCTTGGGCATTCATCGCTGACTGCGTCAACTGCAAAGCCATGCTGGTCGCCTGGAGTTCGAGCGCCGCTTTTGTCGGGTCGAAGGCGGGAATGCTGGTGGGGGGAGATGCTCCGATATTACAAGCCAGAACGAACAGGACAACGAACAGCGGAAAGAGAATAATCCCCCGTCTGCCGGGCTTCGTCAACATGGTGTCCTCCTTGCAAAATATGGATGTGAAATCCGAAGTGATTCCACATCCATATTATATGAAACTCAGGGAAGCATGACAACGTGTTTGCAGATTTATAAACTCGAGCGGATGTGGACGATGTCTCCATCCTTGACGAGATATTCCTTGCCTTCAAGTCTGAGCTTGCCCTTGGCCTTTGCCTCGTTCATCGAGCCGAGAGTGGTAAGGTCATCGTAGTGGACCACCTCCGCGCGGACGAATCCACGCGAGAGGTCGGTGTGGATTTCGCCAGCGGACTCCTGCGCCGTCGCCCCGCGTTTGGTCGTCCAAGCCCGGACCTCGTCCTCGCCGACGGTGAAGAACGTCTGCACCTGGAGCAGGTCGTAGGACAGGTTAATCATGCGGTTTAGGCTCAACTCCTTGATGCCGTATTCCTCCATGAAGACGGTGGCATCGTCGGGACTGAGTTGGGCGATTTCCATTTCGAGCTTGCCCATCAACGCCACGCTGGGATGGTCGAGCCTGGCTTCCGGCGCGGACTGTCCCTCGCCCATGTTGAACACGGTCAGGATGGGCTTGCGGGTGAGCAGACCAAAACTGGCAAGTTCCTTTTGCTCTTCGTGTGTGAACTCCATCGTCCGCAGGGGCTTCTCCTCGGAAAGGGTTTTGTGCAGCCGCTCGAAGAGTTCCGTCTGCCGCGCGTTGACCGTCTTGTCGGTGCCGCCTTTTTTGCGTTCCTCGGTTAGCTTTTCCAATTTCCTTTCCACAGCCACCAGATCATTCAACAGCAGTTCGGACAACATGCCGTCCACGTCGCGCAGCGGATCGACACTGCCGTTCGGGTGCATCACGTTGTCGTCATTGAATCCGCGCACGACCAGGATCAAACCTTCCATCTGGTTGAGTTGATTCAACAGCTGTCCCGAAATGCCGCTCTTTGCCGAACCAGATTCCAGCCCGGCGATGTCGGCATAGGTGACTTTGGCGTAGATCGTCTTCCTCGGATTGAACATCCCGGAGAGTTTGGTCACACGCGGGTCGGGGACATCCACCACAGCGGTGTGGACTTCGATGCGTCCCGCGCTGGCGGTGGTGGGCGTATTGCCGCGTGTCAGGGCGTTGTAGATGGTGGTTTTTCCTGATTGGGGTAATCCAATAATTCCTAGTTTCATCTTGACCTTATTCAATGGAGTTTGATATACTTACGTTCGCTCAATAACGAGATGCCGAAGTGGCGGAATAGGCAGACGCGCACGACTCAAAATCGTGTTCCCTACGGGAATGAGGGTTCGATTCCCTCCTTCGGCACCAAAATTATACCCTTAACTCAAACGTCCTCCCATGTCCTTTGGACACGAGGACGTTTGAGTTTTATAAGCGGGGAATAATTACGCGTTGACTTTGCTTTGTGGGGATTGTAGAATGGAATCAAGATAATAACCTAGTCTATTGAGCGCTCTCGCTGGCGGCGAGGATGCCGCCTTGAGCAGGATGTTTATATTAACCCGAGAAACGCAGACACAGTAACAGGGTTGTTTTTATTGGAGGTGCAAGATGAAACTCTATTTCCTATTTGCCATCATGGACCTGTTGATCCTGCTGGCATATCCGCTGGCTTACATTGCCAACCGCGTGCAAAAGTTGACAGGCGCACGATCAACGCGAAGGCACGGATGACAGGCAAAAAGCCCTTGACGTTCTTTTCCCCCACATGATAAACTGCAAATCTGCTTGAAAAAAGCAAATCTAACGAAAGGAGGCGCACGCCCCATGTTTATGGACAAGCTCTACATCGTTCTACCTTCCATCAGCGATGGTGGTTTTGATTCTCGTAGTGCGCCTGTTCACCGTTAGACCTGTCTAGTCACCTTACGGCTGCGGCGCGCTCTGCGACCCGCAGCCGTTTTTGTTTAATCCCCCTTCCTAAGCGGCTTTGGGTCAACGACCCAGGCCGTTTTTTTTATTCTTCACGGAGGAAACCATGCTCGACATACAGACCCAGCTTTTCGAAGCGCAGGATGTTCGTTTCGGTCCGATAGACCACGAAACGCATCCCGAGATCGAATCCAAATGGACGCACGACGCCGAATTCATGCGCCTGTTGGACCTCAAACCCGCCCGCCCACTTTCGCCTGCGATGGTCAAGAAACAATACGAAGCCATCGAAAAGGAAATGGACGAGGACAAGAACCTGTTCTACTTCACCATCCGCGCCCGTGGGGACGACCGCCTGATCGGCAAAGCGCTGATCGAGTGGATCAGCTGGACGAATGGCAACGGCTTTATCCGTCTGGGCATCGGTTCAGCGGAAGACCGTCGCAAAGGCTACGGCTCGCAGGCATTGACCATGCTTCTACGCTATGCCTTCGGTGAATTGAACCTCTACCGCGTGACCGCGGTTGTCCCCGCCTACAACGAAGGCGCGCTGAAACTCTTCCAAAAGTTCGGTTTCATGGAGGAGATCCGCAGGCGCAAAGCCTTGAACCGCGACGGTGAATTCTGGGATCTCGTCTCTTTTGGGTTGCTCAACTCGGAGTGGCGGGAGCGGCAAAACGGTCGAGGGTGAAGCGATGAAAGACCTTTATCGCGGATCCCTCGTCCGCCTGACAAATGAATCCCCTGAGGTGTTGGCAAAGGCATTCGCAAAATGGAATCAGGATACAGAGCAGCACCGCTTTGCAGATGACGATCCCGCCCGGTTATGGTCGGAGAAAAAGCTCAAAGAGTACATTGAGAAGGGCGAGGAACACACCCCGCAGTCGTTTCGGTTTTCGATCCGCGCGCTCGAAGACGACAAACTTATTGGCGGAGTTGGATTGTGGGTCGCATCCTGGACTCACTCCGAAGCGTGGATGGGCATCTCCGTCGGCGATCGTGATTACTGGGGCAGGGGCTACGGGACCGATGCCGTGCGGCTGATCCTGCAATACGGATTCCTCGAACTCAACCTGCGCCGTATCTCGCTGGGACTTCACGCCTACAACGAGCGTGCCTTGAAGTCCTATCAAAAGTGCGGCTTTGTGATGGAAGGCAGGATGCGCGGCGAAGGCTGGCGTGATGGTGTCCACTACGACAGCTTTTGGATGGGAATCCTCCGCGAGGAGTGGTTTGCCAAAACTGGAGCGCGGACATGAAAGACATCTTCACAGGCGAACTGGTCAGGCTCTCCGCCTTCGACCCTGAGGAACTTGCCAAAGCCTACACCGATTGGACTCGCGACTCTGAACTCCAGCGCCTGTTCGATGCCGGTGCGTCGGCTTTACATTCTGCAAAGGCAGGCAGGGACTTTTTTGAAAAAATGCTCAAGGAGGAGAATCCTGCCAATCATTTTTTCAGCATCCGCAAACTGGACGACAACCGCCTGCTTGGCGACATCAATCTGGATGTTATCAACGAGTGGGGTTCGTGTGATGCCTTCGTAGGGCTGGGTATCGGCGACCGCAACGACTGGGGCAAGGGCTATGGCACTGACGCGATGAAGATTATTTTGCGCTATGCCTTCACTGAACTCAACCTGCGCCGTGTCACGCTGACTGTTTTTGAATATAACCCGCGCGCCATCCGCTCCTATGAAAAGGTGGGTTTCCATCACGAAGGACGCCTTAGAAAAATCCTGTTGCGAGATGGCAGGCGCTGGGACATGCTCTACATGGGCATTCTGGCGGAGGAATGGAAGGAAAGAAATCATGGCTGAAAAGATAAACCTCGATACGCTCAGCACAGACTTGAGGACTGTGATCAAACCCGACAATGGACACGTTGTCTCGAAACTCACAGGAATTTGGAATAATGCCAACCTGTTGCGTATCCGCTCTCGTGAGCGTGTCCAGCCCTCGGTTTCTGACCTGCGGATGGTTGTCCGTATTCACAGAAAGAACAAACATCCGCATTCGACCAAAAAACACAAGTGAGATATGCCAGTTGAAAAACTGAAAGGAGAATCATCATGACCGAAAAATTGCATCTTGATTTGAATACTTCGACTACGCTCAGGAGAGACCTGACCCTGCGCCCTGTTCAGTGGACGGACGTAAAGGCGGTGGCAGAACTCATCTACGATGTCTGCGAGGCGGACGGCGATGTGACGGTTGCTACCACCGCCGAGGAACTGGAAAATGAATGGAAGAACGAAGGCTTTGACCTGGACCGCGATGCCTTCGTCGTGGAAACGCAGGATGGACGCATTGTCGGGTACGAGGAATTTTTCCACCCGAAGGACATATACCATGACCTCGATGCGGATGGATACGTCCATCCACAATTCAAGGGACTTGGCATCGGCAGGGCGATGTTGCGGGCTGTCGAAGCGCGCGCCCGCGAAGAGATGAAACTTGCCGCGCCCGACCTGCGTGTCTTCATTCGCAACACGATCGACAACAAGGATGAAGCAGGACATGCCCTGTTCAAGTCCGAGGGCTATTTCCCCGTCCGCTATCACTGGCGGATGGAGATCAAATTGTCGGAAGCTCCCGCGCCTGTGACCTTTCCCAACGGCATCGAACTGCGTCCCTTCGTCAAAGATGAACATGCCGTCGCAGTTTGGGAAGCGGATAACGAAGCCTTCCGTGACCATTGGGGCAGCCACGACAGTCCTTACGAAGAGTGGTCCCGCCGAAAATTCGAGCGGTCTGAATTTGACCCGACCCTGTGGATGGTTGCCTGGGATGGGGATCAGATTGCGGGCTTTTCACAAAACCGTTTCCGCATGGGCATTGGCTGGATCGGCACGCTGGGAGTCCGCCGCCCGTGGCGTAAGATGGGACTGGGACTTGCCCTGCTCCAACATTCCTTTGGCGAATTCCATAAACGCGGCATGACCACCATCGGTCTCGGCGTGGATGCATCCAACCCAACAGGTGCGACCCGTCTCTACCAGCGGGCGGGGATGTACGTGGCGAGCGAGTTTGCCACGTACGAAAAGGAACTCCGTTCCGGGAGAAGTTTGGAATGATTTGTAGGGACACAGCGCCGCTGTGTCCCTACAAAAGTTGGGTACACCACGCATGGCAAATCAGTGTAGAATCAAGACATACTTGCAAGTCAGGAAAGGAAATTCTTATGAACCTGCGCTGTATCTATTGTCAGACCCCGTTTACCCTTGGTCGCCTTGAAATGTTGAATGCCATCGTCACCATGAACGAGAGGCATCAAAACCATTATGACGCGCATTGCCCGCGCTGCCGCCGCGCCAATTCGATTTCGCGCCAGCGGATGGAACTATTCTTCCCCAACTGGCAGGCAGCCGCCAAAGAACTGGCTTCTGCGCCAGCGCCTGTTGAAACACCTGCTCCCAAAGTGGAGACCCCAGCCACCGCCTTCCTCAAGACCGAGCCTCTGCCGAAAGCCGCAAAGGAATTGATCGGGAAAGCGCCAGCCGAAAAGAAAGCTGCCGTAAAGAAGCCCACTGAAAAGGCAGCCGCAACCCCCGCAAAGGAAAAGAAGCCCGCGACTGCCAAAAAGCCTGCGGCAGCGTCGAAAACGACAACCGCCTCGAAGGCAAAGAAGCCCGCCGCCAAAACCACCCCATCCAAAGCGAAGAAGTAATGGCAATCCGCGCAGTATTTTTCGACTTTGGCGGCGTCATCATGCGCACCGAATACCAGGCGCCGCGCCAGAAACTGGCTGAGCGTTTCAACATGGACTACGAAGAAATCGACAGGGCGGTCTTCAACTCGGAATCGGCGTTCCGCGCGTCGCTGGGCGAGATCACCGAGGATGAGCATTGGGCGAACGTGTTGAAGCGTTTGAAACAGCCCACCTCCGAGGCGCAGTCCTTCCGCGACCAGTTCTTCGGCGGCGACATCATCGACCGCGAACTCGTCGAGTACATCCGCTCGCTGCGCGGCAGTGTCCACACCGGGTTGATCTCCAATGCCTGGAGCGGACTACGCGACTTCCTCGCCAAAGAGAAACTGCTCGACCTGTTCGACTCAATCGTCATCTCGGCGGAAGTTGGCGCGGTCAAACCGTCGGCGAAGATTTACCAACTCGCGCTGGAACAAGCCAAAGTCAAGGCGGGTGAAGCCGTTTTTGTGGACGACTTCCCCGAAAACGTCGCCGCCTGCCAGAAAGTCGGCATGACCGGCATCCTCTTTAACGATCCCCAAAAATCGCTGGATCGTTTGTATCGTGTCTTGAAGCCCAAATAAAAACAGATTTTATGAACAAGCGGTAAAATAGGCATATCGGAGTTGCTTTATGTCAAATATGGTTGAAGTTGTTATCGACAGCATCCGCGTGCATTTGATGGCGCCGCAGCGAGTCCTCGTGCTCAAGCAGGTCAACGCCCCGCGCTATCTCACCATCTGGGTCGGACCCTACGAAGCGGAAGCCATCACGATTGCCTTGCAGGAGGTGGAGGTCGCGCGCCCGCTTACCCACGACCTGCTCAAGAATATCTTTACCGCTTTCAATGCGCGAATCACCCGCATCGAGATTATCAAACTGGAAAACGACATCTTCTACGGCAACATCATTGCCGAAACCGAGATGGGCGAAATGCGAATCGACTCGCGCCCGTCGGATGCCATCGCCATCGCTGTGCGCGCGCACGTGCCGATCCTTGTCCATGTGGACGTGATGGATTCGGCTGGCATGTCGCCAGAACAGGATATGCCCGCCGAACCAGCTACCCCCCCGCAAAAGGAAGCGCCGGAGCCTCTCACCGATGAAGCCAACGACAGGCTTTCCATCTTCAAGGATTTTATCGACAAACTCGACATCGACAAACCCGACAACGACAAGCCCACATCCTAAGCCTGATCCAAATCAATGACCGATCCCTTCCCCGAAACACCTCCCTACGGGGATGAATCCGCCGCCCCCAGTTCAACGTCGCCGACCGTCCCGCACAGTCGGGAAGCCGAAGAAGCAGTTGTCGGGGCGGTGCTGATTAATCCCGAAGTTTATTACGACGTCGCCCAATTCCTTTCGGCGGATGATTTTTACATCCACCGCAACCAATGGATTTGGGAGGCGTTTACGCGCCTGCACGAGCAGCGCATTCCCGTTGACCTGCTGACCCTTTCCGAGGAATTGGAGAAGGTCAACCAGTTGACGGATGTCGGCGGGTCGGCGTATTTGACCTCGCTCATCAATCAGGTCCCGTCGTCGCTGAATGCGGAGTCCTACGGACGAATCGTCGAGGGACATTCCATCCGCCGCAAGATGATCAACGCTGCGAACAAGATTGCGTCCATTGCCTACAACGAAGCGTCCACGGTGGACGACGTAATGAACGAGGCGGAGAAGGCGGTCTTCAACGTCAGCGAGCGGCGGCTGAAGCATGACCTCCAGCCGATTTCGGACGTTTTGAGCGATTACTATGACCGCATCGACGAACTCGCGAAACATCCTGAAGAAATTCACGGCGTCCCGACGGGCTTCATGGACCTTGACCGCCTGCTCAGCGGACTCCAGCCCTCGGATTTACTCATCATCGCGGGTCGTCCCGGTCAGGGTAAGACGGGCTTTTGCTGTCCATTGCAAAAAACGCAGCGCTGACCCATAAAAAGCACGTCGCCATCTTCTCGCTGGAAATGTCCAACGAACAGGTTGTCCAGCGTTTGATCGCGCAGGAGACGGGCATTGACTCCCAGCGCCTGCGAAACGGCAAATTACAGGAAAACGAATGGCCCCTGTTCACCCACGCCATCGAAGTTTTTTCAGACACACATATCTATCTTGACGACACACCTGCCATTACCCCTCTTCAACTGCGGACAAAATGCCGCCGCCTGCACATGGAATTCGGCATCGACCTGGTCATCATTGATTACCTACAGCTTATGGGTGGCGACTCGCGCAACGACAACCGCGTGCAGGAGGTTTCGCACATCTCGCGCAGCTTGAAGGTGCTGGCACGCGAATTGAATGTCCCCGTGCTGACCGCCGCGCAGTTATCCCGCGCCGTCGAACAGCGTACCGATAAACGTCCCGTGCTTTCGGATTTGCGCGAATCAGGCTCATTGGAGCAGGATGCAGATATCGTCATGTTCATCTATCGTCCCGATCAATACGAGAAGGACAGCGACAAGCAAAACGTGGCTGAGATCATGGTCGCCAAGCACCGCAATGGACCTGTTGGCAGCGTGGAGTTGATCTTCCGCGGCGCGCTGGCGAAGTTCGAGAATGCGGCAACAAAAGTGTTTAGGCCGAATGAATAACGCGTAGGGCGGGGTCCTCCCGCTCAGGGCGAGGAGACCTCGTCCCTACACCAATTGTATGGATACCTTCCCTGGTTTTACCTCCTCCGAGACATTCACCCAAGTCCCCGATTCTTTCATCCAGCTTTTGAAAGAGATCGATGACATTGCGGAGTTGAAGGTGACTCTTTTTGCCCTCTGGCGGGTCGAGCACATCGAGGGACATTTTCGCGGGTTGCGGGAATCTGATTTCGAGGTGGAAGCTTTGGGGTTGGATGGCGGGGAGATAAGGCTCGGGCTGGGAAAAGCCGTCCAGCGCGGGACCCTGCTCAGGCGCGAGCGCGAAGCGGATGTCGTCTACTTCCTCAACTCGCCGCGTGGACGTCTATCTGCCGAGGCATTCGAAAAAGGTCAGTGGCGTGAATCCGCATTGGGTTCGTCCACACCGATGAGGAAGTCGAACGTCTTCAAATTGTACGAGGAAAACATTGGCGCGCTCACGCCTTTACTGTCAGATATGCTGCGTGAGGCGGAGAAAAATTATCCAGCCGCGTGGTTCGAGGAAGCGTTCGAGATTGCGGTCAGCCGCAACATCCGCAACTGGAAATACGTGGAAGCCATTTTAGCCCGCTGGAAGGAAAAAGGGAAAGATGAAAGAAAAGATCAACAAAACCCTGTCAAAGATGCGGACAGATACACGGACAGCGAATTCTCCGAGTTCCTCAACCGAGATTGAGACTCTGAGCAAAACGCTGGGCGACCCGAATTGTCCGCACTGCGGGGGGGTGGGTTACGTGCGCTACGATGTGCCGCTGGGACATGAAAAATTCGGCAAGCTCGAATCGTGCATCTGCCGCGCCAGGGATGTGGCGGAAAGCGCGCGCAACCGTCTGTTTGCGATGAGCAACCTTGATCGCCTGAGTCACCTGCGGTTTGAAAACTTCAAGGCTGCGGGGAACGAAAAAGCGAAGTTTATGTCACAACAGGAGAAGGAAAACCTGCACGCCGCTTTCGAGGTCTGTGAAAAGTTCGCGCAGATGCACACAGGCTGGATTTTGCTCGAGGGCGGATACGGCTGCGGCAAGACTCACCTTGCGGCGGCGATTGCCAACGACGCTGTGGAAAAAGGGACTCCCACGCTGTTCATCACCGTGCCCGACCTGCTCGATTCCTTGCGCTTCGCCTACAACGACCCTGAGACAACTTTCGAGCAGCGCTTTGAAGAAATCCGTAATGCCGAGTTGCTGATCCTCGATGACTTTGGCACGCAAAACGCAACCGCCTGGGCGCAGGAAAAATTATTCCAGATCATCAACTTCCGCTACATCAACAAACTGGCAACGGTCATCACCACCAACCTGATGCTGGACGAGATCGAAGGACGCATCCGTTCGCGTTTGCAGGACGACGAGTTCGTCAACTACGTGAAGATCAGCGCGCCCGATTATCGCCGTCCCGAAGAGACCAGCAATCCTGGCATTTCGATGCTGTCCCTGCCTGAGATGAAGAACATGACCTTCAAGACCTTCCAAATGCGCGAGGATGAGATCGGCAAGGAAGTGCTCACCACCACCGTCACCGAGAAGCAGGATAAGTTTGGCAACAAATACAAGGACAAGGAAGTCACCCGTATCAAGGTGGCAAAGGACGACGTCAAGACCCTGCACGATGCTTACGGTGCGGCGGCTGGATTCGCCGAGGAGCCAAACGGATGGCTGGTCTTTCTGGGACAGTCTTTCTGCGGGAAGACTCACCTCGCGGCGGCAATCGGCAACTACCGCATCGCTCTCGGCGGACAGGCCCTTCTGGTGGAAGTTTCGTCCCTGCTCGATTATCTGCGGCAGACCTTCCGCCCTAGTTCCGAAGTCCCATTTGACAGGCGCTTCCACGAAATCCGCACCACGCCGCTGCTGATTCTGGATGACCTCAAAGACAGCGGTTCAAGTTCCGTCTGGGCGGAGGATAAACTCTATAGCGTGTTGAACTACCGTTACAACGCCCACCTGCCCACGGTCATCACATCCACCATGCGGGCGGAGTCGTTTGCGATGAGCTATCCCAACCTGTGGAATAAACTGCTCGACCCGTCTATGTCGCAGGTGATTGCAATCAACATGCCGCCGTATCGGCGGGTGGCAAAAGCCAAGGCAGGTCTGCACAAGAAGAAGTGATAGTTGTTCAGGCGGGGGCTAAGCCCTCGCCTGAACGTAACCCCTTTATCGGTAGAAGGAGACTGACATGAAATCGCGTTTTACTGGTGTTTTGATCGGACAGATTATCGGTATCGTCATCGTGTGCGTGATCTCCACGTTCATCGCGCTGGTCTCGTTTGGGGGCATCGCGGGGGTTGCCATGGCTTCCAACACAGAACAGATATTTGGACTTGTCGCGCCGCTCTCCTGCCCTGACGGGACGATGAAATACGAAGAATACACCGCATCCTATCACCGTCCCGGTGAAAGCGGTTTTTACGTGGAATGTGTCGCCTCTGACGGAACCACAACCGACATCACCGGGCAATCCATCGGATACTCGCTCGTCGGTTTCTATCTCGCCTGCTTTCTGCCCATTTGCATTCCCGGTGGGTTGGCTGCGATCATTGTTCCCATGTTCTTTTTGCGGGGCAGGAAGCAGGAACCGCCCGCGCCAAGCGCCATCGGAAGTTTGTAGGCGGTCACTCAACTCTATTTGCCAATCCTTTATTTGTTACGCTGAATATACTTTATTTATATAATAAATATCTTGTAAATCAACTTCCCTCGTGTTAGAATTTCTATCAACAGCCTGCAAAGTAGGCTGTTTTTCATTCCAACTTTAACATGAGGTAACCACATGCTCCCATCTTATTTATTGTCCCTGCGCGAAGGCTTGGAAGCTGCGCTCATTATCGGTATCGTGCTTGGTGCGTTACGTAAAATCCACCGCACCGACCTGTCCCCCGCGCTCTGGCTTGGCACGCTGAGCGCGGTTGGCGTCAGCTTGCTTGCCGCCATCCTTCTTGCCATGCTCGGCTTGAGTTTTGAAGGCAGGGCGGAGCAAATCTACGAAGGCATCACCATGCTGCTTGCGGCAGGCATTCTCACCTGGATGATCTTCTGGATGAGCAGTCAGGCAAGGAACATCAAGAGCGAACTGGAGGAAGGTGTAAGCAAAGCCGCAGCACACCATGCGACCGGCCGGCGCGCCATCTTCTGGCTGGCATTCGTCGCCGTCGTGCGCGAAGGCGTGGAACTGGCGCTCTTCATTACTGCCGCGTTCTTCACGGGGAACAACGACAACGTTACGACAAACACCATCCTCACGCTGACAGGTGTCCTGCTGGGACTTGGTACTTCCATCCTGCTGGGCTGGTCGCTGCTTGCCACCACTGCGCGGCTCAATCTCAAACGCTTCTTTCAGGTCACAGGTTACCTGCTGATTCTCTTCGCGGCTGGACTGGTGGCGCACGGTATTCACGAATTCAACGAGGCGGGATGGATTCCCAGCATCGTCGAGCATGTTTGGGATGTGAATGCCGTCATCGATGAAAAGTCCGTGTTTGGTGAGTTGTTGAAGACCCTCTTTGGGTACAATGGCAACCCGTCACTGACCGAAATGATCGGCTACTTCGCCTACCTTGCAAGCGTGCTGTTTTTCTTCAACCGCAAAACGGTTAAACAAGATACAAAGGTCGGGCAGCCCCAGGCATAAGAGACGGACCGTGGGCTACGGTCAGAATAACGACGGCTGTTGAGGGATGTCCTCCTCGGACTTTCCGCTCCAGCCGTATTTTTTTAAGTCGATGCGGTCTTTGGCGTCGAAGAGGATGCCCTCCGCTTCGAGCAGTTGACGTTGTTTCTCGGCTCCCGCCCGCTCGCTGATCTTGCCCTGCGAGTTGATGACCCGCTGCCAGGGCACGTCATCGGGACAGGCTGCCATGGCGCCACCCACCCAACGCGGGGCGAACGCGGCGTAGGCTTCGAGTTCCACGCCGACAGGTGGTGGAATCATTTTTGCAATCTGTCCGTAGGTGGCGACTTTACCGCGCGGGATGCGGCGGGCAATGTCCCAGACTTGCTGGTTGAATGCCTGCGGGTTTGGAGGGGAGGAAAAACCAGGCATGGGAGTCTCCTTATTTGATCTTGCCGTTCCAGCCGAATTTCTTCATGTCAATACGTCCTCTGACGCCGAACACGACGCCTTCCTCTTTGAGCAAAAGTTTATGTCTTTTTGCTTCCAGTCCATTTCGCTCGCTGATCTCACCTTTTGAGTTGACAACTCTCTGCCACGGCACATCATCGGGACTGCTTGCCACCGCACCGCTTACCCAAAGCGCGCCAAATTCCAGATAGGTTTCACCATCCAAGCCAGCAGGTGGCGGGATCATCTTTGCGATCTGTCCGTAGGTGGCGACTTTACCGCGCGGGATCTTGCGGGCAATGTCCCAGACTTGCTGGTTGAATGCCTGCGGGTTTGGAGGGGAGGAAAAGCTGGGCATGGGATTTCTCCTTGGTCGAAACTGAAAAAGGGGGCGCAATAACTTTAAGGGGGCGCAAGCCAAACTAAACGATGTTGAAATTCTCCCGAAACAAGTTTATAGGCACGCATTTGTTGTGTGTCAACAAGTAAATCAAAAGGATCGTAATGTGAATCCCGAATACTTTGTACAACAAAACGGCTGTCGGGAGACCAGGGCGGCAAAGATGGATACCAACCTGCGCTATATCCCCTGTTGCAGACCTTGCTTATTTTTCTTTCGTCAAAATCAAAGATGAATATCTCGTCAGGATAGGAAGAGGAAGAAATAAGTTTCTGTCCATTAGGCGATATGCCTGTGTTGTGGAAATAATTAATATCCATGTCTGGTATGTGAAATTTTGATGTCCGTCCCTCCTTTGTTATCAAAGCGATTGACTCGGTTGTCATAAGAGCTAATGTCGAACCATCACCAGACCATACAGGTTCAACATAACCATCCACATTCCAAATTAGTTCGCCTGATTGCATATCGCGCACCTCAAGAGTCCGATGGTCGGTTTCAAGTAACAGCCAATTTAACGTGGGAGCATAACTATAACGAGGAGTATCTACATAAATGTACGGGAATGAATAGTATTTGCTGTCTTCCGAAAGCCATTTAGGGCTTTCAAATTTTTTCCATTCACCTGTGAAAGGATTCAAAACAGCGACCTCTTTTCCTATTGAAAGCGCGAGGTGTTGATTATCAACCCAGCCTATTATCCATTGCCAATCTACAGCCCAATAGTTCATTGACAATACATGCCCAGAGGATTTAATGATCCGTAAGATACGTTTCTCCATATCATGCCTGACAGGGTCTATGTATTTGTCTATGTATGCCAGATATTTTCCATCAGGTGAAATCGCAAAATCGTCTTTGTCAGTCGAAAAGAGCCCTTTCCCCTCCAGTGGAACTGTGTAAGTGGAACCTTCATTTAGATACTCCAAATAAGGCGCTTCATCATTGCGAATCCAAGAACCAGAAAAAGATAAATCTGCTGGAATTTCGTCCTCGATCGGAATACATCCTGCTTCCAACGAAAGTTCAACAGGTTGATCCTGAGACGCAGGCGTCGGTTGCTCTGCTGTGGGAGAACCAGTCGGGGTTGCGGGAATTACCTCTGGAAATGGCGTCCCAGTTGGGGGAAGCGTGGTATCAGGCGCAAAACAACTTGCAACCATCCACATTAGAGTGATGGAAGAAAGAATTCCCTTTTTTACAGAAAATTTCATAATCTTTTGTATCCCCTTTCTAATGAGGTGAAAGATAGCGAAAATAAAACGACTGCCTGACGTTGGCAATGAAATTCTTCGAGAGTTTGTCGTTCATGAATTTCAGGGTCTGGATCTTGTCCGCGACAAGGGAGCCAGGGTGTTCGTACTCCGGGACACCAGGCTGTTCGAGATGCGTGACAACTTCGGAGGTGGGCTGTGTCCGCTGGCTGAGGTCGAGGACAAAGTAATATTCGTAGGTGCGGTAGATGGAGCGGTTGATCTCGTAAAATGGGGTGAAGGAGCCGAGGGCGAGGAATAAGTAAAGAGTAATGAGTAACAAGCGGGGAGTGGATTTTTGGAAGATGGCTTCGCCTGTCATCATCATGAGATAGAAGAGCGGGGCGATGGAGGCGCGCATGATGAAGTCACGTCCGCTGCCGAGTTGGATGAAGGGGATGATAGCGAGGAGTAGACCTGTCACCGCCCAACGTGGGTCACGCCATTTGAGCGGAGCCAACACCAACCAGAGGATTCCGCCTTCGAGCAGGAAGAAGACGAGAAAGTCTTTCAGCGCGATGGATTGAAGTCCGCGCTCCTGGGCAGCGGTGTTGGATGCAAAATAAAGGAATGAAACGAGAACGATAATTCCACTGGCAAGGAGAACGTCAAGGCGAAGGTTTTTGAACGGGGATTTGAAGTCGGTATGCTTGAAGAGTTCGATGGCAAGGTAGGGGAGGAGTCCCAATGCGGCAAGGGGGGCAAAAAATAAGCAGAGAGACCAGATAAATATCAGTTGTCCAATTGTGTCATTCTGAACGAATCGCTTTGCGGTGAGCGAAGAATCTTCTACATTATGTTCAAGACCCTTCGCTTCGCTCAGGGTGACACACATTACAACACACAGCCACGCAGGGACGGCTTGGTTGAAGACCCAGAACAATTGGGTGGTAAAGGAGGAATATTGCAGGTTCCCGCTCCAGATTTCGAGATGCTGGATGGGCGGGAAGAGGGTTGGATATTCGCCGGCAAAGAGGAGCGTGCCGAGTGAGTCCAGTCCGCTGAAGAGGATGAGGAGGAGCGCCCATTTGAGGCGGTGTAGGGGCGAGGTCGCCTCGCTCTTACGCGCCAAGTGAAAAACAACAAGCAAAACGCCGAGCCATGTCCACAGGAAGAGAGCAAAGTTTGCCGCCTGCCAGCCAATGAGTTTCCCCACCCAGGCGGCGGGAAGCCAGTAGCCGACATAATAGACAAGCATCTGGACAGGTCCCTTTTCTGGCGCGGAGTAGATGACAGGGAAGTCGTAGGTGATAAGGTCGTGGAAAACAGCGTTGCGCCAGTGATGGTCCCAGTTTTGGAAGGTGTATCCGCCGATGCCTGAGAGGAAAAGCCAGGTGCCAGTAATGAGTAATAAGTAAAGAGTGGATTGGAAATTTGGATATGGTAAATTGGTAGATTGGGGATTGGTCGATTGAGCGAACAGTTTCCAGATTGCCCAGAGGATGATGAGTACAACAGGGATGGCGATGGATAGTCTCAGCCAGCCGAGGCAGAAGAGAATGAATGGGAAGGTGAGATAGAGGATGGAGATACGATGAAGGGACTTCATGGTTTGACCGTGGACGATGGACGACGGACGGCGGTCTACCGTCTACGGTCCACCGTCGAGTTCATAGATAGTGTAATCGGCTTTTTGAATTGCAACGGAATAATTTTCATCGAGAAAGGAACGCAGTTCGGGAAATTCGCGTGAAGTGTCGGGACCTGAGACCCAGGGTTTGTCTACGGCGGTGACTTCGATAATGAAGCGCGGGCTGGCGGCTTGCAGGTCGGTCATGAAGTCGGCGCGGAGGGATTGGATGTAGGGATTGGAAACGTGGTGATAAAAATAAAAGTCAAAGACGTAAGGCGTGGCGATGCGGGCGCGGGTTTCGAGCATGGCGAGTAAGGTTCCGCCCGTCCAGTCGAGAGGTTGGACGGTGTCGCCAGGGTTTAGATATTTTTCGAGGAAACGGGAAATTTCCACGGCGCGGTCGGTGGAGGTGGAGATGGGTTTGCCTTGGAGTTGGCGGAGGAAGGTTGGGGAGGGGAGAAGGAGGGAAACAGCAAGGATAAAGGATGAAAGATGAAGGATGAATGAAGAGGTCGAAGGTCGAAAGTCGAAGGTCGGGAAGGATAAGGCAGCAAGGAGGATGATGAAGTAGGTGAAGGGGATGTAGTGGTAGGGGAAGAATTGTCCTGAGAGGGTGGGGTAGATGGCGTAGCAGAGGGCGAGGGCGGCGAGGAGCCAGGTCTTTTTATTTTGATTGAAATAAACGCCGATGGCGGCGGGGATGAGCCAAAGTCCGTGACCGCCGAGATGGAGGGTTTGAGTCAGCAGAAGAGATATTCGTTCTGCGCCTGAGGTGATTTCCATTTGACCGTTGATTTGGGAATACAGCGCCCAGTAGTGGGTGGCGATTTTGAGGAAGGGAGCCAATGCGCCTGTGAGTCCAAGCCAGGCGAAGACGGTAACAACTGGAATGAGAAAACCTGCGACAGCGGGAAGGATGCTGATTACGATGGCTTTTGGTAGAGTCAGGCTAGAGCGTTTGACCAGACTCGATAGGTCAGCAACCAGCATCGGGATTAGTCCAATGGCGGCATGGGGTTTGATCAAAGCCGTCAGACCAAACAAAACTCCCAGCGTCAGCCGAAGCCTGGGGGTCATTTCATCCAAAAGAGAAATATAAAGGGCAGGCGCAAGAAAGACAAGCAGAAGATACTCGCGCTGGATCGACATGGACGGTCCGCCTTGCAGGTATTTGAGGCCGAAGAGAATGGCGGCGGCGAGGGCGGGCGTTTTGCCAAAACGTTTGATTGCGAAATAGGTGATGGTGAGGATTGCGGCGAGAATGAGAAGGTCAAGGATGCGCAGACGGAAGGCGCCAAAACCGCTCAGGGAACCAAGCGCGAAGTAGGCGAGGAAACTGCCTGGCATTTGAAAATCGAAGAGGTCGCGGTAGGGGACGAGACCGTCGGCGCGCATGAGGAAGGCTTCGTAGAGAAGCGGCGCTTCGTCGTGGGCGATTTGCCAGCGCGTGGAGTAAACCGCCTGCATGATGAGATATGCGGCGAGCAGGATGATCAGGATGTTGGTGAGGCGGCGCATTGTTTATGGATGAGTTTGAAGCGTTCGCAGACCAGCGGTATGTCTGTGCTGAATTGCCTGCCGATTTTTGGAAGGGTGCGCGAAAAAAAGTTCTTGTGGGCGTTCCGCCAGTAGTCGAGGGAGAAATCGCCTTCGCCTTCGGCACGGGCAAAGTCTGTGTCCACTTCGTCGAAGCGGCGCTGGGTGACTTCGGTGGTTTCGATGATGCAGAGCGGCTGACCTTTGCCGTCCAGGACGATGGTGACCAACCCCACTTCGGGGATGGGGTTTCCTTCGGCTTGCCACTCCCAAAGCGAAGAGCAGGTTCCCGTTTTGATTCCGCTGGCAATTAATCCACCGAGTTCATCGGCAAGGTCACCACCGTCGCCAAAGCCTTCGGCGACGTAGGATTTTTGATGGTAGTGTGAGTCCACTGGCTGGGTGGCGAGAAAGGCTGACCAGTATTCTTCGATTGGATTCATGAGGAGACTATTTCACGTCTTCGCCGAGGTCCATTTCGGTGGTGGAGAGGACTTCGCGCGTGGACGGGTTTATCTTGGCAATGTAATTCTTTTCGTCGGCGTTGTAGATGATGAATAGCGCGGAACTGTCCTTGTAAACCTGGCTCAGGATTGCATCTACGTTTTCGATGAGTTCGGTGTAGCCGTTGCCGCCGACATCCGAGAGGGCGATGGTCAGGTCGTCTTTGTAGTCGAGATAACCGCTGCCGTCCGTGTCCTTCTTGATGACGCTGTACACCCACCATTCCACCGTCGGGGCGGGCTGGTCGGGATTGGCGGGATCGTATTGCAGGGTTGGGAATCCAGAGGTCTGGTAGATGACGTATTCGTTTGCAGACAGGAGGCGATGATATTGCTCCGTCTTCAGGTTGAAGAAAACGTAGTTGTAGGTGTTAGACGAGTAGGAGGAGTAACCGCTGCTGTTGATCCACTCCAGCGGATTGAAACTGCTCTCGCGGTCGCCGGGGATGGCAACGATCCCTGCCATGAGATAGTCCGTGCCGTTGATGGGATTGAACGAGGAAAGGACTTTTTGCACAGGCTGGAGAGTGGGGGCTGGTTCGGACTCTTGTGATGGGTTTCTGTCAACGAGGTCCTGGGTGCAGGCAGAGAGGGTTAGGGCGAGGGCGATGAGAAGGAAGGTAAGGCGTTTCATGGGTTGTCTCCAGGTAAAGTACACAGGGAATTATGAAACGAACTGTCCACCTGTGGTGTGTTGCTCAAGCAATTGACGGGCGGCGTTGAATTTCAACTCGACTTCGATGCGCTGGAAGCAGCGGTTTTCGCCGATGAGAATTTTGCGGGCGTGGAAGACATCGCCGCCCTCTTCGTATTCGACGCTCAGGTCGTTGTTCAAGTCCACGCGACCTTCGATGACTTCTCCACAGCGGTTGCATTTGACGGAGAAGGTGTAATAACGTTGTCCCGATTGGGCGGAAGATCCGCCGAAGAGTTTTTGCAGGAGGTTCATGGGATTTCCTTTTGACCGTGGACGGTAGACCGTAGACCGCGGTCTACAACTAAAACTTCCACTTCTTCAAAACATCCATCGCCTTGTAGTGGGTCAGGTCCAATTCCAGCGGGGTGATGGAGACGTAGCCCGCGCGGAGGGCGCCGAAGTCGGTGCCGGGTTCATCCACGCCTGTGGGGGCTTCGCCGCCGATCCAGTAGTATGGTTTGCCGCGCGGGTCGACCCGCTCGTCGAGGGCATCGCGGTAGACGCGGAGTCCCTGACGGGTGATCATGTAGCCTTTGATCTGCTTTTCTTTGAGGTACGGCACGTTGAGGTTGATGACCACACCTTCGGGCAGCCCATCCTTGATGATTCTCTTTGCAACCTTTCGCGCCACAATCGCGGCGGTGGAATAATCCAGGATGCCTTTGTGACCTTCGGGAGAATCGAGCGAAACGGCAATCCCCTTTATGCCTGCAATGACAGCTTCCATTGCGGCGGTGACTGTGCCAGAGTAGGTCACATCATGCCCGACGTTGGCGTTGGGATTGATGCCCGAAACGACCAGGTCGATCTTCCCTTCGATCAGACCGAGCAGGGGGAGGGCGACACAATCCGACGGAGCGCCGTCAGACATGAACGCGGGAGTGCCGTCTGCGAGCAGGGTTTCGCGCACGCGCAAGGGGCGTTCCATTGTTTTGACATGTCCCGAAGCAGACCAGTTTTTGTCTGGCGCGAAAACGGTCACTTTGCCGAGTTTGCGCATTTCCTGCGTGAGAGCAAGAAGTCCAGGCGCTTGAACGCCGTCGTCGTTGGTGACTAGAATATGAATGGGTTTCATTTCGATTTCCGATTTTGGATTTACGATTCTAGATTGGTGGTCGAGTAGTCCAAGCAGCTTTCGAGGGCATACCGAGACCACGATTTTCGATTGGAATTATAACGCGATATACTTCAGCATTATGGCAGACGATGGTTCGCTTTTTCAGGAGTGGTAAACAATGTCAGGTTTCATGATTCTTGGTGGTAAATCCAGATTCCCAATCATCAACTCCCCTGAAATGGATAAGGAGAAATTTCTTCTCTACCTTGAAAAGCAGTTGAGGTATGAAGACGCAACACAGGTCGTGAGAAAGGGAGACCTGGTGTTGTTTACTGGAACAATATTCACCATTGTCAGATTGCGCACATTTTTGAGGTTCGGCGAAAGGGGATTTGTCAGAGTAACCACGGAAGGCAATGAATTGATAGTAACCTATCGCCTGTCCTTCATATGGAGCTTTTTTGTTTTCCTGCTCGGCGGGCTGTTTCTGACGGTTGTCACGTGGAATGGTGAAATCACGGACCCTGCTACCTTTACATCCATCATGATGATCTTGTTTTTCGTTTGTATCGCAATTGGCTTTACTGCTATTGCCCAGCTGGTATCCCTGGCTGTGTTTGTCGAAAGAACCCATGATGCATTCATGAAAAAATAAAAATCGAGTTTCTTCCTTGTGAAGAAACTCGATTTTGGCTATTCAACCTTTCTCAGCACCACCCCGTTTTGGGACGGGTCGTACAGCAAAATTCCTTCGTCGGTTTGGTTGAAGGGGATGCCTGCTTCGGTGACACGAGCTACAACCTCATCCAGTGCCTGCTGATTGGGCAGGTCAACGGTGAAGTGACGAAGCCCCATCGCGTCGGACGGCGGGGGCGGAGCGCCTTCACCCTGCCAGGCATTCAGTCCCAGGTGATGATGGTATCCACCCGCTGAGATGAACGCGGCTTGAAATGTGGATGAGTGCCCCATCACGTCGAAGCCGATGATGCCATGATAAAAGTCCACAGCTTCCTGTACATTACGGACATGCAAATGGACATGCCCCACGCGGGTTTCGGGTGGAGCAGGCTCGTCGAGACGGTCATCCGCTGTCAGGTGGTTGAATAACGCTTCCACATCCAAGGGTTCGCGTCCGCTGCTTAATGTGCCATCGGCGCGGCGGGTGACAAAGTCGTTGTTTTCAATCGTAAAGACGCCGTCTTCGGGCGATTCGCAATACAACTCGATGCCGTTGCCTTCGGGGTCGTCGAGGTAGGTGGTCTTGGTCATGATGTGGTCGGTGGGGTAGTTTCGATATTTCAGCGCAGACAAACGCGCCACCGCCCGCGCCAGTTCACGGCGGTTGGGGAACAACACCGCAAAGTGATAAAGCCCCGTCACGCCACGATATTTTTTCAGGTTCGGTTCCTCGGTCAGGCGAAGCAAGTCCGCGCCGCCAGCGCCAAGCCCAGCCTTGTTCCCTTCGCGCCAGTGGAGCTTGAATCCCAGAGCCTGCTGGTAAAAAAGAATCTGGTTCTCCAAATTGGCAACGGTCAAAGAGACATGACCCAGCAGGGTGGCGGGATGAATTGAAAAATCTGCCTGAGTAATGGTGTTTGTTTTTATCATCGTAATACCTCTAAAACGGTGTGGCGCGTCCGCAGTTTTATTTTCCGTACCACATGCGTGCCAGCAAATTGTCCCTGCGGATGATTTGATGATAGAGCGCCGCGAGGATGTGCAAAAGAATAAGCAATCCAAATATCGGACCGATCAGCCCGTGTACCATCGAGGTCATCCCTCGGGGAAGGCTGCCTTCGCCACCGAACACGACGGGCGCGAGATTGTATGTCACGGAAAGCAGAGTACCGGTCAATGGCATGAGAATGGCAAAGATGTAGAGCAGGTAATGCGTCCACTCGCCGATTTTATCGAGGAGAGCATTGCCCACTGTTGCCGGCTCCGGGTGTGGGGTGCGCCAGCGGACAACGAAACGGACAATCATCAGCAACAGCACGGTAATACCCAGTGGCATGTGCCAGCGCAGGATGCCGACCTTCTCAGTCGACGGGATGTCCTGGGTGGATATGCCCAGATAGAAAGTGATAAAAATCAGCAGGGCAATGACCCAGTGCAATGTCACCCAGAGCGGGGAGTAACGTTTGGGAGTTTGAGCGGACATGACAGAATCTCCTTTTTGAAAATTGCATGGCGACGGTGAGGCGCCATGCGGGATTGGCTTGCCAACTATCCAAGAACTTTTACGGCGCTGCCCCAGTTCGTGCCGAGCATGCCCTGTGTGACAATATGCAGTAACTGCATTCCTTCGATCTGACGGGCGCGGTGCAATGGACCCGCGTCGATGGCTCGCATTCCGCCGTCGGCGACCAGTTGCGAGACTTTGCTTTTAGCGTCGGCATCGTCGCCGGCGATAAAGACATCGAGCGGCTGACCAGCCACCAGTCCGGTGAGAAGGGTCCCTGCAAAGGTGGTGTTGAAAGCCTTGATCACTTTCGCGCCGGGAGCAACCGCCTTTGCCAAATCCTCCGCCGAGGACGAATCAGGAGCGGTCGCCAGTCCATCGTAGGTGGAGTTCAACGGGTTCGCTATATCAACGACGACTTTTCCTGCGAGTTTCGTACCAAGCTGCTTCGCGATCTCGATGTTTGTGCCGTACCAGACCGCCAGCACGACCACGTCGCCGAGTTGCGCGTCACCGAGACTGGCGGTCGAGACCTTCGCGCCATTCTTCGCGGAAGCTTTCACATCCGCCGCGGTCTTTTCCGCCGTTTCGGGGTTGGCATCCACAAATGTTACCGAGTGACCGCCAGCCACTGCGCGGGTTCCGATGCCGCGTCCCATGTTTCCTGCGCCGATAATTGTTACGTTCATCTTGACTCTCCTTGAGCTGTTTGATAAGATACGTGCGTTGTTTATGCAACAACTGTCGCTCAGCCCGCCAATTTCCTTACCCAAAATTAGCCGACAAATTTCTGGATTTGTCGTTTAAGCAACAAAGGAGTGAAAATGTTGCTCAAGCTCGATGAAAGAACCGACCCACGCATCAGGCGAACCCGCCTCCTGATCATGCAGTCCTTTGAGTCCCTTCTTGCCGAGAAAAACTTTGCAAATATTTCCGTGCAGGATGTGACCGACAAGGCGCAAATCAACCGCGCAACGTTCTATGCCCACTTCCAGGATAAATATGACCTGCTCAATCAAGCCATCAATGAAATGTTCATGCTGGAAATCGAAAAGCGGACCCTGAACGTTTGCAGTTACAGTGTCGAAAACCTGCGGAGTTTGATCCTGGTGGTGTGTGAATTTCTATCCCGCCTGCGCAGTGACTGCGCCCAGCCGCAAAACCAGTTCGAGTCGCTGGTGGAAACGACCATCAAGAACCAGATTTCAGACCTTTTGTCGTACTGGTTGAAAAATTCAAAGACCACAACCGAACTCCCGCTGACGGTTGCAACGTCGGCAATCTATGGTCTGGCGTCGAACTACAGCCGCAGAAAGAAACGCCCCGCCCTCGAAGCATTCGTGGACGAGGCGCTGCCGCTGGTGGCTGTCAACCTGGAACAGTTTCTATAGTAACGTGATTATCACGCTAAAAGCGCGACCTACTTCTTCAACATCTCCAAAAAGTGCTTGCGGAATTTTGCCACCTTCGGTGCAACCACTGCCTGACAATACGGCTGGAACTGATTGTTGACAAAGTATTCCTGATGATAATCTTCGGCGACGTAAAACGGCTCCGCCTCTGCCACCTCGGTGACGATGGAGCTGCCCCAAATGTTTTGGGCGGTCAACTCGCGGATGAGAGTCTCGGCGGTTTCCTTCTGCTCAGGCGAATGATAGAAAATAGCGGAACGGTACTGCGTGCCGATGTCCGCACCCTGGCGGTTTAGCGTGGTGGGATCGTGAATGGCGAAGAACACGTTCAGTAAATCACGATAGGATACAACGGACGGGTCGAATTGAATCCGCACTGCCTCAGCATGACCTGTGTCCCCGCCGCAAACTTCCTTATACGTCGGGTTGGGGACATGCCCATTCGAATAGCCCGATTCAACCGATAAAACGCCTTTGATCTCATCGTACACCGCTTCCAGACACCAGAAGCATCCGCCCGCAAGTGTGGCTGTCTCTTGATTGCTCATGATAAATTCTCCTTTTCTCTGCTCTGTCAGGGGCCAAGCCCCCGACAGAGGGGTGTTATACAACACAAGACGCGGCGAGGTTGGGAAATATTATGAGCAGAGGGTGATAGTTCGGTTATCAAATTCAGATTACAATACCCGCATGACCACCTACTGCGACTACTGCATGATTCACCCGGAAGACATTTTCAACGTAACCTACCACAATACCCAATACGGCTTCCCCATCGAAAGCGACGACGAACTCTTCGAGCGGCTCGTGCTGGAAATTAACCAGGCGGGGCTTTCGTGGATTACCATCCTCAAAAAAGCGGATAACTTCCACAAAGCCTACGACAAGTTCAACGTCCGCAAGGTGGCGAAATACGGCGAAGCCGACCGTGCCCGCCTGCTGGCTGATGTGGGGATTATCCGCAACCGGTTGAAGGTCAACGCGGCAATCGTCAACGCGCAGAAAATTCTCGAACTGCAAAAGGAATTCGGCTCGTTCAAAGCTTGGCTGGACGCCCACCACCCATTGTCAAAAGATGAGTGGACCAAACTTTTCAAGAAGACCTTCGTCTTTACCGGCGGGGAAATCGTCAACGAGTTTCTCATGTCCACGGGATATTTGCCCGGCGCGCACACGCCGGATTGTCTGATCTACAAGAAGGTTGCCGCCAAACGTCCCGCATGGATGCAAAAAGTAAAGTAAGCTTACAATGCAATGGAGAGAATAGTTCCTGCAAAAAGTAACTTTTGTCACATGAAATTTCCTAGAAAGTGGGTATGATTAGGGGTAATTGCTGAATATTTTATTGGTAAGGAGTAGGCATGGAAGTTTTATCCCAAAAACCCACTACAGCCTGGGCAGAAGTGGACGAACAGGGGCGACTCATCCTTCCGCCAGAAGTTGCCCGCCAATATGGGCTGAATCCTGGTTCAAAAGTTCGCCTCGACGAAGGCACCAACTTTGTCCGCATGCACCGCCCTGTAACCCACCTCACCAAAATCTACATCGAACCAACCGTTGACTGCAACCTCGACTGTATCACTTGTTTCCGCAATGCGTGGGAGCAGCCCCTGGGGTGCATGACTGACGAGACATTTGAAAGCATTTTTAACGGGCTCAAAGAAATGGATCCGATTCCCAATGTCTATTTCGGCGGAATTGGAGAACCCCTCTTTCATAAAAAAACAGTCGAATGGATTCGACGCGTCAAAGCGCTTGGCGTAAAAGTCGAACTCATCACCAATGGCACGATTCTCACCGAGAAAAAATCCCGCGAACTGATAGATGCAGGACTCGATGTGCTTTGGGTCTCGCTGGACGGAGCCACGCCCGAAGGGTTTGGTGACGTGCGTCTGGGAGCTGAGCTTCCGCTGATACTTGAAAACCTGCGCCGCCTCTTCAAAATGCGCGGCGGTGGTCATTTCCCCAAACCTGAGATTGGGGTCGCATTTGTTGCCATGAAGCGCAATATCAACGATCTGCCGAAGATCATCAAAATGGGACACACCTTCGGCGCAAAATATTACTCCGTGAGCAATGTTCAGCCTGCCACACCCGAAATGCAGGAGGACCGCCTGTACACACGCACCATGCGTAGCATTGCCTACCTGCCCTCGCCCATGCTCCCGAAACTAAGCCTTCCCAAAATGGACTTTAATGAAGATACAGAAGCGGCGCTCCTCGAAGCCTTCAACAGTGGATGCAACGTCAGCTTTGCGGGTAATAACTGGGGCGGTGCAAACGATGTGTGCAACTTTGTCGAAAGCGGAACCATGTCCATCGCATGGACGGGGGATGTCAGCCCCTGCTGGCCGTTGATGCACACTCACACGAGCCACCTGCATGGCAAATCAAGACTTTCAAAGAAGCATGTGATTGGCAACGTCCAGAAAAAAAGTATCGAAGCGCTGTGGCTTGACCCCGAATACGTTAATTACCGCGAGCGTCTGCATAATTTTGTCTTCGCGCCATGTACCTTCTGCGGTGGATGTGACCTCTCTGAGACCAATGAAGAAGACTGTTTTGGCAATGACGATTTCCCAGTTTGTGGCGGATGCCTGTGGGCGCAGGGAATTATTCAATGCCCATGATTTAACAAAAGTCATCCTGCGTTTGGTATACTTTTATTTGGAGAGAGAAAAAAGATGCAGGTACGTTTTTATGCCAACATTCGAACCATGGTGGGACAGGAAATTTTCGATGTCGCCGACTTGAACGGCAATAAAACCTTGCGCAGTTTGCTAAACCTGCTTATCGAAAGCTTTCCCAATATCCAGCCCTATTTATTTAATTCAAAAAATGACCTTTTGCCCGATATGCCGATCTTTGTCAATGGACGAAACCCGCGTCTCGAAAAATTAGGCGTGGATATGCCGCTTGGGGCAGATGATGTTATCAGTATGTTTTCTCCCATCTCCAGCGGAAAGATGAATGTTGAAGTGATGCGCGAACCCACCTTTAATGAGAGGAAGTAAATTATGAAAGTAAATTTCTTTGCAACCTTGCGCGATATTGCCGGCGGAAAAAGCGTCGAGTTCGAACTTGATCACGGCGTCACCGCCCAGGAACTTCTGGAAGCCATCATGACCAGGTTTCCGCCTATGAGAAAAGAATTGGTGAATGAAGAAGGAAAGATGTACGGGCATGTCCACTTTTTTATCAATGGGCGCGACGTGCAATTTATGGAGGATGATTTCCAGACAAAGATCACGCAGGAGGACACGGTCAATGTTTTCCCTGCAGTGGGCGGTGGATAACAATTTTGGCACATCGGCTTGCTGATAGGTATTTTAGGCGGCAAGCTGCCGCCTCCAGAGTTTTTCGTATGGACAGCAAGCTGTCCGACTCCAGAATAGAAAAAGCAGGACGACGAGAGTCGCCCCGCTTTTTCTGTCGGGAGATTCTGATTCAGAAAACAGAATCAGCTTTCAGTGCGGGGAATTAGATGATCTCCAATTCCTTTAATTTGGATTCAGGTACAACGCCGTTGACCCATCCGCGCTTGTCGTAATATTCCACGAGCATGTCATCGAGTTCGCAGATGTGACCTTTGCTGCCGCCCATGGTGGAGGGTTCGGTGGTGAAGCGTTTGGGAAGGGTGTCGCTGCCTTCGCCGAAGCCGCTAAGGTTGTTGATGTGGCGTTCGAGGTTGTAGACGCGTTCGCCAACTTTGAGCAGGTGACCTGCGTCGGCTGGAACGCCAGTCATCGCTTCATACTGCGCCGCGAATGAATCCAGCGATTCTGCGAAGGTGGAGAACTTGCAGACATCCAGACAGTCGGTGACGGCGTGAACATTTTGGAAGATCATATTCATTTCGCCCTTGCCCTTCCACGCCAGCGGATCGGCTACTGTGGATGGTCCAAGCACGTTGCCGACAACTTCGGCGGCGGGAGTGTAACCGCGCAGGTGGCAGGCGCCGCGGTTGGATGTTGCGTAGCCCAAGCCCATGCCTTTGATGCCGCGCGGGTCGTAAGCGGGAATGCCCTGACCTTTGCAGGTCATTGAAAGTTCAGGATGACCGAAGTGAGCGGCGACTGCGTTAGCGCCATTTGCCATCACATCGCCGATGCCTTCGCGCCTGGCAATCTTGCCAGCCAGCTCAACCATTTTTGCGCCATCGCCCCAGGCAAGTTTGCCGTCACCGTTGGTGTAACCCTTTTCGGAGGCTTCCATGTAAACCGAAAGCGGGTGACCAATTTCGATGGCATCCATGCCGAAGTCGTTGCACGTGTCGATCATCTTCGCCACAACGCGGACGTCATCATTGCCGCAGTTCGCGCCGACTGACCAGCAGGGTTCGTATTCGATTGACTCCATGCGCAAGCCGGCGTAGGGACCGTCTTTGATTTCAACTTCCTTCTTGCAGGCAACGGGGCAGGCGTGACAGGTGGGATTGCCCACGAGGATGTTTGCGTTGACAAATTCGCCGCTGATCTTTTCGGCGCCTTCGAAACCCGTAAACTGGCTGTTCTTGGCGGGCAATCCGCCGATGACGTTGGTCATGTTCATCAATACGTTTGTGCCGTACACCGAGAGACCGCCCTTGCGCGGCGAGGTGACGACGCGCTCATCCATGATCTCAGCCAGTGACTTCTTGTGAGCTTCCTTCCATTTATCGCGATTCGCGGCTTTGACGATCTTCTTTTCTGATTTGATGACGATGGCTTTGAGATTCTTCGAGCCGCCGACGCAGCCTGTGCCGCCGCGTCCACTGGCGCGATCATCTTCATTGATCCAACATGCGAACTTGACCTGGTTCTCACCTGCGGGTCCAATAGTAATGACGGTCAGGTCTTTCTCGCCATATTTATTCTTGAAATGTTTGATGGTATCGTGAACGCCTTTGCCCCAAACTTCTGACGCATCCAGCAGTTCAAGCTGGTCGTCATGGATGTAGGCATAAGTTGGTTTTGCAGCTTTGCCTTTGAAGACCAAACCATCGAAGCCTGCCCAGCGCAATCGGGCGGCAGACCAGCCCCCGTGGTGAGAATCGGTTACGGTGCCAGTCAAAGGCGATTTGGTAACAACCGCCATGCGTCCGCTCATGTTGGCTTCAGAGCCAGTGAGGGGACCATTCATGAAACATAGAATATTATCAGGGGAAAGAGCATCGACCTTGGGACCATTATCGAAAACGAACTTCACACCCAGGCCGCGTCCGCCGATATACTTTCGGGCGTCATCCTCAGGCATAGGCTTGAACTCCACCTTGCCTGCACTGAGGTCCACCCAGCCGATCCGATTTGCATAGCCACCGAGTTCCATAATATTCTCCTTTTTCCTTTGGTAAACAAAAAATAAACAGCAGGCGCTGTTTTCTCAATTTCAGAATAGCATTCTGGATAAAGGAAGTCAATAATTAAGTTTTTACTTAACCAAAAAGGTAATGTTCGTCATATTACAAGCGTTTTCACATACAGAATGAGGGCTTATGATGATATGCGTTATACTTTCCCAATCATGAAATCCAAAACGATAAATCATACATCCAAATGAAACAACTTCTCCAACACGTCAAAAACGGACAAACCGTCATCGAAGAAATTCCCATTCCCACGCCGCGCGAAGGACAGGCGCTGGTCAAAGTTTCTGCGAGCCTCGTTTCCGCTGGCACTGAACGCATGGTCGTCGAGTTCGCCGAGAAATCCCTCGTCGGCAAGGCGCGCTCCCGCCCCGACCTCGTCAAGCAGACGCTGGATAAAGCCAAACGCGAAGGCGTCATGCCGACCGTGCAGGCGGTCTTCAACATTCTCGACCAGCCGATGGCGCTGGGTTATTCCAGCGCGGGAACCATCGTGGCGCTTGGCAAAAATACTACAGTCCCCCATGCAGGGATGCAGGGCTTCAAGGTTGGTCAGCGCGTGGCTTGCGCGGGCGGAGGCTATGCCACGCACGCCGAGTATAACGTCGTGCCACGCAACCTGCTCACCCCGCTCCCCAAAAACGTGGATTTCGAGTCCGCTGCCTTCACCACCCTTGGCGCGATTGCCCTGCACGGATTCCGACTCGCCGAGCCGCAACTGGGCGAAAACGTCGCTGTCATCGGCCTGGGACTTCTCGGCTTGATGACGATTCAATTCGCCGCCGCGGCTGGATGCAACGTCCTGGGCATCGACCTCGACCCGAAGCGAATCAAACTCGCCGAAGGACTTGGACTGAAAGCTGTCACCCGACCCCAAGCTGAATCAGCGTCTCAGGCTTTCACCGCCAACCGCGGCTTCGACTCGATCATCATCTGCGCCGACACTTCATCCAACGACCCTGTGGAACTGGCTGGAGTCATCGCCCGTGACCGCGCGAGGGTGGCTGCGACCGGAGCAGTCGGCTTGAATTTCCCGCGCAAGGTGTACTACGAAAAGGAAATCTCCTTCATCAACTCCCGTTCCTACGGACCCGGTCGCTACGACTCGAACTACGAGGAGAATGGCAATGATTACCCAATCGGCTATGTCCGCTGGACGGAAGGACGGAATTTTCAGGCCGTGGTGGAGATGATGGCAAGTCGAAAGTTGAAGGTCGAAAGTCTTATCAGCCATCGCTTCCCTATCGAAGAAGGCGTTAAGGCTTATGAGGTCATTACGGGGAAGAGGAAAGAACCGTTTTTGGGAGTGCTGTTGAAATATGGTGAAAAGGAAAAAGTCGAGGAAAAGAAGATAACTTTTAACGTTAAACGTTCAACGTTTGATGGCAGTATCAAGTTGGGCGTTTTGGGCGCTGGTTTATACGCCAACGCCACCCTTCTGCCTGTTTTGAAAAACAACAAGGATTTTGAACTAGTCGGCATTGCCTCTTCTGGCGGATTACACGCGCAGCATTCGGGGAAGAAGTTTGGCTTCCAATATGCAACTTCCAGTGATGATGAAATCATCAACGACCCGAAGATCAACACGGTGGCAATCCTCACCCGTCATGATTCGCACGCAGATTTGGTCGTGAAGGCGCTCAAGGCTGGGAAGCATGTGTTTGTGGAAAAGCCGCTGGCGATAAACAGTGGTCAGTTATCAGTCATCAGTAAACAGTTGGCAAAAACCGATCATTGTTTGCTTCTGACTGGCTTTAATAGAAGGTTCTCCCCTCTCGCACAAAGTCTCAAATCGTCAATCGTCAATCGTCAATCGTCAATGTACTTACATTACCGAGTCAACGCCGGCTACATCCCCCTCAACCACTGGACCCAGGATCCAGTCCTCGGTGGCGGACGAATCATCGGCGAGGCGTGTCATTTCATCGATTTGATCAGCTTCCTCGTCGGCGCATCCCCTGTCAGCGTGATGGCGCACGCGCTGCCAAATGCAGGAAAATACCGCGAGGACAACGTCTCGATGACTTTCACCTTCCCCGACGGTTCCATCGGCGTGGTGGACTATCTCGCCAACGGCGACAAGTCCTTCCCCAAGGAAAGGCTCGAAGTCTTCTGCGAAGGGACGATTGCCGTGCTGGACGATTATGTCTCGCTGACCACGATCAGGGACGGGAGGAAAACCGTCCAGAACGGGGCGCAGGACAAAGGCTGGAAGGCGGAAATGGCTGCGTTTGCCGAATCAATTCGAGGCGGGGGGGAGCCGCCCATTTCGTACGACCAACTCATCGGCGTGACAAAATCCACCTTCGCGGTCATGGAATCGCTTCAAAAGAAAATCTCGATCTCGATATAACCGTTATTCGGCGCGCAATTTCTCCAAGTCGATGATCGCCGAACTTGTGCCCAGGGCTTGCATCGTATCGGGATAAGTTTCATAGAACGTGCGAAGCGTTTTGGAATACCCGGTCAGTATGACCTTTTGATATTCTGTATTCTTCATGTAATAGACCAGGTCGGTAATATCGCTTCCATCCACTTCGGTATCCAAAACCGTAAATGTATTTCCCTGTGTGTCGCGGAACTTGCGTTCATGAAAATATCCGTCGCTGGAAAACGCCCGCGCAGGATCCGTGGTCGTGTACCCTCTTGAATACATCTCGATGAGATACCAGTCGGGGCACCAGCCGGTGGAGACCACAGGTATATCGAGACTCAGGGCTGTATCGATTTCCCTGGTTTCCTCCCCCATTCTGGAGACGACGCGCTCCTTCCATTTACCCAAAAGTACGTAGGCATGACCATACAAGGGTCTAACCCCTTCCGGCGTGGGGAACGCCATTCCCGCCCCCAGGGTGATGTCGAAAGAAGTGCCGGACACATCCTGATAATTATACGGTTTCTTTTCGAAGCCCGGCCCCCACGCGAGACCGCTGCGCGCGACGCGGACTCCAACCAGCCAGGGAGTCAGCAGTCCTACAAACAACAGGGCATAAACAGGGACTTTATTGCGTCCCCTGTTTGCAAAATCCGCAATCACGTCGATGCCCGCCACAAACGCCAGAATAAACAACGGCACGGAGGTAATCATAAATTTTGGCACTCCCGATCTCAACCAGGGCAGAATGCTGATGAACCCCGCAAGAATCACATATACAAGAGGGTTGCGCTCCCTTGCGAGCTTGATCAAGCCGAGCAGGATCAACAACACAAACACCGGCGTAAACAGCGGAGTCAGCGTCAAGCCGGTGCGCATCAGCACCTCGGACAGGGGTGCCGCTGCGCTCTCCGGAGACAACGTCCCAGCCTGGTTGATGACGTATAACGCAGTCTGGGCCTGTGCGATAAAGTCGTTGATCCCATAGCCGCTCAGGTTGATCATCAAAAAGGAGGAGACAAAAGCCAGAACGCCCCACCCCGCCGCCTGTCCCAGCCGGCGTGACAGGGGGGTGGCTGCGGGCAAAATGGTCAGCAAGTCGACCACAACGATGACTCCATAGGTGAGTGTGTTCCAGCGGAATGCCACTCCAAACCCAAATAGAATGGCGGAGAAAACATACCAGAACAGACGGCCGCGTTCCGTCATGCCTGTGTTGCGACGCGACCACCGCAGGAGCAGGTGCGCAGAGAGGATGAGACTCATCGCCACAAATGTCGGCGCATAGACCAGTCCGATATAAAAGAGCTCCGGCGCGGCAAGCAAAACCAACACCGGTGTAATGCCATACCATCCCAGCGCATGTTGTTTCCGCTCCGACCGAAGCCAGTCAAATACAAGCGCAAGGGTCAGGACGACCATCAGGATGTTTGCAAGCCGGGTTGTCCCAAATGCGACGGTTCGCACCAGTTCCTCCTGTGCCGGGAGAAAGCTCAGCATTTTATCCATCATCCCATGATATGGGGTATATGGGGGCTGCAAGGCTCTATTCCGCCCCGCGGTGTGATAAGCCATCGATGCGGCGTCGTCGCCGTCAAGATAGGCGTATGTCCCTGAGAAATAATAGACAATGCCAAACAAAAAGAATGCCACGACGATCCAGATGTTGTTAACCAGGTTTCGGTTCATTATGCAATTCCTCCAACGTTGAAAATCATATTCCAACAACTGACGTTTAAACGGTTGGTTGCCGCCCATATTGGGTTGGTGCTACAATGACAGCCTCGATATTTACTGAATGTGATTATAAGCCATTTGGCTTCTCACATGGCTACATTCGACAAATCCGGTATCCAAAACATGAACTACCTGACTGAGCTTCGGAAATACGTGGGACACCGTCCACTATTGATGGTGGGTGCGACGGTCTTTGTGTTCGATGAAAAAGGCAGGCTGCTCCTGCTCAAGCGGAGGGACAACCAGTGCTGGGGACCGCCTGGCGGCGCGGTGGAGCCAGGCGAAGTGGTGGAGGAAGCCGCAAAACGCGAGACTCTCGAAGAGACGGGGCTTGAACTTGACGAACTGTCGCTGTACGGTGTCTTCTCGGGGGAAGACCAGTTCTACCGCTATCCAAATGGGGACGAGGTCCATAACGTGACCATCGTCTACCTCGCCCACGTCCAGGGCGGAGAGGTTCAAATTAGCGCCGAGCATACCGATTGGGGGTATTTCCCGCCGGCGGAGATTCCCTCCGAAATCAGCCCACCGATCATCCCAATCTTGAAAAAACTGCTTCACAGACTTTCAAAATAAGTTATAGTATTCGATGGGTGGGCGCCTTGCTGGAATGATCATTGACACATCCGTCTCTCAGAGGCTGGCAAAGCCACTCTTGAAACACCGTAAATTTTTTGACTGGGGAGTGAAGAAAAAATTCTCTTTGTGACAATCTTTACAAATAAGATAATTTTAGGTATAATAATAGTGAAATAAATCACTACCTGAGAAGGCAGCTATGAACACAAACCATCTCCCCCATATCGTCATCGTCGGCGCAGGTTTCGCAGGGTTGGAAGCCGCGCGCGGACTTGCAAACGCGCCTGTCCGCATCACGCTGATCGACAAAAATAATCATCATTTATTTCAACCGCTGTTGTATCAAGTTGCGATTGCAGGTCTGCTCCCATCTCAAATTGCACAGCCTGTGCGAACGATTTTTCGCAAGCAGAAAAATCTCACTTTTCAAATGGGCGAAGTGAGCGCGATCGACTTCGACGAAAAATATGTCAAGCTCAATGGGTCAGTCATTGCCTATGATTATCTGGTCGTGGCAGTCGGCGGACGCACAAATTTCTTTGGCTTCGATACCATTGAAAAAGATGGCTTCCAACTCAAAGACCTTGAGACTGCGGTCAGGACAAGAAACCACATGCTCGACATGTTCGAGGAAGCCAGCCACGAAGCGGACGCAGAAAAGCGCAAGGCGCTCTTAACCTTCGTCATTGTCGGCGGGGGACCCACGGGCGTGGAAACCGCAGGCGCGCTGGCTGAGTTGATCTCGCACGTGATGGTGAAGGATTATCCCCACTTGATGTTGAGTGACGCGCATGTGGTTCTGCTTGAAGCAGGCGCAAGCCTGATCAGTTCATATCCCGATGAATTACGCAAAGCCACATCCAAACTTTTGAAGCAGAAAAACGTTGATATTCGCTTGAACACAAAGCTGGAGAATTATAACGGTCAGCAAGTGACGCTCGCGGATGGAAGTCACATCGAAACACGAACTTTGATCTGGACTGCGGGAGTGAAAGCCACCCATGTGGTGGAAGAACTCGGCGTGGAAAAAGCCAGCGCGGGCAGAATCCGCATCTTGCCGACTTTACAGCTACCTCAACACCCTGAGACATTCGTGGTCGGCGATACCGCTTTCCTCGAGGAAAACGGTCAGCCTTTACCGATGATCTCGACGGTTGCCATTCAACAGGGAGTTCTCGCGGCAAAGAATATCCGCCGCATGATGGATAACAAAGCTCTCGAGTCATTCCATTACAAAGACCCTGGTCTGCTCGCCACCATCGGGCGTAACGCAGCCGTGGCGCGCATCTTTGGCATCTCTTTCAGCGGATTCATCGCCTGGGTGATCTGGGTCTTCCTGCACATTTACCGCATCATCGGCTTCCGCAACCGCATTATCATCATGTTCAACTGGGCTTGGGATTATCTCTTTTATGATAATCAGGTCAGGTTGATTACGAAGGAATAAGCGCAAATCTCCTCGTGAGAATGGTTCATCAAAGACAACCTGGCGCCGAAAAAGTAAATTGGGATTATCTATCTTCCGCAAGGTGGAAACGATGTAGGAAGCGATGAAAGATTGGTGTGGCAAGGATTCCAACCGAAGCCAGCAAAACCACTCCCGAATACAGCGCATAAAAAGAGGCGAATAATTTTCCCGCGGCCGTCTGCAATGGGGCGACAGGTCCCATTCCCCCGAGGATCATCGAAGCGTTGAGCAAAGCATCAATCCACGAGAGTCCTTCGAAGAAATGGTAGCCGATCATCCCCATGCCTAATGAAAACATCAGCAGAATCAAACCAATAATCCCATTCAATGCCAGACGCTTGGCAAATACCGAGCGTTTGGCTAAGGGTTGTTTATGATGCTCGTACATTCGACCTCCGGGATATAAATTACAAGGTTCGCGTGGCTCCCCCATCCACATCAAGGATGGCTCCCTGGACGTAGGCGGCTTGCGGAGATGCGAGGAAGGTGACCGCGCGGGCGATTTCTTCGGGTTCGCCAAAACGCGCAACGCCAAGTTTTTTAGCCATTTGGATTCTTGCTTCTTCGATGGTGATATTTTGCTCTGAAGCAAAGGCTTTGATTCTGGTCTGCAATCTTTCAGTGGCAATCGAACCTGGGTTAATGGCATTGACCCGCACACCGTCTTTGATTCCACGATCTGCCAAAACTTTGGTGAGGTTCATCAGCGCGGCGTTGACTGCGCCACCGATGGCGAACTCGGCGGAGCCTGTGCGCCCGCCGACGCCGATGATGTTGATGATGCTGCCCCTGCTTTGCACCAGGTGAGTCCACGCAGCGCGGGAGAGGCGCATGGCCCCGTAAAATTTGAGGGCGAAGCCGTCTGTCCATTCGTCGTCGGTCAGGGAGAGGAAATCTCCGCGCTTGGTGGCGCCTGCATTGTTGACCACCAGGTCAAGCGCGCCAAATTTTTCGAGAGTGGCGTCCACGATGCGGGAAGCTGAATCAGCGTGGCGCAGGTCAATGGACAGAGGCAGGCTGGGGCTTGGAAGCGAAGCGAAAAATTCCTCCAGCGGGGAACGAGCTACGAGAGTCAACTTCATTCCTTCGGCAGATAATGTCTGGGCGATGGATTTCCCAATTCCGCGGCTTGCGCCTGTGATGATGGCAATTTTATTTTTCAGTTCAAGGTTCATTCGAGTATGGTTTCGCCGCGACGCCAGGCGCGGATCATGAAAAAGGTAAGGATGATGGAAGCAAGAATCATGGCGGGAATGAGGATGAGCGGCATCAACCAGCGTTCTGAAAACTTGTCGATCTGCGCCGTGTTGGGGCTGGATGGGTCGTACAGCACGGATACTTCTTCGCCCACCTCATATTGCGGGGGATAGGATGCTGTGTCTCCTTCAAAGGAATATGTGCTGCCACCCGCCTCGAATTGAACGACGGGCACATAAGTACAGCATCCGCCATCGGAGTCGCTTTGTTCAAGCAGGCGCACCACCACGCCCGTCGTCCTTTCGCCGTTGGTCTCCAACTGCCAGCTTGTGTATGCCGCATACACGCCCCACAAACAAAATGCCATGAAAAATAAATTGGCAAGGATCGTGATACAACCGATATATAAACGGTTTGCCCCGCTTGCAACCTTTTCAACTGCATTTACTGCCTTGTCGACACTTTTCTCGTACGCATCCATGGGTCACCTCTAAAGTAATTTCTGCGCATCCTCTGGTTTTGACAAAGGGACAATTGATTACCGCAGGGCGATTCTCACCACCTGCGGATTTGCGATCCTGAAATAATCCTCCATCTTCATGAAAATGGATTTTTCCAAACTGCCCGCGTTGAAGACGACTTCCTCGTTCTCCCTGATGAGCGGGTCCGCCAGAACCCCAAGCTGGTCGCTGAATGAAAAAGGCGGAATCGACCCGATGACGCAACCCGTCAACGCCTCCGCCTTTTCGCGCGAAGCCATGCCAATGCCAGCTGCGTTGAAATGCGCTTTGATGGCATCAAAGTCCACACGGCAGTCGCCGGGGACGTTGGCGAGGTAATACAGGTTTTCCTTTTTGCTCATCCGCACCTGCACTACCATCGACTTGATGGCTTGTTCGATGCGGTTGCCGCGGATTTGCGTGATGAATTCCGTGCGTCCCTCGGCTTCGTGCTGGATCACGCGATAGACGGCATTTTCCCTGTCAAGCAGGGCGCGTAATTTCTCGTGGACGTCGGTCATGAGCCTTTCACCACGTACACCGCAAACCCGCGTGGGGCGGCAAAGAAACGCGCGCGTCCCTCGGCGTCGGTATGCTGATTATAGGGCTGGGACATGTCTGATTTGCTCCACCACGCCACAGGGACGAACTCCGCGTTGCTCCACTGGGTATCCACCCATTGACCGTTCCAATGATCGCCGCGATTGTTGAGGACATAGATCAAGCCGGGCTGGTTTCCGAAACCGCGCCGCTGCATGACGTAAAGGTTGTCGTCGAGATGCAGGATGCTGGTTGCGCCGCCGGCGTATTTTTCGTGCGCGGCGACGAGGGCGGCGATGCCGTTGGGAGAGCCTTCGAGCGCCAGGTTCAGGTTGAAGTAATCCTTCCAGAACACGCAGGGGTAGCCTTCGTGGGTCAGGATGTAGGAATACGCCAGCAGCTTGTCGTTGATGATCGGGCGTCCCTCGTCGCGCAGGTCGTGATTCTCCACGAACGTGACCGCGCTGTAATTTTGTTTCTGCAAAACGGATTCGCCGCCGACCAGGCTTCGCAAACTGAATCCGTACTGGTCGCACATGTTCTTGAGCAGTTCGCGCAGCGGAAAATCGAAGGCATCCACCGGGTTGGAGTTGTTACGGTTTGCCTCGTTCACCCAGTTGATCGTGTTGCCCGCGCCGTCCCAATATTCCGCGACGCCGTAGGGGCTGAAACTTTTTCCGTTCCGCAGGTAACGATATTCCTGAATGGACTGGATGGTGGCGGCGGCAAAGCCCTTGACGAAGTCGTAGCGGAAGCCGTCGAAGCCGATCTCCTCGATCAGCCAGCGGGAAAGTTTGAGCAGTTCGCCAAAGACGTAGGGATTGCGGTGCGAGAGGTCGGGCATATCGCCGAAGGTCATCTCGTCCCACGACTCGTACATGCTGGGATGGAAACACTCCCAGTTGCGGGGGAATTTTCCACTCTTCGGGTTGAAGACTGTCCATCGGGTTTGACCAGTGATCGGGTTGACCTCCTGCCCGTCCGCGCCGGAGTTGTGGTTCAGGACCATGTCAGCGATCAGGGTCAACCCGCTTTCGTGGGCGTTTTCGATGAGGTCTTCCAACTCCCTGCGTGTGCCGAACCAGGTTGGGACAGCTCCCTTCTGGTCGAACTCGCCGAGGTCGTAATAGTCGTAGGGGTCGTACCCCATCGAAGGTCCCGACAGGTTGGCGGCTTTGTGAATCGGCGGCAGCCACAGGGAGGTGAATCCCGCCTTTGCCAGCGCAGGGACTTTCTCGTTGACGTAATTCCACCACTTGAATTCCCTTTTTTCCTCGCGCGGACAATCCCAGTAAAAGGTTTGCATCATGACGCCCATGGGTTTACTCCTTTGGTTGGCAGGTGGTAATTGGCAATTGGAGTTACTTTTCCAGCGTTTGGAAAAATATTCGCAGGTCTCGCATCGAATGGACAGTGGTATGCAGTTCGTGATTGCGCGTCTCACCCGACCTTTGATTGAACCACACGCCGAAAATTCCCGCCGCGTTGGCAGCCAGAATATCCTTCTCGAAGTTGCCACCAACCATCAGCGCGTCCGAAGCGGGGACATCCAGATCGGCGAGGATGTGACGATAGAACGCTTCGCTCTTCAACAGGTTCGTGTTCTTGAAACAATAGACGCGTGAGAAATATGAATCAAGTCCCACGCGCGCCAGCGCCCCGCGGATTTGAACTTCGTCTGAGATCATTGCGGCTGTGGCAATGATGTTCTGCCGCCCGCCGTCGTGGAGTTCAGCCAGCAGGTCGGCAGCGCCTTCGACGGCGCGGACTTCAGCCAATTCGACCATTGGGACGGTGGACGTGGGGTTGTCGTCGTACATGACAGTGTCACCCCAGTCGAAAAGAACGATTGGATAAGGTTTTTTTATCATGCGGGATTTTTATGCCCGACGTTGCGCTATTGGACCAGACCCAGTTTCCTGCCCGCTTCGCCGATGACATCCATCGCGCGTTCGATTTCGTCTGGTTCGTGCGCGGCGGTGACGGTGGCTCGCAGGCGGGCGAGTCCCTCCTGCACGGCGGGCGAGACAACCGGCAGGACGAAGACATCCTTATGCTGGGCTTCGCGGGTCATGGCAAAAGCCATGTCGTCCTCGCCGCACAACACGGGGACAATGGCGGTCTCGGTCAGCAGGGTGTCGAAGCCCCTGCCTTTCAACCCGCCGATGAATTGCTTTGTGTTTTCATTCAACCGTTGGATGCGCCATGGCTCGTCCAAAATGACCTTGAAGGCTTCGTTGGCGGCGGCGGCTTGGGCGGGCGGCAGCGCGGCGGAGAAAATGTAGGCGCGGCTGGCGTGACGCAGGTAGGTGATGATTTCCTGTTTCGCGGCGACGTACCCGCCGACCGAGGGAATGGTCTTGCTCAACGTTCCCATCTTGATGTCGATGGCGCCGTACAGGTTATAGTATTCTTCGATGCCCGTGCCTTTTTCGCCGAGCACACCGAGAGAGTGGGCTTCGTCGATCATCAGCCAGGCGTTGTATTTTTTGCACAGTTCCACCATCTTCGGCAGGTCAATGATGTCGCCGTCCATGCTGAAGACTGAGTCCGCGACGACGAGTTTTGCGACTTCTGCGGGCGCATTCTTGAGCAGACCTTCTAGGTGCGCCATGTCATTGTGTCGGAAGCGGCGGAACTCCGCGCCGGACATGAGACAGCCGTCCACGATGGACGCGTGGTTGATCTTGTCTGAGAAGACGTAATCGCCGCGTCCCATCATGGTGGAGATGACCGTCAGGTTGGTGGCGTATCCTGACGTGTAGGTGATGGCGGCTTCGGCGTGTTTGAACTCCGCGATGGTTTCTTCGAGCTCGGTGTGAATGGTCAGCGTGCCAGCCAGGGTGCGGACGCCGTTGGTCCCCGTGCCGAATTTATCCACCGCCTTCTTTGCGGCTTCGTTGATGCGCGGATGCCCCACCAGTCCGAGGTAGCTGTAGGAAGCGTACATGCCCATCTCGCGCCCGTTCACGCGCACCTTGTTGCCGGGCAACATCTCCTGCACGGGCTGGTTGTAAAAATAAAGGTCGTTCGTCTTGAGAAGATGAATACGATCCGTCATTGCCTTGATGCGGCGGGTGACAGCGTCGTTGGTGTTGTGGAAATCCATATAATGCCTCCGGGATCAGAATGGCGCAAGTTTAGCCGAGGGGATGGGTTCTGTCTAGTTGAATGTGAAGGGAGGAGCTACGGACTTTTAATTTCCCCATCTGTTTGCATTAGCCGCTCGAACAGGAAAAGGTTGAGGCGCAGAAAAATGCTTGACGCGAAGCATGCCGCAGAGTCCCCAGCGTCCAGTGCATGCTTTGTTGGGCTGTTTTTATGTGAACTGATATTGAAAGCGGTCAACTCATACTGTTCAAGTTTTTGCAATGCTTTAGGATGTTTCAGGCTGGTTATACAAAATGATCCATGAAAAAAAGAGCAAAATAGCAGAAGCCCAAAACAAACTAAATCCTAGTACATAAATAATATTTCTGCCAATCAACGAAAGTCCATTGTAGAAATCGGTAAAAATTGGATTTTGAGTTGAAAAAAAGAGAAGTAAAAAGATGTGGGAAAAATAAACTAATGCTGGCTTAACCCGTTCCGCGCGTAATATCACGAATATATGTATAATTATATGAATCAAGAGTGAAATCCCTATAATACTTGCATAAGTAAAAGTTAAAACAAAATATATCAAAGGATCAGGAAAAGGACCAGGGAATCGTACAAATATGCTACATATACTGGTTATAACTAACAGCACCGATAAAGAAGTTTTGGATACCATCTTTTTTCGTTGATTGTAAAATTCGTCCCATGCCTCGTCGTATTTATCTTTGGGTATTAGTGTCTTGCCTTGTTCTTTGCGAAGATATAGGTAAATAAGTCCTCCAAGAATAATAATGGTCAAAAGGAAAAGCAGAAAAGGTATCATCATAAGAATTTTACTTGGATGCAGTTAGTGCGGCATTTGCTTGTGTTTTCCATTGAACTACAGCCCAACTATCAACTCAGCGGCTGATGTCGTTGACGTAATTCGCAGCGCCGGAACAGGCGCCGGTGAAGAAGGGAGAGATATTGTCCCATGTTAGCTCCAGCCCTCCTGCGGGCGTGGACTGCCGCGAAGCGGCGTGTTTGGGAGCAGGAAAACTCGAAGCGAAATACTTGACGCGAAGCATCCCTCACGTCATGTGCGCACTTTGTTGGGCGGCGTTATTTTTAGCATGTTCCTGATTTATATAGAACCAATAGTAACAAAAGAATGTATATCCAGCGACCATAAGACTTTGCATAAAAATCGCTTGGTGATAAATGGAAAGTTCACGCAAGTTTGCAGGCAATTCGTTCAACGCGCCAAAAGGGCTAGTGAATAAATGCCAAAAGCCGTAACAAAGAATCGCGATAGGCATTATTTTGCCATGCCATGACAAACGACGAAAGTAGAAACTGAGCCTGCGGTAATTTAACATAAACATTATTCCAACGGCAATAAATACGATTGGCTCAATCTCTTTATATCGGACGCCATTTGCAAGAAACATGAAATGTAGGACAGCTGAAACAATTAAGCCTGCAAATGAAACGACGGTAAACAAAAATCTAAAAGCATTCTCGATTTTATTAAAAGTATTTCTATTGGGGAATACTTGCTTGCGAACATCGTCAGGCAAATCTTTATCAACAGTTAACTCAACTGACTTTTTGTAAAACCCTTGTGGAAGTTGATACAAAGTTTTGCATGCAGGGCAATTCCAACTCTTTGGACGCTTGCTAATTTCTTCTACAAAACCTCCACCCATTCCACACTTTGGGCACCAAACTTGCGAAGTTTCCCATCCGCAGGTTTTACAAACAACAAAGCAGGGTTCTTCGGCGTCGTGAATAAAAACAACTCCTTGACGGTTGCAATTTTCACACCAAACAGGAATAAATTCTTTTTCAGTTAGCATATTCTCCACTTTGTCTTTGAATATTGCTTATGAAAGCCGCCCCACTATTAACGTCATCTGCTGATATCGTTGACGTAATCCACAGCGCCGGAACAAGCGCCGGTGAAGAAGGGAGAGACGTTGTCCCAGGTCAGGTCCAGCCCTTCGCCCTGGGCGCGGGTGACGTCTTCCGCGAGACATCCTCCGCCCGCGTTGTAATTGACCAGCGTAAACTTCCACAAATCCTCGAAGGAGGCAACTTCGCCCGGCGTCTCACCGGTATAGTTCTCGATCACCTGTCCCGTCTGTTTACAGTTGGCGACCATGGTGTGGGCAAAAACTGTTATCGAGAAATCCGCCCGCGTCAGGTCGATCCCCAGCGGGCAGTCTTCGCAGATGGCGTTGACGCTTCCCACCAGCGCGCGCCGCAGCAACAACTGTTGTTCCTCGTTCAGGTGCATGTATCCGCCCCCGCAGACGCCTTCGGGATAGACCAGCGGACAAAACTGTTCGTAGAACGAGTCGTTCCAGAACAGGGTTGTATCCGCGCCGTTCTCCGTCAGTTGACCCAGCCCCACGTCCAGGATTCCCTCATATATGGCGGGCCAGAACTGGCTTTCACGCGCGAATATGTTCTTGAGCAGCCGCGCCGGGATGGCTGTGTCCTGCGCTGTGGTCAGGATCAACTCATCGAACTGGTTTTGCCACTCGATGACGGCTGGTCGCGCCGCCTCCAGCCCGCACTGGTTGACTCCGCCGTCGGGCGTCAACCCGCCGTCGGGACAGGAACTCGCATCCACCGCCCCCTGGCGGATCAGGTTTGCGGCGAGATAGGTGTAGGGAATTTCGCTGCTGAGGTCTTCGCTTTTCTTGGGAGTGGTCAGCCACTTGGGAGGTCCGCCAACAGGCGGGAAGACATTCCACGAATCCGAGCAGGTGGCAACCGTCTGACCATCCCACTGCGAGGACAGCACATCCACGTACCAATACAGTTGATCGGGGTCGCCTTCATCGGCTTTTCGCACGCGGACTTGGGCGGTGTGAACGACGCTGCTGTCTCCATAGGTGGAGTACGACCAGAATTCGACGGGCACGCCCTCCTCTTCCGTTTCCACAATACGGAATTTGCAGGTGTCGCCATTGCAGTCAAAGGACTCGCCGTTGTAGGTTCCTTCGATACGGGTGATGGATTCGTCCTGTAGGGGTTCCTGTCCTGTGATGACGAGAGTCGGCTGGCTTTCGCAGACGTTGGTGGAGGTGCTCGCCACAGGCTCGCAATCTTCGAGGGAAATCCACGCGGTGGCAGGTTCCAATTCCATCGGGATGTCCTTTTCCTCCAGGTAACTGTCCGTCAGGTGGACGTAATATCCCTCGCAGGTTCTTTTATTTTTTTCGTGGCAGGGTTCCTGGATAATCCACGTGTCGTAGATGTCTTCACCGCAAAACCTGTAGATTTCCCCGGGAAGCGGTACGCCTTCGTGGTCGATGATCAGGGTGCAAAGCGGTTTTTGCGACTTCCAGGGCGCCAGCGCCCACTCGAAGGCTGTATATTCGACAGTGACGACCGCAAACCTGTCGGGACCGGGCGGTGTATTGGCGGCAGGCGCGGAGGCAAGATCCGCGTTGGGAGCGGATGAGTTCTGGCGCGTGAATGCCATACCATTGAGGGCGAGGATGATCGAGAGCAGTCCGAGAACCCAGTAGCGTCTCATCAAAATTAAAAAGTCCACTTCAATTATAAGCGGACTTTTTTGATTTGTGACAGTTTTTACATTACTTTTTTGCCGGCAGTTTATCCAGCGATTCGAGGGTCTCGGCGTCCCGCTGGAGGTTGCGGTTGCGGATGTACAAGCTGAGGACGTAGAGTCCGAGGGTGACGAAGCTGATGACGAAGCCGGCGATCATGTAGGTTGAGGTATCGGGGGTTTCCATGGGATTCTCCAATTACATCGAGACTTTGAGTTTGAGTTGTTCGACTTTTTCTTCCAACGCGCCGAGGCGGATGCGATGCCACATCAGGTCGATGAAGATGACGGTGAAGGCGAAGAGGGCGAAGAAGAAGGCGACCTTCATGTCGGGCGTCATGCTGAGCTTGTCCTGGTTGGCGTTTGCCGCGCCGACGACGACGGGGTGGATGGAGCGGAACAGGCGGATGACCATGAAGGTGATTGGGGCGCTGATCCCGCCCAGCAGGGTGTAGACCGCGCCGAAGCGCGCGCGTTTTTCGGGGTCTTCGATTCCTGCGCGGAGCATGAAGTAGGCAACGTAGATCAACTCGGTGACGGCGGCGGTGGTCAGGCGCGGGTCCCAGGTCCACCAGGTATTCCAGGCGGGACGCGCCCAGATGGAGCCGAGGACAATGGTCAGGAAGAAGAACATCGCGCTGACTTCGACCAGGGCGACCTCAAACCTGTCCCATTTCATGTCCTTGGTGACGAGGTAGATGATTCCCGAAGCGGCGGCGAGGACGAAGCCGAGCAGTCCCACCCAGGCGGTGCCGATGTGGAAATAAAACACGCGCTGGACCTGTCCCATCACCTGTTCGGTGGGAGCAAAGAAAAGCGCCAGATAGGTGGAAATTGCAAGCACGATAATGGATACGACATCTAGAATTTTGAGTGCGGTTGGTTTGGGTTGCATTTGAACTCCTGATAAAGATTTACGATTTCAGATTTACGATTGCCGATTGTTGACTCGCCGAATCGCTGACTCGTTGATTCGCTGAATCACATCACTCCTCCACCACATAGTCGAACAGCATAAACGCGACGGCGATGAAGACAAGGTCATAGACGAGGAGGATATTGAACGGGGTGAGGACTTCGGAAAATTCCGCGCCTGCCAGCAGTCCGTTGCTGACTTTGACCGCCGCCAGCAAGACGGGAATGGCAACGGGGAAGAGCAGAATCGGCAGAAGCACTTCGCGGGTGCGGGTCTGGACCGACATCGCCGAGAGCAGAGTCCCGACGGCGGTGTAGCCAATCGAGCCAAGCAGAATCACGCTAAGCAGGTCGAGGCGGAAGAGGTTCACGTTGTACAACATGCTGTAAATCGGCAGCACGAACGCTTCGACGATCAACATGAAGACCAGGTTGCTGATGGCTTTGCCGAAGTAAATCGCGGAGCGGTCCACGGGGGCGAGCAGGAGACCGTCCATGCAGCCGCGATCTTTTTCGGTGGACATGGAGCGGTTGAGTCCGAGCGTACCTGCGAAGGCAAAGGTTGTCCATAGCACGCCAGCGGTGACGGACTGCCGCACCTTCACATCCAGTTCCAGCGCAAAGTTGAAGATGATGATGACCAGCAGCGAAAAGACCAGCATGGCGGAAATCAGCTCGAAGGAGCGTAGTTCAGCGGCGAGGTCTTTGCGGACGATGGCGAAGGTGGCTTTCCAGAGGGATGGAGTGGATTTGTTCATCAAGTTAATTAGTAGTGAGGTTATTAGATGGAATTCTGTGCAAATGCGTAAACATCCGCAAATCTCATTTGATTCTGATTAAATCTCCATCATCAAAGCCAACGGTAATGCCTTTCATTCTGCCAAACCATTTGCCTTGAAGAGAATCTGACTCTATGTATGGCTTAATTGCTGCAACCACGGCTTCTTGAAAATCATCCCACTGGGGATAAACTGTCTTAAGGCTTGGTATTTCAAGATAACGTAAAGGATGCTCATAGCACTCTGAGCACGCCCAATCGCCATCGTTTTCATCAAAAACATCACAACACGCGAGGTACAAAGTATAACTGTCAGGGGTCTCGAAAAGGCCAACATTGAGTCCAACAACTTCCTGCGGAACGTCCGTCTTCGATGCGCGAGTAAGCCAATCAACTATGAGGGCTTTTAGATCAACGGTCATCATTCCATACCTTTCGTTGTGAATAGGATGCTCTGCCTAGCTAGCGGAATACGAGTCCAGGGATTGCTTGTAAAACACAAGCAGATTTGTATCGCGCAGGTCTTCGCGTTTGGCGGAGGCGGCGATCACACCACGTGAGAGGATGTCGAAGCGGGTGGCAAGGTCTTCGGCGCGGGCGAGGTCGTGCGAGGTCATCACCACCGTCCGCCCTTCGGCGGCAACGGAGCGCAGGACTTCATCCAGCATTTCGGAAGCGTCCTGGTCGAGACCCGTGTACGGCTCGTCGAACAGCATCACTTCGGGGTTGTGGATGACGGCGCGCCCGATGGCAAGCCGCTGCTGCATTCCGCGCGAGAAGGTTCGCACCAAATCCTTGCGGCGGTTTTCCAAGCCGACCATGTCCAGAACCTCGGTGATTCGTAATTGGGAATCTGCTATGCCATACATGCTGGCGTAGAACTGCAAATTTTCCTCGGCAGTCAGATCGGGATAGAGCAGCGGCATGTGCGAGACGACTCCCAACTTCGCGCGAACTTGCGCCGCCTCATTCGGCAGTTGATGACCAGCCACCTGCACCTGTCCCAGCGAAGGGCGCGAGAGCGAAGCGAGGATTCTCAGAAAAGTGGTCTTGCCCGCCCCGTTTGGACCGAGCAGCGCCACAAACTCACCCTGCTGAACCGAGAAATCCAATCCGCGCAGGATGACTTTGAGACCGAAACGTTTTACAAGCTTCTTGACGGTAATCATGTTTGAAGTGATTGGGTAATTAGTGATTAGTAATTGGTAATTTGTTTCAATCACCAATTACCAATCTCCATTTACCAATTACTACGCCTTCCTCTTCAACGCATCCTTCAACTCACCCCGCCGCCGTTGATAAGCTTCGTCGGGGATTTTGCCTGCGCGATGCAGGTCGTCGAGGGCGATGATGGCATCCATGAGAGACTCGGGGTCCTGGAAATCTCCGTCCTCCTCCTCGTCGGGTTCCTCCTCGCGCCTGCGGTCGCGCCAGAACAGAAATGCTCCCGCGAGGATGAGCGCCACGCCCAGCCCGCCGACGCCAAAGAGCAGGGTCTTGTTCTGGGTGATGTCGGGGTTGACGGCGGTCTCCTGCGGTTTGCCTTTCAGCGTGAAATCGAGCGTCTCGCCCTTCGCCAGTCCGCTGGCGGTGTAGACGTGGAAGTTCATCGATTCCGTCATTGACTGCGTCCCGCCGTCGATGAGGGTATCGCCTTCCACCTCCACGCCTTCGGGGAGCAGCAGGGTAATTTTTTCGATTGGCAGCAACGCCGCCTGCGAAATGGGGATTTCCTTCGCGTTGGGCAGGGAGGAATAAGCGATCAGACCATAGGGCGTTTCGCTGGGCGGCATGGCGAAACCGCCGTCGATCTCCATAAAGGGAGCGCTGCCCTGCGCGGCTTCGTAGCCGAGACCTTCCGCGCCTGCGGGGAAGGCAATGAACGGAATCTCCGCCGCGTCGCCAACTTTTACGACCACGGTTTTATCGCTGGAGTTCGTGATGTTATACACCGCGAACATCTGCGCGTTTTCCGCGTTTGCAAGATCGAAGTACATTTGCAGCGAGTCGATCTTCAACGCGCTCAGGTCTTCCGTGGTCGCGTAAACCGTGATCACGGACAGGCTGACGTCGGTCATGCCCGCTTCGACCACGGCGAAGTCCGACCTGTAGGTGGTCCCGTCCATCGTCGCTTCTGCGCGGAAGATGAGTCCTTCGCTGACATCGACATCCGCAAAGACAAACGTCCCGTCATCGTTGAGAACTCCTTCGAGCGTGACCACTTCCTCCGGCGCCGTACTCATATCGCCGCCATGGGCATAGCCGCGCAAGGTGACTTTGACATCTTTGGGAAGGTCTGTCCCGGTCTGGTTTTGGATGGAGCCTGAAACCGTTCCCCCGCTAATCGGCTCGGGCGTGGACTCCGCCCCAGGCTGGGATGTGCCTTCGGGGAGCGGGGTTCCGCTGTCAGCGTTGACCGGAGTCTCCGTCGCGGAATCAACTGTCGGCGGAATCGGTTGGGCAAAGGTCAAGCTGCGGATGTAGGCGGCAACCGCCAGCGCGTCATCCTCCGAAAAATCCTTCCCAAAAGCGGGGACGTCGCCCATGCCGTTCTTCATCAAATTGACGAGGTCGGATTCAGACAAAGCCGACATCATCTCCTGCGAGCCGAAATATTGGGCGCAATCGCCGCAAAGCGATTTGCCTTTTTCGATTTGTTCGGGCGTGGTGTGCAGGGTGAACGCGTACGCGACCACGTCCCAACGCTGCTGGTCGTCGAGGCTGGAGAAGGGCGGCATGAAATTTTTGATGTTGCCCTGCGTGACCATTTGATACCACGCGGCGGGAGTTTTGTCCTGCGCGAATTCAGCGGAGCCAAGCGCGGGGATGGTCACATCCTGACCTTGCAGCATCGCGGCTTGCGGACCGTCGCCCATGCCGGTTGCCCCGTGACAGGGCGCACAATTTTCAGCGTAGAGCGCGGCTCCGCTGGCGGGGTCGGGCGCGGCGGCGGGGAAAAGCGGACTCATCGTCGGCGCGGGAGCGGGCGGCTTGTAATCGGGCGGCGGCGTGACATCCTCCGCGAGGGTGAAGTTGCAGGCGGTGAGAACGACCGCGATAATTGCAAGCAGAATGGAATGGCGTAACTTCATGAATTCGATTTCCTTATAAAAATGCAGAATGAAGAGTGCGGAATGCAGAATTGAAATTCATCATTCATCATTCTGCATTCTACATTAGCTCAGCGATTTCCCGCACGCGGGGCAGAACTTATCCGTGACCAGCACTGGCTTGCCGCACTTCGGGCAGAATCCAGCCGACTTGCTCTTTTGGTTTCGGCGGCGGGCGGCGATCATGGCTTCGAGGTCATCGTCGGTGTCGGCGGCAAAGGACGGTTTTGCGCTCGCGTCGGCGCGACCCGCGGCGGTGGCTTTCTCGATCCGCGCCTCGGCGTTGACCGCGGACATTGCGGCGGGAGCCAGTTCATCGAGCCGGCGCAAAATGTTCGCGCCTTTTTGAAGGAGGGCGGCGCGCTGGTCGGGATATTCGCCTTCGGGAATCTTGCCGAGATTGAAATCGAAGTCGAGTTCCTGCAAAGAGTTGATGACGCGGTCACGCTCCGCTTTGAGCGCCGAGACTTCGTGCGTTTCGCCGGCGCCGCTTCGCATGCGGCGGCTTTTCGCCATGAACGGCAGGTATAAATACGCGCCGACCATGACAAAGACGGCGAGGATGAGAAGGATTGAACTGATTTGCATTGTTGAGTTGCCTTAGGGTATCACAGAGTTGGACCTGACCGGTTTCATGAAGACGATTTGCCCTACAAGATACCTTTGGAAACCTGTCAGGTCTTTGGTATTTCCTAGTCGATGCTATCCACAACGGATTTGATTTCGTTAACCGACATAAATGGTCCCACCTTCACATGGCGCAGGACACCTTCGCGGTCGATGAAGTAGGTTTCAGGCACGCCCATTTTCAAGTTGAGGATGCTCGAAATATTGGACTTCAAATCGGGCGCGTTGGGGAAGGTGATGTCGAACTTTGTGAGGTAACCTTGCGCGCCTGCGGGCGTGTCCACATAGTCCACGCCGATCAGGACCACATCGCCGCCGTCCTTGTAAAACTGCCAGGCTTCTTCGAGTTCGGGCGCTTCCTGCTCGCAGGGCTTGCACCACGACGCCCAAATATTCACGATGACGATCTTGCCGCGCAGGTCGGAAAGTTTCATTTTTTCCACGCCGTTGTACTCATAGCCTTCATAAAAAACAAGCTCGAAATCGGGCACAGGCTCGCCCTCTTTTAGCATCGGGTTTTGCGCGCGCATCAAGCCAAATCCCACCAGCACCAGCAACCCTATCAGGGCCGCCCAAATCACAATCTGCGCCCAGAGCGGAACGCCGCGTTTTGTGTATGTTGTTTCCTCGGTCATTTGCATTCTCCGTGTTGAGATGTCGCTGCGAGGCGCTCCTGCCTTTTGCCGAAGCAGCCTCCCAATCACAGGAGGTTGCTTCGCCGCAAAGAACGGCGGCTCGCAACGACATGTTACTTTTGTTTCTTTAACTCTTCTTCGAGACGCGCCACATAGTCGTCTTTTTTCGCGGACGATTCGACCTGCTGCCCGCCCGCAGCGGATGCGGCGGCTTTGGGCCTGGTCCACTCCTTCAGCGAGCGGAAGAGGACAACCGCGCCAGCCAGGATGACCAAAGGCGGCAGGAGATAGATCAACAAGAAGCCGCCCTCCTTTGGAGGTTCCGCCAAAACCCTGGCTCCATACTGGTCTTCAAAATATTGGAGGATTTCATCCTCGGTTTTGCCCTCCGCCAGCATGGTGCGGATCAACTCGCGCCACTCCTTGCAAGCCTGCGTGGGACAAACATCCAGCGGCGTGCTTTCGCAAACGGGGCAATACAACTTGTGTGCGATGGCATTCACTTCGTCATCGGTGGGAGTACCGCTCTGGGCAAAGACAGTCGTTGTAAACAAGCCGCCGAACAAAAACAAAAGGATAAATATGGATAAATACTTTCTCATGTAAACTCCAGAAAGTCGAAAGTCAAAGGTCAAAAGTCATACGACCTTCGACTTTCGACCTTTGACTTGTTGTTAATCCGCCGAACTCGCCTGTCTAACCTTCTGCGAAACTCTCACGGGTTCATCCGCAGGGTCGCGGTCGGGCCAGGCGGCGAAGATGATTCCGATGAGGAAGAGCAGGCTGCCAATCCACAACCAGTTGACCAGCGGATTGACGAAGACCTTGAAGGTCGCGCCCGCATTGGATACGGGTTCCCAATCCACCAGCAGGATGTAGAGATCGTCCCTCAAAGTGGAGCGATTGCCGGGGATGGTCATGTTCTGCTGTGAGTCGAAGTAGTAATCGATGCGCGGGGTGAGTTGACCAAGATAGATGCCGTTTTCGTACACGTCCACGACGGCGCGGGTAAAGTTCACGCCCTTGCCTGCGTCATCCCACGAAGCAAGTTCGCGGTATTCGACGCTGTAATTGGCGATATTCAACTGCTCACCTTGAGCCAGCGCGCCCTGCGTTTCGGTCTGGAAGACTTCGATGCCGAGGATGCCAATCGCCATCAGCATCATGCTGACGTGAATGGTGTATCCACCGTAGCGGCGGCGGTTGCGTCCCATCAGACGGGAGAGCGCCACAAAGAAGTTTTCCTTCTGCGCCCTCTGACGTGCCCGCGCCGCCCGCCAGAACTCCTGCAGGGTGACGAAGAGCACCAGCGCAATCAGGAAGAACCCGATCAGGGCGATGTAGTTCCGGGTGTAGGTGACGAACAGGACGACGGTCAGAATCGCGGCCGCGAGGGCGGACTTCCACATTGCCTTGCCAAGAGTCTGAACAGTGGAATGTCCCCACGCTGAGAGCGGAGCGATACCCATCAGGAACATCAACGCCGCGAAAAGCGGAGCCGTGGCACGCTCGTAGAATGGCGGACCGAGAGTCACCTTTTGGTTGGTGAACAATTCGGAAGCCAGCGGCGAGACCACGCCCCAGAAGCAAACCACGAGAATGCTCATGAAGAGCAGGTTATTCAAAAGGAATAAAGCCTCACGCGAAAGCATGGACTTCATCTCCGTCTCGCCTTGAAGCAGGGGCCAGCGCCAGATCAGCAGGGCGGTGGAGACAATCAAAGTCAGGGCAACGTAGCCCATGAAGAAAGGGCCAATCGGGCTGTTGGCAAAGGCGTGGACGGAAGACAACACACCCGAACGGGTGAGAAAAGTCCCGAAGACCACCAGCGCATACGTCAAGATGACGAGGATCATGTTCCAGTGCTTGAGCAAGCCGCGCTTTTCCTGGATCATCACCGAGTGGAGGAAGGCGGTTCCCGTCAGCCAGGGCATGAACGCCGCGATTTCGACGGGGTCCCAGCCCCAATATCCGCCCCAGCCGAGGACGTCATACGCCCAACGTCCGCCGAGGACGAGTCCGAAGGAGAGGAAGAGCCACGCCCACAGCGACCAGCGGCGGGTGAGACGAATCCAACGGTCGTCGGTGCGACCTGTGATCAGAGCCGCCATCGCAAAGGAAAACGGGATGACGTAGGAGACGAATCCGAGGTAGAGCATCGGCGGGTGGATGACCATCCCAGGGTGGCGCAGAAGCGGGTTCAAACCGTTGCCGTCTGGTGCGGCGAAGAGAGTCCCGACAGCAGGGGCAAACATGTGCGGTTCCACGTTTCCATTGACCAGCCAGAAACGGGTGAAGGGATTCTCGTAAAAGACCACCATGCCGAGGAAGAAAATCAGCGTGATGGAATTGACCACGATCACCCACGGCAGGAATTCGATGTCGCGCTCCCACTTGCGGATGGTGACGGCCGACGTGAACGCCGCCAGCAGCCAGGCCCAAAAGAGCAGCGAGCCAGCCTGTCCACCCCACCATGCTGTCACTTTGAGGTAGGTCGGCATACTGCGGCTGGTCACCTCGTAGACGAAGGCGACTTCATAGTGGTCGTTGACCAGTAAATAAACCAGTGTCGCCGCCGCAAGCGTGAGCAATGGAAACACCAGCAACATACCGCGCCGCGCGCTTTCCACCATCGCCGCAGATTTGTCCAGGGCGCCATACACCGCCGAAACCAGGCTGTACACTGTGACGAGGAAACTTACCAATAAAATTCCGTATCCAAATTCTGCAAACATAGTTTCTTCCTTGGTAATGAGACCCTAAAGGTTTGTTCTACCTAATGTCGTGCTGACTTTAGTCAAAACCTTTAGGGTCTTTGAAGTTCACTTAGAAATAAAACCTGACAGGACATGACCTGTCAGGCTGCGTTTTTAGTTCGCGGCAGCGGCTTGTTCTGGAACCGCCTCTTCATACTTGGTGGGACATTTGAGCAGGATTTCGTCCGCATAGAAGACTCCGTCCTCGCCGAGTTTGCCCGTCACAATTGCCTGTGCCTCACTGCGGAGCAGGTCAGGCTTGGCGCCGACATAGTGGATGGTGACCCGTTGTCGGGTTGGATCATTGACCGCCTGATACAGGACTTCAGCAAGTCCGCCCTGCGCTTCGATTTCGGTGTTGTCACCCGCCACATGGGCGATGTCAAAGGTCAGTTCGAGGGTTTGCGAATCGTACTGAATCGTATCGCCCAGCACCGCGCCCGAAAGCCGCAGGCTCTTGCCAACGACAGAACCGCCCTTTGCTTTCACCTCGTCCACGGTCATGAAATACTCAGCGCTCGCCTGCGTGGATGAGACCAACAGGTAAACCACTGCCGCTAAAATCAGCGCACCGCCGAGAAAGAATTTTGTTCGTTGCATGAATGCCTCCAAAAAGAAATTGTCTAAAAGACCCCAAAGGTTTTCTTTGCGGCTCGAAAGCCTCGTTGATTATAGAAACCTTTAGGGTCTAACCACAAAATGTGCGAAATGTAACAATATATATCCATTTTACATGTGGACATTAATAGTCCCTTAGTTTAAGTGAAGCGGGACGTTATAAAATTTTGCTTTTCTGAAAAGTCGAACGCGGCTGAGACACAATTGCGACAAAACCTTGACCGTGCTCATATTACTGGCAGATCACGCTCAAGCCGCCATCCCCAGCACAGGGAGGAAATTACCCGATGCCCAATTAGTCGCATTTCAACCGTAACGACACTCGTGATTTATATTTGATGATATATAATCGAATTGCGCTTTCCACCCTTCAGAAAAAGCGCAATTCATGACCGAGTGCGGTATATTATGCCGACCAGACAAGGAGAACAACTTTATGAATAAAAAATGGCTCCCTCTTCTTTTGATAACTGTCTTCCTTCTCGCCCCCGCGCAAACCGCTCTTGCCGCGCCACACACAGACGTGACCAATAACCGGGTCGAGTTCGATTTTCCGAACACCGCGACCTTCTCTGCCACCATCAGCGCCGATTCGGAGATCGCCTCGATCACGCTGGAATACGGCAACATCCAGCAGACCTGCGGCGAGGTGGTTGCCAAATCCTATCCCGATTTCACGCCCGGCAAAACCGTCAACGTGGAATGGACCTGGGACATGCGCCAGAGCGGTTCGCTCCCGCCCGGTGCAACCATCTGGTGGCGCTGGATTTACACCGACTCGGCAGGGAAGGAATCCTCCACTGAAATCCAAACCGCGGCATGGCTCGATGACGTCCACGATTGGCAGACCATCACCAGCGGCGACCTGCGCCTGCACTGGTATGACAACGACAAAGCCTTTGCCCAAACCATGCTCGACGCTGGCGTCGAAGGTTTGCGCCGCAACAAGGAACAGGCGGGACTGACCACAGACACGCCCATCGACCTGTACGTCTATCCCAACTATGACGACATGCGGGAAGCCATTCTCTACGAACCCTCGTGGACGGGCGGCATGGCTTTCTCCGAATTCAACATCTTCATCATGGGCGTGTCGCAATCCGATTCGGCATGGGACAAGAACACCGTCATCCATGAACTCACCCACATCCTCGTCGGGCATCTCACCTTCTCCTGCCTCGGTGACGTTCCCACCTGGCTCAATGAAGGTCTTGCCATGTATAGCGAGGGCGAACTGGACTCCGGCGCGCAAGCCCAACTCGACCAGGCGATCAGCAGTGACACCCTGCTCACCGTCCGCTCGCTCAACGGCGGCTTCTCCGAACTGCCCGACAAAGCCAACCTTTCCTACAGCCAGTCGTACAGCATCACCAACTTCCTCATCGAAACCTACGGGCAGGAAAAACTGACTGAACTGCTCAAAGCCCTGCGGGATGCGAAACCGGTTGACGATGCCCTGCTCGAAATTTATGGATTCGACTCTGACGGCTTGGAAGACGCCTGGAGGAAATCCGTTGGAGCCGCGCCCCGGGCTGTTTCCGCCCAGGCGACGGCAATGCCCACCCCGACCTTTGTCCCGACCTACGTCCCGGTGGCTGGGATTCCGCTGGCAGTAACGCCCACGCCCTACGCCATCCCCACCTCCTCATCTGACGGCGCAAGCGCGCCCGAAAAAAAGGATGACAACACGTTCCTCTTTTTGACCGTCGCCATGATCTGCATTTGTCTGACGTTGTTGATCGTCATCGGCGTCGCGGCGCTGGTGTTCTTCGTCCGCTCGAAAAATAAAAAGGCAGGCAACAATGGGTAACATCTTCAAAAAACATTTCCTGACTTCCTTCATCCTTCTTGCGCTGATTTCCTCTCTCCTGCTGTCTTCCAGTGTAAACGCAGCGCCCGCCTATCAAATTGACGTTCCACTCGACCAGGCTCTCGTCTACAGCGGCGGTGAATCCACCAACCTGCGCGACTACGATCCCGCCACCACCTACAGTTCGGGCGACAAACTCATCTTCAGCGGATTGGTTTCCTTCGACCCGCAATTGAATCTCACCCCCGACCTCGCCGACACTTGGGAGGTCAGCCCCGACGGCACGGTCTACACCTTCCACATCCGCGAGAACGCCAAATTCCACGACGGCAGGGCGGTCACTGCGGAGGATGTCATCTACTCGTGGGAACGTGCCGCCAGCCCCGAGCTTGAGTCCGACACCGTGTTGACCTATCTCGGTGACATTGTCGGTGTACGTGAGATGAACGCCGGGCAGGCGGACCATATCAGCGGCTTGAAAGCGATTGACGAACATTCGCTACAAGTCACCATCGACGCTCCCAAGCCCTATTTCATCCTGAAACTGACCTTCCCCACTGCCTACGTGGTGGACAAGGCAAACGTGGAGACCGGCGAAGAATGGGTGCGGACGCCCAACGGCACGGGTCCCTACCGGTTGAAGGAATGGCGCTCCTTCGAGTACATTATTTACGAAGCCAACCAGGATTTCTATCTTGGTGCGCCGTCCATTCCGTACGTGGTGACCAAACTCTACGCGGGCGACGACCTGCGCCTGTTTGAAACGGGCGAGGTGGATATGGCGGGAGTCGGCTCCTACAACGCCGACCGCGTCCTCGACCCGACCGAGCCGCTGCACGATCAACTGGTGACGGGCGTCGATCTTTGCACAGATTATGTGGTCTTCGACAACACCCAGCCGCCCTTCGACGACATCAACGTCCGCAAGGCGTTTTCGATGGCGTTCGACCGCGAGCGGTATATCGATGTCGTCCTGCGTGGAAAGGCTTTGCCCGCCATCGGTCCCTTCCCGCCCGGTCTGCCTGGGTTCAACTACCAGCTCAAGGGTCTGCCCTACGATCCCGAAGGGGCGCGCGAACTGCTCAAACAATCCAAATACGGCGGCACGGAGGGGCTTCCGCCCATCGTCTACACCAACGGCGGCATTGGCAGCTCCATCAGCCCCGACGTGGCGGCGATGGCTGAGATGTGGGAGCAGAATCTCGGCGTGACCATCAAGGTCGAGAACATCGAATACAACTATTACTACCAGCAGATTTATTCGGGCAACCACGGACAAATCTTCGGCGGCGGCTGGTGCGCCGATTATCCCGACCCCGAAAACTTCGCGGATGTTCTCTTCCACACCGGGTCGAGCCAGAACAACGGCGGCTACTCCAACCCCGAGCTGGATGCCCTGCTCGAACAGGCCCGCGTCGAAACCGACGTGACAAAGCGCATCGCCATGTACCAGCAAGCCGAGCAGATGATCGTGGACGACGCGCCCGTGCTGTTTACCACGCACTCGCTTTCGTATCAACTGGTGCAACCCTATGTGAAGGGATTTGTCTTCACCCCAATCACCATCCCGATTGAAAGATATATGTGGCTGGATGGGAAATGACCCCCACCTGCCTCCCCCAAATTCGACTGAAGTTCGTCGAATTTGGGGGAGGTGCCCGACAGGGCGGAGGGGGCTAAGGTTTTGCCTGGATCACATACTCCACCCTGTCAATCGCCGCCCCGAGGCTGGAGACCTGGAAGCTGAAAACGGCTTTCTCGCCGGGCTGCATCGAACCGCCGTCCCATTGTTTCAGCCCCACCACCTGCCCACCTTTGTCGTAAGCCACAGCCGCAATCCGAGTTTGGGTTGCGGCTTTTGATTCCGCTGACAGATAAATCTCCCCGCTGACTTTGGCGGTCAGTCCGTTCCAGCTGATTTGCGTTATGACATTGTTCAAAGTTGTCGACAGGTAGCGCGACCCGCCGGATGGGACGGCGCTCAGAATTTGGACCTGCATCGTCACATCGGCTGGTGTATCTGGGAAGAAGACAAACACAGGCAGGGATGTATTCGGCGGCAGGTTGTCCAATGGCAGGAAGGCGGTCTGGCTGGCGACCGTCTCGCCGCTTGTGTCAAACAATGTGACCTGCGCCGAGATATTTTCAAAGAAATCAGTTGTGTTGTTTTGGAGGAGGGCAAAGCACCACAAGCCGCCGTCCGCTGTCGGGTGGCAAACGGTTTGGGTAACGGGAACAGGCGCGGGCGTGGGAGTCGCTCCGCTTGGGGCGGCGGATGAATCGTCGGGGATGAGCAAAGTCGTCCCCACCGACATGCTGTTCGGCTGGATGTCTGGATTCGCCGCCCGCAGCGCATCCTGTGAAATCCTGAATTTTTCGGCGAGTTCGCTGAAGGTATCGCCCGATTGGATGACGTACACAAATGGCGTGGATGTGGGGACGGGCGTCTCGACGATTACCAGCACGTTGGGCGTGAACGTGGGGCTGGGAATCGGACTCGGCGACGGCTGGGTCGCTCCGACCGAAGCGGGTTGCGTTGGGACGGGCGCACACGCGGCGAGGAGGAAAATCAGCAGGAACGATAATTTTCGCATTGGGTGATTATAATCAAACGTAGTGACGACTTTAGTCGTTCGAGTGAGAGCGACTGAAGTCGCTACTACGAAATCAAATCTGGAGGCAAACATGAAATATCGTTATCTAGGAAAAACGGGTATTCAGGTCAGTGAGTTATCGTTTGGCTCGTGGGTGACATTTCACAACCAGGCGGATGTGAAATCCGCGATGGAAATGATGAGCGCGGCGTATGAGGTGGGTGTCAACTTCTTCGACAATGCCCAGGTCTATGCAGGCGGCATGTCTGAAACCGTGATGGGCGCGGCGCTCAAGGAGTTGAAATGGGATCGTGGCAGTTATCTGGTCTCCACCAAATTTTATTGGGGAATCCATGAGGGTGTAAATCGGAAAAATACACTGAATCGCAAATTCCTCATTGAAGGCATTGCCGGCTCGCTCGAACGGATGCAGCTCGACTACGTGGACTTGATCTACTGCCACCGTCCCGACAAGACAACTCCCATCGAGGAAACCGTCTGGGCGATGCACAACATCATCGAGTGGGGACAGGCTTTGTACTGGGGAACCTCGGAGTGGGCGGCTTCGGAAATCGTCGAGGCGATCCAGATTGCAGAGCGGCATCACCTGCACAAGCCCGTCGTCGAACAGCCGCAGTACAACCTCTTCAATCGTGAACGGCTCGAAGGCGACTACGTCCGCTTTTACAGGGATTATCGCTACGGCACGACAACCTGGAGTCCGCTGGCTTCGGGACTGCTGACGGGTAAATACCAGAACGGCATTCCAGCCGACAGCCGAGGCGGGTTGAAAGGCTATCAGTGGCTGCATCCCTACCTCACCAAAGCGGAGAATTTGGCGAAGGTCGCGGCGTTGGAACCTGTTGCAAAGGAACTTGGCTGCTCGCTCGCGCAGTTGGGGATTGCGTGGTGTTTGAAGAACCCGTTTGTCAGCACAGTCATCACGGGAGCAAGCCGCGTCTCACAAGTCCATGAAAACATGAAGGCGGCGGAATTCGTCGATGCCCTCACGCCCGAGGTGATGGATAAGATTGACGGTATATTTGGGGTGAAGAAGGAAGAAGAGGAATAGGAGTCAAAGTCTGCATCATTTAGCCAATTGCACAACAAAGGAGGCAGTATGGCTTGGGAACGAAAACTGATGCGCATCGTGCGCGTCCGCAATTCGCAGAAGAAGGGTGTGCTCGGAAAACTATTGACCGCCATCGCGGATGCGGGTGGAAGCATCGGCAGCCTTGTCTTGCTGACCGAAACCTCGCAGAATGTGGTACGCGACATCACCATCACAGCCGACGATGAAGCGCACCTCGAGGCAATCCTGGAAGCCATGCGAAACAACGAAGGCACGCGCGTGCTGGAAGTCCGCGACGAGGTGCTGGAACTACACCAAAAGGGCAAGATCGCCATCCGCTCGCGTTACAAGATCGACTCATTGGCCACCCTGCGCCGCGTCTACACCCCCGGTGTGGCGGAGGTCTGTCTCAAGATCGCCAAAGACCCATCACAGGCGCGGCTGTATACCAGCATCAGTCACATGGTTGCCATTGTCTCGGATGGGACTGCGGTGCTTGGATTGGGTGATATCGGTCCGCAGGCAAGCATGCCCGTGATGGAAGGCAAAGCCATGCTGATGGAAACCCTCGTCGGGCTTTCGGGGATTCCCATCCTGCTAAATACAAAGGATACCGAGGAAATCATTGCCACAGTAGCCGCCATCTCCCCGACCTTTGCCGCCATCCAACTGGAGGACATCTCCGCGCCGCGCTGTTTCGAGATCGAGAAGAGGCTGCAAGCCATGCTCGACATCCCGGTGATGCACGACGATCAGCACGGCACGGCGGTGGTCAGCACGGCAGCGCTGCTCAACGCGGCTCGCGAAACCGGCACGGACTTGAAGAAGGCTGTCATCGGGCAGATCGGGCTGGGGGCGGCGGGACATGCCATCGGTCAGATGATGATGCGGCTGACGGGGAACCCGGTCTACGGGGCGGATTTGAGCGCGGGAGCGTTGGATCGATTCGAAAAAGACGGCGGCATCAAATCGAACCTGAAAGAGGTTATGGAAAAATGCGACATCGTAGTCGCAACCACCGGCGTGCCGAATCTGATCAAGCCTGAAATGGTCCGCAAAGGACAGATCATCCTCGCACTGTCGAACCCGAACCCGGAGATCGATCCTGACTTGGCGCTGGAACACGGCGCAGCCTTCGCTGCTGACGGAAAATCGGTGAACAACGTGTTGGGCTTCCCCGGCATTTTCCGCGGTGCAGTGGATGCGAACGCGCCGCGCATTACCCATGAAATGCTGCTGGCAGCCGCTCGCACCATCGCCGGGATGACCCCGCCTGGGGAACTCGTCCCCAGCCCGCTGGACAAGAAGGTCCATCACGCCGTTGCCCGCGCCGTCGCCGAGGCAGCCATCAAGCAGGGCATCGCCCGCGCCGATTACGTCCCCTATGTGGAGGAGTGAAAGACAAGGATGAAAGATCAAGGACACTTGCACCGCACGCAAGTGCAGGTGTGAAGGATGAAAAAGATGACCTGCTTCCACTGAAGAGACAGGTCATCTTTTTTACAAATTACCAGCTACGCCGGCACTTTTTCCTGGCTCGCCAGCGCCTCCTTCAACGTCACGCCCAGCCTCGTGATTCCCTCGCGTATATCCTCCGGCTTGGAGAAGGAGAAGTTGAGGCGCATGGTATTCTTTCCGCCGCCGTTCGGGTGAAAAGCCGCGCCGGGCACAAATGCCACCTTTCTTTCGACTGCGACCTTCAATACTTCGGCAGCATCGATGTGTTCGGGCAGCACGCCCCACAGGAACATCCCGCCCAGGGGTTTGCTCCAGGTCACTTCGGGCGGGAACATCTCCTCCATCATTTCGATCATCACGTCGCGGCGTTCCTTGTACGTGGCGCGGATGACCTTCACATGCTCGTCCAGGAAGCCGCCCTTGGCAACCTCATAGGCGACATATTGATTGAAGGTCGAGGTGTGCAGGTCCGCCGCCTGCTTGGTCATCACCAGTTTGCGGATCACCTTTGGCGGGGCGATCACCCACGCAAGGCGCAATCCCGGCGCAAGCAGTTTGGAGAAGGTGCTGAGGTAGATCACGTTCCCCGTGTACTCGCCGTCGTTTTCGTTGCGGTAACTGCTGTCGAGGTAGGCAACGGACGGGATGTGCTCGCCGTCGAAACGCAGCTGTCCGTACGGATCATCCTCCACAATCGGCACCCCATACTGGTCGGCGAGCAGCACCAGCCTCTTGCGGCGTTCGAGACTCAACGTGGAACCGGACGGATTCTGGAAATTCGGCAGGATGTAAATGAACTTCGGACCGATACGCAGCGCCTCTTCGAGGTAGTCCATGATCATGCCGTTTTCATCGGATGGGACGGAGATGTATTGCGCCCCGTACGCGTTCCACGCTTGCAATGCCCCAAGGTAGGTCGGAGATTCCACCACAATGTAATCGCCGCGGTTGATGAACAACCTGCCGATGAAATCCAGCGCCTGCTGCGAGCCGGAGGTAATCATGATGTTCTCGGCATTCACCCGCACGCTGTAACGGGAATTGTGGCGGGCGATCATTTCACGCAGGGGCAGGTAGCCTTCGGTGGTGCCGTACTGAAGGGCGCGGGCGCCATGTTCCTGTAACACCTGGTTGCACGCCTCCTGGAATTCCTTAAGCGGAAAAACTTCAGGCGCGGGCAACCCACCCGCAAACGAAATGATGTCGGGTTGTTCCGTGAACTTCAACAACTCGCGGATAACGGAACTCCCCATCTTCTGCGTGCGATGTGCGTAACGGTACTCCCACGGTGTTTGCATTCATTCTCCTTGTGTGAAAATAAAAAAACCTGACAGGTACGTGTGTACCCATCAGGCTGACTGACCTAAGGCATACGAATGCCCAAAAACAGGAGACGTATCAACAAATCCATACACTCTTATCTTAATCATTTTTCCATGAATCTGCAACCCATTCCCGACAGTTGCTGTGTTTCATTAATTCGGAGATTCCGTCGGAGGTCTCCGTCAAACCGCCTTGCGGCATGGAATAAATGAAGGAAAACCCAATCCCGGCTTTCAAATAATTTCACGCGGGCAGTAACCTTGCAATTTCCTACCCGGAAAGGTCTCCGGACAAGTTACCCTCGATGATTTTTTGGACAGAAGTCCGCGTGTAGGAATCCAGCGGCAGGCGGAGCGCCTCCCCCAGACTCACCCAAACGTGATCCTCCGCCTCATGGTTGAGAGCCACTTCGAGCGAGTCTGTTTTGCAGGCGAAGTCGAAGAAGATGAAATGGCGCCGCTTCCAGAACGCGGGGTCGTAGATGAACTGCTGGAAGTTGATGAGCTTCAGGTCGTGGATACCCAGCCCGGTCTCCTCCTTCGCCTCGCGGACGGCGGCTTCCTCCAGCCGCTCGCCCAGTTCCACGTGTCCGCCGGGGACGACGTATTTATCGGGCCACTTGTGGCTTTTCAGCAACAGCAGCTCTCCCTTTGAGTTGAAGATGAAAACACCCACTGTCGGTTCGGGGAAAATCTGGTCTGACATTCTGCTCCTATCCAAAAATCGCAATCACCATCACGCCCGCAAACACAATCGCGGACCCCACCACGCGGATGCCGCCCATCTCCTCTTTCAAAAACTTCCAGCCGAGGAACGCCCCGATGACCGCGCTCACCTCGCGGATCGCGCCCGAATAACTGAGCGGCGCAAAGGTATAGGCATAGAGCGCCAGCATATACGCCACCAGTCCCAGCACGCCTCCGAGCAGCAGGTATCCGCGATTGGTTTTCCACATCTTCGCAAAACCGCTCCAGCCGTAATGATGGGTCAGATAGGGCGTGGTGACAAATGGAATCATCACGAACATCGAAAGCCCATACGGCAGGACGGGTCCACTTTTGACGGCTCTGCCGTCGACGAAGGTGTACACCGAAATAATGAACGCCACCGCCAGCGCGGTGAGGATGCCGCGCAGATGAGGCTTTTCTCCACCCCTGCCTTGAATCAACGTGGTCGCGCCGATGACCATCATCCCGCCGGTGATCATCGCCAGTCCGAGGTAGCCACCCGATGTCAGCTTTTCACGCAAAAAAATCGCAGCCCACAACACCAACAGGACAGGAGCGCCCCCGCGCGCAATCGGATAGACGAGCGAGAAGTCATGGTCGCTGTAGGCAATGCACAACAGGATGAAATAAACCGCTTCCAGAAACATGCTCAGGACCGCCCAGCCCCACATCGAGCGTGGGGGAAGCCCGGTGACGAGGATGCAGCCGAAGGCGAGGATTCCGCTCAGGATGACCTGCCAGCCCATGGCGATGTATTTTTCGTCGGCGCTCTTGAGCAGAAAATTCCACAAGGCGTGCATCGACGCGGACAGGAATAACAGAATAATGGCTGTGACAGGCATGGGTTATCTCAGAAATTCAATGAGCTTTTGGTTGACTTCCTCGCCGGCGTCATGCTGTACCCAGTGAGTGGCTTTGTTGAAGAAGGTCAACTCGCCGTGGTCGCACAGATCAATCGAAGGCTGCGCCATGTCGGAACTGAGCGCCACATCGCGCCTGCCCCACAACATCATGGTCGGAACGTGAACGCGCCGCGCGGGTGATTTGTGGCTGAACGCGGAGCGCAGTCCCCACCGCACGACGGCTCGATACCAGTTCAGCATCCCCGTCAACGCGCCTTTTTGCGACCATGCTTTTTTGTACTCCGTCACATCCGCTTCGGTGAATGTGGCTTTCCGTCCGGAGCGGGTCAACATCCGCGCGAGGTATTCGAAATCGTTTCTGCTCAACATCCATTCCACAAGCCAGGGGATCTGAAAGAAGAAAATGTACCAGGATTTTTTGCGCTGGGCGGGGTTGTGCGACACGAAATCGATCATCACATCGAGATGCGGCACATTCAGGATGGCGAGTTTCTCCAACCGTTCGGGATGATTGATGGCAACTGTCCATGCCACAGCCGCGCCCCAGTCGTGACCGACCAGCCGCGCTTTTTGAATACCGAAGTGGTCGAACAAGCCAACGACATCTTTTGCAAGAGTATCCACATCGTAGGCGGAGACTCCCCTTGGCTTGTCCGAGAGATTGTATCCGCGCTGGTCCGGGACAATGACTCGGAATCCCGCCTCGACCAAAGCGGGGATTTGCCTTTTCCAGCCGTAATGGAATTCTGGAAACCCATGCAATAAAATGACCGGCGTCCCGTTTTCAGGTCCGTCGGTCATGACATGCAGGTTGATGTGGTTCGTCCGAATGAATTGGCTTTGCATTCCGCGAAGTATAACGGAAAATCGTTATCCTATCTCAATGTGGAGGTAGCGGGCGAAAAACTAATACAAAGGTATTCTCGCGCCATTGACCTTTGCCGCGTCGTCAGAAAACAGATAGGTCATGGCGGAGACGATTTCCGCGGGCGTTGTACCCTTGCCTTCACCTTTGACATCAATGGATTTGACGTGGATGACATTCGCGGTCAATCCGCTATCCTTGTATTCCTCGGCGAGGGTCAACACCAAACTCTCCTGCGCGGACTTGGCGGCGGCGTACAAAGCCATCTTTGCGGATGGCTTCACCGTGACAGGCATCGAGACGATCATCACCCGTCCCCACTTGCTGGCGGCGATATGCGGTACAAATGCTTGAAGCAGGTGGAATGTCGTCCATGCGTGCTGGTTGAGCATGGATTCAAAATCGTCCGCGCTGGCTTCGGGAATGGTCGCCCCGCCCGTCCAGCCGCCGACGAGATGAATCAGGGTGTGGACTCCGCCAAATTTGGAATGAACAGCTTCGGCTGAGTCCCGCACGGCAGACCCGTCGAGCAGGTCAATGGTTTGGGCGTAGAGTCGCCCGCTGGGCAGATTCAAGTCGCGGGTGAGTAAATCCAGCCTGGCCGAATCCTTATCGAGCATGGCAATGTTGTGTCCGCGCTCGGCAAAGGTCTTCGCAACCAGATTCCCAAGCACGCCCGTCGCGCCCGTGATGACAATCGTTTTCAACGTTCGACCTCGCGCATTCCTTCGACGATGGGCAGATCGCCTTGTTCGGGCAGGTGCGTCTTGCCGTGGAAGTCGATCATGTGACCCGATTTAGCGGCTTTGGTTTCGAGATAGAAAATGTTGTGTTCGTTGGGCGGCAGGATGTGCGGCAGGCGTTTGCTGACCTTCACACCGTACTGCTCCAACTGGGAAATCTTCTTGGGGTTGTTCGTCATCAGGTGAACGGACTGGACTTGCAACGCGTGGAGCATGTGCGCGGCGACGGCGTAATCGCGTTCATCGTCGCGGAAGCCAAGCGCAAGGTTCGCCTCGACCGTATCCAGGCCCTTGTCCTGCAAACTGTAGGCGCGGATTTTGTTGGTCAGCCCGATGCCGCGTCCCTCCTGACGGAGATAGAGAACGATGCCCTTGTCCATCTCGCCGATTTTCCTGAGCGCGGCTTCGAGCTGGTCGCGGCAGTCGCAGCGCAGCGAGCCGATCACGTCGCCCGTCAGGCATTCGGAATGAAGGCGCACGGGCACGTCCTCCGCGCCGAAGACTTCGCCCTTGATGATGGCAACGTGTTCCTTGCCATCCTGGTTGTTCGAAAATGCAACGATGTGAAAATCGCCGAAACGCGAAGGCAGTTCGGCAATCGCTTCGATATGCACGCAGACAAAATTCCTGTGAATACCTTCGCATCCCGGGCAGGCATTTTCCTCCAGCATGAGCTTGATTTGTTCGTGTGTTGATGTTGTCATGGTTTCCTCTTTTTGGGCGGGATTTCCCCGCCCCTACAATTTGTATCGTAAAACAATTCCGCCGTCTTGGTGGGTTTCGACGTTCGCCAGTTTCAACGCGACGGCATCGCTTCGGACAAGACCCAGCCCATCGGCAAGGGTCGGGGAGTTTGCGCCGCCAAAGATCATCGGCGCGATATACAGCATGATTTCATCCACCAGTCCCAAACGAATGAGTTCGAAATTCATCGTGCCGCCGCCCTCCACCATCAGATGGTCAACGCCGATTTTTTTCAAGGTGAGCATCATTTTATTCAGGTCAACGCGCGGCGCATCGTGCACAGCATCATGATCCACAAAAACTTCCACGCCAGCCGCGCGCAGGATTTCAATCTGGCTCTTGGACGTTTGAGACGTGGTAAATATTACGACCCGCGTATTCCCTGCTTTTATAAAATCCGTTTCCAGCGGAATGTCCGCCACGGAGACGACGCCGACCTTAATCGGATTCGGCGACAGCCCGCGGCTGATTCTGTCCTCACGCAGCGCTTCGCTTCTGACCGTCAGCCTGGGACTCTCTTCGAGGAGCGTTTTCCCCCCGACGAGGATTCCATCCGCCGAGGCGCGCAGTTCATCCACACGCTCTTTATCCCGCTTGGACGAGATCGCCGCGCCCTTGCGCTCGAAGGTATCGATTTTTCCATCCGTCGTCATGGCGACGTTGATGAAGGTATATGGTCTGTTCATGGTTTCTCTTTGACGCGCTGAGTTTCCCTATATTTACTCACGGCAGGGTAAAGTAAAATGTCGCTCCTTTGTTTACCTCTCCCCTTGCCCACACCTCCCCATTGTGACGGTGGATGATGCGTTTGACTGTTGCCAGTCCAATTCCTGTGCCGGGGAATTCCTTTTCAGTATGCAGGCGTTGGAACGGTCCAAACAACTTGCCGGAATTGTCCATATTGAAACCAGCACCATTGTCACGCACGAAATAAGCGGCTTTATCGCCATCCTGCCTGCCCACTTCGATGCGAGCCTGGGGTGAGTTGGCCGTAAATTTCCAGGCATTACCCAGCAGGTTTTCGAGAACCAGATGCATCAAGTGACGGTCAGCCTGGACAATCAGTCCTTCGGCAATGTGCATGTCCACCTCCCGCGCCGGTTCGCGCTGACGAAGTTCGTCCAGAATCGTATGCGCCATTGCCCCCAGGTCAATTTCCTCGCGGGAGATGTCCCTTCGTGTCAAATGGGAAAGTCCCAGCAAGGCGTCAATCAACCGGCTCATGCGCTGACCACTTGCAATGATCTGGTTGAGATAAGATTGCACTTCGGAATCGATCTGGCTGGCGTGGTCCTCCAGCAGAATGTTGCTGAAACCACTGATCACCCGCAGGGGCGCGCGCAAATCATGGGCCACCGAATAACTGAAAGACTCCAACTCCTGGTTGATGGCGGTCAATTGTGCAGTGCGTTCCTCCACCAATTCTTCAAGCCTTTCACGATATTCGTTGAGCGACACCTCCGCACGCACCCGCTCGGTCACATCCCGCACGATCGAGATCATGCCGTTGAGTTGTCCATCGGCATCCTGCCATGCGGCTGAACTGACCTCTCCGTCAAAACAAGCGCCATCCTTAAGCAAAAAACTATACTTGTTATAGGTTGAGGGAGCACCGCCCATGACAAGTTGCACATTTTCGAGAGCGCGTTGACGGTCTTCGGGGGCAAGCCATTCAATGACATTGGTGCCCAGTATCCCTTCAGGGGATTCCAAGCGCAACAAGGAAAGCAATTGAGGGGAGGCATAAATAATATTTCCATGAATGTCCGTTTGCGCAATGCCATCCGGCGATGTGCTGACCAGGGTGCGATAACGTCCCTCGCTTTCACGCAGGGCATGCTCCACCTGATGGCGCTCGGCAATTTCCACCTGCAGTTCCTGATTACGCTCCGCAAGCGCTGCTTCATTACGGCGCGCCAATGCCAGCGCATTCAGGATGCTGTTGCGAGCCAGCATGAGCAAAACAGCGGTGATGCACATGATGCCTGCATAGGTCGCCCATTGCAGAAATCCGGTGGATTGATAGTAAACCGGCGGCAGTTTTCCCGCACCCTCCGCAAGGTAAAGGACAAGCAGGATGCCGCTAATGATGATGGCGGAGCCGATGGTAACCCGGTTCCCCAGGGTTAATCCCGCGACCACGATGCAAGCCACAAAGCCACTTGCAGCCGGAATGCGAATACTGCCATTGAAATACACAATTAATGTAATCCCCATGACAAGAAATCCCATCAAACACCAACTCGCCAGGTACACAAAGCCACGCCGCATGATTGCCCATAGTCCCAAAAACGACAACGACATGCCAGCCGTGACAAAGACGGTTACCGGGTGATCGGTAAAAAAAGCCAAGATTCCCAGCACGATGAACAAGGTCAGGAGGATCACATGCAATATCTCGGCAGCACGCGTCTGATCTTCATCGATGAATTTGGGAGGTTTCAGGAGTTGCATGAAATTTGTCCACATGGCTTTATCCTCTGACTGGTCTTTTGCTGTCTGCGTCATTGACCGCCCCAGTGCAGGGTTCGATAAGTTTCAAAATGCGCCATGGGCGCTGTAAGATAACATGAAACATCGAATACCGGACTTTCCCCCCACTTGGATCAACTTGCTGAACGGGTGTGCCCCGCGTCGATTCACATCCGCCTGTGAACTGGCAGTCAATCCCCAAAGCGCCAGTCTGTCCATGAAGTTCGATCCCAGCCAGTATGGACAGGGTAAGGATCAGCGTTTTACAAGTGCGGCGTGCGTGGCGATCTGGTTTCTTTTCAGCCATCCAAGGCCTCACTTTTTACGATGTTCAGCGAACATCTTTATATATAGAACATGATAACGCGATTGAGGATTGAAAACAAGTTATTTTGCTTGCGTGAACATATCATCCAAGAGACCTTCAGTCAACACAGGGCAACAATCAATAGGCGCCTGAAAAATAATCCATGATCACATCGCTGATATCCGCTTGTGTGTGGGCGCGGACAGTGTTGAAGAAGTCGGCGGTGGTCACTCGTTTGCGGGCGTGGAGAGCGGCGTAATCCTTGAGGAAGGCGTAGAAATCATCGTCGCCCATACGGACGCGCAGGTCTTCCATGAAATGTGCGCCGCGCAAGTAGACTGCATTGGTGTAGGCGCGGAACGTCCCGCCGCTGTAGATGGGCGTGTCCACGTAACCCGTCGGCGAGAAATAATTCACGCGGAACTGCCACCACCAATCGCCGTAGCGCGGATAGTTGAACTCGTAGAAAATCCGCTCGCTGTAAGTGGACATCATTTCATCGAGCCAGGGTTCCATCGCCTGGTCGTTGCCCACCAGTCCAAACCACCACTGGTGTGCGATCTCATGCACGCCAATCGAGACGAGGTTGTTCTTCGCGCCGCCGCCGTACTGCCCGTAAAAATCCGAGGCGATGAAGACCAGCCCATCGGTCTCCATGCCGTCGTGGATGTCGGTCTGGACGATTGCCAGAGTCTCATACGGATAAGGCGCAAACTTGATGGAATAAATGCTGACGGCTTGCACCGCTGCGTAGAGGATTCCCTCACCCGCAGCCTGATAGCCGTTGAAATAGTACGAGCGGATATTCACCGACCCGACGGCTGATTCGGACATCAAAAACTCATCGCTGGCTGACAGCGTGAACGTTCGCGCGCCATACAGCCGATAGCGGGTCCATTCGCCGTTGGGTTCGGCGGGCGCGCTGGCGGCGACAATGACATCCGCGCCAGTTTTCAGGTTGAGCTCGATATCCGAAGAATCATAAACGAGATGTTCGCCAAAGGACATCGGGTCATGCAATACCCAGCCGTTGACGTACGGCACGACGAAAGGATACCAGTCCACGAGGTTGATCTGGTTGTAGTCGTAGCCGAAGAGTCCTTCGTTGGATTTGGCGGGAATGTTGATTTTGAATTTAATCCCCAGCGTGGTGGCGGAGCCTGGCTGGAGCGGCTGGGGCAGGTTCAGTGTCAGCCGCTGGTCGTTGAGCGAATAGTTTGTCAGCACAACGTTATCTTGAAAAACTGCCAGCAGGGAAAACGCTCCGCTGTAGCGGTTGGGCTGGACGGACAAAACAATATCCGACAGCGCGATGCCCGTTGTGTTGTAGTAGCGGATGGTCTCGTCCGCGTCGAGGGTGTGGGCGTCGAAATCGAGCGTGGCGGTGAGGATGTAGTTTGTGCGCGAGGGCTGCGAAGCAGTCGGCGGGGGAACGGTTGTCGCAGCGGGACCAACTATCGCCGTGGGAGGTTTTGCTGTGGGAGTCGGCGACGCGGTAGCGGTCATAGTCGCGGTAGCAGTCGGCGTTGCGGTAGTGGTCATCGTCGGCGTGGCGGACGGAATCGGGGAGAGGGTGAAGGTCGGCAGTTGTGTGTCGATTCCTCCCGATGGCTGGAAGGGCGTCAGCGTGGGCGATGCGTTCGGGTCCTGAGTCACCAAAATAAAGGTCGAGAAGACGGACGGCGTTGGGGTGGGCGTGGGAGATGCACAGGATGCGAGGAGGGCGAGAAATAACGAGTAATAAGTAACAAGTAACAAGTACTTGTTACTTGTGTGTTTCGCGGCGGCGGTGGATGGTCTCATTAGTAGATATTTCGGAAATACTGGCGGACAATGTCGGAGTAGTCCGTGCTGGTGTGGGTGGCAAGGATGCGGAAGAAGTCGTTGGAGGTGACGATTTTTCCGCGGCTCTGCGCGAAGTAATCCTGGGCAAAAGCAAAGAAGGCTTCGTCACCGATGCGTTCGCGGAGCTTATCGAGAAAATGTGCCCCCTGGAAATAGGCGGCATTGGTGTAGGAGCGGAAGCCCTCCCCGTCATAAATTGGAATATCTACAAAGCCCTGCGGGTTGTAGAAATCAATGCGGTACGACCACCACCAGTTGACGAGGTCGGGATGGATATTTTCGTAATAGATGAGCTCGGAGTATGTGCAAAGTGATTCATCCAGCCAGGGCTGTTGCGCCTGATCATTGGCCACCTGCTCGAACCACCATTGATGCGCCGTTTCATGCACGGCGACGAAGGTCAGGTAGTTGGCGGGCGTTTCGTCATACAGGCTGTAAAAATCACGGCTGAGATAGAAGAACGCGGAATACTCCATGCCGTCGTTGAAGTCGCCCATCACCAGCGAAAGCGTCTTGTGCGGATACGCCCCATAGCGATTGCTGTACACGCTGACGGCTTCAGCGCTGGCTTGCAGGGCGGCTTGTCCCGCCATTTCAAAGAATGGGAAATAATAACTTGAGACAGTCACATCTCCAACCTGCAAACTGGAGACTTGAAACTCGCGACTGGCGGCGAGGGCAAACGTCCGCGCGGAGTTGATGGTGTAGCGGGTGAAACCATCCTGCTGTTCAGGGACTCCACTGGCGGCGACGGTCGGCGCGGTGGATGGGTCGGCAAATTTGACGTCCACCTCGTAGTCGGCGGCGTCGTAAACCAGATGCTCGCCGTAATACCAGGGTTCGTGCAAAACCCATTCGCCGTTGATGTTCGGCACGACGAACGGATACCAGTTGGTCAGGTTCAACTGGCGTTTGGTGTAGCCGTAAATGCGCGGACGCGAAGCGCTGGGGTCTTCCTGCTCGGCAAATGGCAGAACCAGCGAGAACTGGACGTCAATCGTCATCACCTCGTTGGGTTTGAAGAAATCGGGCAGGGCAACGTCCAGCCGCTGACCGTCGAGGGTATAGGTCGTGATGGGCGTGCCGTTGAGGGAAAGACTCGTGAGAGTGAAACTTCCGCTCCACAAGTTGGGGACGACGGCGAGCGCCAGCGTGTTGAGTTGTTTGCCCGTCAGGTTGGGGTAGAGAATCTTTTCGTTGACCGTGACCGTGTGCACGTCATAGTCAATGGTGGTATCCAGTGTGTACTTTGCACGTTCGAGAATGGGCGCGGGCGTTGGGCTTGGCAAAGGGGTATTGGTCGGCAGTGGCGTGACGGTTGCAGTGGGAATCAACGTAGCCGTTGGGGTCACCGTCGGCGCGGGAGCAATCGCTGAACAAGCGGAGAGGATGAATGTCAACAAGAGAAGGGCGTGGATGGGTTTGTTTCGCATGGGCTGTATTTTAGCAAAAAAACTCCCGCCAGACGGGACTCGGCGGGAGGGAGATATTCCAATTAATTTAGTAGGGGCGGGGTTACCCCGCCCCTACCTATCCTTCGATCAATTTTTTCATCGTCGCCAGTGTGGCGTCAAAACCTGCCAGCATTTGCTTCTTCATCATGTCTTCCATGCCTGGCATTTTAGGCATTCCCGCGGGGGTAAGGACGGCGTCTATCTGCATAATCAACTTTGTTCCGCCGCCATCTTCTTCGAGAACATAGGTGTTGGTCAAGTCGGATGCTGGCGGGGGAGCGAATGTCTTCACGCTGAATTTTTTATTTGGTTCGAAGGCAACGACCTCATTCAACGTCTCGTTGACATGTCCCATGCTGGTAGTCTGGATCTTGTATTTTGTCCCAACCTTGAGCGGCTCGGAGATTTGAATGCCAGTGATATAGGAACTCAACTTCTTCTGGTTTTCGAGATTCGTGATGAACTCGAAAACCTGCGCAACGGGCTTGCTGATTTTTATGGAAGTTTCTAAAACAGTCATGGGTTTCTCCTCTAAAGTCTGGCGGATACGATAAAACTATTATAAGGATTTCATCCGCTTCCACAAGAATGCAAGCAGGAAAAACGCAGTAGCCGTTAGTACTATCGCCGCGCCCGAAGCAATGCTCAGGTAATAGGAAAGGTACAAACCAATCACGCCCGCCAGCGAAGCCAGAACAGCGGCAAACGCCATCATGATCCACAAGCGTTGCGTAAGCAGGTATGCCGTCGCGGCGGGCGTGACGAGCATGGCAACCATCAACGCCACGCCGACGGTTTGAAGCGAGACGGCAACGGTCACGGCGATGAGTCCTAGCAGGAGGTTGTTGAGCAGGTTTACGGGCAGGCGGAGCGTTGCCGCGAGGACGGGGTCAAAGGAAAGGGTGAGGAATTCCTTGTAGAAGGCGGCAATCGTCAACAGGACAATCGCTGAAAAGATGATGATGATCCACAAACTTTGCGCCGATACGCCCAGCACATCGCCAAAGAGAAAGTGGCTTAAGTCCACGGCGTAACTGCGGACGGTGGAAATCAGCGCGATGCCAAGCGCGAACATCCCCGCGAAGATGATGCCAATTGCCGTGTCTTCTTTGATTTCCGCCTGCTTGCTGATGGCGCCAATTCCCCATGCGGCGATGATGGCAGTCCCCAGCGCCCACCAGAATAAAGTATCCCGCGAGCCACCTGTAACGAGGTACCCGATCGCAATGCCAGGCAAAATAGTGTGCGCGAGCGCGTCGCCGAAAAATGCCATCCCGCGCAAGACAACATAAGTCCCGACAACAGCGCAGACAATTCCGACCAGCACAGCTGCGATCATGCCGCGCTGCATGAATTCATACTTGAGAGGTTCAAGAAGCCAATTAATGAACATGATCATGTTCCCCTTCATCGCAGCATGAGTCGTCAACAGTCAATAGATCGCCTTTTCCTTCAACCGTGCGGAAACGTCCGCCGTAGGCTGACAATAAATTATCAGCATGCAAAACAGTTTCAGCATTGCCAAACGCCACGATTTTTTTGTTCAACAGCATGATACGGTCAAAATGTTTTGCGGCTTGCTCAAGATCATGGGTTGCCACCATCACGGTGACTCTCTGCTCCCGTAGGGTATCCAACAGATCGAGCAATCCTTCCTGTGCAGGTGTGTCGAGACCTGTGAGCGGTTCATCCATTAGCATGAGTTCCGCTTCCTGAGCCAACGCACGGGCGATGAACATCCGCTGCTGCTGTCCGCCCGATAGCTGGCTGATCTGTCGCTTTGACAGGTTGCCGATCTCGACGGTTTCCAGTGCGTGATTCACGAAATCCCAATCATGCTTCTTCGGGAAATTAAAAGGTCCCAGCTTCGCGGAACGTCCCATCATCACCACATCCGCCACGCTGACGGGAAACTTCCAATCCACCTGGCTGCGCTGCGGGATGTAGGCAATGCAACTGTGGACAGCTGGCTTGGAACCAGAGATGGTCACATCTCCGCTGTTGGGCTGTAACACCCCAGAGACAACCTTGAACAGGGTGCTTTTTCCCGCGCCGTTTGGCCCCACTACCGCAACACGTTCTCCGACATGCAGGTGAAAGGTAACAGCATCGAGCGCGACGCGCCCGTCATAACGAACGGATACATCGCGTACATCGAGAATGGGTTTGTCTGTTTGGTGATTTATGTGAGGGTACATTTATTTCAGGGCTTCCGTAATCCTCGAAACGTTATCCTTCATCATGTCGATGTAGGTTGGCGCGGGCGCGCCGTCGGTCAAGGATTCAAAATGCAGGTCGGCGATAATAATAACACCGGTTTCATCCGCGATCTGTTTGGCGAGAACGTCATTGTCCGCTGTGTCCAAAAAGATGGCGGGGACGTTCAGCCTTTTGATCTCGTCCACCAGCGCCGCCATTTCCTGCGCGGAAGGTGCCGCGTTGCTGCTGAAACTTGGGATGACGGAACCAGCCACCTCGAAACCGTAGCGATCGGCAAAATATCCCATCGCCTCGTGGTTGGTGACTAGTAATCGGCGTTCCGCAGGGACGGTGTTCACCTGCTCGACAATCCATGCGTCCAGTTCTTTGAGTTGGATGATATAGGCATCCGCGTTGGCTTTGTAGGTTTCCGTGCCCTCGGGGTCGGCTTGGATTAATCCATCGCGGATGTTTTCCACATATTTGACAACCAGGTTCGGGTCGAGCCACATATGCGGATCGACACCATGCTCACTTCCTGCATCCTCTTTGGGATTTAATCCAGCCGTCGCTTCGATCACCAAACGGTTACCGCCTGCGTTTTCGAGCAATGACTTGATGAAGGTTTCATATTCAAGCCCGTTGAGGATCAAAACCTTGCTCTCGGAAATCTTCGCCACATCCGACGGCGCGACCTGATAAGAGTGCGGGTCAGAACCGATGGGCAACAGGGATTCAACCTTCACGCGATCTCCAGCCACATTCTGGGCAATGTCGGCAAGAAAGGTGGTGGAGGCAAGCACGTTCAAAGCGCCGTCACCACCCGATGGGGCAGACCCGCATGCGGCGAGGAATAGAGTCGCGATTGCGAATGCGATAATGGAATTGAAAATCTTTTTCATTAGAAACTCCTGTTTTTTCCCCCACCGAAACGATGAGGGATGGATTGACTTCATGCTCTCGACGGGCTTAGCCCTGTCGAAGCGGTTGGATTAATTGTTACGGCAACTCTCGCACAGACCGAACAATTGCAGCCAGTGCTCCCTGATCTCGTAGCCCGTCTTCTTTGCAACAGACTGGATGAGCGGCTCCACGTCGTCGCCCTCGAAGAAAGTTGCCTGTCCACAGTTTTGGCACAACAACAAATGTTGGTGTCCCTGACAAGCCGAGATGAACGCCTGACAGCCCGCCGCCTGATGCACGCGCTGGACAAGGTGCAGTTCCTCAAGTTTTTCGAGCGTTCGGTAAACGGTAACCAACCCCAGAGCGCGGTACTTCTTGCGCGCCATATCATAGACCTCGACAGGGGTTAGGGCGCGCTTGGACTGAACCACCGTTTCCACCACCGCGCCGCGTGCTTTGGTGACGCGATAACCATTTTCGTGCAGTTGGGTGAGCCAGGTTTCAGCGGACATAGTCATTCTTCTTGTAAATGAAAATCATTATCAATAAGTATAAATAACAACAAGCGAGGCGTCAAGAGGTTGGCTGTCACTGCGGAGTTAAACCTTCGCCTAGAAGGAGCGGCACTGTCATACCAGGTTTCCACAGACCGGTTTCAGGTTTGAACCTGCCCTTCAACCTGAACTGCTGAAAGAGCAGCACTCACCCCACGGGCCAACTTGGAAAATTGTAAGCGTAGCTTTCCTGGGCAGTGATGATGATACCGTCGAGGATGCCAGGGTCGAAGAGCCAGAAGCCCTGCAGAAGAGTCTTCACTTTTGCGGAAGCCAAACACACCTTCATCATCTGCGGGAGACCATGCCGGCGCGGGAGAAGGTTCAAAATGGTTTTTCTGTTATCCCGTCTTTTTTATATAACCCCAAACACGGTCCAATCCAAAGATAACCAGGGCGATGGAAAGCAATAATACGACAAAAGGAATCTGAAGGCGTATCAAATATCCAAGGGATATCACCACCAGCCCTGAGCCCAATGCCGCTCCAAGGGATTGAAGATGTCTAATCTCAAATTGACGGGTTTGTTCCCCGGATGAATTATTTGTCAATGCGCCATCCAGTAGCAGCAGGTCCCAGGTAGCCAGGGCAAACCCGGAACCGCAAATCATTAAAAAAGATGAACCTCCGTTTATTTTCCCTACTACTGCCAGACAGACCGATATCAGCAGGCAGGTGAGCGGTAGGATGGAGGTTGAGTATTTTCGGGCGAACAGCCAGGCGGGCCCTGTAACGAGTGAAATCACAACTCCAATCCATTGCCCGGAAAGCTCGTAACCGGCGCCTAAGCAAAGCACCAAAGCGATCAGGCAGACAGCAAAGAAGATTTTCCGAAGGGGGAAAGTCATAGCTCCTCACAATTCCTGCTGTCCGCGCGAACGGGTCAGGACATTTCTCACCAATGGGAATAAAGGTTGGTTGATCTTCCAGTCGATGACCGGAATTCGCAATTGGGCAATGTTGTTCAGGAGCAGACGGCGCTCGAGACGAACAGCGCGAACTGCCAGCTGACTGGTTGTATCCTGCCCCAGAGTGGGGTTTACAAAATCGATTGGGTCGGGACTAATCAGCAGCACCTGATAACCATATGCACGCAAGCGCTTGAATATGGGCTGATCCGTGGAAGTAAGCGAACTGATTAGTATAATCAAGGCATGACTTGGAAACATGCGGATCGGGAGGAAATCGAGGTGCGCAGACGAATGACCTTCCAACTCAACCCTGGCTTTGGAAAGACAACTCATAATGCGGTGAAGCTGTGTCTTCCCATAACCCGGAAAGGCATTTAGCATCGTTTTCCCAAAAACAAGCAGGCTGACGCGATGCCCCTGATGTAAAAACGTTTCGGCCAGCGAGGCGGTTGCGCCGACACTGTGCTCGAACAGGCGCTTTTCCCCTTTTTGCAGGTTGGTGGCCTGGCGGGCATCCAGAATCAGGCCGATCTCGGCGATCTCTTCCTGTTCGAATTCCTTGGTAAAAAACTTGCGCGGATGACGGGCAGTCAATCGCCAGTCCAATGAGCGCAGCGAATCGCCGGGGTGATATTCGCGCACTCCAAAGAAATCGGTACCGCTGCCACCCAAACGGGCTGGGATGGAACCCGGTGAATGCACGGTGTTATGTGGACGCAATGGGATTGCTTTGAACTTTTTTATCTGCGGTCGGATCTGGATCGTGGCGTTGACAGGCAGCGGCAATTTGGTTTCAACCAGGCCGAAAGGGTCACTTGCCATTACTTGAATGGATTTCCATAAAAAGTTTCCCCGTGCTGCCGTAAAGGAATAATTCAACTCCGTGGATTCTCCAGCGCGCAGAGTCGCCCAACGACTCAGTTCGCCGTCAGTAATTTTCATTCCAGCTTGAATCGTTTCATTGATACAAAGGTGGACAGGCTCCAATGCCTGGTTTTGTATACTCAGGTTCACGTTGACCGATGTGATACCGTCTGACCATGTCTGTTCCAGAGTACACTTTGCGTCAAGCTGCAACTTTTCCCTTGTCGGCGTTTGCAGAAAGCCCACCCCCAGATAAGCCAGGAAAGGCAGCATCATCCATGCGATATCCCCGTCGCGGGCAATCAACGCAACGATGAGCAAGCCTAAGAGGATCAGACCAACCGCCAGAGTTTTGTTATTCATTTTCAGGTTTGAGCACCGGCACAGAAACAGATTGGGTTATCTCTGCGACCACCGAATTTTCGGATTTCCTTACATCCCACAAACTGGGGTCTAGAATAATGCGATGGGACAGGGCAGGTTGGATAAATTGTTTAACATCGTCGGGTATCACAAAGGCCCGCCCCTGAATGGCAGCCCATGCGCGCGTTAGCTTGAGCAGAGCCAGTGACCCGCGCGGACTTACCCCCACGGCCACCTGACGGTGGTTCCTTGATTTTGCTGCCAGATCAACCATGTAACGGCGCACATCCGGGTCCACGTAAACCCCTTCCACCGCCGCCCGCATCGCCAGAAAGGTCTCAGGTGAGATAATTGCCTGCAGGCTAACGACGTCCTGTTTCCGCTCAGCCCGCCGCTTTAATATCTCATCTTCCTCTTCCGGGCTGGGATATCCGATGGATAGTTTGACCATAAAGCGATCAAGCTGGGCTTCGGGCAGGGGGAAGGTGCCTTCATATTCGATCGGATTCTGGGTGGCGATCACGATAAAAGGTTCAGGCAGTGAGAGGGTTTCACCTTCCAGGGTTACCTGGTATTCTTGCATGGCCTCCAACAAGGCCGATTGCGTTTTTGGCGAAGCCCGGTTGATCTCATCGGCAAGAAGCATGTGGGTAAAGATCGGGCCTTTGCGCAGCATAAAGCGGTTCTGATCGCTTTCGAATACATACCCGCCGGTGATATCTCCCGGAAGAAGATCGGGAGTGAATTGAATTCGTTTGAATTCCATTCCCAGCGCTCTTGAAAAGGAGTTGGCTATCAGGGTCTTGGCAAGGCCGGGGTAATCTTCCAATAGGATGTGTCCCCCGGAAGACAGAAAAGCCGCCATCATCAGGTTGAGAACTTCCCTCTTCCCGACGACGGCCTTTTCAACCTCCTGAATTACCTGGGCAGATAGTTCGGCAACCTGTTCAATACTAATTTGGGATGGATTTTCTTTCGTCATTTTTTATCTCCAGTGATGTTTCCATAAAACAAAGCACTTCATCGATGATTTGATAACGTTCAGCCATATCCTGCCCCGTCCATTGACGTATCCATTGACGGGGAGCCTTTTGGAAGAATTGGAGGAATCTTTTTATTAGATGCCTCGATTTCTGCGGTTCTTCCGGGAAGAGAAAAGTGTGAATATTCTCTGGCAGTGGAATCTCGCCCCGCTGCAGGGCATCATATATCTCAAAATTGGTCGATGTGCGTTGTTTTGATGCGTAAAGGGATGTCAGTAGGTGTGCCAGCCCCCGTCTAAGGCTTTTATCATCGCGGACGCTGCCTTCGGTATACAAAAATATACTGCGCCAATATCCCATGGTGTTCATCGTTTCGTTGGAACCACCTGGTTCTTCTGATGAGACCGTCAATTCGTTTTGAGGCAGAAGACGGAAAATAAAAACCAGCACGGCAAAAATAATTGCCGCCCAATAGTATTTTTGGTGAATGCTCAAAACCAGAAGACGGAGAAGCAGCCAGATCACCAGTGCTGTGGGTTGAATGATGTTGGTCAGGATAAACGGCCAGAACAGGATCCCGATAAAAAGGAGAATTGCCGCAAAGAGGATGGAAACAACCACTCGCCTGGAGAGATTCATTTTAGTTCCTCCCCTTGATCTCGCGACTATACATCATTATGGCTTCCAGACATTGGATTGCACTCTGCTTATCCGCGGGGTTGGGTCGCCAGTTGCCGTATCGAACGGCATTAAAAAGACGGGTCAGTTGATGTATGGGATCATGGGGTATCCCAACGTCCTCCAATAAAATTTCGAATTCCCCGGTTGTCATGAAATCTTTTCGTTCGATTCCTTTTTCTTTCTCCAACGCCAGGCTCATTTGGCGGTAGCATGTGATGATCACGTCCTTCAAATCCAGACCGGTTTTGAGCGCCTGCCAGGCTTTTTCTGCTTCGAGTTCCACGAGGTCAAGCGGCCTTGCCTGACGGAAGGATGTCATTATCCACACTCCCACAAGTATACTGGCCACCAATAGTCCAATGCCGACCAGCCAAAGCAGCGAGGGGGGCGTCGATCCCAGCGGCGATGTGGGCAATGGTTGCGGGGAGGAAAGTGGGATTTCCGCCACCCCGGAACTCTCGGATTTGGGCAGCAGGAAGATCATGAAAACGACACCGCTGATAACCAAACTGATGACAACCATCATTCGAACAAAGATCAGGAGTTCCTGCCAGTTCGTACCCCTGATTAATTTATAGATCATATATAGCACTGACCCCGCGAATATAAGGGTAAAGAATATAACGGCCAATTTGCTGATTGGAACAACCGCGATCGGCTCTTTTGCGACCGACGCAACCACCACATCATCCCCCTGAAGTCTTGGAATAGGCATTCCCGGCTGGAGTTGCAATTGAGGCAGGCCGGCAGCAATAACCGTTGTGACTAATATAACCATTCCAATCAGGATGAGGGTCTTCTGCTTTGTACTGTCTGTCATCCCAGATACCTCTCCGAAAATATCCGTGTTCTTTCGCAATATCGTCCCGTCGGGCAGGTTTTGTCACCATCTTACATGGTCATGAGATAAGCCGGGCTTTACCCTTTTGAACAACAACAGAAAGCAGAGTAAGCTACGACAAATACTCCACAAAACGGCAACCGATGCGAACCCTGCGGCGAGAATATAACACAATCATTGAACTCTTTGCCAGCTTGTTTTCATCGCGCATATTGTGCCTCAACCACGCAGTGCGGTTGGGCCTGTGTCTGGCAAGGCCGGGCGTGCGCACAAGAAAGTAAACTGCTTACAACCTATCGCCACACCCACTTTGGGTTGTAGCCGAGGATTCCCAGATTAGTCGTCGCTCCTGTTGACACATCCACAACTTCCAGTTGCGACTCCAGCGGGAACGAATCCAGCAGGTATAAATCGTACAAAATAAACTTCCCGTCGGGCGACCAGTTCAAACTTCCGTGCAGGACGGCGGGCGCGCTGGTGATGGCGCGAGCATTCGAGCCGTCGGCGTTCATTAGCCAGATTTGGTCGCCGCGCGGAATCGATAAGTCGCGCCGCACTACGGCGATTTGCTTTCCGTCGGGCGACCACGCCGCGAGGATATTTTCGATGTTCTCGCTTGGGCTGGGATTGGTCAGCGAGCCAGACTCAAGGTCGTACAAATAAAGCTGGGTGACGAACTGCCCGTTTTTGATAATCACGTCACGCAGCAAAATCGTTTTCCCATCGGGCGACCATTGCGCCGCCGCGCCAAGCATGTTTTGAATCAGGCGGCTTTCGCCTATCGTTAAATTATTCAAGCGGATTCCATCCGTCGAAGCGTAACTCAGCCACTCACCGCTTGGCGACCAGCGCGGATTCGTCCCAGGCAACCGCGACTCCTGAAAGACCGCCTGCGCCGCGCCCGTCGTCACATCGAGCCACCACAGCGACGAAGTTCCCGCGTCGAGCGGCATGTACTCGAAAATGATTCGCAGCCCATCGGGCGACCAGACTGGCTGACTGCAATTCGCCTCGTCGCACAAAAACATCTTGCGCTGGTTCGCACCGTCCAAACTGGTGAGCCACAGCGCGTAATCCAAATCCTCGGTCTGCTCGACGAAAACGATCTGCGACTCGTCGGGCGAGATGGCGAAGTCTGTCACGCCTTTTTCGGTGCTTGTGATTTTTTGCGGACTAATGAGATTGATCTCCGTCACGAAGATTTGCTTGTATTTGTTCTCATCCTCCGCGAGATAGAAAACCCGTACCCCGCTCAAAGTTGGTTCGGTTTTCTTTGAGCTGGTTCCAGCCCCGATCTTTCCCATCGCCCCGTAGGTCAGGACGACTCCCAAAATCATCACCACCCCCGCGCTGACCACTGGCATGAACGGCGCGACTCGGCTGAGGAAGTTCATCCGCGCGAACAGCCGTCCACCGCTGACCATCAACCAGCCGATAACGATGAGCACGACAGCCAGCCCCAAACTAAACGAGACGATCAACGCCAGCCCAAGCAGAATCCGATTAATGGCAACCGCAACCAGCAAAATGGCAATCGCGTCTGGGCATGGCACAAGTCCACCGCTAACACCAAGGGTGATGAGCGAGCGCCAGGTCAACTCCGCCAGCGGGTCACCCACCGTCGGCTTGCGCGGAATTGCGCCATTGTGCTTGTGTGCTGGCGCGTTTTCGGTGATGGGTTGGTCAATGACCAGGCGCTTCTTTCCATCTTCGATGGAAACTTCCTGTGGGAGAGGCGTCTTTGCCAAACGGCTTTCATGCCAAGTTCGCAGGCGCGGAATCAACAGCCCGCCGCCGAGGAGGACGATCAGCACGCCCGAAAGCAATTCCAAATACGGCAGAAGGCTTCCGCTGAAAAAATAACGCGATGCGGTCAGGGTCAGCAGCCCGAGCGCGAAGACCGAACCCGTGTGTGTCAAGGTGACGATACTGCCGAGGGCAATTGCATGTCGCGCCGTGCCCTTCGAGCCGACGAGATAAGCCGCGACAATCGTCTTGCCATGACCTGGGGTCAGCGCATGCAACGCGCCCAACGCCAGTGAGATGACCAGCGCGAAGGAGTAGAACGAAAACGAGAGGTTCTCCGTCCGCATGAGGTCGAGCAGAATTTCCTGCGGGGTCCGCTGTGAAAGTTCGGGAACCACCTGCTCGGCGGTCTGAGTCACCACATCCTTTTTCTGCCCCGCGGGAAGCGACGGCGCTCCGCTGTCCCAAGCGGTCAGCAACTTGTCGGGTTCGGGGGCAAGGGCGCGGTCAGTGAAAAAATCAATGGCGATGGTATTGCCTTGTTGTTTTGGAAATAAAAACGCTGCGTTGTCCACAGCCGAAAGATAAAACCAATTGACGGATGTCTTCGTCTCCATGCCATTGGTCAAAATGAGGTGCCCCGTGCCGTCTGGCACATCAGCCGACAACGTGATGGTGATGAACTCCTCTCCCGCCTGAAACTTGTTCAAGTCCGATGGCATTTGCACGGAATCTGTCCGCAACGACAAAGGCTTATCGTCAAGCGAAGCAGTCAACAGCGCGGCGCGATCGCGTCCCCAAGCCTCAGCCTCCTGCGGTGTGGTTGCCCCATCCTGATCCGCATCGGCTTCGTACCAGATGTACGAAGTCAGCATTGGACCAGGCTTGATGTCCCATTCGACGATCAGACGGTCTTTGGAAAACTCGACGCGAATCGTATGGGCATACACGTCCGCGGGGTGAGCCGCGACGGTTTGAGCGGGAAGCAACAGCAGGGTAATCAGAATAAAGAGGGGGAGGACTCGTTTTTTCACGTGCGGATTATAACCAGTGAAAATAAAAAGACTCTAAAGTTTGTGCTTTAGAGTCTTTCGAGATTTGGGGATTTTTACTGAACGGGCGCGCCTTCGATGTCGTAGCCTTTGGCGTACCATTCCTTGATGCCGCCTGTGACGCTGGTGGCGTTGTAACCCGCATTGAGAAGGATGTCGCGCCCTTCCTTGCTGCGATTTCCCGAACGACAGATGACCACAATCTCCTTGTCCTTCGGGACTTCGCTCAAACGGTTGGGGAGTTGATCCAGCGGAATCAGTGTGGCGTTGGGGACGTGATACTCGTCCCATTCCTCCTGCGTGCGGACATCCAGCAGGAAGGTGCCGCCCTTATACATCTCGTATGCCTTGTCCACACTGATATCACGAGCCAGCGTGCTGGCGGTTGATCCACCTGCTGACGATGCGATCAAATAGATGACAAGCGCGACCAATGCGACCAATCCCAACTGGACGGCTGGTTTGCGCAAATAGGTGGAGAGTCTGCTGCGCGGACTGGTATTTCTGTTTTTCTTTTTGGGCATGTTTCCTCACAAGTTTTGCGCTTCGACTACGCTCAGCGCGGAGTAATTTTTCAGATTGGATGCAGAAAAGACCTGCGAGTTACAAGCCAAACGACTGGACGGCGGTTTCCAAGTCGGTGTAAATATCAAGGAAATGCTTTAATCCCACTGTATCCAGCACCTCTTCAACGGCGGGCTGGGGGTTGAGCAGTTTCACATGCTGGCGGACGACCTTCTCATTCTGAGCATTGATCGAGCGGAAGGCGGGACGTCCCGAACCATTGTTCACCGAATACCCGCCAAAGACCAGCGCCACCGTGTGCAGGGACATCAACCCTGCGCTGCTGACATAAGGTACGCCGCTCAAATCGATTAGCAGATGACGCGCGCCCTCGTCGTAGGTTTCCTGTGCTTTGGCGATGACGGAGGCGTAGTTCGAGGCATCCAGGTTTCCCGTCAACTTCATGACCGACACGGGCACATGCCCCTCGTGCTTGGAAAAAGCGATCTGCATGGCATCCTCCAGATTAAAAAGATAAAGGCATTTTACCTGAAATTGAACTCTTCATAGTGGATGTTCGAGGCGGAAGCTCCTGCCTCGAGAAACTTCTTCTCAAATGCCTGTACCATCGGGAGCGGACCGCACATGTAGATGTGATGTCCGCTGATATCTCCGCCTGCATTCTTGACGATCTCATCCACGTTCAACGAGCCATCTGTTGACGAAAAGCGGATGTGAACCTTCAAGCGCGGATTCTTTTTTGCGGCGGCTTCGATCTCGTCCACGAAAATGGCTTCTTCACGATGTCGAACTGTGTAGTAGAAGTCCACATCCTGTGCAAGGCTTCCATCCATGTCACGGATGAAGGATAGAAAGGGCGTTACGCCGATTCCGCCTGCGACCCAGATCTGTTTTGTGCCGCCTGTCTTGTAGTCGAACATCCCATAGGCGCCTTCGACTATCGCGTCCATGCCCGCTTGCAGGTGGCTGAACAGGTGACGGGTGAAGTCCCCGCTGGCTTTGACCGTGACCCGCAACACATCCTCGCGCGGAGCGCTGGAAATGGTGAAGGGATGGGATTCGTTCAGCGTCTTGTTCTGCGGAAAGCGCACGAACAAAAATTGTCCCGCGCGTTGTTTTTGGATCGCGTCTTTCTTCGCTCGCATCACCACTTCTGTTGTGGAGCCATTGGGATGGTTGACGGCTTCCACGGTGTAGGGCAAATACTTTTTTAAGAACCTGCCAAAGACTTCCGTGTATAGATAGGAGGCGGTGCCGATGATGAAGAAAATCTGCACCCAGTTGATGGCGATGAACGCGTCAAGCCCTTTGATGGTCAACGAGTGGATGAAGCCTGTGATGAAGAAGATGCCGATAAAACGATGCAGTTTCTTCCATCCCTCATACGTGCTGTTCGTCAGTTTGCTCAAAAACGGAATTCGCGGCGCGAGCGTCGGCAGAACGATGGACAAGATGCCCAAAAATGAGATCATCGCCAGATAATTCCCCAGCCGCAGGTTCGTTGTTGAGATGGGGACGGTCAGCAGGTGGACGAACATCAACAGGAAGGCGCTGGTGGACGTCCGCCGATGGGTGAGGTACATCTTGTCCAGCCCGCCGAAGAACGGCTCCGCCCATTTGGGTCGGGTGGACAGGAACAGCGAACAGGACATCAACACGATCAGGATGGAGCCGAGAATCTCCCCCACGTAGGCTCGCACGAAATTTTCAGAGCCGTTGTTCACAGGCGGAAAGACGATCCAGACCAGCACGGTCAAAACGACGAGAGCAATAACAGTAAAGTTACCCGATCTTTGTTTCATTTTTACCTCGCCAATAAAAAAGTTTCCAACTCTGGAATTCATCAGCACCCACAGGGCAAGTGAGCTGATGGACTCCAAAATAGAATCAACAGCGATGCAGCGTTGGACTGCATCGCTGTAAACCAATTTGAACTAAAAAGAAGCGACGGCTTTCTGTTTATCTGTAAACACTTCAAAGAATTCGGAAAAGCCGACCATTTCCAAAACGTTTTTGATCTCAGGCTGCAGGTTGAGCAGTTTGACGTGTTTTTGGAAACCGCCGTCCCGTGTGCGATCCATCGACTTGAGCATGGACCAGCCGTGTTCGGGGTTGGGGATGGTCGCGCCGCGGGTCAATAAAGCGATGGTGTGCAGGGCAACCAATCCCGCGCTGGAGATGTAGGTCATGTCGCTCAGGTCCAATAGTATGTCCCTTACGCCGCCCACAATGACCTCATTCGCCTTCGAGATCAGGTTCTGGTAGGTCTGACCATCCAATTGCCCAGCAACGTGAAGCACCGAAACGGCAACACGTCCCTGCTCTTGTGAAACTGTAATTTTCATCTGGCTCTCCTCTCAGTAAATTGTCCCCAGATTATAAACCCGCTTTGGGCAACTATCCCTTTGCAGGTGAACCGGGTTATCTTGCGGAATCGATCATCGGCAAAAAGACCGTGTTGTAAAGGGCGTCGTGTTCGTCGAAGTGGCTGAACATCATGATCACGTAGGATGCGCTGCCGAGGTCTGCAATGGCAATGTCCACCGGACGGTTGTTGGACTTGCCGGTGTACAACGTCCAGTTGCGTCCATGGGCGGTATGCGTACCGGCCTCGATGGGAGCGGCATCCAGCCCGCGGTAGCCGTAGGCGCTGAGGGAGAAATAATCCTTCAACTCGCTGGCGCTGGAAAAACGGGTGCGGAAGGCGCCGACCTGTGTGATGTCGAAGGGTGAACTGCTACGAATAAGGAAGCCGTTGGTCCAATCAAAATACCAGCCGTCGGGTACATCGACAGCAATACCGAAAAGGTCCATTCTGTCCATTTCAAGAGGTGGATTGCCGGTGTAGGGCGTCAGGAATTCGACCTTTTGCAGTCCGCCCAGGCAGTCGCGGCTTGGCTCGACGATGGGATTGTCCAAAAATTCAAGAACGGTATCCATGGCGCAGCCGCTGGAGTCCGCCGCCGACGGGACATGCCCCTGATTGTCGAACTCGAAGTAGTAACTGTTGGACAGGTGATCCGCCAGTTGTTTCCCGTATTTGGGCGGGGTGGTGGGATCGAAGCTCCCCGTGATGACCAGCGAGGGGATGTCGGAAACCACCGCATCGTTTTCGCCAAGCATGGGACCCGTCGCCCCCCATGACCGGCAAACCTTGTACACGTCGTTGGCGTCGCCATAGAACGGCATCCACGCATAACTGCTGATGCCGGGCTGGGTGGATACGGCTTCGAGTTCCTGCGGGGTGGTCGCCAGAACGTGCTCATGGCACATCATGGAAATATACAGCCCCGGGTTGATGTCGTCGAAGGCGAAGGGCAGGGAATACTGCGCCGCGATTAGCGTGGAGAAATCCCCGCCTTTGACGCGGTAGATCGTCTGCGGAGCCGTGTTGATGAAGTAGGTGGATTTGATCGACCCCAGAATGGTGGACATGAACACCGTCCCGTCCACGGTTTCGGTCACAGTGCCGATGGGATAAAGGGAGGTGGACAACGTGACCGGTCTGGCGTTCAGGGTGTTGTACACGTCCCAGAACACGGTCTCCAGGTTGGGGTAGGCTGTGTTGCATTTCACGTCCATCATGCAGGCGTCGAACAGCTTGCGGAGTCCGCCTTGGATGGCTTCGGGATACAGCTTGAAGAAGTTGGATTCCACCGGCACCACCGAGTCGAGGATGGCGGTCTCGACGATCTGCGGATGGTTGCGCATCACCACCTGCGCGAGGCGCGTGCCGTACGACGCGCCGTACAGGTTGACTTTTTGATAGCCAAGCAATTGCAGGATGTCCTTCAGGTCAGCCGCGCTTTCCACGGTGGTGTAGGCATTCAGGTTCGCCCCCTGCGCGAGGAGCAATCCGTTGCAGGAGAGGAAGGCGTTCCCATATACCAGCCGCCGCGTATCGGCGGCGATGTTCCCATAGATGTCCTGCCTGTGGATTCGTTGCAGTTCTTCGCACTTCAAAGCCGGCTCGGAATATCCCGTCCCGCGCTGGTCGAAGACGATGAAATCGCGCTCCTTGACAAACGGCCTAACCAGCACGTTGTACGCGTCCGCGCTCAACTGCACGGCTGCCGCGCCGGGTCCGCCCTGCAAAAACATGACCGGGGTCTTTCCGGGGTCGCCGCCCTTGAAGATTGCCACAGCTAGGCGGATGGTATCCGACGGGTTGCCGGTGCGGCTTTCGGGGACAATGGCATACCCGCAGCGGACATCCACATCCGGGAGTTCGAACCAGCAGGGGGCCTCCTCGAATGTCGGCGTATATACCACCGTCGGCATGGGGCTTGGGATGATTGTGGAAGTAGGGATGGTAAAGGTCACGGTGGGACCCTGGGTGGCGAGCAATCGCGGCGTCTGTGTGGCGCGCGTGAATGACAGGACGCCGGAACTGCTGAGCATGAAGACGGCGCTCCCCACCGCGCACAATCCGATGACAACGGAAGCGACAAGCAAAAAGACGATGACCTGCCTGTTGTCCTGCTTTTTCCGCGCTATGGATTTCCTTTGAACCGGCTGCGGCGTTTCCACGACGGCAGGCGCGGATTCCCTGAAGTCGCTCTCCTCAAAGACGAGATGGGAAGGAGGGTAATCCTCGACAAATGGGCTGACCGGCTGCGACACCGGCTCGGAGTAGGCAACAGGTTTGGGAGACGGGTATGGCTGTGAAATCGGTTCCGGGCGGACGACAGGTTTGGGCGATGAAACCGGTTGTGAAACCGGCTCAGGGCGGGGACTGGGTTTTGAAGAAGAAAAAGGCGACGGCGAAGCGGAAGGCGGATTCAACTGGCGGCGGGCTTGTTCGTTGTTCGGGTTGATCGCCAGCACGCGCTTCAGGCAGTATTCCCGCTGATCGGGCGAGGCGACGCTCATCCCCAGCAGGAACCACCCCTGTTCAGACATCGGGTTTCGCTTGACTATCTCGGCAAAAATGGCTGTCGCCTTCGCGCGGTCGCCGGAGCGAAGCGCTGTAATTCCCGCTTGTATGTTATCTGCTTCTATCACTGAGTTCTCCCTGAGCGATTACGTCCCATGGGGCTTTCCTCTCGACAAATTTCGCCGGATTATAAGCCGGCTTTGCGTTCCAAACGTTTCAATCTGTGGTCGATTTCATCCAGCCAGTGTTTGCGGACATAGGCGGGTTCGGCATGTTCCGCCTCCTTTCGCGCCGACTTTGCCCACGTAATCGCCGTTTTCGGGTCGCGCTTCTTATGCTCGTAATATTTCGCCAGCTCGATGTGGGCGTAGATGTGACCCTGCTTCGCCGCCTGCTCCCACAGCGGGATTGCCTGCTCGACGTCGCCGCGCTTCTTCTGGAGGATGGACAACCGCCGCACCGCCACGCCGAAGTCTGATTCGTCCAACCCGGACTCAAGTCCACGCTCGAAGAGACGGGCGGCTTCGTCCCAGTGGTTGAGGTCTTCGTAGAGCTTGCCAAGCGCGATGAAATCCAATCCATGCTCGACTCGACCATATGGATCGGCAAACATATCGCTGACGTGACCGAGCAAAGCCGCCATCGCCACCACATCCATCGCGTTGTGATAGAACACCCCGCCCAGCGGACGCGCGTCCCCGGTACGGAGATAATCGAAATACAGCCAGGGAATTTCATAGCCCGGCACTTCCTCGGAGGCGCGGGTGAATCCCAGTACATGCTCTTCGAGATATTTCAACGCCCGCGAAGGAAGACGGTCACGCCACAGCCGCCGCGCAAGGGGCAGGAGGTCGAGATGGGCGTAATCTTTGAACGGAGGAGGAATGCGGTGCAACGAGTATCGGGTGTAAAGCAATGGAGCGTCGAAAGCCTTGCCGTTGAAAGTCACCAACCCTTCGCAGGGAGCGAGGAAATGGATCAACGCTTCGAGCATCGCGGGTTCTTCAGACGGATCACGCAGGAAGAATTGCCGTAAATTGAATTTGCCATCGATAAAACGTCCCACGCCAACGAGGAAGGCGTATGTCCCTGTGCCGCCAGCCATGCCGGATGTTTCGGTATCGAGGAAGGCAAACTTGCCGAGGGGCAGTTCCGCAATACGGACATCGTTCGCCCACTCGGAGATCAACGAAAGCGGGGACTTTACGAGATGGGATACATCCCCGTGCAGATAATCCTCGTCGAAGATTTGCTCCGCCACAAAGGCATCGCCGCGCGGGGTGGGATGAAAACTCCCAGCCACGACTGAGTCAATCGAATGGCTGTCAGCCTTGGGCGGAGTCGGAATTTCGTTTCCCGTCTTCACGCCAAGCGACTTGAGTTTATCCGCAAGAGAGGGCATGGTTCAAATCCTCTCTAAAATTCCGCGCAAATCGTTCCAGTCTGAAAGGCTGGCGTCGGCGTCACCGTTGACCATCGTCCCGCCGTACAAAATGCTGGACAAGCCAGCCTGTTTTGCGGCGCGGGTGGTGCGTGCCAGGTCGTCGATCATCAAACAGCGCGAAGGATCGGTTTCGCCTGCGGCTTTCATGGCGATCGCAAATGACTCAGGCATCGGCTTGCAATACGGCTCGATGGCGTTGACGTCCACGATGGCGGTGAAGAGGTCGCGTAGGTTCAGGGCAGTCAACACTCTTTCAGCGTGAGCGGCATCCGCGTTGGTGAAGATCAAGTTGCGGGTCGGCAGCGAAGCGATGATCGAGCGCAGGGCAGGGTCAGGGGTCAGGTAGTCCGCAAGGGGCAGGTCATGCACGTAAGCCAGGTAATCCTGCACATCGACATTATGATGTTTCTGCAAGCCGTGCAGGGTGGTTCCATATTGCAGGTAATATTTTTCGCGGAGTTTGGGAATCTCCCCGACGGGGATGTTCATGCGCTGGCTCATGTAATCGTTCATGCGCGCTTTGATCGCATTCCACAGCCCGACATGCGAAGGATACAAGGTGTCATCGAGGTCGAAGAAAATGGTGGTAAATCTCATGACGCGATTATAATGCCCCCATGCCTATTCGTCTTTTATCCTCCGAGGTCTCTTCGCAAATCGCGGCGGGCGAGGTGGTCGAGCGTCCCGCATCTGTCGTGAAAGAGTTGGTTGAAAACGCACTGGACGCCGGCGCGAAGAGCGTTTCGATTTCGATTGCCGATGCGGGGCGGACTCTGGTCGAAGTGGCGGACGATGGCTGCGGGATTCCAGCCGACGAGTTGGAGTTGGCTGCCGCCCGCCATGCTACCTCGAAGCTGACTCAGGCCGATGACCTGTTCCACATCCAGACCTTGGGCTTTCGCGGCGAGGCGCTGGCTTCGATTGGCTCTGTCTCGCACATGACCATCATCTCGCGGGTGGCTTCCGCAAAGGAAGGCGCGAGGCTGAAAGTGGACGGCGGCATCGCAGGCAAGGTGGAAAAAGTGGGCGCGCCCGTCGGCACGGTTCTGCGCGTGGAAAATCTTTTTTACAACGTCCCCGCCCGTTTGAAATTTTTGAAAGCCGACGTGACCGAACGCCGCGCCATCGATGCGCTGGTGACTCGTTATGCGCTGGCGTATCCGAACGTGCGCTTCAAAGTCACGGATGGAAAACAGGTCACCCTGCAGACCGCGGGTGACAGCGACCGCCGCGCCATCCTCGCCGCCCTGTATGGCGTGGACGTGGCAAAGCAAATGCTCGAAGTGATGGACATGGAAGATGGGTTGTCGCTCATGGGATTCATCAGCCCTACTTCGTTGACCCGCTCCAACCGCAAGGAAATCACGTTCTTCGTCAACGGGCGCTGGGTGCAGGAATTCTCGTTGACCACCGCACTCCTGCAAGCCTATCACACCCTGCTGATGGTCGGACGGTATCCGCTGACGGCTTTGTTCCTCGACATCACCCCCGAGGACGTGGACGTGAACGTGCATCCCACGAAAGCCGAAGTCCGCTTTAGAAGTCAGGATAAGGTCTTCAGCTTTGTCCAACGCGCGGCACGCAAGGCGTTACTGGCTTACACACCCGTCGCATCCGTCTCGCCGCAGTTGTGGGGAGGAGCAAGACCTGTTGCGACAGAAGGCAGGGAGATCGGGATTGATTGGTCGATAGCCCACGATGAAATGCAGAATGCAGAAGTCGGAATGCAGAATGAGGAAGATCAATCACCAATTACCAATTACCAACCTTCCAACCTGCAACCTTCAAACATTCAACCCCCAACCTTCAATGCTGTTCCCCTTTTGCGATTGATCGGTCAAATCGGCTCAACCTACATCGTCGCGGAGGGACCCGACGGCTTGTATCTAATCGACCAGCATGCGGCGCACGAACGGGTTCTGTTCGAGAAGTTGATGGCACAGCATGACAAAAAGAGCATTCCCTCACAGGCTTTGCTCGCGCCCGAAGTCGTGACCCTGCCGCCGCAGTCCGCAAAAGCGTTGACCGGGCAACTGCCGTTTTTGAATCACTTCGGTTTCGAGGTGGAGGAATTCGGCACAAACACGTTTCAAGTCCGCGCCATGCCTGTCCTGTTTTCGGGCGGCGACCCAGCCACCGCGCTGAGGGCTTTGGTCGAGGACTTTGAAGAAGATGAAACCCCGCTGCAAACTGAACTGGAAGCCAAACTGGCGGCGCGAGTCTGCAAGCGGCTGGCAGTCAAAGGCGGACAAACCCTCACCATCGAGGAGCAGCGCGCCCTGCTCAATGACCTCGAAGCCTGTAACTCGCCGCGCACCTGTCCTCATGGCAGACCGACGATGATCCATCTCTCGGTGGACGCGCTGGAACGTCAGTTCGGGAGAAGAGGCGCAAGGTAAGCGCAGTTTGTAAAATTGTAAGGTGAATGACATTCTCCAACGATTGGAATAAAATGAAACCATGAAGAAGTTGGCGGATTTGATTAATGCAACCGATGTGGGCGAACTGCTTGAATATATTCACGCCATGGTCGCGCTTGTGGAACGTGACGGGTCCCTGGTTTCATGGAACCGCGCCTTCGAGACCTACAAGTCCAATTACCCGTACGCCTCAAACCTGCAAAATTGTTTTTCGTCGAAAGAGAGGGATAGAATCACCAACAGGCTGGACTTGAACCAGCCGGACCCGTTCGTGGTCGAAATCGACGACGGCAGCGAGGGGAAGAGCGTTTTCTATGATTGCGTCATCCTTCCGCTTGCCAATGGCCATTCCCTTTTCATCGGCGAACACATCAGCAGCAACGCGTCGATGCAGGAGATCATCCAGCGCCTGAACCGGCGGATAAGAATGTTCCAGGTGGAAAGCGAACACGCCAAGAAGATCGCCCGCAACAAGCAGACCGAAGTCGATGGGATCATGGTGCAGGCGCACGAACTCTCCAACACCGACGTGCTGACCTTCCTTCCCAACCGCCGCATGATCGTCAAGACCCTCCAGGACGAGGTCGCGCGCGCCGAGCGGTACAGCGCCCCGTTATCCATCTCGGTGGTGGATGTGGATCATTTCAAGAGGGTCAACGATACCCACGGGCACATGGCTGGGGATGAAGTCCTCAGACACGTCGCCTTCCAACTGCGCGACCATATCCGCCATCCCGACGTGGTGGGGCGGTACGGCGGCGAGGAGTTTCTGATCCTGCTGCCCAACACCGCATCCGAGGAAGCCGCTGAGCAGGCTGCGCGATTGTGCAGGTATGTGCGGGAGTCGCAGGTGAATGTCGACCAGCACAGCCTAAACCTCACGGTCAGCATCGGGGTGGCGCAATACCAGCCCGGCGTGGATACATGGGACTCCCTGCTCAACCGCGCCGATAATGCCATGTACGAAGCCAAAAACAACGGACGCGACCAGTGGTACGTGGCGAAGTAGACCAATTATCCCGCCCCCCGCGGCGTGAAGCATTTATGGAAATGAACGAATTGTTCTAAACTTGCAAGGAAAGAAAATCCCCGACTACGCTAGAATTGAGCCATGGAACAGTTGTCCGACCTGATCTCCGCAAATCATTTCGGAGAAATCCTGAAGCAGATTCGCACCATGGTTGCGCTCGTGGGGCGTGACGGCAGCCTGGTGTCTTGGAATCCCGCCTTTGGCGACTACAAGGAAAAAAGCCTGCAAGCGGGGAATTTGCAGGAGTGTTTCCCGGAAAAAGAGAGAACCAAGATCGACGACGCGTTGAAGGCAAATCAACGCGACCATTTTGTGGCGGAACTTGGGATCGACGACGAGGAAAAAACCGTCTTTTACAACTGCTCGTTGATTCCCCTCGACAATGAACGCCTTATCTTCATCGCCGAACGTCTTGATTCGGATACGTCGTTACAGGAGATCGTCCAGCGCCTGAACCGACAGGTCAAGATGTTCCAGGTGGAAAGCGAATCGGCAAAGAAGATCGCCCGCAACAAACAAGCCGAAGTGGATGCCATCGTGGCTCAGGCGGACGAACTCTCCAACATGGATGTGCTGACCTTCCTGCCCAACCGACGATTGATCATCAAGGCGCTCAAGGATGAGATTTCGCGGGTCGAACGTTACACCGGTCCATTTTCCATCTCGGTGGTGGACGTGGACCACTTCAAGAAGGTCAATGACATCTATGGGAATCTTGTGGGGGATGAAGTATTGAAGCACGTCGCCTACCAATTGCGTGACCACATCCGTCATCCCGACCTGGTCGGTCGTTATGGCGGTGAAGAGTTCCTGATCCTCCTTCCCAGCACGAATGCGGGCGAAGCCGCCGAGCAGGCTGCGCGCTTGTGCAAGTTCGTGCGCGAGGCGCAGGTGCAGGTCAACGCGCAGTTGTTGAAGGTCACCGTCAGCATTGGAGTGGCGCAGTATATGCCCGGCATAGACACCTGGGATACCCTGCTCAACCGCGCAGACGCCGCCATGTACGAGGCGAAAAACAAGGGGCGCGACCGCTGGGCTGTGGCGAAGTAAGAGACGAAGTAGGTCACATGTCAACCATGACATGTGACTTTTTTTTATCCCCGTGTTTGTGCTAAACTTAAAAAAGTTAATCCTGCCTTACGGGAGACGCCATGCTTACACTTGTTGAAAAAGTACTGTTCGTCCTTGCCACAATTGTATCGTTGTACTACACCTACCGCGGCTTTGCCCGCATCATGGGGCACATCAACAGCGGACAGGGGAAGTTGGACTGGTCGCTGGCGCTGAAACGGGTCTGGGAACTCATCCTCAAAGTGGGATTGTTCCAGCCCGTTTTTCGTTTCCGCCTGTGGACGAGCATTTTGCACGGACTGGTCGGCTGGGGCTTTCTCTCCTTTCTGCTGATCAACCTTGGGGATGTGATCTATGCCTTCACCAATTTCAAGCTCCTCGATAACACGGGTTTGTTCGGCGAACTGTACCGCCTTCTCGCGGACATCGTCAACGTGCTGATTATCGTCGGCATCGTTGCGCTGGCTTTCCGCCGCTTCATTCTGCGACCCGCCACCCTGACCACGCGCGAGACGACTCTGCTAAATCCCAAAGCGCGGTTTGGCATCCTGCGCGATTCGGCGATTGTGGCGACGTTCATCTTCATCCACAACCTGATGCGCTTCCTGGGCGAATCCTTCTCTCTGGCGCTGGCGGGACACGCTGACAGCTGGCAGCCAAACATCTCGGCTGTGTCCCAGCTTTGGGCGGGGATGAATCCCACAGCCCTCGTCGTGGGAGAACACGTCGCGTTCTGGCTGTCGATTGGCGCAGTCGTCGCATTCCTCCCCTATTTCCCGTATTCAAAACATATTCACGTCTTCTTCGCCCCAATCAATTTCGCGGTCAAGCCTGCGCGGAAATCCATCGGGCAGTTGAGTTACATCAATCTCGATGACCAGACCATCGAACAATTTGGCGCGGCAAAAATGAAAGACCTCGGCTGGGAGCAGATCATGGACAGCTACGCCTGTATCATGTGCTTCCGCTGTCAGGAGGTTTGCCCCGAGTACAACACGGGCAAGTTGCTTTCGCCCGCCGCGCTGGAGATCAACAAACGCTACCATTTCAACGGCGGCGGCACAACAGACGTAGCGATGACCGAGTTGATTTCGGAAGAAGCGGTTTGGGCTTGCACAAGTTGTGGCGCGTGCGTGGACATCTGCCCCGTGGGCAACGAACCGATGCGCGACATTTTGGACATCCGCAGAAATCTTTCGATGATGGAAAGCTCCTTCCCCAAGCAATTGGAATCTGCCTTCAAGGGTATGGAACGCAACATGAACCCGTGGAATGTTTCGCAAGCTGACCGCATGAAGTGGGCGGACGGATTGAAGGTCCCGACCATCGAGCAGAACCCCGAGCCTGACATTTTGTGGTGGGTGGGGTGCGCTCCCGCAACCGATGTCCGCGCGCAGAAGACGGCGCAAGCCTTCGCCAAAATTCTGAACGCGGCGGGAGTCAATTTTGCGGTGCTCGGCAAGAACGAAGCCTGCACAGGTGACTCGGCGCGGCGCGCGGGACGCGAAGACATTTTCTTTGGGCTTGCGACGCAGAATGTTGAAATCCTGAATGAAGTAGTGGCGGGGTCATCCCGCCAAGTGCGAATCGTCACAACCTGCCCGCATTGTTTGCACACGCTCAAGAATGAATATCCTGCCTTTGGTGGAAACTACGAAGTCATCCATCACACGCAGTTTATCAATGAGTTGGTTGGGGCGGGGAAGATACAGTTACAAGTTACGAGTGACGAGTTACAAGTTACGTTCCATGACCCGTGTTATCTGGGACGACATAATCAAACGTTCGAAGCGCCGCGCACCACGCTCAAGTCTACTGGCGCGTTGACCATCGAAATGCCGCGCAACGAAGCCAAGGCTTTCTGTTGTGGAGCGGGCGGCGCTCAAATGTGGAAGGAAGAAGAGAACGGCACGGCGCGAGTCAACGAAGCGCGTTTCGCCGAAGCCAAAGCTACCGGCGCTGGCACGGTCGCGGTCGGATGTCCCTTCTGCCTGACGATGATGAACGACGCAACCAAGGCGGATGGCGGGAATATTCAAGTCAAGGATGTGGCTGAGATCGTGGCGGAGAGGTTGAAGTAAATTTATGGTGGTAGGGGCGAGGTCACCTCGCCCCTACTTTTGCTTTCAAACAGGAAAACAAATTGAAACAAAACCATGTAACAGCGGGATTTTCTTTATTCATACTGATTACAATTCTTGTCGCTTGTAACGGGCGAATAACAGCAACTCCTCAACTCAGAGAATTGCCAGCTCAATCATCCACGCCACAGGTACAGCCAATAGCCTCCTCTACATTTACGCCTTTGCCGCCGCGTGCAGCAACTAGATACGCAGGAATGCTTACTTATATACCCATAATGACCGCCAGAGCTCAAAAGAAAACAGACGATTGCAATGGTTATCCTGATAAATCAAGTATGCGCGATCAAGTCCTCTCTCCTTCGGGTATATGGTATATTGCTTATTGTCAGTACCCAAACACTGGCGCCAATTACACCAAGGTGAGCAATTCCAACGGAAACATTGTATGGGATGTGCCTTATTTGGATCGCGAAGGACAAAATCGTCCTGAGGGAATGACCGGGGGACAAATGTTTTTTATAGCGTGGTCTATTGATGAGCAATTTGCATATTTTGAACGCTATTTCTGCTGTATTGACGGACCTGGAATTGAATTTTCCAACGGACTCGGTCTATATCAATTGGAATTAAGTAGTGGGAAAATCACTGAAATAGAATCAGGATCGTTATCGCCTGACGGATATAGCCTAATATTTCATGACTACGACAATTACCAGGTGATTGTCAAAAATTTGAAAACTGGACAGACTACGCCATTTAGAATAAACAAGGAATTTGAAAACGCAGGCATTTTTCAGTGGTCGCCAGATGGCAGCAAAATTGTTTTTTCTGCAACTGATGAAAATTGGTTTGAAACGAACACGAGCTTTACTGTGTACTTAATCGACATCAAGAGAAATACCATAAGAAAAATGCTCTATGATCCTCTTTATTGGTATGTCGCTTCAAAATGGCTTTCAGAGAAAGAAATACTGCTTACCACATATAGGTCTACAGATAATTATATTTTTGACATAGAAACTAACAAATTAACTCCAATTGATTCAGAAGCATTGACTTTGACGCCATTTCCATAACCTCATTTTTGTCTTCAGCAATTTAAAAGGCTTTGGAGAAATTGTCCAAAGCCTTTTAAATTGTGCAGTGATCGGTTCATTAGCGGATATAATGCGGACATCCTCAATGTCAAAAGGCTTCTACCAAAATGACAGTATCCAATTCACCCCCAGTTGTTCAAAATCCGCCAAAACCATCCTGGTTTTCAGGTTGTGTAGTCACTGTGCTCGTCGTATTTTTGCGTTTCTTGGTATTTATAACCTTATTTCTGGTTCCATAATCGCTTACGTTTTTTCTTCCGCACAAATGCTTTCCCCGACAAATATTGCCATTTTGTTTATTATTGGCTTGACTTGTTTGATCTATTTCTTCCTTACCTTTCGCCTCAGACGACAACACTGGCTGATTTCACTGGCATTAGTGGCTGTGGTTTGGCTGGTCCTTCCCTTACCGCTCAGCTTTCTTATAAATACTTCAACCGCCAGGGTTCGGAATGACGGCTATTCAATGGCAGAAACCCTGCCCGGCGAAAGTTATATTTTGGTTGATAAACTGGCATATCAGCAGAATACCCCGCAACGCGGCGACATTGTTTTATTCAAGTTCCCAATAGACCCAAAACAAGGCATGCTGAAACGTGTTATCGGTCTTCCTGGCGAGGTGGTTTCAATTGATCAAGGTCAGGTTTCAATCAATGGGACGCCCATTAACGAACCCTATATTTCTAAAAAAGCGCCTTACTCTGGGGAATGGGAAATCCCCACAGGGCAGTATTTTGTTTTAGGTGACAACCGTCCCGATTCTTCTGATTCACATAATTGGGGATTTGTGCCCCGCGAAAATATTACAGGTAAGGCGGTTTGGGTATATTTTCCCTTCGACGCTTTCGGGGAAATCCTTGATGGTAATTTCCCGCCATAATACCGTACATTACAACGCGCAGCCATCGATGCGCGGCAGTAAGAATACCTGGAAACTCAAAGGCTTTGGAGAAAATATCCAAAGCCTTTTATATTGTCCGATGATTAGCTCATTCGCCGATTCCCCATTCACCCCATGAACTTTTCCTGAACGTCCACCACATCCTTGCCTTCGGGCTTCAAGCGGGTGTAGGTTCCGTCTGCCTGCAAGATGCGTGCGCTGGCATTATCCTTCAGGTAGGTCTCCAAAACGCGGTCACGCAAGTGGCGGATGTGGGTCTTGCTCTCGACGGGGAAGACCACCTCGACGCGGCGGTTGAGGTTGCGCTGCATGAGGTCGGCGCTGCCGAGGTAGATTTCCTCCCTGCCGTCGTTCTGGAAGTAGAAGACGCGGCTATGTTCGAGGTACCGTCCGACGATGCTGATGACGCGGATGTTTTCGCTCACGCCCTTGATGCCGGGACGCAGACAGCACATGCCGCGCACAAGCAAATCCACTTGTACCCCAGCCTGTGACGCCTGATAGAGCAGCCGAATCATTTCGGGATCGACCAGCGAATTGACCTTGAAGATCAGGCGGGCTTTGCGCCCTTGCCCGGCGTGTTCGATCTCGCGCTGGATCATCTTTTCCAGTTTTCTGCGCAGGCTGACGGGGGCAACCAGTAACTTGCGGAATTCCTGCTTGGTGGAATACCCCGTCAGATAGTTGAAAAGGTCGGTGGCATCCGCGCCCATGTTTTCGTCACAGGTGAAGAGACCGATGTCTTCGTAGATGCGGGAAGTCAGCGCGTTGTAATTCCCTGTTGCCATATGCAGGTAGCGGCGGATGCCTTCACCTTCTTGGCGGACGACCATCGTCACCTTGCAATGGGTCTTCAAGCCGACCAATCCATACACCACATGCACACCCACTTCTTCCAGCGCGCGCGCCCAGCCGATATTCGACTCTTCATCGAAGCGGGCTTTCAACTCCACCAGCACCGCCACCTGCTTGCCGCGCTCCGCCGCTTCGAGCAGGGCTTCGACCACGGGCGCATTCGAGCCGACGCGATACAAAGTCTGTTTGATGGCAAGCACCTGCGGATCACGCGCCGCGGCGTTGAGGAAGTCCACGACGGGGTTGAAGGAATCGTAGGGATGGTGAATCAAAATATTTCCGCCGCGGATGGTATCGAAAATATCCGCCGCCGTGGTTGCATGTTTCAACTGTTTCGGAAGGCGCGGCTTGTAGGGGACATCCTTCAAGTCGTGACGCTCCACACTGCTGTACAACTGCCAGAGACTGCTCAGCCCCAACGGGCTATCCAGGACGTACACATCGTTGGAGGAGACTTCGAGATTGTCCACGAGCAGTTCACGGATGTTCTGTGGCATGGATTCGTACACCGCCACCTGCACCACCGAGCCAAACCTGCGCTTGCGGATGTTTTGCTGCATGGTCTCCAGCAGGTCATCGGCTTCGAGTTCCTGAATCTCGATGTCGGCGTCGCGGACGATGCGGAAGGGATGCGCCGAGGTCACCTGCATGCCGGGGAACAGTCCTTCGAGGTTGGCGGCGATCACCTGCTCCAGCCAGACAAAATAATGCTGGCGCGGAATCGAGCCATCCTTGCGGACTCCGCCCGACGAGCGCTTGATCGGCAAAAGGCGCGGCAAAGTATCTGGCACTTTCAGGCGCGCAAATTTTTCGTTTCCCTTTTTATCGTGGATGACGATGGCGAGGTTCAAACTCAGGTTGGAGATGTGCGGGAAGGGATGACCAGGATCGAGCGCGAGCGGCGTCAGCACGGGATAGATGACGTCTCTGAAATAGGTGTCCACCCGTTCCTTTTGGGATTTGTTCAACTTGTGATAGTCGATGATGTGGATGTCCGCTTTTTCAAGTTGCGGCAAAAGTTTGCGCTGGTAACATTTCTGCGCTTCGACCATCAACTCCTGCGACAGCTTGCGGATGGCGGCGAGTTCATCAGGCGGGACCATGCCGTCCGGTGAAATTTCCATGATGCGTGCTTCCGCCATCTTGCGGATGCCCGAAACGCGCACCATAAAGAACTCGTCCATGTTCGAGCCGAAGATGGAAAGAAATTTGACCCGCTCCAGCAGGGGATTGGCTTCGTCCCAGGCTTCCTCCAGCACGCGGCGCTGGAATTCGAGCAGACTCAGCTCGCGGTTGAAGTAAAGGGAGGGTGAGGTGAGGTCGATGCTCTCGGTTGGGGGCGTTTTCTGTTCTGCCATTAAATTTCTTCCTTCTCGAAATCGGACTCAAAAGTCTCCTGACTTTTGATATCAACGACAGGAGTCGTTGGACTCCGTTTCTATTTCTCCGTTTCTATTTCTCACTAATCCCAACCAAAATGCCGGGCGTGAGCAACCAGTCCATGCTTGCCTTGCGGGTGTGATGCAGGTCGTCGGCGGAGAGACTGCACACGCCACCCTTCTTGAGGGTAATGTCGGCGTTGGCATTGTCCGCAACCAGCAGACCGATCAATGCAGAGAGAAACGGTTCGTGTCCCACAAGGGCAATGCTGTCCGCTTTATATTTCTCGTTTAGTTCCGCAATCAACGCTTCAGGACCGCCTGACGGGACGAGGTTCTCGCTAAATTGTACATCCTTCTTTACCTTGAGAACATCCGCCAAAATTTCGGCAGTCTCCACGGCGCGGACGTAGGGGCTGGATAGGATCAAATCGAACTCCACGCCGAGGGCACGCAAGCCCTTTGCAATCTGGCGCATTTTCTTTTTGCCCTTGTCGGTCAGCGGGCGCTGGCTGTCGTCTTCGTATTCCTCGACGGCAATGGCGTGGCGGATAAGATATAAGTTCATGGCTGGTTCTCCTTCGGAAACGGTTGGTCTGGCGCGGCGCGCCAGAAGGCGGTGATTTCGCCCCTGTCTTCGAGATAACGCGAGATGGCAAGGGCATGTTGCTCCCTGTAATACGCGCGGACGGGTTCGGGGTCGTACCCCTTAGGCGCGGTCTTTTCGAATTCGGCGAGTTCCTGCAAAGCCGCCTCCATGTCCTGAATTTCACCCATCGAGGTCTGGTAATCGTGCATTCGTTTCAGGGTATCTTCGGGGAAACCCTTGAGCGTGGGATGGATGGATTCAACCATGTAGCGGAATTTCTTGAAGGCGATTCTCAAGCGGTGGATGGTGGCTGACTGGGCGGGATCAACCTTCCCGTAGCGTTGGATGACTCTCGCATAGGATTCATCGACAGCGGGAAGCGGGTCCAGACCATCGGGTTGGGATTCACCGACGGCTTCCTCCAGCTTCCGCATCCGTTTCGCAAGTTCCCCGATTTTCAAGGACTTGATCCCCCTGCGGGCGGCGCGCATCAACTTCTTTTCCCTGCGCTGCAAATATTCCTCGAACGGTTTGAGGGACGGATTTTTCTGGATATTCTCCGCAATATCGGCAAGCATCACCTGGGCATCGCGCAATTCATCGAGATTGTCCAACTGGTCTTTCAGGATGCGGCGTATCTTTTTGGTTTTGGCTCCGTGGATGATGGCTTGCAACAGGTCGAGCGAAGCCAGCAGGCGGCGCGCCGCCACGCGGAAGTCGTGAACCGCCTCCTCTGAAAACTCGTCGCGGCAGTTCTTCAACTCGGTTTTGTATCTTTTCCAGCGGGAGGTTAGCGAATCAAGCAAAAGGGGTTGCGCGCTCATTAATTATCCTGCAACTTTCAGCTTCTTGCCTTAATCATATCATCATCGTTGGAAGTCTGAATGGCGAAACACGGTTCGAATATGACACACGATTTTCATCCAATAGCTTAATCACGGGTGGGGCGGGGAAAAACGCCCGACCTACCTTACAGGACTAAAAGGTGCCATTTCTGAATTGAAAAGCGTGTAATCGCCAACCTGTGCTAGACTCCAAAATGAAAACATCCGATAAATCGCAAACCTGTTGAAAAGCAGGGACGCAAAGTCATGGGTCTAAAGTTGTGAACCAACCAGGGCTGCCAGACCGCCGAAGATCAATTATTGTTTATTTTCGCGGGTACGGGCAACCGACCCGTTTTTCTTGAACCTTACTAAAAAATCGTACCGATAAAAGCAAACCTGCCGAAAGGCAGGGACGCAAAGCCGCGGATCTAAAACCGTTTACACGGAAATGATCGCCCGGCTGCCGAAAACGAGCCATCAGGTTTTCAAGCGTCACGTGCGCCCAAGGATCTGGATGCTCAAGAAGGAGTTTGTCATGACATCCGGATTTCAATCCACACAACTGAAAAATCGAATATTCGCAGGCGCATTGGTTTTGATCCTCGCCTGGGTCCTTGCGCTTCCCACCCAGGTTTACGCAAAGGACGCTCCCGGCGCCATCCCCACTTTGGATAAATTCGTCGAAAGCCTGAAGGACGGCAGCGCAACCCTGCGCGGCGTGTACGTGTCCAATGTGATGGCGCTTTCCATTGTGCAGCAGCCCACCGGGCACGCCGCCTATGTTTCCTCGGCGGACTCCGTCGCCACCCAATTCAGCATTGCCGCGGAAGTGGGCAACGTGGGGCTGCTCGCTCACAACACACACGCGGGCAGGTTTTTCACCGACATCAAACATGGTTATCGAATCACCCTGGTGTATGGCGACGGGCGCACTGAAAGCTTTATCGTCAAAAGCATACAGCGATACCAGGCGCTGGACCCGCTGAGCCCTTACAGCTACTTCAAGGACCTCGATGCAAAAACCTCATTGAGCGCCGAGGAACTGTTCAACAAGGTCTATCGCGGTGACTATCATCTCACGCTGCAAACCTGCATCGAAAACAACGGCAACTCAAGCTGGGGCAGGTTGTTCATCCTGGCGACCCCTGTCGAGAGTTCAATCCCGCCACTCGTTAAGTACTAAAAATTCAATGCCGACATTAAGCTCAAGAGGGCAGGCAAAATTATGAATACAGCGCAGGTTATTCCTGCGCTGTATCTTTTTATGGAGGTGCTGTGGGGACTTCGGTTGGAACTTCCGTCGGGATGGGGGGCTCGGTCGGAATAACCTCCGTCGGGAAGGGAGTCTCGGTGGGAGCGGGCGTGTCTGTCGGCGGGAACGTGGGGAAAACAAGTTCAAACAGGTCAATGTTAAGCCTGACGAGTTTTTCCACTTGTGCATTTTCGCCAACCAGCGTCAACCGCAGGGAAGCGACTCCGTTTGGCTCATTCGACAGGTCCCACACGTACAAGGGGCCGTTCCTGACAGGTTTGTCGCTTTCAGCAAGAACCTTCCACGAAGACGGTTCCGCGCCCTGACCGTATTCGAGCACCCACTTTCTAAATCCCTGATCCGCAGTTGCTGAGCCTTTGATATCCAGCATGGTCTCGGTGATCACCTGCCCGTCCGTCAGCTCAAGCCCAATGACAGGCTGTGGGTCGCCGGCTTGACACGCGCGTTCCGGTGCGAAATAAGGCTTGCGCGGCAAACTGCGATCTTCGAGCCAGGCTCGCCCGTCCTCGGTTCCCAGCCAGGCGCGCGCCCACTTGTCGGTGACGGTTAGAACCTTCACCTCTTCGCTGGGACCTTCGCAGGCGCTGGAAGCTTCATAGCCGGTCCACAGATCGATTTTGGTTCTGCGAACAAGGTCCTTGTCAGCCGGGAGTGGGGGTTGGTCGGCGGCGAAAATTTCCGTGTATTGGCTGTTGCATGAATTGGAAGGAATTGTGCCCGAAAGGCGGCAGACGACCATGTCCACAACTCCGGGCGGACGGTTGAACGGAGTCGGCGCGCCATTCGTCAGATACGGCACGGCAAACTCCATGAACTGCGACCAGATCGGAGCCGCACCGCTCAATCCCGACGAACTGACCATCGGGGTGTAATCTGCGTTGCCGACCCAGACACCTGTCACGAGGTCGGGGGTGTAACCCAAAGTCCAGTTGTCGCGGATGTCGTTGGTGGTTCCTGTCTTTGCCGCAACCGGGAAGGACAGGTTGAGGCGGGAGTTGTATCCAAAGGTGAAGGCGCGCGCTTCGTTGTCCGAAAGGATGGATGAAATTAAATAAGCATGTTCGGCGCGGATGACCTGTTCCCCCGCCTGCGGCTGATACTCGTAAATGACGTTGCCTGCAAAATCGGTGATCTTGAGAATGGCGACGGGCGGAACCTTGCGCCCCTCGTTGGCAATGACGGCGTAGGCGGAGGTCATGTCGATGAGGCTGACGTCACCGCCGCCGAGCGTGAGCGAGAGTCCGTAGTCGTTGCGGGTCAGTGAGGTGATGCCGAGTCTTTCCGCGATCCCAATAAAGCCGTCTTTTTGCGGGGTGTTCGGGTCGTCGTAGATGCCGACAAATTCCAGCGCCTTGACCGCGGGGATGTTGAACGAGTTGGCAAGCGCGGTCCGCACGGTCAGTCCGCCGTGGAATTTGCCGTCGTAGTTGCGCGGCTCATAGGGCGGATTTGCGCCGTCGGGGAACTGAGTCGGCACGTCCCAGATCCAGGTCGCGGGTGTCCAGCCTTTCTCGAAAGCCGCGATGTAGGTAAACGGCTTCATGGAGGAACCAGGCTGACGCGTGGGACTGTTTGCCATGTTGATCTGTCCCGAAATGGCATCGTTGTTGAAATCGGGCGAGCCGACCATCGCAAGGATTTCGCCCGTCGCGGGGCGGATGGCAACCAAAGCCCCATTCTTGGTATTGTTATCCACCATCGCCGCCACCTGGTTCGTGACCAGTTGCTGGGCGGTATCCTGCATGACCGGGTCGAGGGTGGTGTACACCACAAAGCCGGAGCGATAAATGGTCTGCGCGTCGTACTGCTCCTCCAGTTTGGAGCGGACGAAATTCACCCAATGCGGATATTTGGCATCGAACGAGGGCGGACGGAAGGAATAAACCTTCATCTCGTCCGCGGCTTGCGTGGCGGCAAGCGGATCGGCGCAGACAGGAGTCTCGCTGTTGCTGACGGTGATGCAGTTGTTTTGCGTGCTCATCTCGAACATCAGCACCAGAACCTGCTGCTGGCGTATGAGCGTGTCCTGCGGGTTGGTGTAGATGTCATACACGGCGGGCGACTGCGGCAGACCCGCGAGGAAGGCAGCTTCGCCCAGGGTCAGGTCTTTGGCAGACTTGCCAAAGTAGGTCTCGGCGGCGGCTTCGACTCCGTAGGCGAGGTTGCCGTAGTAGATTTCGTTCAGGTACAGTTCGAGGATTTCGTCCTTCGAGTAGCGGCGGGTGATCTCTGCCGCGAGGATGATCTCGCGCGTCTTGCGGGTGTAGGTCCGCTGGGAGCGTTCTTCCGGAGTGAGCAAAAGCGCGCGCGCCAGTTGTTGCGTGATGGTGGACGCGCCGCCGCCCTGTCCGTCGGTGCGATAGTTTTCCCACAAGGCGCGGATGATGGCGGCAAGGTCGAAGCCGGGGTGGTTGTAGAATTCCTTGTCTTCGGTGGCGATGGTCGCCGCGACAAGGTTAGGCGAGATTTGCGAAAGCGGGATGTAGGTGCGGCGTCCAGCGTTGGGGTCGAGGACTTCGTAAAGCACCTGACCGTTGCGGTCCAAAATGCGCGTGGTCTCGAATTTCGAGGCGAGGTTCTTCAGGTCGCTCACGTCGGGCAGGTCGCTGGCGATTTGATAATACTTGTAGACGAAATAAGACCCGCCGATCAAACCGATGATGACGACAACGAATACGGAGAAGATAAGTCCGCGCAGGAAACAGCCCCAGTTCTTGAAAGGATGAGCGGTTGAACGCTTAACGTTTGATGTTGAACGTTGGACGTTGGGCTGTGAGCGGGGGATGGAAGCCGGCGGTGTTGGAGGCTGGGTTGGCTGCGCCTGTTGACGGCGCGTCGGCGTATAGGCGGCGGGCGTGACCCGCGTGCCTTCCACATCGATCTCGTTCACGCGGCGCGGCAGGGGCATGTTGTCCTTGTCCAGCGCGGGACGGTAAAACTTGTCGGTGATTTGCGAAGAAGGCTCGACAGGCTCAGGGTTATACACCCCTTGCGTATCCTCCTCCGATTTTAGAATTCGGCGTAATCGGTCGTTGTCTTCGTTGCTCATTTATATAACCTTTGTGCAGGGGCGGTGTCACCCCGTCCCTACGATTTGGGCTTGCTCAACACCAGCAGGTTTAACGAACCGCGCTGGCAAATCTCTCCGTTTTGATTCTTCACCGTCACCGAGGCGATCATCGAACCGCCGCCGATGCGCGGCATGGATTTTGTTTCGGTCACTTCCAGCTCGGCGGAAATCGTGTCGCCGATAAAGAACGGTTTGACGAACTTCCATTCGTTGATCTCGCGGAAGGCAAGCACGGTCCCTTCCAGCAAACCTGTCCGCATGATCAAGCCCGTGGCAATGGACAGCCCCAGCAGTCCGTGCGCGATGCGCTGCCCAAACTGGGTCTTGCTGGCAAACGCAGCGTCGGTGTGGATTTGGTTGAAGTCACCGGTCAATCCGGCGAAACCGAAAATATCCGCCTCGCCGATGGTCCGCCCAACTGTCGTCACCTTCTGTCCCACCGAAAATTCCTCGAAATAAAGTCCTGGCATGGTTAAATCTCCTTGTGTTCTGGTCGACAGCCTCATAGCCTTATAGTCTCATAGTCTTATGGTCAGGCGGTTGATAACTATCTGACTAAATTATACCTTTGACCTCCCGCCGTTTCGCTCGTACAATAGGCGCCATGCGCGATTGGTCTTTAAGTCTCGGCGACCCGCTATATCTTTCCATTGCGGCGGATGCCCGCCTTTGCCAGCCCGACTATCTCAACGACCACATCTGGGAGCTGGACCTGGGCGCGGGAGACGCCGAACGCGCTTTTGTTTCGCTCTACACCACGTTTGGGCTGCGCGCCCGCTCGATGCGGATTTTCCTGCGGTTTACCGAGAATAACGTCTCCGTCACAGACCCTAACACCTTTGCGGTCAAACCGTCGCTGCGCCACTTCCATCCAAACTTCCTAACTCTCGATTTTGTTCCCTTCGAAAATCTCCAGGTCACAACCGAATACTGGGTTCCCGAATCCCATGCGGTGGCGGGGAGGGTGATCCTCACCAACAAAAGCACAACCGTGCGCCAGATCCAGTTGGAAGTGTGCGCCGCGCTTTCCCCCCTCGACGGGCAATCCATCATCCCCACGCAACAGCAATTGGTGAATATCCTCGCGGGACAAACCAGCGGCATCGCCCCCGTGATTTTCATGACGGGCGGCCCCAAACACGGGACCGGGACTCACGCCTCCCTCCTCCTCGAACTTGAGCTTGGTCCCGGCGGGACACGGCAGATCGCCTTCGCCGAAGCCGCATTGGATACCGTTGCGACCTCCTTCGAGTTGGCGCGCCGCAGCGCTGCCCGTCCCTGGGAAGCGGAACGCGCCCGCATCGAACTCGTCAACAACTCGCAAATATTGGACATCCGCACCGGCGACCCGGATTGGGATGCCGCTTTGGCATTTAGTCAGACTGCAGCGTTTGGCTTGTTCTTCGCCGGAAATGGGCACCTGCCGCATCCCTCCTTCGTGACCGCCCGCCACATCGATAACGGATTCTCGCGGAAAGGCGACGGCGCAGATTATTCTCCCGCCTGGAATGGACAATCGCCGCTGGATGCCTGTTATCTTTCCAGCATCCTGCATGGCGTCCCGCAGGTGACGAAGAATCTCATCCTCAATTTCCTCTCCACGCAGGACGAGGACGGCGAAGTGGACGGCAGGCCGGGCATCGCAGGTCAACGCGGGAAACTGCTCGCCGCGCCCCTGCTCGCCAGCCTCGCATGGAAATATTATCAATTTGCGGAGGATGAAGCCTTCCTTGCGGAAACCTTCCCCAGGCTGATCAAATTCTTCTGGTCGTGGTTCTCGTCGGTGCATGACCGCAACCGCGACGGCTCGCCCGAATGGGACAATCTCCTGCAAACGGGTTTCGACGATAACCCCATCTTCGATGTCTGGCATCCCTGGTCGCAGGGACTGGATATTTCGCTCGTCCACAGCCCGTCGCTCGAAGCCATGCTTTACCGCGAGGCGAAGTCCATCGGGAAGATTGCCGGGAAACTGGGCAAGCCCGACGAAGAAACGGCGCTGGTTGCGGCGCAGGCGGAAATCCTCAAAGCCTCCCTCGTCGCGGGCTGGAATCCGAACCAAAGTTTTTACTCCTACCGCGACCGCGAAACCAAACAGGTCTCGACCGGGAAGGTCATCGCGAAGAAAAGGGGCGACGGCAACATGCGCCCGAAAGCAGAGTTCGAGACCGGGATCCGCCTGCTGGTTGAGATCCAAACCAAAAATCCAGCCGCAAAGCGACCCGAAGTGGAGATCAGCGAATTCTTCAGCAGGACCAAGGGCGAGGTCGAAACCATTCAAGGTCATCAATTCCAGTGGCGCACGGGAGGGCTGGTTGCCACGACCCAAAAATTGTTTACCCGCGTGGGCAGGGTCAGCGTGACGGGGCTGGACGAAAAGGACAAGGTGGTCGTCAAGTTGATCGACACCACCGGCGAGGATTTGACCCTCGCCCTGCCGCTTTGGGCAAAAGTCCCGGCGGCGCAACAGGCGAACGCGATGATTGGACGCAACATGATGACGGCGGATAGATTCGACCGTCCCTTCGGCTTGCCCTCGCTTCCCGTTTCGCCCGACCCCGATGCGGATGCTGTTTCGATGAGCGTTCTCCTCCCCTGGAACCAGTTGATCGGCGAAGGCTTGCTGGCTTACGGTTTCCGCGCCGAAGCCACCCGCCTGACCGCCCACCTGATGAACGCCGTCATTCAGAACCTGAAAAAAAACCGTTCCTTCTATCAGCGCTACCATGCAGAAAAAGGAACGGGCATCGGCGAACGCAATTCATTGCAGGGCTTCGCGCCCGTCGGATTGTTCATGCAGGCTCTGGGCGTGACCGTCCTCTCGCAGCGCAAGGTCAAGCTCGAAGGCAGGAACCTCTTCCCCTGGGCGGTGACGATCAAATTCAAGGGTCTCACCATCGTGCGCGGACTGGAGCAAACCACCGTCACCTTCCCCAACGGCGAAAGCGTCATCGTCAAAGAGGAAGCGCCCTGCACGGTGGAGATGTAAAACGAATGAAACGGGGGAGTTTATTTCACCAAATACTTTTCCCAAAACTCCATGATGGCGTCCTTGATTTCGTCGGCGGAGGGCGAGATGGGATTTCCCCCGACAGCCTCGTAGGAGTGGTCTGCGTTCTCGACCCTGATGAATTCAACGTGTAAGCCTGTTTCCAGTAATTGCCTGTAAAGAATATCGGATTGGTTGATCGGCACGGTCTCATCCTTTTCCCCGTGAATGAGCAAAAAGGGCGGGTCATCCGCCGTGACGTGTTTTACGGGACTTGCCTGCCGAAAGATCGGGTCGCTTTGTTTGGTGGTTCCAAACACGGACATCCGGTCGAATGGGAGTTTTGCCGTGAACGGCGGAGTCAAATCGGAAAACCCACTAATCGAGATCACTGCTTTGACGCGGCTCGAATAATCCAGATATTCCCCAACCTCGAATCCAGCCGACGGGTCGGTCATGCCCAGCAACGCGACAAGATGTCCGCCTGCACTGCCGCCGATGGCTCCAATCCGCTCAGGGTCGAGGTTGTATTCATCGGCATGGGCACGCAAATAACGGACGGCGCATTTCACGTCCTCGATCATGGCGGGGAATTTATGGTCGGGCGCGAGGCGGTAATCCACGGAGGCGAGGAGGATGCCCGCTTTGCGCATTTTTTCAACATCGACAAACGTCATCATGCTCTTGTCCCCGGCTGACCAGGAGCCGCCATGCACAGAGATCACCAGGGGCCACCGACTCCTGACGAGGGATGGATAATAGACGTCCATCTTGAGGGGCGTGCCGTCCATTTCACAATAGGTTACGTCGCGTTCCGTCGTCCCAATTTTTGATCGAACAAAATTGGGAGGCAGCGCCTGGCAGGATGCCAGGAGAATCAAAACAAGTGAAAAAAAATATCGCCATCGCATGAGGTTGATTGTAGCCTCTTTTATTAGTCCGGGGGATTAACCGCATTAAAGGAGATTTAATCTTAACCCCAAAAACTCATGGTATAAAATTTTCAGGGACATAGTCGTTTATCGGTACAGGGGAAGTGTTTTTTAAGCATGAAAGGAGAATACCCGTGAGTAAGACCGTTGTTGCGGCTGCATTGGGCGAGTGTGTCCATGTGGCAGGTGTTATGAATTTCCTCAGGCTGGCGGAATCTGCCGGCTGGAAGACGGTTTTCCTTGGTCCCGCTGTTTCAGTGGAGGAAGTCATCGAAGCGGCGAAACGTGAGAAGGCTGATTTGGTCGGCGTTTCGTATCGTCTCACGCCTGAAACGGGGGAACGTCTGCTTGGGGAATTTGCCGAAGCCGCTTCTGAACTGTATGAGCGTGGAGTCCGTTTTGCATTTGGCGGGACTCCGCCCGTTGTGGAGCGCGTGGAGAAGTTGGGATTCTTCGAGCGGACTTTCGACGGGGGTGAAAATGTCGAGGCGGTGATCAGCTACCTGAAAGGGGATCAGGCCCAGGCGGGGAGAGAAGCAGCGTATCCACAGTCTGCAGTGGAACGAATCAAATGGAAGTCCCCGTACCCAATCCTGCGTCATCATTTTGGACTGCCCACGATGGAGGAGAGCATCAAGGGTATCGAAAAGATTGCCGAGGCGCAGGCGCTGGATGTCATCTCGCTGGGCACTGACCAGGACGCGCAGGAAAATTTCTATCATCCCGAAAGGCAGGACCCAAGAAGAAAGGGGGCGGGCGGCGTGCCTGTGCGTTCGGAGGACGATTACCGCGCGTTGTACGAAGCCAGCCGTCGCGGAAATTATCCGCTGCTGCGGACGTATTCGGGAACTGATGATTTTATAAAACTCGCCGAGATGTACGCGCGGACGATCAACATCGCGTGGTGCGCCATCCCGCTCTTTTGGTTCAACCAGATGGACGGGCGCGGTCCCTGGGATTTGGAAGGTTCGATCCGCGAGCATCAAAGCGTGATGAAGTGGTACGGCGAGCATGACATCCCCGTCGAGTTGAACGAGCCGCATCACTGGGGGATGCGCGATGCTTCGGATGTGGTGTTCGTGGTGGCGGCTTATCTTTCGGCGTACAATGCCCGCGCCTTTGGCGTGAAGGATTACATCGCGCAGTTGATGTTCAACAGTCCGCCCGGACTTTCCGACGCAATGGATTTGGCAAAGATGCTGGCGGTCATTAAAATGATTGCGCCGCTAGAAAACAAAAACTTCAAGATATGGAAGCAAACTCGTATCGGGCTGCTTTCACATCCATTGAATCCCCATGCCGCTCGCGGACATCTCGCCGCAGCTACATATTTGCAAATGGCGCTCAAGCCCGACATCTATCACATCGTCGGGCATACCGAGGCGCATCACGCCGCCACTGCGGATGACGTCATCGAGACGAGTCAAATCGTCCGTCGCGCAATCGACAACGCAATGGGCGCGCCCGACATGACCGCCGACCCGAAGGTTCAGGCTCGTGTCCAACAACTGGTGGAAGAATCGGCCCAGTTGCTGAATCAAATCCGTGCCCAGGCGGATTCATCGGACGACCCGCTTACGGATCCCGCCGCTCTGGCTGGGGCGGTCACTTCGGGTTTGATGGACGCTCCGCAACTTCGCAACAATAAGTTTGCACTGGGCAAGGTCAAAACGCGTATCGTGGATGGCGCGTGCGTGGAAGTATCTTGATTACGGAGTCAACGACCCCCGTCGTTGACGGTTCAAAGTCAGGAGATTTTGAACTCCGAATTAAACAAAGGAGACAACATGACAAAGAAGTTCGCAGTGATCGGGGCCGGACATGGCGGCAAGGCAATGGCGGCGCATCTCGCGTTGATGGGGTTCAAGGTCTCGCTTTACAACCGTACCGCCAGTCACGTGGAGGTCATCAAAAAACGCGGCGGCATCGAGTTGGACGGGGCGGAGGGTGTGCCGCACGGGTTCGGCAAGCTGGAGCGGGTTACATCCACGATCAGCGAGGCGATCAAAAATGTGAACGTAATCATGGTGGTGCTGCCGTCATCCGCGCATGCTGAAGTTGCCGCCGCCATGGCGCCGCACCTCAAGAACGGGCAGATTGTCGTCCTGCACCCTGGTCGCACCTGCGGCGCGCTGGAATTTTCAAAGGTCATCCGCGACGGCGGCTGCAAGGCGGACGTCACCATCGCCGAAGCCGAGACCTTCATATATGCTGCCCGTTCCGACGGTCCCGCCGCGGCGCGTATCTTCCGCATCAAGGAAGCTATCCCGCTGGCAGCCTTGCCCGCCACGCGCACGCAACTGGCGCTCGACGCAATCAACGAAGCGTATCCGCAATTCATCGACGGCGTCAATGTGCTGAATACCAGCTTGAACAACATGGGGGCGATCTTCCATCCCGCGCTGACCCTGCTCAACGCAGGCTGGATCGAAGCCACGCACGGCGATTATCAGTTCTACATCGATGGCGTAACCCCGTCCGTTGCCCGCATGCTGGAAGTCCTCGACCGCGAGCGCGTGACGGTTGCCTCCGCGTTGGGCATCCGCGCCCGCACCGCGCTGGAGTGGCTGAAACTTGCCTACGACACCACAGGTGAAGACTTGCATGAAGCCATCCATAACCAGCCGGGTTACTACGGGATCAAGGCTCCGCCCACGCTCAACCATCGTTATCTGTTCGAGGATATTCCCATGAGCCTCGTGCCGATCGCCTCGCTGGGGATGCGCTATGGCGTCTCGGTGCGCGGTATGGAAAGCATCATCCGCATCGGCAGCATCATCCACCGCACCGATTACTGGCGGCGCGGGCGGACGGTTGAGAAGCTCGGTCTCGAACAGTGGAGCGTCAGCGAGTTGACCCGCTTCGTTCAGGAAGGCGTGATTGAATAACGAAGGAGAATCGCATGTCTGGAATTGCTGGAATTGCACACGCAGGAAAAACCGAACTGGTTAACAAAATGCTTGATCGTTTATCGCATCGCGGAAGTGATTGGCGTGAAATATATGAAGTGGAAGGAACGACCATCGGTGCGCTTGGCTCGAAAATCCAAGAACTTGACCTGAAAGATTTGTCAAAAGGCCTTGCGCAAGATCAGGCCAGCGCGGGACACTTCGCCCAGGCGCAGGCACGCGCTGACGGCTTTGAACTTCAGCGCGACAGGCTGGGAGTCCGCCCGCTGTATTACGGCTGGACAAGCGATGGCGCGTTTTGTTTCGCCTCCGAAGTGAAGGGTCTGCTTGCCGTCACCCGCGATATTCACGAACTGCCGCCGGGGCATTCCTTTGACGGCAAAACGCTGACGCCGCTGGCGAATGCTGAAATCTCAGTCCAGCCTGAATTGAACGAGTCTGCCGAAACCATTGCCCGCGAACTGCGTAAACGGCTCGAAGCCTCGGTCGCGGAGCGGGCGCGGATTGGGAACGGCGATGTCGGCTCGTGGCTTTCGGGCGGACTGGACTCGAGTGTGATGGTTGCGCTGGCACGTCCCCATGTGAGCAAACTCCATACCTTTGCGGCGGGCATGGACGGCGCTCCCGATCTGGAATTTGCCCGCGTCGCCGCCGATTTCCTCAAGACGGAACATCACGAGCGGGTAGTCCAACCTGAAGAGATGTTCTCCGCCCTCAGTGACGTGATCTACGCCCTCGAATCTTTCGACGCCTGGCTGATTCGTTCCAGCGTGATGAATTATCTGGTGGCAAAAGCCGCCGCCGATTATGTCCCTGCTGTGTTTTCGGGCGAAGGCGGCGATGAATTGTTCGCGGGCTATGATTATCTCAAATCGCTTCCCCTTGCCGACTTGCCGTCCGAACTGGTTGACATCACCAATCGTCTGCACAACACCGCCCTGCAACGCGTTGACCGTTGCTCGTCTGCCTTTGGCACGGTGGCGCATGTCGGTTTTTTGGACGACGGGGTTGTGGACTATGCTTTCCAAATTCCTGCCAGCCTGAAACTTCGCAACGGCGTGGAAAAATGGATTCTGCGCGAAGCAATGAAGGGGGTGTTGCCCGATTCCGTCCTCTGGCGACCCAAAGCCAAATTCTGGCAGGGCGCGGGCGTGGAGGATTTTCTGGCGCGTCACGCCGAAGGACAAATCAGCGACGCCGATTTCAAGCGCGAAAGAAACCTGCCGAACGGAGTTCAGTTGAACACAAAAGAGGAATTGTTCTACTACCGCATCTTCCGCGAACGCTTCGGTGAATTTGACGACCTCTCATGGATGGGACGCACAAAAGGTTCCCCTGTGGCATGACCGACCACAATGAGACCCGTCACAACTACGACCGCTTGAGCCGCTGGTATGACTTCATCAGCGGTTCGAGCGAACGCCCCGCGCGGATGCGTGGTCTGCAAATGCTCGATGTTCAAATTGGCGAATTTGTCCTTGAGGTTGGATGCGGCACGGGCGAGTCCCTGCCTGTATTGAACTCTTGCGTTGGCTCCACAGGGAAGGTCATCGGGTTGGATTTATCGGCGGGGATGCTTGGGGTCGCAAAAGACAAACTTCAAAAACTTCGCTTGTCCAATGTCAACTGTCTTCAGGGTGACGGGCTTCATCTTCCATTTCCAGATGGATCATTTGATGCAATCTTCATGAGCTTTACCCTGGAACTGCTCCCCGCGGCGGAGATTCCCGCCGTTCTTTGTGAGTGTAAACGCGTGCTTCGTGACGGCGGACGGCTTGGCGTCGCATCTCTTGTGCAGAGGGAAATTCCCAACTGGATGGAGCGACTCTACGTTTGGGCACACCACCGTTATCCAAGTGCCATTGACTGTCGTCCAATCCCACTCCAGGATATGGTGGGCAGGGTTGGTTTCGAGAATTCTCAATTTCAGGAAATGTCCATGTGGGGGCTGGCGGTTGGGATTTTGGCTGCCAGGCCTTCGACGGTAATCGATGAATAAAAAGCCCTCCAGGTTTTTGCGCCTCAGAGGGCTCTTCATCTATTTATCAAGCAGCCACTTGAGTTGAAACTCCACTTCCTCTGCAGAGTCGCCGCGTTCATGTTCGATGTTTATGATGGCAGTGGCAGGTATGGAGATTCGCTCTCCCGCCACTTGAATCTGAAACTTTCGTCCCTGCTCGAGGCAGTCGGCAAGTCGCCGCAGTTTTTTGACGAACTGTTTCACGGGGTAATTCTTCTCGATGTCGCGCTTGCGTTTTTTCATTTGTGTTGTCATTTGCGGTCTCCATATTTTTATCTCGAACTTGTTGTCGTTTACTCCATGGCACCAAACCAACCTTTACGGACCATCCACTTGACCAACTCCAACACGGGGACAATGGTCACAGACAGCCCGCCGGCGATTACCCAATCCACCAGCGGCAGGGAGTAGGTGCTGAAGGCTTCATGCAGGAACGGAAGATAGACAATCAAAACCAGCAGGAGCAATTCCCAGCCCACTGACAGGTTAAGCCACTTGTTTTCGAAGGGCTTGTTCAGCACGGAATGACGGTCGGAGCGGAAGTTGTACGCCTTGAAGAATTGAATCAGCACCAGCGAGACGAAGGTCATCGTCATCGCCTCCTCCAACGTCCGCCCGGAATTGAGCGCCCAGGTGAATATTCCCAGATTGACGGTGGTGGACCAGATGCCGCCCAGCACCATCAACGTTACCACGGGACGGGTAAAAATGCCGGTGCGTGGGTTGCGCGGCTTGCGTTTCATCAAATCCTTTTCAGGTGGATCAACCGAAAGCGCCAGCGCGGGCAAGCCATCCGTCGCCAGGTTGACATACAGAATCTGTACAGCCGTCAGGGGCAATGGCAGACCGAGCAGGGCGGAACCAGCCATCAGCCCAATCTCGCCGATGTTCGAGGAAAGCAGGTACATCAGATATTTTTTGATGTTCCCAAAAACGCCGCGTCCCTCCTCCACAGCCGCAACGATGGAGGCAAAGTTATCGTCGGTCAGAGTCATCGCGGCGGCTTCCTTGGTGACATCAGTGCCGGTGATTCCCATTGCAATGCCGATATCCGCCTTCTTCAACGCGGGCGCATCGTTCACGCCGTCGCCGGTCATCGCCGCAATGTGACCCCGCGACTGCCAGGCGGTCACCACCCGCAGTTTGTGCGAGGGCGAAACCCGCGCATACACGCTGATCTGCTCGACTTCCTTTTGCAGTTGTTCGTCGGGCATCTCTTCAAGTTCCGCCCCGGTCACGACCCGGCTGCCGTTGCGAAGCAGACCCAACTCCCGCGCCACCGCTTGAGCGGTCACAGGATGGTCGCCGGTAATCATCACCGGGCGGATGCCGGCGTCGGCGCACAACGCAATCGCGTCTTTGGCTTCTGGACGCGGCGGGTCGATCATTCCCGCAAGCCCCAAAAAGGTCATGCCGCGTTCGGCTGTCTCAAGGGTCACATCCGGCTTGGAGGCAATCCCCAGCACGCGCAGGGCTTCGCCGGCAAGCGTTTGAGCCTGCTCAAGAATTTTTTCACGTCGAGGCTGATCCAGCGGCGCGACGCCTTCGGCGGTCCACACAAAGTCACAGCCGTCCAAAATCACTTCCGGCGCGCCTTTGGCATGAGCAACCAGTTTGCCATCTGACTCGTGGACAGTGGTCATGCGTTTGGTCTCGGAGGAAAACGGGATTTCATGCACGCGCGGATATTTCGCGTCGAGGTCCTCTTTCTGCATTCCAGCCTTCGCCGCCGCCACGACCAACGCCCCTTCGGTTGGGTCGCCCTTAATATCCCATCCCCCACCCGGTAGTTGAATCATCTTCGTATCGGAAGCCAGCGTACCGGCGACCAGCATTTGGCGCAGGGCATCCGTCGGCGCGGACAGTGTCTCGCCGTTGACGGAGAATCCGCCTTCGGGTGCGTATCCCGCTCCCGAAACGCTGAACATCTCATCCGCACAATACAGGCGGCGGACGGTCATCTCATCCTTCGTCAGCGTGCCGGTTTTATCGGAGCAGATCACCGAGGTGCTGCCAAGCGTTTCCACAGCGGGCAGGCGGCGGATGAGCGCATTGCGTTTGACCATCTTCTGCACACCAATCGCCAGAGAAATGGTGACGACGGCGGGCAGGGCTTCCGGCACAACCGCAACAGCCAGCGCAATGCCGAAGATCAGCATCTCGATGAAGGGTTGTCCGCGAAACAAGCCGAGGGCCACGATAATGGCAACAACCACGAAAGCCGCCCGCGCCAGCGCCGTGCCGACCTTGTCCAGGTTTTGCTGAAGCGGCGTGCGCCCGGACTCGACATCCTGAAGCATTTTGGCGATCTTGCCGAATTCCGTCTGCATGGCGGTTGCCGCAACCAGCGCCTTACCGCGCCCGTAGGTGACAGCCGTCCCGGCATAGACCATGTTCTTGCGGTCACCGATGGCGAGGTCTTCGTTTTCCAGCGCCCTGACATGCTTCTCGACCGGAACCGATTCACCCGTCAGCGCCGCTTCCTCCACTTGAAGGTTGACCGCCTCCAGCAGGCGCCCATCGGCTGGGACACGGTCACCGGTGTGCAGGATTACCACGTCGCCGGGCACCAAATCCCGTGCGGGGATTTTGACTTCCACGCCGTCACGCAAAACGGCGGCGGTGGGCGCAGCCATCTGCTTGAGGGCTTCGATGGCGCGTTCGGCGCGATATTCCTGCACGAAGCCAAGTCCCACCGCAAAGAGTACGATCACCGCGATGACGATGGATTCGACTCCGTGACCGAGGAACAGCGAAATCGCCGTCGCCCCAAGCAGAATCAGGATCAGCACGTTCTTGAACTGCTCCAGCAGAATCTCCCAGGGCGAAATGCGGCGGGCTGCCTGCAATTCATTGGGACCGAATTGGGCGAGGCGCTTCTGAACCTCGTCACTGGTCAAGCCGTCGGGCTGGCTTTGGCTTTGCTCGAAGGACGACTCGATGGTCAGGGTATGCCAGGGTTGGTTTTGCATGGTTATTCTTTTCCTCCATGAGTTGGATTTGTCAAATCTTCGCGGCGGGGCATGCGGGATTTGAAAGCGAAGATATTCAACAGGTAGATGATTCCCGCCAGGATGGGCAGGAAGATCAACGCCAGAATGTCCTGGACGAACAACATCATTTCCTCGAACCAGAGGACAACAGCCGTACCGCCTGCCCCGGTGGCGGCAACTGGCTTCCAAAACCGTCGAATGACGGGAAAACGGGAACTCGGGGTTGTGGACATTGGAATCTCCTTTCTAAAAAATCGAAAAACGTGTCACCCTATTCATCGTCAACACGGACCGGCACAACGGCTGGAACCATCGCGCGGCGGGTGAACCAAAAATACGCCGCCAACACAACGCTGCCGCCCGCCAGCAGGTAGGGGAAGGATTGCTTGACGTAGGTGCTGATGAGCGTCCATTCGTGGCCGAGGACATAACCCGCGCCGATGAGCAGGGTACACCAGACATATGCGCCGATGAAGGTGGCAACGAAGAAGGTGGCAAAGGGCATGCGCGCCAGTCCTGCCGGGATACTGACGAGTGTGCGAACGCCGGGCATGACTCGCCCGACCAGTACCAGTCCCGCGCCCCAACGGTGGAATTGGTTTTCGGCGCGGTCGATGTGGGCGGAATCAATCCGCAGCCAGCGCGCCAGCCTGTCCACCAGCGGACGTCCACCGAGGCGGGCAACCCAATACGCCACGGAAGCCCCAAGCACGCTGCCGAGGGCGGCGTAAAGACCGCCAACGGGAATCACTGAAGGCGGCAGTTGATGCTCCGAAATGAGCATCCAGCCCGCCAACCCCAGAATGATCTCGCTGGGCGTGATGCCTGTGGCATTTTCAAAAGCAAGCAACATTGCCACGCCAAACCAGCCCCAGGCATCGTAAATGGTTTGGGCGGCAGATAATATGATGGTTTCGAGAGTGTCGATCAAAGTCTTTCTCCATTTTGTAAATCGTTTGAGTCTTCCATATCAGGCAAACAGGCAATGACCGGCTGGGCAAGCCAGTCAGTTCCTTGCGCCCTGCGACAACAGGTCACAGCGTCTGATCGATTAAATGGTTTTGGGAGGAGGAGGGACGGGAGACAGGCTGACGGTTCGAATCTTCAAACTCTTTTCCTCCAGTTTGTGGAGGTTCAAGCCCACCGATGCCGTGGCGATGTTTGCCGCCAACAAGTCTTCTTCCAGGTCGAGCAGGTCGAAGTCTGCTTCGAGGGTTTCGGCAACAGACACGACTCCAACAGGCAAGTCCGCCTGACTTCCAAAACAGAGGAAGAGAATCAGGATCGCCATAAGGATTTGAACTGCGGGTTGCTTGATTGTGTTTGACATCATGCCGAAACCACAAAAAATAAAAAGACCATCGCCAAAGATAGCGATGGTCTTGCGCTTTCACTCAGACAGCCGGTGGCGTTTTGCGCCACGTATTGACGACTGTCGATCCCGAAAAGCCGGGCGGCTACTCCCCATCGGAGTAATTAGAGTGTACAGGAATTGACAGACGGAGTCAATGTTTTCCAGCCGACAGTTTCGATAAATTTTACGGCGCCGGCGATTTGATTCCCTCCGCCGCCGCAAAACCAGCCTGCAATGCTTTGCGGTTCATGTCTTCGGTGCCTTTCGGCGCGCGGGCAAGCACAGCCTTTTCAATGGCTTCGCGTGAGACCACGCCCGTCAGCCCGACCAACAAACCCAATGCCACCGTGTTGGCGGTGATGGCTTTGCCGGTGGTCTCCTGGGCAATGCGGGCAACGGGGAACTTGACGCCTGAAAAATCTTCGGATGTCTGCACGCGGTCTTCGTCCACGATTAACAAGCCGCTGGCATGGACGGTCTGTGCGAATTTCTTGTATGCCGCCTGACTGAGCGCCACGACCACATCAGCCGAGAGAACTTCGGGGTGATCGATCTCGCCGTCAGAGATGACCACCTCCGAGCGGCTGGCTCCACCCCGGGCTTCGGGTCCGTAACTTTGGGTCTGGGTGGCTTGCTTGCCGTCGTAAATTGCGGCAGCCTCGGCAAGGATGATTCCCGCAAGGATCATCCCCTGCCCGCCCTCGCCAGCCAGACGGATTTCGGTTCGCTTGTCCATTAGTGCCTCCCCGCGTTGCGTAGTTTCAGTTCCTCGAGGTGTTTGCGCTCCACGAGCGAGTCGTAAATCTTGGTATATTCGGGGCGCTTCTTCTTGTGCAGAACTCCGCGCACGATCTTGGTATTCGCCTCCTGCGACTCGGGGCTGAGCTTGTCGTAGGCGGACTTGGACATGCTGTTGTCTTTGAGCATCCGCATCATATCCGCCGCCGAACCGAGTTTGTTGATGCGCCCGTAGGTGGTGTGGCAGTAGCTGACGGCTTCCACCAGGCTGAACCCTTCGGTTGAGATGGCTTCGGACAGGTGCTTGTCCAGTTCGAGCGGATGATAGACCGTGCTGCGGGCGACGTAAACCGCTCCCGCCGCGGCAGCCAAATCACAGACGGGGAAGGGTGGTTCGACGTTTCCGTACGGGGCGGTTGTGGCTCGCATGTCCAGCGGCGTGGTCGGGCTGTATTGTCCGCCCGTCATGCCGTAGATGGAATTGTTCACCACCAGCGCGGTGATGCCGATATTGCGGCGCGCGGCATGGATGAAGTGGTTGCCGCCAATCGCCAGCGCATCGCCGTCGCCCATGATGGCGATGACCTTCATGTCGGGGCGGGCAATCTTCAGCCCGGTGGCAAACGCCAGCGCGCGCCCGTGCGTGGTGTGCAGGGTGTTGTAATCCATGTAGACCGGCATACGCGCGGTACAGCCGATGCCAGCCACCAGCGCCACCTGGTCGTTTTCGAGTCCCAGGCTTTCGATGGCGCGGATCAACGACCCCATCACTACGCCGATGCCGCAGCCCGCGCACCAGATGGTGGGGAACTTCTTGTTCTTCCGCAGGTTGTGCAGGGTGGAACTGGACTCGAACCAGTCCTCGCGCGGAATTTGCCCCTCGTCGACGTCCAGGTCGTGAACGGAAAGAATATGTTGTGACATGCCTAAGCCTCCGCTGCTTCCAAAACCATATCGGGTGTGACCATCTCGCCGTTGCCGCGGTTGACGCGCACGACCTTCTTCCGCCCAGCCACCCGCTCCACTTCCAGCGCCAGTTGTCCGAGATTCATTTCGGGGACGATGATCTTATCCACAGAGTCCGCCAGTTCCTCCACCGCCTTTTCAGGGAAGGGCCAGATCGTCTGCACGGTGAAGAGATTGACCTTTTCACCTTTGGCTCGCATTTGTTTTACGGCGTGGCGGGCGGTGCGAGCCGACGCGCCGTAACTCAAAATGGCAGTACGCGCTCCGGGCTGGTAATCGGTCTGGTAGAGCAGAACATCTTCGGCGTTCTCGATCTTTCGGTTGACGCGCTCAAGCCAGTGGTCGATCTCGTCAAGCCGCTGGGTGGGGAAGCCGACCTCGTCGTGGAACAAGCCGGTGATGTGGTAACGATAGCCAAGTCCAAAGCTTGCCATCGGCGGTACATCGCCGGGCCCATTGCGGAAGGCTTGGTAATCGTCGGGGGTATCGGTCACGACCCGCTCCACCTTTTCGACGGTGTCGAAGTCGGGCAGTTCAACCGGTTCGCGCATGTGACCGATGATTTCGTCGGTGAGCAGAATGACCGGCGTGCGGTATTTTTCAGAAAGATTGAACGCCTTGACTGTCAGGTCGAAGGATTGCGCCACCGAGGTGGGACTGAGCGCGATGATGGGATGGTCGCCGTGCGTGCCCCAGCGCGCCTGCATCACGTCGCCCTGCGACGCGGCGGTTGGTTGCCCGGTGGACGGTCCCAGCCGCTGGACGTTGACGATGACGCATGGGATTTCCGCCATCGCCGCATAGCCGATGTTTTCCTGCATCAGCGAGAAACCCGGTCCGCTGGTGGCGGTCATCGATTTGAGTCCGCCCACCGAGCCGCCGATGATGGCAGCCATGCTGGCGATCTCATCCTCCATTTGGATAAACTTGCCGCCAACTTTCGGGAGTTCGCGCGCCATCACTTCCGCCACCTCGGTGGAGGGGGTGATGGGGTATCCTGCATAGAAACGGCAGCCGGCGGCGAGCGCTCCCATCGCAATCGCCTCGTTGCCTTGCATGAGTTTGATTGTCAAAACAGCCTCCTCGAGAATTACTCTAACTTTGTGACCACCAATGCCAGGTCCGGGCAGTGGGTGTCGCAGAAATGACAGGCGGTGCAATTGTCCGGTTCCACCACAATCGGGTGGTTTCCGCTTGGATGCATCGCCAACACATGCGTTGGGCAAAACACAACGCAAATATTGCAACCCTTGCACCAGGTTGCAAAAATCTTCACCTCGCCACGCGGTCCCTTTCGGTGAGCCTTTTCTGTGGCTTGGTTTTCAGCAGGGACAAGTTCGGTCATGGCAATCCTTTCTGCTTGAAGTTTTATTCATCTGATAAATCATATTAATATGATTATAGCCATATTTTCTCCAAATACAACTGATAAAAGTCCTGATAAAAGTCCTGATTCAATTATTGCAAAAAAACAGGGAAAATGAAACAGTTTCAGCCGGGAGAATAGACTCTATCGGAAATAAAATCGGGACGCAGATTCACGCTGATTCAAAGGGGGAATCCGCGTTTCGCTTCGCGTGCGTTCATCAGCGTCCAGAATGAGTTTGGGCTAATTACCGATAAAGTCTAATATAATCCCCTGCGGCGTTTCGGAGTCTGGAAGTTCTACTTCTGGATTGGAGTTTCCGCAAGTAGAACTTGCGGAGTCCGTCTTGATGGAGGTTTATGTTTGACTGGTACGCATGGATTGGATTGCCCCTGCTTGTTTTCTTCGCCCGCGTGACCGACGTGACCTTGGGGACAATGCGGATCATCTTCACGTCGCGGGGCAAAAGGCATCTCGCTCCCCTGCTCGGTTTTGTGGAGGTATTCATCTGGGTCAGTGTGATCTCGGAGATTACCAGGGGCGCGCATAATGTCATCGCTTACCTGGCTTATGCGGGCGGATTTGCCACCGGCACCTACATCGGCATGCTCATCGAGAACAAACTTGCCATCGGTATGTTGGTGGTGCGTGTCATCGTCCCGAACCACGTCCACGAGTTGACGAAATCCCTGAGCGAAAAAGGCTACGGCGTCACCCGCGTGGACGCGCACGGCTCACAGGGACCGGTCAACCTGATCTACACCATCGTCATGCGGAAGAACCTGCCCGAAGTGGCAGACATCATCCAGCGGGAATATCCCAACGCCTTCTTCACGGTGGAGGAGTTACGTTCGGTGGAACATGGGGTCTTCCCGCCGAGTCCGCAGGATGCGTTGTTCCGCAGGAAGGCAAAATGAAGTTGGGTCTCCCGTTTCTGGCGGGACAAAAGACGGTGAGTCATTTCTTTGCCACAGACACTTGCGCCGCGCGCCAGTGCGGTGTTTCACGGATTTTCACTGATTTTTTATTCCAATCCGCGTAAATCTGTGAAATCCGTGGCTGAGGTTTTGGTTTTCCCGTTAAAAACGGTGGGACCATAAAGTTACATTGATTCTGTTCCATGCTGACTTTTACTGGGCAAGGAGTAGAAACCCCGCAACGGCGATCAGGGCGCATAGAAACAGGACTCCTACAACGGCGAGCAGGATGCCCCCAACACGCGGACCTGTATCTTCTGAAATGGCGGAAGGCGCGGACTGGATAATCGAAGGCGACTTCGCAAATACGGGTTCCCTCGTGGAGATTTGCGGCGCGGATTGGAATGAGGTCCCCAACATTTCCTGCGTCCCTTGCGGAAGCATCCCCATCCGCCCCAATACCTGCATGGCTTTGTCGAACTTTTCACGCGCTTCGGGCGGCAGGGCGTCCAATCCCTGCACCTCCTGCCCGTTGACCATGACCCGCGTGTTCGCCGCCAGCCCGATCATCTTTTGGATCACGTCGCCCTCGAACATGTCGGGGATGCCGTTGTTGTTCTCGTCCTTCATGAATGCCATCACCTGCTCGTACGCGGCACGCTGGTCGGCTGGCATTTCTTCGAGGCTGTTATAGGTCTTGCCGTTAAAAGAGATGATGTCCATTGCATGCTCCTAATACTTTTCTCTGGAGTCGGACAGCAAGCTGTCTCAACTAAAACTCAATCGGCAGTTTTTCCAAGCCGCGAATGACAAAGCCTTTGGCAAATTGCGCTTCTCCCGCCGCGCGGACGTTCGGCAGACGTTGGAACAAGACGCTGAACAGCACCTGCAACTCCAGACGCGCAAGCGGTGCGCCGAGACAGTAATGGGTGCCGAGACCAAACGTCAGCAAGGGATTGTCCTGTCGGGACAGGATCAACTCGTCGGGTCGTTCGAAGCGGGCGGAGTCGCGATTCCCCGAGATGTAGAATAATCCAACTTCCGAGCCGCGCTCGAGCGGGACTCCGTTGATCTCCATATCCTCCAGCACGTAGCGTTGGAACATGGGCAGCGGTGTTTCGTAGCGCAGGAGTTCATCGACGGCGGTCTTGAGCAGGGACGTGTTATTTTGATAAACCGCTTCTTTCATCGTTTCAAACTGGCTGGGATTTTGAAACAGGGCGCGCAGTCCAAGCGATGAGCCGTTGACCGTGGCTTCGTGCCCCGCGTTCAGCAGGAAAATGCTGGTGGCTCGCAATTCATTTTCGGTGAGCGTCTCACCCTGATCCGTGACCTGAACGAGGTCGGTGATGAGGTCATCCTGCGGATGGGCGCGGCGTTCCTCCGCCAGTGCGCCGACCATTTCCATGAAGTCGCTTGCGGCGCGGTTGGCGGCTTCGACCTGTTCGTCGGTATAACCAAGCTCATACATCTTGACGATGGCATTCGACCACGGACGCAGGTTCCCTCTTTGCGCTTCGGGAATCCCCAGCAGGTCGGCGATCATCGTCACGGGCAGCGGCTCTGCAATGGCGTGGACAAAGTCGCACCTGCCGTCCGCTTCCACGGCGTCGATCAGCCGATGGGTGGTTTGCTCCAGCCTGCCGCGCAGACTCTCCACCCGTTTGGGCGTGAAGACCTTCGTCACCAGCGAGCGGATTCTGGCATGGGACTTGCCTTCCATATCCATAAAGACGTTGTCCTGATACCCGCGGAAGCCTTTGGTGCGCGGATCGGGCGGGGGCCAGCCGATTTCCTCGCGCGAATACAAATGCAGCATGGTGCGCCCAAGGCGTTTATCCCTCAGCAGGGACGTGATGTCCGCATGGCGCGTGAAGAAGGTCTTGTCCCAGACGGGGTCGTGATAGGCTGGCGACTCGTCTCGCAGGGCTTTCAACTGCGCGTATGGACTCGCGATGAAATCGGGATGATTGATGTCGATGTGGTGGGTGGGAGTTGGCATTCCTAATTTTACTAGGTTTGTCCGAATTTAGTTTGCTGGTGTGAGGTTGAATTTAGACGGAAAGGGGATGATGACCCAAACAGCCTTATCAGAAAGGCGGAAACCTCAATGCATTTCTGATAGAGATGAAATACTTCTAAGACTTGTCAATTTTAGAAAGGAAATGCCCCTTAGAACGAATTGCATAATATAGATTCGTGTATTTCTCAACGTCAAATTTTCTTTTGTAAACTGTAATATCGCTAAAACCAGTTTTCCAAGCGGGATGTAACAGCAGAACAACTTTATCATCAAAAATACTGATATCTTGAATTAAATCTGGTTTTTCAAGGTCTTCTTGCCATACGATACTAATCGAAATCCCATCTTTTTGCTGCTTCTCAAGATATTTTTGGATTTGAACTTTTAACTGCCCAGTTTTCTTTTCTACCGATGTATTCTTGGATAAGATATAAATTCGCTCAAAGTTGATTCCTTTACGCAATAATTTCATTTTGTGTGCGTACCATTGTTGGATACCAGCTGATTGTTCAGCAGAAGGAGAACCTTCCTCTAGATTGTGATACTCGTCAATCCCGACATGCGTTGCGATAATATGTCGCTTGGCGATGTTAGATGTTTGAATTAAATACTGATGAAGTTCTGAGGAGTCAATTCGAAATACGCCTTTGGATAAGTTGTCAATTTCTGTGCGGCACTGTTCAAGAGCAATGTGTGCACGTTTTTGTAATTCGTCATCGTTTATTGTGTCAAGCAGTCTATATAATTCTAACTTTTTGTTGATTTCCTCCGAGTTTGCTGTCAGTAAACGCTGTTCAAGGAGAGTTAAGGTGACAGTTATACTAGCGCCAGTGGAAAATGTAAGCCACGTGATTTCTGGTGGTAATCTCAGAAAAAAGCCAGAGACTAGCGAAAGCAGAATTGTAATTATTACGCCTGAAATAGTGACGATGTAGTTCTGGAGTTTTTTTGTCATAGCACTTCCTTTTAGCTTACGTATTTTCCCGTTTGTCTGGAAGTGCCCCAGGTACTAATTTCATTTCTGATTTAAAGTAATTTTCTCCGTATATTGATGGTCTAAGGAGACCACCACTTAGGGATTGAAATAGTTTTTTACTGTCTCTCTGCATTAACTTAATTGTGTTGTCAAGTCTTGCTGGACTTGACGCCCCTACCTCGTCAAATAATGCTTTTAATTCTGTAATTTCAAATGGCGAAATACCTCTTTGACTGTAAATCCATCCAGCCAACACGAGGGCAGATTCAGATTGTGAACTGGGAGTGTATTGTGAGTAAAACTCTCTAACATTTGCCGTTTTTGGAGAGCCAGTTTTAGGAGTCATGTTTAAATCTTCTAAGACAGTGTCATTTTCTTCTGGAATTAAGTTTGCATTTTTGTCAAAATAATCATAAAAAATGTCAATTTGCTCGCGAACAAACTCTTCACTGCCCAGTACAGAAATAAAATTATTCCCAAAATGTAGTTCAACTTTTGTGTCCATACTTAATTTGCTCCTTGCTTTAAGATATTTTCTTCTACTTCTTTGATTCCTTTTGGTGTCATCAAACATGTCACGCCGTCAAATTCAATAAAACGTTTTTTGTGTAAATCTTGCAATATCTCTGTTCTAAACCGCGAAGCGTTTTTATATTCAATCCAACTTCGCAATACATCTGCATCTACTTCGCCATTTGAATGATGTAAAAGCACTAATACTTGTTTAGTGGTAGGCAACGACGTGTCTAAAACTCTTTTAACCTTTCCAGTGTCAAATACAATAGAAATTTTTCTTTCAACGATTGAATCAATTAATCTTTCACATTCGTCGTAGGGTAGTGTTGAGTTAATGCGCACAAGTTCAGCTAATATCCAGTCGCAGCATGAAACAATTAATGTAGAGTCTATTACGTTTGGAATTACTCCTGCTACATGTCCAACGCCGCGCTTATTTCTAATGTTGTAGATTGCCTTCAAAACTCTTGGAATATGAAAACGAAAAGTGTCGTCGCCTGTTGCTTGTTCGTATTTTCTCATTTCCTGATCGTTGAAATTTGAGAGTTGGGTTGATGGAGGAATTATTGTGTTAGTTAACTCAAATTCAATTATTCGCCTTGTTGCCTCGACAAAGAAGCCGCCTTCTAGCTCGCTTGGTTTGTAATTCCCTAAGAAGAAATTATCTTTTAAATCTTTGTAAGAATTTAAAAGAGTTTCCACAAGCTCTTTGGAATATTTTGTAAGTAAAATTTGTTCGATTGAGCTCAATTTATAAATTCCTAATCAGAAATATTGGTCCCATTTATCACGCCCTCCATATATTGGACTCCTCGCCTGTTCAATCGGTAGCGCGGAATTCTGGCTCCTTCCGCATCGGTAAAGACATACTTTGGACCGGTGAACTTGATGGCTCGTAAAGAATTTTGCCTTGATACTTTCACGCCAAGTTTTATTGCCACTTTGCTGATTTCAGATGTGGTTAAACCTATTTCGTCGTGAAGGTGCTTTTCCAAGATGTAAAGTGGTAATAAAACCCTGTTTAGCTCACTTGGCTTATCCAAGACGTTTTTTTCAATGTTGTCCGCCTCGTTGCAATCTCTTAATGTGTTGATAATCTTCAGAACATCAAATTTGTTTTTTGATGTTTGGGTTTGTATTGGCGATTTTTTCTTTTTAGCTTTCTTTACAATCTTTTTATCGTTCGTGTTTGCGATATCTTTAAGCTTGTAAAGATTGATAAGGTAGTTGACTTCTTCAAGCGATCCGTCAATTGTTACAATAGTTCCGTTTATCAGCTTAATTGTGGCTTTTGGCATATCGATACTCCCATATATTGAACCAATATAGGAAATATATACCCGAATTCTTGTTTTTGCAATATCCAAGGATAACCATTTGAAGAGCCTGCTTGAGTAAACCTCGTAACCTAGCGAGGAATAATTTGCTCTGGTGTGAACTGCCAGCCCATCCCAAATCCCCTCGAAACAGAACCTGCTCTCAGCGTAAATTTCGCTGTCAAAACCCCAAATTTGGCAGCATCATCCTTCGTTGATCCTTCGTTGATCCTTCGATCATCCTTCGTTGGCGGCAGGAAAAAGCGAAAAACTCCCAATTCCCACTTCCCAACTCCTTTTTCCGCGTGTATAATCCCGCCCATGGAACAAACCTTCAAGCCCTCTGCAACCGCTCAAGCCGCCGCTGCTACGCGCGCGTTCTGTGAACCTGCCACGGCTTGAGACTGGATGAAGAAAACCAAGTCCCGAAACCAACAGGTTCGGGACTTTTTTATTCTGCCATTCCTCATTCTTCATTCCGCATTCCTCATTTATAATTCGCCAGTCATTATCAAATCTTCGGAGCGTTTTCATGAGCAAAAAACTAACAGGCAACCAGATTCGTCAGGACTTCATTGACTTCTTCGTCGAGCACGGACATACCGCCGTGCCGTCCATGTCCCTTGTGCCGGGCGGGGACGCCACCCTGCTCTTCACCAACTCGGGCATGGTGCAGTTCAAGGACGTCTTCATCGGCACCGACAAGAAACCCTACACCCGCGCTGTCGACTCGCAGAAATGCATGCGCGTGGCAGGCAAGCACAACGATCTCGAAGACGTGGGACGCGACGACACGCATCACACCTTCTTCGAGATGCTCGGCAACTGGTCGTTCGGCGACTACTATAAAAAGGAAGCCATTGCCTGGTCGTGGCAACTGCTCACCGAAGTCTGGGGTCTGCCCAAGGACAAGCTCTACGCCACCTGCTTCGAAGATGACAAAGGCAATGTCCCGCGTGACGATGAGGCTGGTGACATCTGGAAGGAACAGCCTGGTTTCGACCCTTCGCATGTCCTCTTCTTCGGCCGCAAGGAAAACTTCTGGCAGATGGCGGAGTTTGGTCCCTGCGGACCCTGCTCCGAAATCCACATCGACCTCGGCGAAGAACGCGACAACATGCGCGGCAGGGAACACCGCTGCGGAGTCAACGGCGAATGCACGCGCTTCCTCGAACTCTGGAACAACGTTTTCATTCAATACAACCTTTCTGAAGATGGTCGCCTCGAGCCGCTTCCCGCCAAGCACGTCGATACGGGCATGGGCTTTGAACGTATCGTCTCCGTTTTGCAGGGCGTCGACTCCAACTACAAGACCGACCTCTTCACCGGCTCGCTCGACGTTCTGCGCTCGCTCACGGGTCACAGCGAAAAGGAAATGCTCGCCGACTTCACGCCCTACCGCGTCATCTGTGACCACGCCCGCTCCGCCGCCTTCCTTATCGCCGATGGCGTTGTCCCCGGCAACGGCGGACGCAACTACGTCACCCGCATGATCATTCGCCGCGCCGCCCGCTTCGGGACGAAGATCGGACTCCACCAGCCGTTCCTCGCCAAAGTTGCGGAAGCGGTCATTGCGGAATATGGCGACTTTTATCCCGAACTGGAAAAGAACAAGGCGACGATTTTGGATAACCTGACTCGCGAGGAGGTCCGCTTCGCTCGGACCGTTGAAGCTGGCACTGCCCATTTGGAGAATCTACTCTCTGAGATTCGCGCTGCCAACCAAACCACCCTCGATGGTCACAAAGCCTTCGACCTGTACGCCACCTACGGCTTGCCATTCGAAATCTCCCGCGACATCGCCCGCGAGCAGGGACTCGACATCGATGAAGCAGGTTTCACTGCCGCGAAGAACGAACACAGCAAAGCCTCTGGCGGCGGCAAAGCCATGGGCAAACTCGGCGGCGAAGACTCGGAATTCTTTGCCAATATTTTGAAAGACCTCCAATCGGGTAGGGGCGGGGTCACCCCGCCCCTACTTGGACCGAACGGCGTGGAATACGACCCATACACCAGCACAAAGGTGGAAGGCGAAGTCCTCGCGCTCATCGTCAACGGTGAATCGGTTTCCTCTGCCTCCCTCGACGACCAGGTCGAAGTCATCCTGCCCAAGACTGGTTTCTACATCGAAGCTGGTGGTCAGGTAGGTGACGAAGGTTACATTCGTGGCAACGATTGGGAAATCGAAATTAGTTCCGCCCGCCGTGCCGCGGCTGGAACGATTACTCACATCGGGCAGGTGATCTCTGGTCAGCCCAAAGTGGGCGACAAAGCCGTTGCCGAGGTGGACATGGTCCGCCGCCACAATATCATGCGCAATCACACCGCCACGCATTTGCTCCACAAGGCGCTGCACGAAGTCCTCGGCGACCATGCGCGGCAGGCGGGTTCTCTTGTTGCTCCGACTCACCTGCGCTTCGATTTCACCCAACCCGACGCGATGACCCCCGAACAGATCGAGCGCGTCGAGAAGATGGTCAACGAAGCCATTGCCGAAGACATGCCCGTCCACAAGGAAGTCAAATCGCTGGATGAAGCTCGCAAGGAAGGCGCGATGGCGCTCTTCGGCGAGAAGTATGGCGAGGTTGTGAGAACGATCTCCATTCTCGAAGACGAAGACGACAAATATTCTTATGAGTTGTGTGGCGGCACGCATCTCGACCGCACCTCCGACATCGGCGCCTTCCTCATCGTTAGCGAAGGCTCGGCTGCGGCTGGCATCCGCCGTATCGAAGCGGTCACAGGTCGCGGCGCGTACGACTTGATCCAGAAGCGCTTCAAGACCCTTAAACAAGCCGCGGGCGCGTTGAAGTCCTCAGTGGATGAAGTCCCCGCCAAAGTGGAAGCCTTGCAGGATGAAGTCTCCGACCTCAAAAAGCAACTTGCTGACCTGCGCGCGCAGACTGCACTTTCAACGTTCACCGCTCAACTCGCCAATGTTCAAACTGTGAAGGATGTGAACGTGCTTGGCGTGGAAATCCCGAATGCCGATGTGGATACCCTCCGCACACTGGCAGATAAATTCCGCGAGAAATATCCGAAGAATGGTGCGGCGGTTCTGGTCACTGGCTCCACTGTTATTGCGGTGCTGACCGAAGACCTCGTCAAACGCGGAGTCAAGGCTGGTGACCTGATCGTCGGCATCGGCGGCAAGGGCGGTGGACGTCCCAACCTGGCGCAGGGCAGCACATCATCAGGAGATGTCAAAGAGGCGCTCGGTAAATTGCCGAAAGTTCTTGAAGAAAAATTGAAATAGGTTTTGTAGGGGCGGATCGCGATCCGCCCCTACTACAATTTTATAATCATCCCACCAAAGCCATTCAACTGAATGGCTTTTTCTTTTGCCACATCCCCGCTGGATAATTTGAAAACGCATTCCGAGTATTCAATGGGGACTTCCCTTGCCTGCCCGTCAAAATTCAACAAGACAGCGAGCTTGTTGTCTTCAAACTTTCTGATGTATCCGAGTACGCCATCGGGCAGACCATCCATGAGTTCCAGCGGACCATCCCGCAGAGCCCCTTCCTCTTGGCGGATTTTTCCCAGCGCGCGGATGATGTTCAACAGGGAATCTTTATCACCGTCTTCATGCTGCACATTGATCGACGGGTAATTTTCATGCACGGGCAGCCAGGTTTTTTCAGCGGAAGAAAAGCCTGCGTTCCTTGTCCCGTCCCATTGCATCGGCGTGCGGACTTCGTCGCGGTTGGCGAACAGCCCAAGCAGGTCGAAGATAAAGCGTGGGACGAGTTTGAATTTGTGGGGGAGTGGGTCGAGCGCGGAGCCGAAGGGTTGCTTCAAATCCGTCATGCCGATTTCCTCGCCGTAGTACATGCAGGGCACGCCGCGCGCGGTGAGTTGGAACATGGCAAGCAGTTTCGCCTTGCGGAGGTCGTCTCCCAGTCTGAACATGCTCCTGTGCTTGTCGTGGTTGCTGAAAACGTAAACGGGCATGAACGGGTCGGGGTAGTGCCGTTCCATTTCCTCGATCAACGCGCGGAAGTAATCCGCCGTGAACTTGAAGTCGAGCATCGCAAAGTCGAAGACCAGTCCCAGCCCGTTGTTGACCTCATCCCCAAGAAACTTGCGGATAATCTGCCGATTTCCACTGACTTCGCCCAACAGCATCCTTTCGCCGAATTCTTCCGTCACACTGCGGAGTTCCCGCGCGAATTCAAAACTCTCAGGCTGGTTCAGCGTGTATTTTGCCTCTTGAAAAAATCCCGATGGGTCGTCTTCTGTTGGAGCTAACTTGAACGAGAAAGGATTGTCGTGGAATTCTGCATCCTTGTAGATGACGTTGAAGATGTCCAGCCGAAAACCGTCCACGCCTTTGCCCAGCCAAAAGCGGACAGCCTCGAACATGGCTTTTTTTACTTCGGGATTGCGATAGTTCAAGTCAGGTTGGAAGGGGAGAAAGCTTGACCAGAAATATTGCCCGCGCTCGGGGGCATAGTGCCAGCCGCTCCCGCCCGTCATGCTGTTCCAATTATTCGGTCTCTCCCCCCATTTTTTGCAAAAATGGGGGGAGTTGGAGGGGGGACGCCAAATATACCAATCCGCTTTGGGGTTGTCCTGCGAAGAACGCGACTCCTTGAACCACGGATGCTGGTCTGACGTGTGGTTCATCACCATATCGAAGACGATTCGCATCCCACGCTTGTGGACTTCCTCGATGAGGCGCAGGGCGTCATTCATTGTGCCGTATTCGGGAGCGATATCAGTGTAGTTCGAGATGTCATAGCCGAAATCAGCCTGGGGTGAGGAAAAGAAGGGCGAGGACCAGATCGTCTCGAAGCCAAGTCCCTGGATGTAATCCAGCTTTTGCAGAATCCCCTTTATGTCGCCAATGCCGTCGCCGTTGCTGTCGTAAAACGAACGTGGGTAGATTTGATAGATGCTTGTCTTGTGATACCAGGGACGCGGCGGCATTGTTTATGGCTCCGATTCGTGGATGCAAACGCGATTTCTGCCGGTTTGTTTTGCCTTATAAAGGGATTGGTCAGCAGCCTCTATTAATTTTGCCAGTGACGGGAATCCATTGACAGTACATGCAACGCCCAGGCTGATTTGAACGGAAATAGACTCTCCACTTTCCAGCGGTATTTTTGTCCCCGCTGTTTGGGTTCGAAGACGTTCGGCAACCAGGGCAGCGTCCCTCAGTTCAGTGTCAGGCAGGATAAGAAGGAATTCCTCGCCGCCCCAACGCCCCACGCGGTCATAGCCGCGCGAGTTTTCCTGCAGCACCTTTGCAACCTGTCGCAGAACCTGGTCGCCGATAGCATGCCCAAACTGGTCGTTGACGTTTTTGAAATGATCCACGTCGAGCATGATCACGCTCATCGGGCGTTCCTTGCGAGCGACCATTTTGAATTCAGCCCCGGCATGTTCTTCGATTGCACGGCGGTTCAGCAAGCCCGTCAACCCATCATGCATGGCAAGGACTTCCACCTGCTGACGCGCCTCGGTCAACTGCTCCTCCAGCCGAAGGATTCGCTTCCCGCTTGCAATCCGCGCCAGGAGTTCCTGCCTGTTGAAAGGCTTGGTAAGGTATTCATCGGCGCCGGCTTCCAGCCCCATGACCACTTTGGGCTTCCCGTCGATGGCAGTCAGCATGATGATGTAGGTGTAACTCTTTTGAATGGCACGGATGTTTTGGATCAGACCGGCGCCGTCAAGGCGGGGCATCATCCAATCGGTCACGATCAATTGGAACGGTTCGCGCTGGAATATCTCCCACGCTTCCTGCCCATCCACGGCTTCCACAACTTCATACCCCGCGGCAGACAGGACCATCTTGACCAATCGCCGTGACCCTGGTTCGTCTTCTGCTACTAGTATTTTCATGGCTTCATCCATTTCCGTTTTGGCTTAAGAAGTGAAATGTTTTGATCCATCACAATTTTACACCGTGTAAGTTCGGGTGCCGTGACTTTACATGGTTGTCGGTTGGTTTGGGAACATTCTCATTCGATGCCGCGTCATCCAATCAACAATCCAATTCAGCGGGACGCCGCCCGCTGAACCACCAAAAATAAAATAGGAGAATAAGAAATGAAGACCTTACGCAAAGCCATTGGCTTGAGTGTCCTGTTCGTGCTGCTGTTCTTGACCGCTTGTGGGGGAGCGGCTGCCCCATCTGCAACCGAAGCGCCTGCCCGACAGGACTATGAATATGAAGCGCCCGCCGCCACCGAAGCGCCTGCAATGGAAGCGCCCGCATATTCGCCGACTATGTCAGCGACCCAAGCGATGGGTGGGGCAAGCCAACCCCTGGCGGGCGCATCCGCTCCCAAAAGCAACAACGAGCCTTATGACATGTTCTTCGAGGACTATGGCGTCAACCCATCCATCGACACCGAGGATGACAACCTCTCGACCTTCGCGCTGGACGAGGACACAGGCTCAGACACCGTCATGCGAAATTATTTGAACGATGGGAATTTGCCGCCCGCTGATTCCGTCCGCGTCGAGGAATATGTCAACTACTTCGAGCAGGGCTACCCGACCCCATCCGAGCGTCAGACTTTTGGCGTCTACGTGGACGGCGGTCCCTCGCCCTTCACCCAAAGCGAACGCTACGACATGCTCCGCGTTGGCATTCAAGGCTACGAAGTCTCTGAGGAAGAGCGCAAAGATGCGAATCTGGTCTTCGTGATCGACGTCTCCGGCTCGATGGACATGGACAACCGCCTTGGGCTGGTCAAACGCTCGCTGGAACTGCTCGTCGAGCGGCTCCACTCCGACGACACGGTTAGCATCGTGGTCTATGGCTCGGAAGCCCGCGTAGTTTTGGAGCCGACTCGCGGTTCCAAACAGGGCAGAATCCTCGACGCGATTTACAGCCTCGAACCCGAAGGCTCGACCAATGCCGAAGCGGGCATCCGCCTGGGATACAAAATGGCGATGCAGGATTTCAAGTCTGACGGAATCAACCGCGTCATCCTCTGCTCGGACGGGGTTGCCAACGTCGGGCAGACCGAAGCCGACTCCATCCTCGAAGAGATCCGCGCCCATGTGCAGGAAGGCGTGTTGATGACCACCATCGGATTCGGCATGGACAATTACAACGACACGCTCATGGAGCAGCTTGCCAACGACGGCAACGGGTTCTACGCCTACGTGGACGACATCGACGAAGCCGAACGCCTTTTCATCGATGACCTCACCAGCACCTTGCAAACTATCGCGCTGGATGCCAAAGTGCAGGTGGATTTCAACTCCGACGTGGTCATGCGCTACCGACTGGTCGGCTACGAAAACCGCGCCGTCGCCGATGAAGACTTCCGCGACAACACGGTGGATGCGGGCGAGATCGGCGCGGGGCATACGGTCACGGCGCTGTACGAGATCAAGCTGTACCCCGAAGCCCACGGCAGAATTGCCACCGTCAACATGCGCTGGGAAGACCCCGACACGCACCAGGTCACGGAGATTTCAAAGGACTTCGATACCAGTGATATTGCCTACGACTTCCGCGAGACCGATCCCTACTTCCAGCGTGCTGTGGTCGTGGCGGAATACGCCGAAATTTTGAAGGATAGCTATTGGGCGGAGGAAAGTTCGATGGACGATGTGTACGACGAAGCCCAACGCCTCAGCGATGATTTCCACCGCGACGAAGTGATGGATGAATTTGTGGAGTTGGTTCGCCAGGCGCGAAGGCTCAGAGATTAATAATTTATTCTTTGCTCTGACGGGGGCTTAGCCCCCGTCAGAGCGTCAACTCTCAAAATGCAACGTCGGGATTAAATCCTTTGAGGGTATTTTCTGAAGTGCTTGCATCGTGGAGCATTGCATAGCTTTGTAAATCATCAACAGACTCGATCAAGACATCCGCAAACGTCACCAGGTCTCTGGCGGAGGAAACACCCGAAAGCACGCCCACCACCAGTCCCACCCCTGCGGCGCGAGCCATTTTCAAATCGGCGGTTGTATCGCCGACCACCATCACGCTGGCGGGGTCAACTTTCATCCTCTCGCAGATGGTCAACACCATATCGGGCGCGGGCTTGGCTTTGATCCCATCGTCCGCGCAGACCATTGTGGAGATATATTCCTCGATGTCAAACGCTTCGATCATCGCCTGGGTGGGGGCGCGGTCGTCGGTGGTGGCGATGCCGATCTTGATGCCCTGGCTGTGCAACTTGCCAAACAAGGCACGTGTGTCTGTGAACTGCTTTGCCAATATCACAGGGTCGGGAATACACCAGCCTTTTTCAACCGCCAGTTCTGCCTGCTCTGTGCTCAATCCGCTCGACTGCATGACGTCAACCGTCAAACGGTACAACTGTGACATGGGCGTGGCTGCCAGCTTCCCGTGCGCTAAAACCTTTTTGTTGGTTTCGTCATATCCCATCGCTTCACACAACGCCTCGCGGATATCCACCCCGCTGACTAGTCGTAATTGCTCCGCCAAAAAAACAACCCATCCGCCCCACATCGCGTCGAAATCGATTAACGTTCCATCCTTGTCGAAAATGATTGCCCTTGCCTTGAATTTCTCCAATTTGTCCATGCGTAACCTTTTTGTGATGAAATCTGTCGTGCGACAAAACGTGGGGATTATAGCGCATGTGGATTGATTTATAATCGTCTCATGACGAAGCAGAAGGTGGTTGTTGCCATGTCCGGCGGCGTGGATTCCTCTGTGGCGGCGGCTTTGCTCAAACAGCAGGGCTATGACGTGACGGGGATGATGCTGCGCCTGTGGTCGGAGCCCGGCAAGGAGGATTCCAACCGTTGCTGCACGCCTGACTCGATGGCGCAGGCGCGGCGGGTGGCGGGGATACTGGAGATTCCATTCTATGTCGTCGATGCAAAGGACGTCTTCAAGCAAACCGTCGTGCAATATTTTCTGGATGGCTATGCCCGTGGCGAGACGCCCAATCCCTGCCTGCTGTGCAACCGCCAGATACGCTGGACGTTTCTCCTGAACCACGCGCTTGCCCTCGGCGCGGAGTTCATGGCGACGGGACATTATGTGAGAATGCAAAAGGCAGAAGGCGGAATGCAGAATTTATTTCGCGCCGTTGACCACTTGAAAGACCAATCCTATGTTTTGCATGTTCTCACGCAGGAGCAGTTGAAACATGCCCTTTTCCCGGTGGGGGAGTATCCCAAGCCTGAGATTCGCCGCCTCGCTGTCGAGTTTGGATTGCCCACCGCCTCACGGGCGGATTCACAGGATTTGTGTTTTCTGGCTGGCGAAGACTATCGCAACTTCCTCCAACGGAACACGCCCGAAATTTTACAGCCCGGCGACATCGTCACCACCGGGGGAAAGGTGGTCGGCAAACACAACGGGCTGGCAAACTACACCATCGGTCAGCGCAAGGGATTGGGCGTCTTCTTTCCCGACCCGCTTTACGTCATCACAAAGGACACGTCACGCAACTCGCTTATCGTCGGCGCTGCGGACGAACTTGGTTTTACCGAACTCACCGCCCGCGATGTCAACTGGATTTCGGGCGAAGCGCCCAAAGAGCCGTTCCGCTCGCTGGTCAAAATCCGCTACTCGGCGAAGGCGGCTGAGGCATGGGTCAGCCCGATGGAGCAGAATCAAGCGTCGGTTAGGTTTGATCGTCCCGTCCGCGATGTCACCGCCGGGCAAGCGGCGGTCTTCTATCAGGATGAATTGATGCTCGGCGGCGGAATTATCCTTTCCCCATGACACTCCCTCTTCTTTTCTTCGCATTGCTCATTGCCCTGCTCTGCGGCGCGGTGTTCCATATCCTGCGCGGCGGGAGCGGATGGCGTCTGCTGCTTTACCTTGTTTTGAGCGTGGCTGGTTTTTCCGCCGGTCAGGCGCTCAGCATGTGGCGCGGTTGGGGGCTGCTCACGTTTGGCGCGCTTGACATCGGCGCGGGGCTGGCTGGCAGTTTGATTTTCATGGCACTGGGTGAATGGCTGGGACGCGTCAAGGGCGGGGATGAAAACCGTGTATAATTTCCATAGGTGACAGTTGTTCCCGCAAGCGGGCGGCTGTCACTTCAATATTTGAAAGAGAGAGTAAACAAAAATGGAGTTAGTAACTTTCCTGATCGACCTTTTCCTGCATTTGGATGAATACCTGGGCGACATCATCTCCCAATATGGGACGTGGACCTACGGCATTTTGTTCGTGGTAATCTTCGTCGAAACAGGGCTGGTGGTCATGCCCTTCCTGCCCGGCGATTCCCTGTTGTTTGCCGCCGGCACATTTGCCGCATTGGGGGCACTAAATATCTGGACTCTGGCTGGCTTGATGATGGTGGCGGCTGTCCTCGGCGACGCTGTGAATTATTCCATCGGTCACTACCTCGGCGACCGCGCCTACAACATCAAGTGGATCAAGAGGGAACACCTCGAAAAGACTCATGCCTTCTTCGAGAAACACGGCGGCAAGGCGATCTTCCTGGCGCGCTTCGTTCCCATCGTCCGTACCTTCGCACCGTTTGTGGCGGGCATCGGCAAAATGTCCTACGCTTATTTTGCCACCTATAACGTGGTGGGCGGCATCACCTGGGTGGCAACCTTCAGCCTGCTGGGCTATTTCTTCGGTAACATCCCCTTTGTGCAGAAGAATTTCGAGCTGGTCATCATTGCCATCATCCTCGTCTCGGTCCTGCCGATGTTCTTTGAATGGTGGAAGGCACGCAGGGAGGCGAAGCTGGAAAAGAAACAGGCATGATCTGATTGACGGTTGTATAAAGGACAGGTCGGGTTGCTCAAACCCGACCTTTTTTATGAAACGCATCAGCATTCTTTTTACCATCTTTATCATTGCTGTCATTATTCTTGCGGACCGGGGAAGCCTGCCGCATTGGGTCCGTGCCCTCTATGATTTTCCCAACGGGGATAAACTGGGACACTTCGCTCTTTTTGGACTTTTGAATTTTTTTCTCGCCCGGGCATTGCTCTCCACCTTTCCTTCCAGGCCCAAAGGCTGGGTGACTATTTCGATCAGCCTGATCCTCGCCCTTTTGATTGCCGCCGAGGAATGGTCCCAGCAATTTTTTGCGACCCGCACCTTCGACCTGCTCGACCTGCTTGCAAGTTACGTGGGACTGGTCGTGGGAGGATGGGCGGCGCAAAGACAATCATACGGACAGCCGTCGAAATAATCCGGGCATATTTGTGCTAATATTGAAGCACACCGTCTTCGAGAGGAGAACTGCATCATGGCCAACCAAAAGAACAAACCGTCCCCGCTGGATCAACTGCCCAGAAAAACGCCCTCCGCTTCCCCCCTGCCTCCGCCGCAGCCCAGGGCGGAAATCCCCGCCGACCAGCCCAGGAAGGAAAAGACTTCCCCCTCCTCCAAACTTGTGATCGGATATTCCTATCGTTTCGGTCCTCCGTTCTGGACGATTGCCAGCATCCTCTCCCTCGTCATCAACCTGGCGTTGATCGTCATCCTGCTGGTGGTGTGGATGAATACGCAGAGGCTGATCCAGAGCATTGGCGGCGCCATGAACATGGGAAACTACCTGCTGGGCGGGTTGTACACCAATTTTGAGAAAATGGACCGCGCCCACATTACGACGAACGTTTCCGTCCAGACCGAGATACCGGTCAAATTCGACCTGCAACTGAACCAGCAGACGAATGTAGTCCTGAGCCAGGATGTGACCATCCCCAACGCCCTTGTCACCGTGAGGACGGGCGGCATGAATATCACGAACGCGCCGACAACCATCGTCCTGCCGCAGGGGACTAGTCTGCCCGTCGTGCTGAACCTGACCGTCCCGGTGGACAAAATGGTGCCGGTTACTTTGAATGTCCCGGTGGATATCCCCTTGAAGGATACCCAACTGCACGAGCCTTTCGTCGGTTTGCAGGATGTGGTCAAGCCGTTTTATTGCATGCTCAACCCCGGCGCGCTCAATCAGGATGGTCAGCCGGTGTGTCGATAACTTTGGAGCCCAACGACTGGAGTCGTTGGATTTATAGTCGGGAGTCAAAAGTCTCTGGACCTTTGACTCCAAAGCACAAAACGAGAAAACAACTTTGGAGGCGAATGGAAGAAAAGATCACGCAAGTCAAACTCAAGAACGGCATGAAGGCGCTGCTCAAGGAAGTCCACACTGCGCCCATCATTTCCTCCTGGCTGTGGTATCGCGTGGGCGCGCGGGACGAGCCAACGGGAAAGACCGGCATCTCGCACTGGACGGAGCACATGCTTTTCAAAGGGACGAAAAAATTTCCCGCGAAAGTTTTGGATAAAGCCATTTCACGGGACGGCGGACGCTGGAACGCTGCCACCTCCCGCGACGCGACCCATTACTACGAAACCATGCCCGCCGACAAGTTTGACCTTGCCCTGCGCCTCGAAGCAGACCGCATGAAGAACAGCGCCTTCGGGGAAAAGGAGGTCGCATCCGAGCGGACAGTCATCATTTCGGAGCGCGAAGGAAACGAAAACGAACCACTCTTCCAGTTGACCGAAGCCGTCCAGCAGACCGCCTTTCGCGTGCATCCCTATCATCACGAGGTCATCGGCGACAAGGCGGATCTATACAAAATCACCCGCGATGACCTGTACAAACATTACCGCAGTTACTACGTCCCGAACAACGCGGTGTTGAGCGTGGCTGGAGATTTTAACACGAGGGCGATGGCGAAGCGCATCCGCGAATTATTCGAACCGATTCCGGGAGGCGCAGTCCCGCCGCGGCTCATCCGCCCCGAACCGGAACAGAAGGGCGAGGCGCGGTTTACCATCGAAGGCAACGGCGAGACCACATTCATCCAGATGGCATATCGTTTCCCCAACGCCACGCACCCGGACTTTTTTCCGCTCCAGGTGTTCGACGCCATCCTCGGCGGGATGAGCGGGCTTTCCACCAAAACCTCCCGCCTGTATCGCGCGCTCGTGGACAGGGAATTTGCGGTTGAGGTCTCCGGCTGGGCGGAGCCGACCATCGATCCCCACCTGTATCGCATCACGTTGATCAAACACCCGAAACGCGCCACCGAGGAGGTCGTTGCAGCGGTGGACGCTGAAATCAAAAAACTACAGGACATCCCCATTCCCAAAGACGAGATCAAACGTGCCATCAAACAGGCGCGGGCGGTCTTCGTTTACGGGAACGAGAACATCACCAGCCAGGCGTTTTGGATGGGCTACGCGGAAATGTTCGCGTCATATAAGTGGTACGCCTCCTATCTCGATAACCTTGCCAAAGTCATGCCGCAGGATGTCCAACGCGTGGCGCGGCAATACTTCCAGCCGTCGAGCCGGGTGATCGGCATTTACCTGCCGCAAGGAAACGAGGTGTAGCATGGCAAAACATCACCGAATACCCTCCCTGCCCGGTCCCGAAGACGTTTATCGCGCCACCCTGTCCAACGGCATTACCGTGCTGGCGCGTTCCAACTTCAACAGTCCTTCGATCAGCATGGGCGGATACCTGCCCGCCGGTTCGATTTTCGAAAGCGACGACAAGCTGGGGCTTGCGGATTTCGTCTCCTCCTGCCTGATGCGGGGGACGCAGACCCGGACCTTCGACGCCATTTACAACGAACTTGAGTCCGTCGGCGCAAGCCTGGGATTTGATTCGAACGTCCACAACCTCAACTTCGGCGGGCGTTCGCTGGTCGAGGATTTTCCGCTTTTGCTGACTTTGCTTTCCGAGTCCCTGCGGATGCCGACCTTCCCCAAAAAGGAGGTCGAAAACCTGCGTGTGCACATGCTCACCGGGCTTGCCCTGCGCGAACAGGACACTTCGAACATGGCGGCGCTGGCTTTTGACCGCATGTTGTTCGAGGGGCATCCGTACAGCCGCCCCGGCGATGGCTACGTGGAAACCGTCCAGTCCATCACGCGGAAGGACATGCGGGAGTTTCACCGCCGTTATTTTGGACCGAAGGGCATGGTCGTCGCAATCGTGGGAGCCATCGAACCGCGCAAAGCGGTTGGGGTGGTGGAAAGTGTCCTGGGCGGCTGGCAGGTTCCGGGTCAGGTGATGCCGCCTTCCATGCCGAAACATAAAGCCGTGAAAAAGACGGTCAGGGAGCACCATCCTGTGCCGGGCAAGTCGCAATCCGACCTGATGATCGGCATGATTGGACCGGGCCGCAACGACCCCGAATATTTTCCCGCGTCGCTGGGTAACTCCATCCTGGGGCAATTCGGCATGATGGGACGCATCGGCGACGTGGTGCGCGAGAAATCCGGGCTGGCGTATTACGCCTCTTCCAGTTTGAATTCTGGAATGGGACCCGGCAGTTGGGAGGTGAGCGCGGGCGTCAACCCGGCGAACCTCGACAGGGCAATTGACCTGATCGAAAAGGAATTGCGCCGTTTTGTCAAAAACGGCGTGACCAAAGAGGAACTGGCGGAGAATCAGGAAAACTACATCGGACGGTTGCCGCTGTCGCTCGAATCGAACAGCGGGGTGGCGGGTGCGTTGTTGAACATCGAACGCTTTGGCCTCGGGCTGGATTATTATCAACGCTACGAGGCAATGGTGCGCGGCGTGACCCGTGCCGACGTGCTGGAGACCGCCCGCAAATACATTGACCCCGAACGGCTGGTGATTTCGACGGCGGGACCATGAGTTGGTGATTTGCGATGAACTTACGAACCGGCGTTGACCTGGTGGAAGTCTCCCGCGTCCGCGAGGCAATCGAGCGTCACGGCGAGAGGTTCCTCGCGCGGATTTTTACCGAGGCTGAGCGGCGCGACAGCAACGACAGGGTTACGTCGCTTGCGGCAAGGTTCGCGGCGAAGGAGGCTGTCTCCAAGGCGCTGGGCTGCGGCATCGGCGTCGTCGGCTGGCTGGAGATCGAAATCCGAAGCGACGAAAACCGAACCCCGCATTTGCACCTGCATGGCGAGGCGCAAAAACTTGCGGAGAAGTTGGGACTATCGCACTGGTCTGTGAGTTTGAGTCACACGGAAAGCCATGCGATTGCCTTTGTGGTTGCCGTGGATTAAAAACGGCTCTTTCGATATTTCCACAATTCATAACTCTTTCAAAAATCACCTTGGGCTTTCGTCAATTGAATTTTCCTCGAGATGTTCCGGCGTTCCCGCCTGTTTCAATTCACGCCGATGACCCCCGCCGCGTTGAACTTTTTTCTTGCTGCGTCTCTCTATTTACCGGGGTTGGTCCATTGCAGCAGAACTTCGGCGCCTTTGCGCGGTTTGCTATGGATGGACAGGGTGATCTGCAGATTCGCGGCGCGCTCCTGCATAATCCCCAACCCCAAATTTTCGCTCATGACAGACTTCGGATCGAAACCGCGTCCGTTATCTCGAATGGACAGGGAAACGAATTCCGAAAATATCCGCGGGTTGGATGGCGTTCGCTTTCCCTTTCTTTTCCTCCTCGAAGCGGACGCCGGCAGGGACCGCAGTTCGATTTCCACCTTGTCTGCGCCGGAATGTTTTGCTGCATTGTTCAGCGCCTCCTGGGCGATACGGTAAAAAGCCAGTTTAACCTCTGTCGGCAAGATTGCCTCGCCTTCGACACGGACTTTCACCTGTGCGCGAATGCGCCCTGAAATGCCTTCCGCCAGTTGCTTGAGCAAATCCGCCAGCCCTACATCACCCAACTCACTGGGGCGCAGCTCCAGCAGCAGGGTGCGCATTTCAGCAAGCGCACCGTGTGTCAGTTTTCGCAGATCGTTCAGCGCGCCCCTGGCTTCGGCTGGATTTTGTTCCCAGATGGTGGGCAGGACATCGGCGATCAGGCTTGCGGAGAAGATGGTTTGGGCGACTGAATCGTGTAACTCGCGCGCGAGGCGGGCGTTCTTTATGGCAGGCGCGATCTGGTCGCAAAAGGATACAGCCAGGTCCACCTCATCCTGACTGGAAACGCGCGGTTTGGCGTAATAAAGATTCAACGTTCCCACAATATCACTTCACAACTCTTTCAAAAACTTCCTCACGCTTTCGTCAATCGGGTTTCCCTTGATATGGTTTGGCACGCCTACCTGCTTCAACTCGCCGCCGATGACCACCGCCACGCGGTCACCCATTTGCGCGGCTTCCTTGAGGTTGTGCGTGACAAAGATTGTCGTGCGATGGTCGTGCGACAGCAGTTCGGACAAATCCTTCATCAACTGTCCACGGGTTTGCGGGTCGACAGCCGAGAAGGGTTCGTCCATCAGAAGCAGTTCGGGATCGAGGACGAAGGCGCGAGCCAGACTCACCCGTTGGGCTTCGCCTCCTGAAAGCTGACCAGCCCTCCGTTTGGCAAGCGAATCCACGCCCATGGCTGTCATCCACTTTTCGGCGCGGATGTGTGATTCCGCCTTGTCCACTCCCCGGAATTTCAATCCGAGAGCGACGTTTTCCTCGACCGTCATGTCCATCAACAGCGGGTCTTGAAAAACGAAGGCAATCTTTCTGCGATATTCGAGTTCGCTCCACTCGCGCAGATATTTCCCGTCATATTTGACTTCGCCCTTTGCAGGCTTGAGTAAGTGCGCCAACGACAACAAAAGCGTGCTCTTCCCCGCGCCATTCGGCCCAACCACTGCCAGCGTCTCGCCGCGTGGGATGTCCAGCGAGTCCACGCGCAGGGCATCGCGATGATTGCGCCTGATCAACAGGTCGCGGATGGTAATCAATTTGTTCATCGCTTGTGCCCCTTTTGCTGAATCCAGGTCAGGGCGAGGTTGATGAGATAGGTGATGATCAGCAACAGGGCGGAAAGAGCCAGCGCGCGCTCGAACTCGCCTTTGGAGGTTTCCAGTACGATGGCGGTGGTCAGCACACGGGTTTGTCCGCGAATGTTGCCGCCGACCATCATCGAAGCGCCGACCTCCGAGATGACGGAACCGAATCCAGCCATCAACGCGGCGAGGAGCGGCAGGCGGGCTTCACGCCACAGCATCCAGATCATCTGCGGACGGGACGCCCCCAGCCCAAGAAGTTGTTGTTGCAAACGCGGATCGAGCGCCGCCAACGCCGCCGCCGTGAGACCTGTCACCACGGGTGCGGAGATGACCGTCTGCGCAATGATGATTGCCCAGGGCGTGTAAATCAACTTCAAGCCTCCAAGCGGACCGCTGCGCCAGAGGGTCATTGCCACCACCAAGCCGACCACCACAGGCGGAAGCGCCATGCCCGTGTTGACCACGCTCAGGATGAACGAACGCCCGCGAAAGTCGCCGAGCGCGAGCCACGTCCCAAACGGCAGACCAATCAACAGGCTGACGAGGGTTGCAACAGTCGAGACTTGCAGGGAGAGAGCGGTGATTTCAAAGATGTCTGTCATAGGGAAGTACGCAAGTATACAAGGAAACAGGTACACATGGAAAAAATTCCTGTGTACCTGTTTTACCTGTTTACCTGTCTACTTTCTTACAGTCCCAAATCCGCATCGGTCTTGTCAGCATCGGGATAGAAGAGCGGCTGACCAAATTTTTCCAAGCCGAATTCGCCGATGACCTTTTGGGTTTCGGGGTCGGTCATGAACTTGGAGAAAGCCACTGCGCCATCGTAATTCGCCTTTGGCCATTTATCGGGATTGACGGTGATGACATGGTAGACATTCAACAGGGCGTTGTTGCCTTCGAGCAAAATCTCCAACTGGAGGTTGTCCTTGTTGGCGAGATAGGTGGCGCGATCGGTAATGATGTACGCGCCCTTCTCGGAAGCCACGGTGAGCGAAGCGCCCATGCCCTGACCGGTCTCGATGAACCATTCGGGCTTCTCGGTGGAGGGGTCAAGTTCGGCTTTCTTCCAGAAGCTGACTTCCTTCTTATGTGTGCCGGAGTCATCGCCGCGGGAGACGAAGGGGACAGCCGCGTTGTAAATGGCGACAAAGGCATCCTTGGGGCCGAAGTCTTTGATCTTGGCGGGGTCTTCGGCGGGGCCGACGATGATGAAGTCGTTGTGCATGACGAGGGCGCGGTCTTTGCCAAATCCGCCGTCCATGAATTCCACTTCGGAGGCGGGGGCGTGGACGAGCAGCACGTCGGCGTTGCCTTCTTCGCCCATCTTCATCGCTTCGCCCGAACCGACGGCGATGGTCTGCACGGTGTAGCCGGTCTGTTCCTCGAACATGGGGATGAGGACATCGAGCAAGCCCGAATCCTGGGTGGAGGTGGTGGTGGCGAGGATGATGTTCGGGTTGGCGGGAGGTTCAGCCGCAGCGGGCGCTTCAGCTTTGACCTCGATCTTGACGACCATCTTCGCCCAGGCTTTGCTGGGCAGTCCAGGCATGACCATGACGAGGTCGGAGCCGTCGAAGGCAACCAGACATTCGGCGCAGGCTTCCACATCGGCGTAGGCGACTTCGGACTCATAGCCGTCGCTGGCGGTGAAGAGCAGGGCGCTGGCTCCATCCTGAACGCCTGCCTTGGCAAGCACTTCACTCAGGCGGACGCCTTCGTAGTCGGTGGGTCCCTTCTTGGGATGTTCAGCCTTGAGTTGAACAACTTCCATGCCGCGAAGGTCGGCTTCGGAGAGCGCCAGTTCGGTATCCACAGCGCCGGTGACAGTCAGAATCGGTTCGGTGGATGGGGCTTCGGCGGCAGGCGCTTCCGTCGCTGCGGGGGCTTCGGTGGCGGTGGGCGCTTCAACGGCTGGAGCCGCTGTGGGGGTGGGGGTTCCGCAGGCGGACAGCGCCAGCGAGAGGACCAGCCCCATGAGCAAAACAAACTTGATCGTGCGGGACATTTTTTCTTCTCCTTGGAACAAAAAGGTTTTGCTTCCGATGTTTTTCCATGTGGAAATGCTTTGTGTCTTTGAGGTTTTCAGATAAGGAAAAACTTATCAGAAAGCATGAGCATTATAATATGTTTTTTCTCCCCGCCAACCTGCCTATAAGTTCAGTTTTTGATCGCAAGGTACGGGGGACACCCCGCCTTTTGGACAGGTGTTGTCAGGAATTATGCTATACTGCCGGGGCAGTTTTTAGCCACATCACTCATGGAGAAAATATGACCATTCAACGCGATGCCAGCGGACGTTTACAAATCGAATCACCCTTGATGGGCGAATCACTCATGGATAAAGCCCTCCTTGCCAGCACTGATACCACGCCCATTCACCGCCTGATGCCCGACCTCGTCGTGGTCAAGGTCGGCGGACAGAGCATCATCGACCGCGGACGTACGGCTCTCCTGCCCATTTTGGATGAACTGGTCGAAGCGCGGAAGTCGCACAAGATTCTGATCTCCACCGGCGGCGGGACCCGCGCCCGTCACGCATACGCCATCGCCACCGATTTGGGGATGCCGACCGGGGTGCTCGCCAAACTGGGGTCGAGCATCAGCGAGCAGAACGCCCTGATGATTGCCATCCTGCTCAGCCAGAAGGGTGGGATTAAGATCGGTCATGACGATTTGTCCAAGCTGCCGAATTATTTCATGCCCGGAATTTTACCGGTGACACATGCCATGCCGCCCTACGGATTGTTTGAGAGTCCCCCGCTTGTGGGACGCATCCCGCCGCACCGCACCGACGTCGGCGCGTTTTTGCTTGCCGAGGTGATGGGCGCGGAACGCTGTGTCCTCATCAAGGATGAGAAGGGACTTTACACTGCCGACCCGAAGAAAGACCCATCGGCGAAGTTCATCGAGGAGATTGACCTCAGTGAATTACTCGCCATGGATTTGAACGACCTGGCGGTGGAACGCAGCATGTTGGAAAGCCTAAGCACGGCACGCAGCGTGCGCGAGGTGTTTATTGTCAATGGGTTGGTGCCGGGGAATATCACACAGGTTCTGAACGGCAGGAATGTCGGGACGCGGATTTACGTCAAGTAACTCCAACATGGTCAAACGACGGAAGATAAGAACAGGTCGCCCTTTTTCGAGGCGACCTGTTTCTTTATTCGGCGGCTGTTTTTTTAGGCTGGTGGTTTCCCCGCCTGCGCCGCAAGCGGATGGAGGTACTGCCACATGAGGGACATTGTGCTGGCGTCCCCTCGCCGCTGCCGTGTTGGACCTCCCACAGATGGGCGCAATCATTGCACTGCCAGTGGACGGCGGGCACTCGGAAGGTTCCGCCTTCGATGTGCAGGGCGGTCCCGACGACGAGTGCCTGGGTCACTTTGCGGCGAGCCTCGGTCACGATGCGCTGGATGGTCGAGCGGGAGATGCCCATTTGCTCGGCGGCATCCTCCTGGTAATGCCCGTCGAGGTCGATCAGGCGCATTGCTTCCAACTCTTCGTACAGAAGGGTGACTGTCTCCAAACCTTCCAGCGGAAGTCCGACCGGTTTGAAGATGACGGGCAGCGGTTCGCGCCAAACCCGACGGCGTTTGCGCGGGCGCGACATGTTACTTGGTCACGCGCTTCGGGCGGGCAACCAGCTTCTTGCGCTTTCCGCCGCCGGAGCCTTCCCCGGCATCCTTGCCGGTGCCGCGCGGCAGAATCACAACCTCGGCGTTGACGCTCTTCGCAATCTTATCGATTTCCGACTTGCGCAGGTGCTGTTGGAAAAACTTGAGACCGTTTCCTTCCACTGCGACAACGGCGAAGCGCGGAAGTCCTTCACCCTTTCCAACCTGCCCCCGTTCGCGGACAAATATCTTCGTCATGGCAAACTCCTTTTGAAACGATAATTATGGGTATATGTTCATAATTATTGTACAGCAAATTGGTGGCGGATGTCAACCATATTGGCAATGGTGTCAAAGATCTCTGATTTTTGGCGTCCAACGACGGGGGGCGTTGGAGTCCGTATTTCCCCATTTACTTTTCGTTTTCCTTCTCCCTCACCAGCGACAACCTGAGAAAGGCAAACGAAGCCAAAGCCACCAACACAAGCAACGCTGCGACAGGTTGAGCGGCAACGAGACCAAATCCGTTGAAACGTTCAAAGACCAGCACGGGGACGATCTTCGGGTGATAGGCAAGGATGACCACCGCGCCAAACTCGCTGATGCCGCGCGCCCACATCATCAACGCGCCTGCCAGTACGCCGCGCCAGGCCTGCGGGAGCGACACATGCCAGAACGCCTGCCATGGCGATGCGCCGTCAATAAGCGCCACGAGTTCGAGTTCATTGTCCAGCAGGGAAAAGGCTTCGCGGCTCATGTTGACCAGGAACGGCAGGCTGACGAATAACATGCCAACGACAATTCCCGCGAAGTTATCGGTGAAGGCGATGCCCATTGGCGTCAGCCATTGACCCAGCAGTCCGCGCCGACCAAAGACGAGCAGCAGGGCGACACCCGCGGCAGTGTGCGGAACCACAATCGGCAGGTTGACCAGCGCTTCGAGCAGTCGCTTGCCGCGAAATTTTCTCCGCGCCAGTAAAAAAGCTAGTGGCACGCCCGTGACGGTTGCCAGCGAAGTGGCAACCGCCGCCGCGCCAAAGGTCAGGCTGATGGAACGCAGCACTTCGGGGTCGGTCAGCGCGAGCCATAGATTCTGCGGCGTGGTTCCTAGCAAAATGCTGACCAGCGGGAGGACGATGAAAAGCAGCAACAACCCGCCCAACGCGGAGAAAATAAGGTTGAAGAGCAGGTTGTGCTTTTTCAATGTAGTCTCTGTTTACCGTCCCGAAGGTTTACAACCTTCGGGACGGTTTTTCATTTCATTGGGACTGCGAACGGTTTCAAACCAGGCGGCAGATTTTCATAGCCGTCGGCGGGGAAGGTCTCAAACATGGGGTGGCTGTCGGCTTCCATAATAGCACGTCCTTCGTCGCTGAGCAAAAAGGCGATGAACTGCGCGGCTTCTTCGGGATGCTCCGCGCTGGCTGGGATGGTGATGCCGTAGCCGATACGCTCTCCGCGAAACTGCGGCTTGACCGTGGCGAAGCGCTGAAAGTCCAGGTTGACCTGAACCTGCTTGTAGAATTCCTCCTGCGACTGCTCACCCAAATTGACCTCGGCGGGCAGGCTGACCATTTTCAAGTTGTGTTGCTTGATAACGCTTTCGTATTCGAAGGCGTAATCCAGGTCGCCCGCTTCGAGCCGCGCGATCAACTCGATGCTTGCGCCGCGGATGACGACATGCGCCTCAGGCTTGGTCTCCAAAATTTCGGGCACGGTGACGGTGGTCATCTCGTCGCCGCGGAAGATGGTCACGGGGAAGGTGAACTGGTCTTTGAACATCGGGTCGAACAGCCCGTAATTCTGCTCCGAAATTTCAGCCAGCGCAAACGCCATCAAAGCGCGATAGCCCGAAGCGTCGAAGCGCGGGTCGGCGATGCCTGTCTTCACGTCGGGGCGGCTGATGACCTCCGTCCAGTTGTCGGAGTTGATCTCATCGGCGTATTTGCTCTCGGCTTTATATGTCAACGCGAGATGATTGCTAGCAAAATTGACGTACCAATCGGCGTAGGGCTTCGCCGTCTCAGGGACGTTGGTCGCGTACATCAGCATGGGAATCAGCGCCGCGTCCGCAGTCGCCACCACGTCAATCGGCTCGTGCAACTCTGTGGCATGGCGCATTACCTGAATGCTTCCGTGATATTCAGCCAGCACGTCAATGTTTGGGTACTTCGCCTCGAAGGCTTTTTCGATGTGATCGAACGGGATGATGAGACTCCCTGCGGCGAACACCACCAGCGGAGTTTTTGGCTGCTGCGCGTTGCACGAGCCGAGGAAGAGGGATAAGAGCAGGATGATTGCAAGGGGTTTTCGCATGGGGCGTTTCTGCTCTGTCGGGGGCTAAGCCCCCGACAGAGCAGTGATTGAAATTTACTTCACTTCCAACTTGACCAGGTTCTTAGCCCAGGCGCTGGTTGGGAGGTCAGGCAGGACCATTGTGAAGTTTTCTGCCGTGTCAGTGAATGCAATCAGGCTATTGGAGCAGTCGCGGATGTCTTTCAAGTCCACCTCGGAGGTGTAACCGTCCGATGCAGTGGCAACCAATTTGGTCGCGCCGTCTTTGACGCCAGCCAAATCGAGCAGTGTGTTCAGGGATACGCCTTCAAAATCCTGCTTGCCTTTCTTGGTTTCGGCGGAGACTTTGATGAGTTCCATCCCGCGCAAGGCGGCTTCGTTCAGGAACAATTCCTGGTTCACGGAGCCAGTCAACGTCAGCGTGGCATCGGCTGCTGAAACAGAATCAGCCGGGAGTTCGGGCGCGATAGGTTCAGCCGTCGCAGGCAGCGGATCGAGTCCCACCTTGATCTGCTCAATCATGCCGACCATTTCCTTCTTCTCCAAATCGTCACCGACCAGCCGCAGGGGGAAGTATTCCTCGGGCAAAGCGTTGTCGTTGACCTTGTACGCGACCATGATGTTCTTGTTGTACTGGACGCGTTCCGCATCGAAGGTGACGGTATAGCCGTCGGCGGAGATGACGTCGATGGTGTAACCCACCTTGACCAGGTCGCGGTTGAAGGCGGGACCTTCGTGCGAGATTTCGTCATCCACCGAACCAACGAAATAATACAAAGGCACGCCAGCCCATTGCTGGTTTTTATCGTCGAACCACGAGGTGCCATGACATTGCGGGGCGCCGCAGGATTCGACACTGGCGCGGTCAGTCGGCTTGGACAGGGCGCCTTCCACCAGCAGGACCCAATCGGCGCCGAGATTTTTGACTTCCAGTTTGTTAACCCACTTCACCGCCCAGTGACCGTCGGTGACCTGCTTCAATTCCTGGCTGACGATTGCCAGCCGCAGGGTTCCATCCTGTCTGGCGTCGAAGGGTTTGCCTTCGGCTTCGTAGGCGATGATGGCAGTCAGTTCGACGGGGTTCTTGAGTTCCTCGCCCGTAGCGGGGTCGTAGGAAATGAACGCACCGTTTTGAAGCTGGTCATACGAATAGGTAATGCTATACCCATCTTCGGCGACCACGTTGAAGCCTTTGGTCTCGTCCATGCCGCCGATGAGTTCGGCAAGGTCTTTCAATGCCACGCCCTTCATCATGACGGGCGGGGTGATCTTGCCCGTGCTGCTCTTGATGCCCGCATAACCTTCGGTGACGGGTAGAGCCTTCAAATCATCGATGGTCAGCGACTTGGTTTCGGTTTCCCCGACGATTTCCAAAATCGAAGCCGCAGGCGGTTCGGTTGGGGCGGCTGTCGCCTCGACGACAGGGGCTTCGGTCGCTTCGGGGACAGGTGATGGTTCGGGCTGGGTCCCCCCCGAACAGGCGGCAAAGGTCAATGCCAGCGCAAGCAACAGCGTGCCGCTCAAAATCAAACGTACAGATAGTTTCATACAATCATTCTCCTTGTTTTTATCGGGCATAAATGTGCCCGTTATTTTTAGATAAGGAAAAACTTATCAGATGTGCAAAAAATCAGATCCTAAAGATTTCCACGAAACCTTTAGGATCTGAATCTACTTTTCGGTTTTGGATGACGCCCGTCGGACACCGTACAATATCAACGCGCCCAGCAAGCCGCCAATTGTCCCGTAGAGGATGTGACTGGCAAAGGGATATATCACCCCGTAGCGGAAGGAGCCAAAGGGCCAGCCCGTGATCAGGTTCATGGCCAACTGTCCCATCGGTTTGGTGACATGGGCAAACCCGCCGAGCAGAGTCAGGAGCCAGAGTTTGTCGGCATAGCGCGGCAGATAGTGAAAAGCAAGGTCCATGACCAGACCGGGCAGGAGGTAGAACAGCCAGGAGAAGGGATTGTCACCCTTCAAGCCCGGCATCAACGAAGCGAGCGACGCGCTGATGCTGGTCAACGTGCCAGCGCCGCGAAAACGGGAGGATGCGCGTCCCAAAACCATGATTGCCATCCACTCGATGCCGTGATGACCGGGCAGTCCCAGCGAAAGGTCAGTGGTGCGGTGCAAAACGACAGCCATCACGCCGCCGCCGATCAACACCAGGGCTTCGAGCCACGTCAGCGACCACTCAGTTGGATAACTTCTTGATGTATTCCTTGGGGGCGATATGCCATTCATCGTTTTTCTTCTCCACGTACAAGGTTGATTTTCCGTCGCGCAGGATGGGACGCGCCCATTCGCCGACGTTGACGATCGATCTCGAATGGACATCCCAGTTGTTCAGGGAGCAGACGCGGTCCACATGCCCCAGCTTGCGGAGTTCGCCAGCCTGATATTTGCCCTGCAATTCGCGCAAGCCGGGCAGCCACAAAAAACGTCCATCGTTACCAGCACGATGCAAGCCAATTGCCGACAAAGCGCCGATGATTCCGCCGTGGGTGCCGGTCAACCCCTCGCAGCGGATTCCCGACCCGGCAGCTGTTTGCTCCGCCTCGGGCATGGTCAACACTGTGATCTTTGCCCGCTTCCCGAAGGAGACGGCGCTCTCGTTGATCGAATCCCATTCCGCAAGGGTCAAGCCCGCATCCGAGCCTGGCGCGCTTTCACGCAGCAGGAATTCACGCGAGGCTTCCCAAAGGTCGTCCACATTTTCGCTTTCGACAGACAGGCAGGCGGAACTATTGTGCGAGGTGTAGGGGATTTGCGGATCGACCAGCAGTTGATGGCGGGTGATGCCCAGCGGTTCAGCCAGTTTGTTTTCGGCAAGCCAGCCCGCCAACTGGCGGACACGGTGTCCCGTGCCGCGAGATTCCAAATTATCGGTGTCGTCAATTCCAAGTAGATAATGCATTTATTCCTCTTTCAATATTGTGTCTCTCGGAGGGAGCAGCGTACGTCTAAACGCTTAAACCGCCGAGAGTGAAGGGATGTTACTTCACCACAATCTCTGCCACGTCTTTCGTCCAGTCAGCCTTCGGGATATAGGTGGAGGCGAGTTTCATCGTGCCGTGATTGTTGAAATCGAGGATGGTGTTTTCGTCCACCTGATCAAACGTCAGCGTGGCGGAGTTGGAACTGCCCGAAAGCGAGACCTCGCTGAATTCGGTGATTCCCGCCAGCGCCAGCACATCCTTCAAATAGGGACCTTCCTCGATCTTGCCTTCCGCCTGCACTGTGGCGAGTGGCAGGGCTTTGACAGCTTCGAGGGTCACGTTGAAGGTGGAGCCGTCGGGTTTGACGATTTTGAAAAGGGCAGGGGTGGATGGGGCTTCGGTCGGCTGCGCATGGGTAGATTCATCCGACGGATTTTCCGTGGTGGCAGGGGTTCCGCAGGCGGTCAACACCAGCGAGAGGATCATATACATGAGAAAAACAAACTTGATCTTGTGGAGCATTTTTTATCCTTGCATGCCTGGGTTTTCCTTTCTGATAAGGAGAAACTTATCAGAAAGCCTGGACATTATAATATGCTTTTCCCCTTGCCATCCTGCCTGTAAGTTCAGTTTTTCTTTTGCAAGATTGGGAAGACGCCCCTACTTTTGGATAGGTGTCGCGTTCACCCTACACTGAGACCTGTTCGCCGCTATGGGACGAGTTATACCCGGTCAGCGCATTCAATCCGCTGCGGAAAGCGATTGTTTGCAGGTAATCCAGCAGCGGCGCAAGCGCCTTTTCGTTCTCGTGCGGCAGGATCAGGTCATAGCGTTCCTCGAAGAGCGGGATGAAGTCCAGTCCGTGCTGGTGGGCGGCGGCTTGTAGACCGATGGATACATCCGCCTTCTTCTTTGAAACCAGTGCGGCGGCTTCGCTGTGAGTCTTGACCTCGATCCCGTAGCCGTTGATCTGCTCCGCAGTGATCTTTTGTTTTTTGAGTTCCATGTCGAGCCAAAGCCGCGTGCCAGAGCCAGCGTTGCGGTTGACGAATTTCACGTCGCCGCGAGCAATGTCCGAAATTTGTTTGATGCCCTTGGGGTTGCCTGCCACGAGGATGAGCCCCTGCGTGCGGTAGGCGAGAGTCACCAGTTCCACGTTACGGTCTGGGAAGAGATGCCGAACCGTGGGTGTGTTGTATTCGCCGGTCTTATCCAGAATGTGCGCGCCGGAGATCTGGCACAGTCCCTGCCGCAGGTTGACCAGTCCATCCAGCGAGCCGACGGGCAGGCTGAGCAGAGTCAGGTGCTGGTTGAGATGCTCCGCAATTTCCTCCAACGCCAGGTCGTGACTGCCAGAGAAGATGACTGCGGGCTTTTTGCCTTTAGGCAGGACAATCTCCTGCAAAAGAAAAGCGCCACCCTTTGCGCGGTAGAACTTCTCGGTGACTTTGCCCGTGCGCCGCACTTCGCTGACCTCGATCAGGTTCCCCGATTCAAGTGCCAGGATGTGATGTCTCACCCAGGCTGCGGACTGTTTCAAGGTCTGCGCCAGTTGTGTGAGCGTGGCGGGGGAAGCCATCAGCAGGCGCAAAATTTCCATGCGGCGCGAATCAGCCAGCAACTTGATCTGGTCAAAGGTGTGGACAGGTTCGACTTTTTGCATGGGATTTCCTTTCTGGTAAATAAAAACTTAATAGCGAGTCTATAAGAGAAGAGGGAATGTGTCAAGCGGAGATTTGGTGAGGCAGCGATTCGTAGAGGGGGACGTTGTATAATCGATTATCTCATCTGAAAGTTGATTAACTTTGCCATGTGTGCACGGCCAGCATGGAGACAATGAAGTAGCCATGAAACGAATAAAAAAACTATTCGCAATTGCATCCACAGCCTTCGTGCTTTGTTCCTGCACTTCGCAACCCGTCCCTGCGGCGGTGATGCCCACCCAAACGGCAGTCATTCCCACCGCCAGCATCCCCGCCATCCCAACCTCTTCACCAATGCCAACGGCGACTCCCATTCCAGCCTGGGTCACGGACTTTGCCGAACCGATTCTGAATGCCATCGAAAATCAACCTCCGAAGTTTCAGGATGATTTCAGCGACCCAAACAGCAATTGGATCATCGGAAAACAAACGATGAATTTGCCGCCGGAGGGGGAAGTCACCAACCCGGGCAAATACCAGAATGGTGAGACGGGCTACCTCAACGGTGAGTATTTTACAATCGCCGCGCCCAAAACCTGCATCGGCGGGTACAATTCCAAGGTCGGAGTCTATCAGGATTTCGTGGCGGAATTCGATGTCCGCTTTATCTCAGAGTCAGAGGGGGACTGGGAGTTTCACTTTCACATACAAGATAGTCCCCGTAGTGAGCTGTATACCCTCAATTTGATAATAAACACCGATTACCTTGAGTTTCAAAAAAGCGTGAAGGGGGAATCTCCCGAAACCTGGGGAGTTGGCAGGTCGGAAGGCGGGGAAATGGAAGGCGGGCTGGAATCGAATCATATCATCCTGATCGCGCGCGGCACGGAGATGGCGGTCTATGCCAACGGAGTGCCTGTCCTGCACATTCTGGACACTCCTTATTCTGAGAAGTCCACTACAGGAGAGTTCAGCCTTGTCACCTGCCATATGGGAAATGACCCGGCAGGCGAACCAGTTGAAGCCCGCTGGGATAATTTGAAACTTTGGGATATTTCGGGAATCCCGTGACGGCCATCCCTTCCACCCTCGCTCTGTGGGCGGGCGTCAATGTCCGCAGGAGGTGCAGCTTCCGCCGGAACAGGAGCCGCAGTCGCAGCTGCCAGAAGTCCCGGTCACGCTGCCCGACTCGTTGTGGGCGCTGAAGACCGACTGCTTCCGCTTCACCTTTTTACTTCCGCATTTCTCGCATGCGATGGGGGCGTCCTTCTGGCTCATGGGGCGGATGGCTTCGAATTCCTTTTTGCAGGACTTGCAGACATATTCATAGATGGGCATGGGATACACCTGGGAACGGGGATTTTGGGCGATTCTACACCCGAAACAGATGTCGTTTCACCTCTTCTTTGGGGTTGAAAATATCCCCTGTTCATGCTATTACTAGATTGTCCGTACGCTGTTTTGATCCTTTCCAATAAAGCAATCAAGCGCCCATCTGATTTCCGGCAGCGGGAACACGATTGAGGTGGGTTCCAAGGTGAAACATGATCAAAAAACCTGAAAAAAAGAAGGTCGGCGTTTCGAGGGGTGTGAAAAGCAGCAGGCAGGAGAATGCGGAACGGGATCGCGGGTTCTTCGATGCCATGGCGGAGGGATATGCCCACTGCCGGATTGTTCACGAAAATGGACAGGCGCAGGACTGGGTCTTCCTTGCAGTAAATAACTCATTCGAAAAATTGACCGGTTTGAGCGGGGTCGAGGGAAAACACGCCACCGAGGTCATGCCCGACTTCCGCAAAACCCTTCCGGGATTACTCGAAACCTGTTCGCGCGTCTCCCAGACCGGTCAACCCGAAAAATTTGAAATGTTCGTGGAAGCCCTGCAAACCTGGTTTTCCGTCTCCGTCTTTAGCCCGGAGAAGGAATGTTTCGCGGCGATATTCAACGTCATCACCGAACGAAAGCAGGTCGAGACCAAACTGCGCGAAAGCATGGAATATTTCCGCACGGTGGCAAACTTCACCTATGACTGGGAATACTGGCTGGACAGCCGCCGCCGAATCCTATACACCTCGCCGTCGTGTGAGCGCATCACCGGTTACGAGGTTGGAAAATTTGAACAGGATCCCTCCCTGCTCGAAAAGATCGTCCATCCCAATGACCGTCCCTTGTATAAACGTCACATGCAGGAGGAGGTCGAGAAAGCCGAACCGTTATCACTGGATTTTCGTATCGTCGCCACCAGTGGCGATGTTCGCTGGATCAGCCATGCCTGCCAGCGTGTCCATGGTCCGGATGGCCGCCCGATGGGAAGGCGGGCGAGTAACCGCGACATTACCCAGCGCCGTCAGGCGGAGCAGGCGCTGCGGGAGAATGAAGCCACCCTGAGCATGGCGGAAGAAGTCGCGCAGATGGGCAGTTGGCGGCTGGACCTGCGTACAAAAAAAGCGACCTGGTCTGAGCAGATGTTCCGCCTCTTTGGGGTGGAGCGCGAATGTTTCGACGGGGACATGAACCGCGTCGTAGCCGAGCGTGTCCACCCTGATGACGTGTCGTCGGTGCTCGAATTCAATCGCAGCATATTGGGAGGAATCAGTTCCGTCGCATCCCTGACCTATCGTATCGTATTGCCCAATGGCGTGGGGCGCACAGTCCGCGCCCACGGAAAATTGATTCGCGACGAGGCTGGGCAACCGACTTCCATGATCGGTTATGTGCAGGACATCACTGAATGGGCACAGGTGAAAAAGCAAACCCTTCAAATGAAACGCCTGTATGTCACCCTCAGTCAGGTCAATCAGATTCTTATGCAGGTGAAGGAACCGTCGGAGTTATACCAGTCCGTCTGTGATGTGGTTGTGCAGCATGGCGAAATTGCCGCCGCCTGGGTTGGACTGTTGGATGAAGACTCTCAAGAGTTGAAACCCGTAGCAGCAAATGGCCTCGATGTGAAGAACTGGGCTCCGCTGGTCGTCGATTCAAATGGGAGACCCAGTCAAAACGGGGTTATTGTCGAGGCGTTTCGCACCTCCAAACCTGCTACCAGTGAAGATGTGCAAACTGACGAGAGGACAAGGGACCTGCGCGAACTGAAAAAATATGATCTCCATTCCCTGGCATCCATCCCCTTCCGCGTGCAGGGAAGGACCGTCGGCGTTCTGAATCTGCTATCCAGGGAAGTAGGCTTTTTTCAGGCTGGGGAGGAAATTCACCTGCTCGAAAAGATGGGACTGGCTATTTCCTTTGCGCATGACAAAATGGAAACCGAAAAGGTCAAACTCCAGTGGGCAGACGCCTTCGAGAATTGCGCGTATGGCATCGCCATCGGGTTGCCCACAGGTCGCATCCTGACTTGCAATCCAGCCTTTGCCCGATTGCAGGGGCGTACCATTGAAGAAGTTTCATCCATGTCCATTTTGGAAATGTACGACCCGTCCATCCATGAATATGTCAAACAGTGTATTGCCGAGGCGGATTGTACAGGTCATGCGCAGTATGAAGCGCGAATGATTCGCAAGGATGGGAGCGTCTACCCGGTCCAAATGGACCTGGTCAGCGTGCGGGACGAAAATGGGAATCTGTCGTACCGTGTCGCCACCCAGCAGGATGCCAGCGGACGAAAACAGACGGAGGAGGCGTTGCACCAGAGCGAGGAGAAGATGTGGAGCATATTCCGCGTTGCTCCAACTGGAATTGGCGTGGTCAAGGACAGGGTATTGGCGGAAGTCAATGCCCGCATTTGCGAAATGACGGGATACACAAAGGAGGAACTGATTGGTCAAAGCGCCAGGATTTTGTACCCAACACATGAGGATTTTGATTTCGTTGGGCGGGAAAAGTATCGACAGATTGCCCAAAGAGGCAGCGGAGAGGTGGAAACCCGCTGGCGGAAAAAGGACGGCTCGATCATCGACGTCCTGCTGGCTTCCACCCCAATAGACGTTGCAGACCTCTCGAAGGGTGTGACATTTACAGCCCTTGACATTACGGAACGCAAGCGGGCGGAGGAGGTCATCCGCCGGAGCGAGCAGCAAATGAAGGCACTGGTGACTTCGCTTGATGATATTGTCTTTGAGTTCGATGAGGATGGAAACTACCTCGATATTTGGACAGCCGATGAAAGCCTGCTGGTAATGCCAAAAGCCCAAATGATGGGCAGGCGGGTTTTGGACGTGATGGGTGAGGAACATGGCAGCCAGTTTGCGAAAGCCATCAAACGTTCGCTGGCGGAGAATTCCCCCCAACACATCGAATATCCGCTGGAGGTTATTGGCGGGCAGCGCTGGTTTATGGCTCGTGCCAACCCAATCCTTGTTCCGGGGAACTCGCGTCGCGCAATATCTGTCCTTGTGCGGGACATTACCGAACACAGGAAGGTCGAGGAACAGGTACAAATTCAATTACGGCGGATGCGCGCCCTGAATGAGATTGACCGCGCCATCAGCTCCAGCCTCGATATGCGCCTTTCGCTCGACGTCCTGCTGACTCAAACGATTTCCCAACTCGGGGTGGATGCGGCTTGCGTCCTACTCTTGAGTCCGTCAGCACAAACCCTTGAATACTCGACTGGAAAGGGATTCCGCTCGACGGTAATTCGCCAATCGCGGATGCTTCTTGGGCAGGACCTTCCAGGACAGGCGGGACTGGAACGAAAAACTATCCATGCGTCGTCCCTTGAACTCACAGGCGGTAAATTCCTGCGCCAGAAACTTCTGGCAGACGAAGGGTTTGTCGAATACCTATGCGTTCCACTGATTGCCAAGGGACTGTTGAAGGGCGTGCTGGAAATCTTCAACCGGTCCCCTCTCAACCCCGATATGGAATGGATGAACTACCTGGAAACTCTTGGAGGTCAGGCCGCGATCGCCATTGACAATGCCCAACTCTTCGAGGGAATGCAGAGATCGAACCTCGAACTGATCGTCGCCTACGATGCCACCATCGAGGGCTGGTCCCGCGCCATGGACCTGCGTGATAAGGAGACTGAGGGGCACACCTTGCGCGTCACCGATTGGACGATAAAACTGGCAAAGGCAATGGGAGTCAATCCGCAGGAGATTGCCCATATGCGGCGCGGTGCGCTCCTGCATGACATCGGCAAGCTGGGAGTGCCCGACCACATCCTATACAAGACTGATGGGCTTGACCGCCTCGAATGGGCGGTTATGCGTGAGCATCCCACCTATGCCTTCAACATGCTGTTGCCTATTGCATACCTGCGTCCCGCGCTGGATATTCCCTACTGTCACCACGAAAAATGGGACGGCAGCGGTTATCCGCGCGGATTAAAAGGTGAGGAGATTCCACTAGCGGCGCGCATCTTTGCCGTTGTGGATGTATGGGATGCTCTGCGCTCGGATCGTCCATACCGTAAAGGATGGACGACCGAACAAATACGCGAGTATCTCATTGCGGAATCCGGCAAACACTTCGATCCGCAGGTGGTGGATGCCTTTCTGATGTTACTCGAAACGGAATGAACCTTTTTGCCTGTGTTGAGCTTGCGTCGTCAGGCTTGTTTCAGCCGAGTCCTTCATCATTGTCCGTTCCCTGCTCCTTGCCCTTCCAGGTTTTTATGATCTCCTCGGCAGACCGTCCGCCAAAGTAAAAACCGACCACCACCGCGATCAGGGCTGAAAAATCCTTGAGCAGGAATATCTTCGGAGACACGGATTCATCCTCCGCCGCCGCCGAGAGCGATAGGACGCTCACGCCCGGCTCGACGACCGCCATCGCCAAAATCGTAAAGTAGACCATGATCAACGAGGTCGCAATCGCCTTCCGCAGCTCGCCCTGCATCATGCTTTCCTTTTCAGAAAAGTAGCTCGAAAGCGCCAGCATGCTGAAAAACGAAAAGACGCCCACGATGATGATGACGGCTGCGTCGCTGATGACGCGTAGCGTGCCCAACAATACAAAGATGATATTTACCAATCCTGCCAGCACAATCCAAAACATGGATTTCTTGAGCTTTGGTTGCATGATATTTTCTCCTTTTTATTCAGGCGGATGCTAGTCATCCATTATTGTTAGCACTATACAATTTTCGGTTGGCAAAGTCAATACATGTTGGAAATACTGGAGGCGGGGAGGGGTGAAATTCTTGACAAAATTCAGTCGCTGAATTATGATTAGAATCAATAAAGTCTATTGGATTAGTAGGAGTTGCAGACAAAGTGAGACTTTCCAAACGTGGTGAATACGGTCTTCGGGCAATGATCGCACTGGCGGAACCCGCCCTGGAAGTAGACGCCCCACAAATGATGCAGATCAAGGAGATTTCCCTGCGCGAGAATATCTCCGTCAAGTTCCTCGAGCAGATTCTACTCACGCTTAAGAACGCGGGACTGCTTCATAGCAAGATGGGCGTCGGCGGCGGGTATTACCTGGCCAGGTCAGCCGGTGAGATCACCCTGGGACAAATCTTCCGCGTGCTGGACGGACCTGTGGCTCCGATCAAATGTGTCAGCCAGATGGCTTATGAGCCATGCGGCTGTCCCGATGAAGAGACCTGTGGCTTGCGGCTGGTAATGGGCGATGTGCGGAATGCCATCGTGGACATTCTGGACCGGACGACCCTGGCTGATGTGAACAAACGCCAGAATGCCATCCGCAGGAAACTTGGCATCAAGTAAATAACAAATTGCGTCGGTGGGGAACGCATTTTTATTTACACAAAAAGTATACTAGTACTATAGACTTTATAGTCAACTGAAACAAATAGGAGAACAATTATGAGAAAACATATTTCAACCTTGATCGCAGTTGTAATGCTGGCATCCCTGATTTTGACTGCCTGTGGCTCCTCTGCCCCTGCGGCTGCCGAAGGCGAACTGAGCGGGACAATCAGTGTCTCGGGCGCGTTTGCCCTCTACCCCATGATGACCGTCTGGGCTGAGGAATACACCAAGCTTCACTCCGATGTCCAGTTCGACGTTCAGGGCGGCGGCGCAGGCAAAGGTATGACAGACACCATCGCCGGTGCGGTGGACATCGGCATGATCTCGCGCAGCATCAAGCCCGAAGAGGAATCCCAAGGTATCTTCTGGGTATCCGTCACAAAGGACGCCGTCTTCCCAGTCGTCAGCGCGGAAAATCCCGTACTTGAAGACATCCTCGCCAAAGGCATCAGCCAGGAAACCTTCAACAAGATATTCATCACCAACGAGATCAAGACCTGGGGTGAAGTGGTCGGCAAGCCGGAGATTACCGATGAAATCCACGTCTACACCCGCTCCGATGCATGTGGCGCGGCGGAAATGTGGGGCAAGTTCTCCGGCGGCGAAACCCAGGACGACATCAAGGGTATCGGCATCAACGGTGAGCCCGCGCTTGTGGACACGGTCATCAAGGACCCGCTGGGAATTGGGTTCAGCAACCTGAACAGCGTTTTCGATCTGGGCAGCGGCGGACTTGTCCCCGGCGCGGTTGTCACCCCCATCGACATCGACGGCAACGGTCAGGCTGACAAGGAAAACGGCGAAGTGTACGCAACCAAGGACGACGCGTTTGGCGCGGTTGCAAGCGGCAAGTATCCCTCGCCTCCCGCGCGTTTCGAGAATCTCGCCACCAAGGGCAAGCCCAGTGGGTTGACCCTCGCCTTCATCGAATGGATTCTCACCGACGGGCAGCAATATCTTGAATCTGCCGGCTACGTCCCGTTGACCGCCGAACAGCAAGCCGAGTCGCTCGCAAAACTCAAATGAGCGAAGTTAATTCAACGTTCACAGCGCAGGAAAATATGAAAGCAGGAGGTCGGGTTCCCCGGCCTTCTGCCGTTCTCCGCGCCAGGCAGGATCGAGCCGCGCGGCGCACCTTTTTTGCGATCACCCTCCTGCCGATCCTGCTCATTCTGCTCATCACGGTCGCGCTTTTTGTGCGCGCCTTGCCCATTTTGGAAACGCACAGCTTGTCGAGCCTCCTGCTTGGCGAAGTCTGGAAGCCCAATAATGGTCAGTTTGGATTTCTGCCTTTCATCATGGGAACGGTTTGGGTCACAATCGTCGGGGTGATTTTATCGGTGCCAGCCTGCCTGCTGGCTTCGGTTTATCTTGCGGAATATGCCCATGCCCGCGTCCGCGCCGTGACCAAACCCATTTTGGATGTGCTTGCCGCCATCCCGCCTGTGGTCTATGGTGTGTGGGGATTGCTTGCCATCGTTCCCTTTGTGGATGAAATTCTCGCGCCGCTCTTCGACCGCTGGCTGGGATTCATCCCGCTGTTTGCTGTCACCCAGCCGACGGGGTTTGGCATCCTTTCGGGCGGGATCGTGCTGGCGGTAATGATCGCTCCGCTCATTATCTCGGTCACGTTTGAGGTTTTCTCCACCGTCCCCAATGACTTGCGACATGCCTCCCTCGCTGTTGGAGCAACTCAATGGCAGACCATTCGAAATATCGTCCTGCCGCAGGTGACGCCCGGCATCATCGCCGCGATTGTGCTGGCGGCATCCCGCGCGTTTGGCGAGACCATTGCCGTATTGATAGTGGTGGGCAATGTCCCGAACATGCCGACATCCATTTTCGACTCGGCATATCCGCTGCCTGCGCTGATCGCAAACAACTACGGCGAGATGATGTCCATCCCGCTGTATGACGCGGCGCTGCTGGGAGCGGCTCTTGTTTTACTGGTGGTCATCCTGATTTTCAACATCCTTTCCACGCTGGTTCTCCAGAGATTTCTGAGGCGCAAATGGGCATAAAGAAATTGCAGAAGAAACAACTCGAACGCAGACATCTGATGGAATTTTTCATGAAAACCATCATGCGCATCGCCCTGCTGATCGTGGCAGGCGCGCTTGGTTTAATTCTATGGACGATCATCGCTCGTGGACTCCCCTCGTTGACCTGGGACATGGTCTCGCAAGTTCCCAAGGGCGGATATTACATGGGCAAGGAGGGCGGAATCCTCAACGCCATCATCGGCTCGGTATACCTTGCTGCCGGCGGGACATTGCTTGCCATGCTGTTGAGTCTGCCGATTGCGTTGTATCTCAAAGCCTACCTTGGTGACTCTAAATGGGGCGAATACGTCCGCCTTTCGCTGGATGTGTTGTGGGGCATTCCGTCGATTGTGTACGGCGCGTTCGGTTTCGCGTTGATGCTCATGCTTGGGATGCGCGCCTCCCTGTTGGCGGGGATTATTGTGCTGGCCTTGGTGGAACTTCCCATCATGACCCGCGCCATGGACGAAGTCATCCGCCGTATGCCCGAAGATTTGGAGCATGCCGCGCTGGCGTTGGGTTCCACCAAGTTTGAGGTGGCGCTGCACGTGGTCACCCGTCAGATGCTGCCCGGTATCACCACCGCCATTCTGCTTGCCTTCGGGCGCGGAATTGGTGATGCGGCATCCGTGCTGTTTACCGCTGGCTACACCGACCGCATTACCACCTCGCTGATGCGCCCGACAGCTTCACTGCCGCTTGCGGTTTTCTTCCAACTCGGCTCGCCATACCCCCAGGTCCGCGAGCGCGGATACGCCGCTGCGTTGATCCTGACCATCATCGTGTTGCTGGTCAGCTTTGGGTCGCGCTGGCTTTCGGCGCGGTTGGGAAGATACACAATCAAGTAGGGGCGCGGTCATCGCGCCCTGGTTTAGCATGGTTATGCCCGATTTTGGGCGGGGAAACCCCGCCCCTACAAAGGATGAAATTATGGACTCACATATTCAAGTCAAGAACCTCAACGCTTATTACGGCAAACAACAGGCATTGAAAAATATCAACATCGAGATTCCCAGAAAGCAGGTCACGGTCATCATGGGACCCTCGGGTTGTGGCAAGACCACTTTATTGAAAACCCTCAACCGTTTCTTCGAGCTAAACGAAAACACCCGACTAACAGGCGAAGTCCTTGTGGATGGAGAAAATATCTACGACAAGGAAGTGGACGTGACCGAAGTCCGCAAGTGTGTGGGGCTGCTGGCACAGCGTCCCTCGCCATTGCCCATGTCCATTTATGACAACATCGTCTACGGGATGCACATCCACAAAATGAAGAATGATCGCAAGGATTACAAAGCCGCGGTAAGACATTACCTTGAAATCGCAGGATTATGGGAGGAAGTCCAGAAGCGGCTGCATGATCCCGCCACCAGCCTTTCGATTGGACAACAGCAGCGCCTGTGCCTCGCCCGTGGACTGGCTGTTGAACCCGAGATCATCCTCGGCGACGAACCCACTTCCGCGCTGGACCCGATCTCGTCGCAAAACATCGAGAGCCGCCTGCTTGAACTCAAGCAGCAGTACACGACGGTCATCGTCACGCACACGCTGCGCCAGGCAAAACGTCTCGCAGACCATGTGATTTACATGTACATGGGAGAGGTCATCGAAGCGGGATCCGCAAAGGAAGTATTTGGAAATCCCCAGCACGAACGCACAAAACAATATCTCGAAGGCTTGTTCTAAAAATTGGTTGGCAGTTACGTCGCACAGCGAGTGGCTGCCAACTATTTTTAACATCCAATCATCGCAAGGAGATTCTCAATGGAAGCAAACTTCATCCTCTTCGTTGTTGTCGGATTTCTTGCCCAGATGATCGATGGCGCATTGGGCATGGCGTACGGAGTAAGCTCGAACACCTTCCTGTTGAGCCTGGGGATTCCGCCAGCGGCAGCTTCTGCCAGCGTACACATGGCGGAGGTCGTGACGACGGGCATTTCAGGCTTCTCCCACTGGAAGCTGGGGAACGTCAACTGGAGTCTGGTCAAACGCCTGCTCATCCCCGGCGTGATCGGCGGCGTGGCTGGCGCCTACCTGCTGACCACTTTCGACGGCGATATCATCAAGCCCTACATTTCAGCCTACCTGCTTATCATGGGCGTGGTCATCGTCTTCAAGGCGTTCAACATGAAGAAGGAACACGACGAGAATGAATATCACGGACCCACGATCAGCCTGCTCGGTCTGCTTGGCGGATTCTGTGATGCGATTGGCGGCGGCGGATGGGGACCCGTTGTGACGACGACTCTGGTGGCGCGCGGCAAACATCCGCGGCTGACGATTGGTTCGGTCAACTTCTCGGAGTTCTTCGTCACCTTTGCCGAGTCGGTGACGTTTGTGCTGGCATTGAATTTCTTCGAGTACTGGCAGATCATTCTGGGCTTGTTGATCGGCGGCAGCATCGCCGCGCCGATTGCCGCAGTGACGGCGAAGCGACTTCCCATCAAGGCATTGATGGTCTTCGTCGGGGCGCTCATCATCATCCTGAGCATTCGCACGATTTATCTGGCGGTGAAGTAAAAGTACAACGTCCCGAAGGTTACAGAACCTTCGGGACGATTTTTCACCAAATTCCCGGAAACAAACGGTACTTCGTTTTCCCGGCAAATTCCTTGTAGCCGGGTAGTTCCGCTTGCAAGGTTTTATCCTCCAGTGCGGTGCGGACGACCAGAACTATAGCCAGCAAAACAGTGGGAATCCATGCCCAGAGCGAATCAAGTAAAAGGGGGATGAACAAATATCCAAACAGTCCGCCCGCATAGCCGGGGTGACGGACAATGCGATACGGTCCCGTGGATACGACATGGTGTCCGCGCTCGGTTTGGATGCGGACAGTGCCGGCAAAAAAGCGGTTCTCGATCAGCGCCCAGGAGGAAAAGCCATAGCCGAGGACAACGCCAATTAGCGCAACCAGATTGACGGTCAAGGTGGATGTGGGGGACCACTCGTAATATTTATCCAATCCCGCAACAACTACGATCAAAATGGAGCCAATCCCAAGCAGTGGAGCGAGAACCTTATCCCACGGTTTGGTATCCTTCGCATCCATGAAGCGCGCGCGCTCCGAGATCAAGTCGGGATGTTTACGCGCCACAAGCAGGCGACTGAGAATAAAGGCAAGGATGCTTACAACTGCGTATGCCCATCCCTGCCACCAATCCCATCGACCGGAAAGGATCAAGGGAATGAAAGGGGCAAGCAGGACAACAATTACCATCTGCAGGATGGCGCGCCATAGCACAGGTTTGTTTTGTTGAGCCATGATTTCCTCCTTAACCATTATAATGACCGCAGACACAGGATACAAACATGAAACTGATTCGCATTACCCTACTGACTCTCCTGCTCGCGGTGGGATTTTCGTCCTTGGCGGGCGCGCAAGGCGAAACATCCCTGGCGATCATCCTGACCGCCGATGGACCGATCATGCCGCCGATGCTGGAATACATCCAGCGCGGGATCGAAACCGCCGAACAGCGGGACGCGGAACTGCTCGTCATCGAGTTGAACACGCCCGGCGGAAGCATCGACACGATGTCGGAAATTATCCAAACCATCCGCTCGAGCAAGGTTCCGGTGGTGGTCTATGTTTCGCCCAAGGATGCGCAGGCTGCCAGCGCCGGCGCATTGATCACCATGGCGGGACACGCCTCTGCCATGGCGCCTCGCACGGTCATCGGCGCGGCAAGCCCAGTCGATAGTTCCGGCGGCGACATTGAAGTCACGATGCAGAAAAAGATCAAGGAAGACCTGAAGGCCAAGGCGCGTTCGTTGGTGGAACATCGCGGCGGGGAAGCCGTAAAACTTGCCGAGGCGATGATCGACGATGCCAAAGCCGTCACTGCCGGGGAGGCGCTCGACGCCAAACTGATTGACTTCATCTCCGACGACACCGAGGACCTGTTGCAATCGCTCGACGGATTCAAGGTCAAAATGGAGGATGGCGAACGGACGCTGAATACCGAGGATATTCTCGCTGAAAGCCTGGGGCTCAGTCTCATCGAGCAATTGCTGTTATTCCTCACCGATCCGAACATTGTTTTCACCCTGCTTTCAATAGGGATAATTTCCATTTTGATCGAGGTTTCCAGCCCCGGCGGTTGGGTTGCGGGTTTCATCGGCGTGGTTTGCGTCATGGTGTCCTTGTATGGAATCGGTTTGCTGTCGGTCAATTGGTTCGGGATGTTGTTCATGCTCACAGCTTTCGTGCTGTTCATCCTTGATATAAAAGCGCCCACGCATGGTGCGTTGACAGCGGCGGGCGTGGCTTCGTTCATCGTCGGCGCGCTGGTGTTGTTCAACTCGCCAGGTTCCCTGCCATACCAGCAAGTGTCGCCTTTGCTGGTCGTTATCATGGGAATTTTCCTCGGCTTGATGTTCTTCGGCGCCCTGCTCATTGCCCTGCGCGCCCAGCATCGTCCGATCCAGACCGGGAGCGAGTCGCTGCTTGGGAAAACAGGATCAGCCAAAACGGCGGTCGGACACGAGGGTCAGGTTCAGGTGGGCAGCGAACTTTGGAGCGCGGAAAAATCCGCCGAGTCAGAATCCATCCATAAGGGAGACCAGGTTGAGGTTGTCGAAGTCCGCGGGTTGAGAGTGATCGTCAAAAAGAAATAGGCTTATGAAAAAGAATTACCTCGTTACCGGCGGCGCCGGTTTTATTGGTTCAAATTATGTCCATCGTTTGTTGAAGCGCGGCGAGAACGTCACGGTTTATGACAACCTCTCCCGCACCAAACGCAACATCGAATGGCTGAAAAGTAAATTCGGGGAGAATGCTTTTCAACTGGTCGTTGGCGATGTGCGCGATGCCGACAGGATCACCGAATCAGCCGCCAGCGCGGATGTGATTGTCCATCTTGCGGGACAGGTGGCGGTGACGACTTCGGTCATCGATCCCAGGGACGATTTCGAATCCAACGCGCTTGGCACGTTCAATGCCCTCGAAGCCGCCCGCGCATCGGGACGGAATCCCATCTTCATTTATGCCTCCACCAACAAGGTTTACGGCGGGATGGAGGATGTGACGCTGTTCGAGGAACCGACCCGCTGGCGTTACCGGGATTTGGTGAATGGCTGTCCCGAAACCCAGCCGTTGGATTTCCATTCGCCCTACGGGTGTTCGAAAGGCACGGGCGACCAATATGTCCGCGATTACTCGCGCATCTACGGTCTACGGTCTGTCGTTTATCGTCAATCCTGCATCTACGGCACGCGTCAATTCGGCATCGAGGATCAGGGCTGGGTGGCATGGTTCATCATCGCGGCGGTGACGGGCAAGCCGATCACCATCTACGGCGACGGCAAACAGGTGCGCGATATTCTCTTCGTGGATGACCTGCTCGATGCGTACGACCTCGCCGTCGATAAAATCGACATTGCCAAAGGTCAGGTCTACAACCTCGGCGGCGGACCGCAGAACGTGATGTCGATTTGGGCGGAGTTCCAGCCGAAGCTGGAGAAATTGCTTGGCAGGTCGCTTCAAGTTGCCCGCGGCGACTGGCGTCCCGGCGACCAGCGAGTCTTTTATGCCGACATCCGCAAGGCGGAAAAGGAACTGGGCTGGAAGCCGCAGGTCAATGTCGAGACCGGCGTGCGGAAGTTGTTCGATTGGGTGATGGAAAATAAACATCTCTTTTAGCGCGAGGTTTGGGTGAAGATATTCAAGCATTATTCCCGCCAGGGTCTTTGGACTTTATTCCTTGCCTGCGCCTTCCCGATTCACGTTTGGGCAATCATCCTGATCTTCAACGACGTGGAGTGGATTGCGGAACGCTCGAACTTTTTGGATTCGATTGGCGTGGCTTCCTACGGGTTGATCTTTGCCTTCGTGGAAAGTCTCCTGCTGTTTCTGGCTGCCGCGCTGTTGGGATTTCTGGTCTCGACGAAGTGGGGCGGGGAACGCCTCGTTGGGCTGATGTCTGCACTGGCAACCATCCTTGCGCTGTGGGCGATGGCGGGACAGCTTTACTTCTTCCTGAATGCCCCCTTTCCTGAAAGTTGGATCGCCTTCTTCGCATCGCTTGGACGTCCGCTGAGATTTTTATACGTGGCGGCGTTTGCCGTTGTCCTGCCGACTGTCCTCATTCCGACCTGGCTGATTCTGAAGTTCGAGAAGCCGTTGAAATTCGTCACAGCCGCGCTGGAAAAGATTTCACTCCTGACTTCCCTTTACTTGTTCTTCGATTTGATCGGGTTTGTCGTTTTGGTGTTCCGCAATTTGTAGGAGAAACAATGTCGCATTTGAACCGGCGTGATTTTCTAAAACTGGCTGCGCTGACTTCCTTCAATCTGTTCGTCTCCCCGCTGACACAACCGGTCCAGGCGCAGGACGGAAAACCAAACGTGCTGGTGATCGTCTTCGACGCCTTCTCGGCGTATCACCTTTCAATGTATGGGTATGCCCGCGAGACCGCCCCCAACCTGACGAAACTGGCGAAAAGAGCGGTGGTCTACCACAACCACTTTGCGGCGGGAAGTTTTACCGTGCCCGGTACAGCCTCCATCCTGACCGGTGTCCTGCCTTGGAAGCATCGCGCCTTTCGTTTTGAAGACGGCGTGGTCGATGAATATGCCGACAAGAGTATCTTCCACGCTTTTGATCCCTACTATCGGATCGCCTATTCCCACAATCCGCATGTGGTCCGCTTCCTCGACCAGTTCTCCACCGCCCTGACGAAGTTCATTCCCTACGAGCAGTTGCTGTTGACCGGCAGCGGGTTTGTCCAATCCCTCTTCAAAAACGACGATGACGCCGCCAACATTGCCTGGCAGCGGATCATGGTCAAGGACAAGGGGCTTTCCTACTCGTTGTTCCTGTCTGCTCTTTACAAGGCGTACAACGAAAACAAGCTTAAAGCCTACAGGAAATTCTTTCCCATCGGGGTTCCCACCATCAAGGGCGACGATCATTATTTGTTGGAGGATGCGATTGACTGGTTGAACGATGAATTACCCAAACTTCCCCAGCCGTTTTTGGGCTACTTCCATTTCATGCCGCCGCACGACCCATACACTCCTCCGCGTGATTTTTACGGTCATTTCGAGAACGACGGATTTGAAGTCGCCGAAAAGCCCAACGATATTTTTGCTCCCGTCCGCCCGTTCGAGTTGATGGTCACCAAACGCCGCGAGTACGATGAGTTCATCCTCTACCTCGACCGCGAGTTTGGTAGGCTCTTCGACCAGCTTGAGTCATCGGGACTGCTGGAGAACACCTGGCTGGTCTTCACCTCCGACCACGGTGAAATGTTCGAGCGCGGCATCCAGGGTCACATCACCCCGGCGTTTTACCAGCCGCTGGTGCGGGTCCCATTGCTGATCCTGCCGCCTGGCAACACCACCCGCACAGACATTTATGCTCACACCAGCGCAGTGGACCTTCTACCGACCCTGTTGCATGTCACCGGGCAAAAAGCTGCGGACTGGACTGAGGGACAAATCCTGCCGCCCTTTGCTCCATCCGCGCCAGACCCGGAACGGAGCGTGTACGCCTTCCAGTCCTATCACAGCGAGCAGAAACAGGTACTGACCGAGGCGACGGGGATGCTGGTCAAGGGCAAATACAAGCTCATGTATTACTCCGGTTATCGCGACCAACTGGGCGATGGAAAAATGCTTCAACTCTTCGATATCGAAGCCGACCCCGAAGAGCTGAATGACCTCTCCGGGATCGAGAGGGAAGTTGTGGGAAAAATGCTGGCGGAGTTGAAGGCGAAATATATCGAGATCAATGAGCCTGAGTTGTAAAACCTGTGGGTTTTATATAATGCCCTCGGTCACGAATTGCGCTTCCCACAGGGTAAAAGGCGCAATTCGTGACCGTGAAGGGTATAATCCCCCGCCGTATGAAAATCCTGACCGTACTTACCTATTACCGTCCGCACACCAGCGGACTGACCATCTACGCCGAGCGCCTCGCGCGCGCCTTCGTTAAACGCGGACATCAAGTCACCGTGATGACCACGCACTACGACCCGTCGCTTCCGCCTGAGGAAGTGATGGACGGCGTGCGTGTGATTCGTGTCCCCGTGATGGCGCGGGTCAGCAAGGGAGTCCTCGCCCCGACTTTTGGGCTGGTCGCCACGAAACTGGTCGCCCAGCATGACGTTGTCCAACTGCACCTTCCGCAATTCGACGCGCCCGGTGTCGCCCTCCGTGCCCGCTTGTTTGGCAAGCCCGCCGTGTTGACCTATCACTGTGACGTGCAGCTCCCGATGGGCGTGTTCAACCGCCTCGTCAACTTTGTGGTGGACTTTCAAAACGACATGGCGGGGCGGCTGGCGAATCACATCGTCACCTATACCCAGGACTACGCCGACAACTCACCCTTCCTCTCACGTTACAAATCCAAGTTGACCCCGATCCTGCCGCCCGTTGAACTGCCATCCCCCCTGCCCATGGGCGTTTCCGCTTTTGCCTGTGAACATCACATCGATGTGCGCAAGCCCGTCATCGGCATGGCGGCGCGCTTCGCGTCTGAAAAGGGTGTGGAAGTTTTGCTGGATGCGCTTCCCATCATTTTGGAAAAACATCCCAAGGCGCAGGTATTATTCGCCGGGACCTATCAGGATGTGATGGGGGAGCAGGCGTACTCCGCCCGACTCATGCCGCGCATCCGCGAGTATGAAGTTCAGGGACATTGGACTTTCCTTGGCAATCTCGACCCTGCCCAGATGGCGGCTTTTTATCCCAACCTCGACGTGCTGACCGTCCCCTCGCTCAACTCCACCGAAGCGTTTGGTTTGGTGCAAATCGAAGCGATGATGAACGGCGTGCCTTGCGTGCCGTCCGCGTTGCCGGGCGTGCGCCGTCCCGTCCAGATGCATGGCATGGGACTGGTCTCTCAAATCGGAGATTCCGCCTCGCTGGCTGAATCAATTTTGGGCGTGCTGGACAATCCAGAAAAATATCGTGGTGATTTGGATGCGATCAAAAAATCCTATGACCCTGATTCCATTGCGCAGGAATATGAAAAGTTGTTTCAAAGGTTGATGAAACGATGAACAATCGTCAATCGAAGGATTTTCTCTTCCTTCATCTCAGTGGACTTCCCTACTTCCGCGCCTTTTTGCGCGCCGTGGAAAGCGCCTACTACCAGGACCTCGGCCTGCCCTCTCCGATTCTGGATGTGGGCTGTGGCGACGGCAACTTTGCCGCGCTGACGTTTGACCGCAATATCGATGTGGGACTCGACCCGTGGCATGGTCCCATTCACGAGGCAAAGTCTTACGGGAAATACAACCTGCTGGTGGAATCTGACGGTGGCACAATGCCTTTCCCCGACGGATATTTTTCCTCCGCCTTTTCCAACTCGGTGTTGGAACACATCCCGTATGTGGATTTGGTGGTCAGGGAAACCAGCCGCGTGTTGAAGCCTGGCGCGCCGTTTGTTTTTTGCGTGCCGAACCACAACTTCCTGCCGACTCTGTCGATCGGACGTGCGCTGGACAAGATTGGTCTGCGTTTTCTAGGTGACTTGTACCGCGCCTTCTTCAACAAGATTTCTCGCCATCACCACTGCGACGACCCGTTCGTGTGGCAGGCGCGGCTCGAAGCCAACGGATTCATGCTGGAGCGCTGGTGGCATTACTTTTCGCCGCAGGCATTGTCCGCGCTGGAGTGGGGACATTACTTTGGGCTTCCGAGTTGGATTTCCCATTTCCTGTTTGGGAAGTGGATTCTTTCCCCCACCCGCTGGAATTTATATTTCACCGAAAAGTACCTGCGAAAATTCGTAGAAGTGCCAGACCATCCGCAGGGGGCGTACACGTTTTACGTGGCGAGGAAAAAGTAGATTTTGGTAGGGGCAGATCGCGATCTGCCCCTACCAAATAAATCCCGGATAAGACCACCCAACCAAATCCAAAGTTGAAGTAAACTTGGGCGGATATGACCGACGAAACACCCCAGCAGACACCCGAACAGGAACCCAGCGTCCTCGATTTGTACAAGTCCGTGACGAAGGACTGGCGTTCCTTTTTTAATTTCATCCAATCCATGTGGGATGCCCGCCGCCGCGCCGAACTCGACCGCGAGCTTGCGCTGGAAGTGGCGCAGGCTATGCCCGAAGGGCTTCCCGAAGAACCAGTCCGCGTGGATTATTTCCCCTGGCGCTCGACTCTGGCGCTTTTCCTCGCTTTGGTCGCGCAGGCTGCGCTGGAGCCGCCCAATCGTCAGGTAAGCATCGCGCTGGCGTTGTACGTCCTCGCGGCGGGATTCGCTCTCTGGGCATACGTCAAGAACGAGTGGCATCTACCTGCCCTGCCGCTTCACCGTCACACGCCCGACGATTTGACCACACGTCTCGTCCCGTTCATCTTTTCAATCATCTTTGCCCTGATCGCCTTTTGGGACTTTGGCGATGGCGTTTTCACGTTATTCAATCTCGGCTTTTGGCTGCTTGCGATTGTCCTGTTCTTTCTCGGTTTGTGGCTGCGGATTCCCAAGGTTGTGCAGGATGTAACTCCCGAAACTCGTCGCAAAAAGATAATCTTTGGAGTGCTGGTTGCTGCCGCCTTTGGGGTTGCGCTCTTTTTCAGGCTTTACCGCATCGACGCCGTTCCCGCCGAACCGTTCAGCGATCACGCCGAAAAAATCCTCGACGTGTACGACATCACGCAGGGACAATACAAGGTTTTCTTCACCCGCAACACGGGACGTGAAGCCATCCAGATGTATTGGACTTTGTTTACAGCCCTCATCTTCCGCACGGGACTTTCCTTCCTGAGCCTAAAACTCGGCACGGCGCTGATTGGCATCCTGACCATCCCCTACGTTTACCTGCTTGGCAAAGAATACGGCGGAGCGCGCGCGGGATTGTTTGCACTCTTCCTTTTTGGGATTGGCTACTGGACCAACCTGATCTCCCGCATTGGGTTGCGTTTTCCGTTGTACCCGGTCTTCGTCGCGCCGCTGTTCTTTTACCTCGTCCGCGGATTGCGAACCCGCAACCGAAACGACTTCCTGCTGGCAGGACTCTTCCTCGGGCTTGGTTTGCATGGGTACAGTCCCTTCCGCATCGTGCCGCTTTTGGTAATTGCTGCCTTTATCATTTATGTCCTTCACATGTGGACGAAGGAAAGCGCAGTTCAATCGCTTTGGTGGCTTGTCATTTTGGTGATTGTTTCGCTCATTGTCTTTATTCCGCTCCTGCGATTCTGGCTCGGAAACCCTGACATCTTCGGCTATCGTGCCTTGACCCGCCTGACCTCCGCGGAGGCGGCGTTGCCTGCGCCCGCATGGCAGGTGTTCCTTTCCAATATGTACAAGGCCCTGTTGATGTTCAACTGGGATAACGGCAGCATCTGGGTTCATTCCGTGCCGGGACGTCCCGCGTTGGATGTGGTGACCGGCGCGTTGTTCGTGATTGGAATCCTGCTTCTGGTTGTGCGCTACGTGCGCCAGCGCGATTGGCGCGACCTGTTCCTGCTGGTCTCGATTCCCATCCTGCTTCTGCCGTCTGTTCTTTCGCTGGCTTTCCCCGGCGAGAATCCATCGTTGAACCGAACTGGTGGGGCGGCGGTGGCGGTCTTCGTTGTCAGCGGGCTGGCGCTCGATGGTTTCGTCTCAAGCCTGGGCGGGGACAAGAAACGGACGATCATCGCCTACGGGTTGACCGGTCTCCTGTTCGCTGCGTCCGCATATCAAAATTATGGTCTTGTCTTCCACAAGTTCGATGAGAGTTTCAAGGCGGGGGCGTGGAACACCTCCGAGATGGGCGCGTTGATCAGCGACTTCCGCAACGAACACGGGACGACGGATTCGGTCTGGATCGTGCCGTTCCCGCATTGGGTCGATACGCGCCTGCCCGGCGTTTGGGCGGGAATCCCCAACCGCGATTTTGCGCTCTGGCCCGAGGACTTTGCCAAAACGATTGCCGTGCGCGGTCCCAAGATGATTATGTATCGTGCGGATGACTTGCCGACCGAGAATGCGCTCAAGCAGCTTTATCCGAACGGGACTTATATCCGCTATACTTCCAAATACCCCGGCAAGGATTTCATGGTTTTGATGATTGAAAAATAACTGGTCGGAGTCCGCAAGTTCTACTTGCGGATATGTCCAGAAGTAGAACTTCTGGACTCCGACTGTTCCTGGAACAATATGGAAAATACAAAAACAGAAAAGCGTGCCTGGCTTTACGATTTGCTTTTTATTCTCGTCCTGCTTCTGGCGGGATGGTTGCGTTTCGCGGGTTCGGACTGGGGCGAGGGCTATCACCAGCATCCCGATGAATTATTTTTGAGCGGGGTCCTGGGCGCCCTCGACGCGCACACCTGCGAACTTGAAAATGTCCCCACCGACCTTTGCCCCGAAGACCAAAAGCGCTGGCTGAATCCGCTCGAATATTTCGACACGGCGAAGTCGTCGCTCAACCCGCATAATCGCGGATATTCCTTCTTCGTCTACGGCAACCTCCCGATGACCTGGCTCCGCGTTACGTCGGAAGCATTTGGGATGGACGACCTGGGGACTTTGAAGCTGTTCGCGCGGCAGATGTCCGCGCTGGTGGATTTGCTGACCATCTTCGTGCTTTACCTGGTTGTCTCCAACCTGTACGGACGGCGGGTTGCCCTCTTCGCCGCGACCTTTTCCTCGCTGACGGTGATGCAGATCCAACAGTCGCATTTCTTCACCACCGACCTGTACGTCAACCTGTTCATGTTCCTGGCGATCCTCTTTGCGGTGGAAATCGTCAATCGAAAGAATGTAAATCGGGCGGCAGTGAATGACGATCAGCCCAACCGCCCATTCTCCAATTACCTGATTACCAATTACCTTACGAATCCGCTCCTTTGGCTCAGCATCGGCTTTGGCTGGATGCTCGGCATGGCGATGGCATCCAAGATTAACGCGGCGGCGCTGGCGATCATGTTGCCCGGCGCGTTTGTGATTCGCTACTTTGTCCATGACCGCAAGTCTGAGTCGCCGACCACTGATGACCACTCATCAACTGACATCGTCCCCGTAGGGGATTACTGGTCACTGATTACTGTATTCCTTATTGCCGGTGGACTTGCCACTCTGCTTTCCTTCCGCATCTTCCAGCCTTATGCCTTCGAGGGACTGGGAATCAACGTCCAGTGGATTTCGAACATCATGGAGCAGCGCCGTCAGGCGGATGGTTCTGACCTGCCCTGGAATCTGCAATGGGCGCGTCGCTCGCATTTATATTCCTTTGAAAACCTGACCATCTGGGGTTTGGGACTTCCGCTGGGCATTCTTGCCTGGGCGGGGTTCCTGCTGATGGGCTGGCGCATCATCAAAGGCGAATGGCAGCATCTCCTGCTTTGGGGCTGGACGGCGTTTTACTTTATCTGGCAGTCGCTTCAATTCAACCCGACCATGCGCTACCAGTTGCCGATATATCCGCTGCTGGCGATGATGGCGGCTTGGTTCATCTTTGAAATTCAGAAGTCACGCGAAGCGGTCAGAAGTCAGAATCCCAAATTCATCACTCTGCATTCTGCATTCCGCATTTTTGTCGGTTTGGCTGGCATCTTCGTCCTCATCGCCACCGCCGTCTGGGCATTCGCCTTCCAGAGCATTTACATGCGCGATGAGCCGCGCATTGCCGCTTCGCGCTGGCTCTTTCAAAATGCGCCGGGACCGGTCAATGTGCAAATCGAGACGGTTGACGGGGAAACCTACAACCAGCCTTTGTCCATTACAGAAGGTGCATCGATCCCGCCCGGAACGCCATACACCCTTCCATTCTCTCCCAAACATAACGGACAAATCTCCGGGGTGGTCTTTGCCCATGCCAGGGCTTCCTTTGCTTCACCCACGACGGTCATCGTATCCCTATACTCGTCGTTTGCCCCGGACTTCCCGCTGGCGCGTACGGCGGAGGTGGTGGATTCCAAGTCCACGGATGACCCGCGCGGACCGCAGGTTGAATTTTTGTTCGATGAACCAATTCCGCTCGCGGAAGGACGGCTTTATTATTTGCGGATTGAAACCCTCGGCGGTGGGTTGACCTTGAGCGGTGCGTCGATTGCGAACGAGTCCAACTACGACTGGGGACTTCCCTTCCGCATCGACGGCTATGACGCCTACGGCGGAATCTATCCCGGCGACCTGACCTTGCAAGTCTACTGGGACGACAACACCGACAAGCTCAATCGCTTCGTGCAAATCCTCAGCCAGTCCGATTTCATCGTCGTCCCGACCAACCATCAGTACGCGCAGATCACCCGCATCCCGGAACGCTATCCGCTGACGACGTATTATTACCGGGAACTGCTGGGCTGTCCGCGGGGCGCGGATATCATCGAATGCTACGAGACCGCGAAGCCCGGCGACTACAAAGGCAGGCTGGGATTTGAACTGACGCAGGTCTTCGAGTCCTACCCGACGTTTGGAGATTTGGTCATCAACGACCAGTCCGCCGAGGAAGCTTTCACTTTCTACGACCACCCCAAGGTGTTGATCTTCCAAAAGACGGCTGACTTTGACGCCGTAAAACTTGCCGCTTCACTCAACACCGTGGACTTGACCAGCGTGGTCCGCCTTTTACCGAAGGAGGCAGACGATTACAGGGACTTGATGCTGCCTGCCGACAGGCTCGCGTCACAGCAGGCGGGCGGGACCTGGTCCGAACTCTTCGACTACGACTGGCTCCACAACAAGTACCCAGCTTTGGGCGTCGTGGTCTGGTATCTCTTCATCTTTTTGCTTGGGCTGGTTTCGTATCCCATCACCCGCTCAGCGTTTGCCGGTCTCCGTCAATATGCGTATCCGCTCAGCCGCATGGTGGGAATCCTCCTGCTCGCGTGGATTTCGTGGATGGGCGGTTCGATTGGCGTGCCGTACACCCGGACCAGCATTGGGGTAGTATTCGCCTTGATCGCGCTGGCAGGCTTCGGGTTGTGGGTTTATCGCCGCGACCAGTTCAAAGCGGAGTGGAATTCCAGCCGCCGATTCTTCGTCACCGTTGAAGTCGTCTTCCTCGTCTTCTTCCTGATCGACCTGCTGATTCGACTCGGCAACTCTGACATGTGGCATCCCGCGCGCGGCGGCGAGAGACCGATGGACTTCTCGTATTTCAACGCGGTCTTGAAGAGCACGAGCTTCCCGCCGTATGACCCGTGGTATGCGGGCGGTTACATCAACTACTATTATTACGGCTTCGTGCTGGCTGGCACGCCGGTGAAACTGCTCGGCATTGTGCCTTCGCTTGCCTACAACTTCATCCTGCCGACCTGGTTTGCGATGATCGCGATTGGGGCGTTTGCGATTGGCTACTCATTAGTCGAAAGTCAAAAGTCAAAAGTCGAAGAACCTTCGACCTTCGACCTTCGACTTGCAACGGGCTTGACCGCCTCCACCTTCACCATCCTGCTTGGGAATCAAGGCACGATCCAGACGATTTTCCGCGCCTTGCAGAAGATGGCTGCGCCGATGGGGAACATCCCTTCGGATGCGACCTTCGTTCAAAGTTGGGGCTGGGCGTTTCAGGGTTTCCTCAAACTGTTCGACGGCGGCTCCCTGCCCATCGGACGAGGGGAGTGGTACTGGAATCCAAGCCGCGTCATCCCGACGGGACCCGGCAACGAAATCACCGAGTTCCCGCTTTTCACCCTGCTTTACAGCGACCTGCACGCGCACATGCTGGTCATGCCGCTGACGTTGCTCATCATCGCCTGGGCGGTTGCCTTCATCAAGAGCCATGCGAAGATGACCCGCACCGAATGGATCGCGGCGTTCGCCGTCGGCGGCTTGATGATCGGCGCGTTGAAACCCACCAACACCTGGGACTTGTACACCTTCTTCCCGTTCTCCGCGCTGGCGGCGCTCTACGCCATCAATCGTCACTTCGAGTGGGGTGGAAAGTTCAAACTCCCCAACTGGCTGGGACGCGCCCTCTTCTCGCTTGCCTTCGTCGTCGGTTTGTACGCGCTTGGCAGGCTGATGTATTCCCCCTTTGACCGCTGGTTTGGTCTGGCATACAACAGCATCGACCCGTGGACGGCTTCGCGCACGCCGCTTTCATCGTACTTCACGCACTGGGGACTGTTCCTCTTCATCATCGCCTTCTGGCTTTTCTGGGAAGTCCGCCAGTGGATGGCTGCTACGCCGGTTTCTCATTTGAAGCGGCTGGCTCCCTACACCATTGGGATTGAACTCGCGCTCGCGGCTGTTCTCGCTCTCTTTGTGTTTTTCCTCATCGACGGCGTGTGGGTGGCGCTGATCGCCCTGCCGCTTGCGGTCATTGCGGGATTGCTCCTCCTGCGTCCGCAGATGCCCGGTGTCAAGCGCGGCGTTCTGTTGATGGTCGGCACGGGGCTGGCTCTGACCCTGGCGGTGGAAGTCATCACCTTGCGCGGCGACATCGGGCGCATGAACACCATCTTCAAACTCTACATGCAGACCTGGATGCTGTTTGCTGTCGGCGCGGCGGCGGCTTTTGGCTGGCTGCTGGATGAATTCCCCTTTTGGCGGATGCGCTGGCGGACGATTTACCAGACCGGCTTGTACATCCTTTTGGCGGGTGCGTTCATGTTCACCGTCACCGCCACCACCGACAAGATCAGTGACCGCCTGAACAACGATGCGCCGCACACGCTGGATGGCATGACCTACATGAATTATTCCCAACACTTCGATGGGCAGATGATGGACCTGAGCCAGGACTATCGCGCCATCCGCTGGATGCAGGACAACGTGCAGGGGTCGCCGGTTATTGTGGAAGCAAACTGTACGGAATATCGCTGGTGCACAAGGTTTACAATCTACACGGGACTGCCCGGCGTCGTCGGCTGGAACTGGCATCAGCGCCAGCAGCGCGCCCTGCTCGCCAATACTGCCGTCTTCAACCGTGTCGCCGAAATCGGCATGTTCTACGTCTCACCGGACATCGACGTGACGCTTTCCTTCCTGAAAAAATACCAGATCAAATACATCGTCGTCGGTCAACTGGAACGCAATGTTTACCCTGCCATCAATCCCATGGTGGACGGGCTGGCGAAGTTCGAAAAATACGACGGCAAATACTGGAAAGCGGTGTATCATGATGAGGACACGACGATTTACGAAGTCATGCCGTAACCTTCAACGTTCAACTTTTAACCTGTACCCCAGGAGCCTCCTTTGATTCTTCACATCACCTCGAAAGTCGAATGGCTCGAAGCCCAAAAGCGCGGAGAATATGTCGCGGCGAGCCTGCAAAGCGAAGGTTTTATTCACTGCTCGACGGGAAAGCAGGTTCTTCATGTGGCCAACGCCTTCTATCGAGGACGGACTGATTTGGTGTTGTTACAAATAGACGAAGCGAAACTGAACTCCGGGGTGAAGTGGGAACCGCCCGCTGGTCCGCCTGCCCCGGGACATTTCCCCACGGACTTATTTCCGCACGTCTACGGTCCCATCAACCTGACGGCTGTTTTCGCCGTCTTTGACTTTCCGCCCGACCCTGTTGCCGCCACCTTCTCCCTCCCGCCGCAACTTCACTGACCACTGATTACCGATCACTGATAACTGGTTACTGACATGACAGCATTCCTCACCTGGTACTTCCTCGTTACCCTCCTCGGCTGGCTGACCTTTCCGCTGGTGTTTGCCCTCTTCCCTGCGCTCGCGGATCGGGGCTATGCCCTGTCACGCGCTGCCGGCATGTTGATCTGGGGATACGTCTTCTGGCTGTTCGCCTCCCTGGGCATTGCCCAAAACGACAGTGGCGGAATCATCCTCGCCCTCATTGTTATTGTGGCGCTCAGCGGCTGGTCACTCGTCAATCGTAAATCTGAAATCGAAAATCTAAAATCGTCAATCGTAAATTTCCTGAAATCCAACGTTCCCCTTCTCCTCACCACCGAAATCCTTTTCCTCGTTGCCTTTGCCTTCCTTGCCTTTGTCCGCTCTGCAAACCCGGAGTTGAACGGCACCGAACGCCCGATGGAATTGGCATTCATCAACGCCATTTTGCGCTCACCGACCTTCCCGCCGCAGGACCCCTGGCTTTCGGGGTACGCCATCTCCTATTATTACTTCGGCTACGTGATGACCGCCATGCTCGCCCGCCTTTCGGGAATCCCCGGCAGCATGGCGCACAACCTGATGACATCGCTCGTCTTCGCCCTCGGCGCGGTGGGATCGTACGGGATTCTCTACAACCTGCTTGCGAAAGCGGACCGTGGACCACAGACGACAGACCGTCGTCCATTGGCTACCGTCTACGGTCTGTTTGCTCCCCTCTTCCTCCTTCTTGTCTCCAACTTCGAAGCCCTGCTGGAAGTCCTTCATCGCCTCGGCTTGTTCTGGACAAAGAACGCCGCAGGTCAATACACCAGTCCCTTCTGGACATGGCTCGACATGAAGGAGTTATCCCAGCCTCCGCTGGAGCCGTTCCAATTTGAGCCTGACCGTTACCTCTGGTGGTGGCGCGCCTCCCGCGTGATTCAAGACTACGACATGATGGGCAATCACCTCGAAGTGATCGATGAGTTCCCCTTTTTCTCCTTCCTGCTCGGTGACTTGCATCCGCACGTGCTGGCGATCCCCTTTGGCTTGCTGGCAATTGCTGCCGCCCTGCATCTTTTCCTCGGCGGCTGGCGCGGCGAGATCAAACTTCCGTGGGGGATGAAACTCCACATTACCTATCCGGGCTTTTTATTCTCCGCCATCCTCCTCGGCGGACTTGCCTTCCTCAACACCTGGGACATCCTCATCGCCGCCGCGCTTCTCGTTGGTGCTTACGTTTTCTGGCGGGCAAGTGAAGACGGCTGGAACTGGGAACGCCTCGAAGACATTTTCCTGCTTGGCTTGCCGCTTGGATTTTTCTCCATCCTGCTGTACTTCCCCTTCTATCTGGGATTTTCCTCGCAGGCGGGCGGGGTTCTGCCCAACATCATGTATGTCACGCGCGGCGCTCATCTCTGGGTGATGTGGGGGACTCTGCTCATCCCCATCCTTGCGTATCTCATTTACGCCCGCACGCAATATGCAGGGGAGGAAAAGCCCAACTGGAAACTGGCACTCAGCCTCGGGCTTGGATTCACGTTCCTGCTTTGGGCCTTCTCCTGGCTCATTGGCTGGATCGGTTCCTACGTTGACCCCGATTTCGTTGGCGGTTTCCTCGCCTCACAGAATATGACTGCAGGACAACTTTTCACAGCCGCCTCCCTGCGGAGATTGAGCCACATCGCCAGCCTCATTACCCTGCTTGCCGTGCTGCTTCCCACCCTTGCCTACCTCTTCCCGAAATCTCCAATCGTCAATCGTCAATCGCCAAACGTAAATCAATTCGTGCTTCTCCTCCTCCTTCTTGGCGGCATCCTCATCCTCGCCCCCGAATTCGTCTATCTCCGCGACCAGTTTGGGTACCGCATCAACACCGTCTTCAAGTTCTACTATCAGGCGTGGATGTTGTGGAGTCTCGCCGCCGCCTTTGCCGCCGCCTGGCTGTTCCAAAACCTGAAAGCGGTGGAAAACATCATCTTCCGCGTTGTGACTGCCTTGATAGTTTTCGCGGGATTGCTTTACCCCGCCCTCGGCTTGATGACCAAGACCGATAACTTCAAACCATTCTTTGGCTTTACTCTCGACGACTTCGACCGCGTCAAGCGTGAAAACCCCGACGAAGCTGCCGCCATCGAATTCCTGCAAACTGTCCCGAACGGAGTGGTTGCCGAGGCAATCGGGGGAAGTTATCTAAGCCAGTTTGCCCGTGTCGCCACCTACACCGGTTTGCAGAACGTCCTTGGCTGGCCCGGTCACGAAGCCCAATGGCGCGGAGGTTATGAACCGCAAGGCACGCGCAACGATGACATCATGAGGCTGTATACAACCACTCAGTGGGACGAAGCGCAAGCCATCATCAACTTCTACAACATTCGCTACATTTTCGTTGGCACCACCGAGTATGCCACCATGCCGGTCAAGGAGGAGAAGTTTCGCGCTCATCTCAAGATTATTTTCCAGCAAGGAAGCGTCACCGTTTACGAAGCGCCATCGCGATAAACCAGAGACCTCCGAAGCGCTTGCGCGAAACCTCGGAGGTCTTGAACCCAATTTAACCGATTACAATTATGCCCATGAACTACCGACATTTCAAACACGAAGGCTGGCTGTATGTGCTGGCGTTTCTTTCTGCGGTGATCCTGCGCTTTGTCCAGCTTGGCACGATGCCGCTTACCGACGTGGAAGCCGCTCCCGCTTTGCAAGCCCTTCAAATTACGCAGGGGCTCAAACCTGCGCTCGACCCACATCCGTTTTACATCCTTTCCACAGCCGTCCTGTTTTTCATCTACGGTGGCGGGACCGACTTCCTCGCCCGTTTCATCCCTGCCCTGGCAGGAAGCCTGCTGGTCTTTGTTCCATTGCTTTTCGCGGATCGGATTAAACCCCGTGCCGCAGTGTTCCTCGCCTTCTTCCTCGCCCTCGACCCGGGACTGGTTGCCCTATCACGACAGATTGCCAGCCCCATTCTTGCCCTGACCTTCACGCTCCTTGCCCTCGGGTTTTATGACCGTAACAAAATCTCTCTTGCAGCCGCCTTTGCCGCGCTCGCCCTCCTCAGCGGACCATCCATCTGGAGCGGCGTTATCGTCCTTGCCATCACCTGGGGCATCGCGCGTCTTCTCAACTCCCGCCGCACACAACCCTCAACGCTGGAAACTGATCCTTCAACCCCGGACGCTCAACCCCCAACCCTCGACATTCAACCCTCAACCTTCGATCTTCGACCCGTAATCCTCCCCTTCTTCGCCACCTTCCTGATTGCCGGTTCCCTCTTCTTCATTGTGCCCACCGGATTGAGCGCCGCGCTTGGCTCCATTCCGGCTTTCATCAAAAGCTGGCTGGAAATTTCCTTTGTCCCTGTCGGGCGGGTTTTCTTCTCGCTTCTGGTTTACCAGCCGCTTGGGATTTTGCTCGCCGTCTTTGCCATGATCCGCGGCTGGCGAAAGGGGAGCAGCCGAATCATCCCGCTCAGCGTCTGGTTTCTGGTGGCGCTGCTTTTCGTTGTCTTCAACCCATCCCGTCAGCTTGCCGACCTTGCCTGGGCGTTGATTCCGCTTTGGGCGATGGCGGCGCTGGAGCTTATCCGCAGCGTGGATGTCTTCATCGAAGAGCGAAAGGAAGTGGGTGGCGTCGTCTTCCTGACGGTCTTCATCTGGGCATTTGCCTGGCTCGATTTTTCCAGCCTGACCGTCGTCGTGTATGACTCGCGCGAATACGCCATGCGCTTCTGGCTTCTGATCGGTTCCCTCTTCCTGCTGATCATGAGCCTCGTGCTGGTTGCTGCCGGCTGGTCGGTTCGCATTGCGCGGCTTGGTGGAACCTGGGGAATGGTTCTTTCTTTGGGAGCGCTTGGGCTTGGCGGCGCGTTTGGCGTCGCTGGTTTGCGCGGGCAGGCTTTCCCAGAATTGTGGTGGCTGCCCCAACAGCCGCTCCATGCGCAGCTGCTCGAATTGACGGTCAGCAACGCCTCGGAGTGGGGACTTGGCGACGACCATGCTGCGGCGGTGACCATCGTCGGCGTGGATTCTCCCGCCCTCGAGTGGACCCTGCGCGAGCGGCGGGTTTCCGTCGTCCAATCGTTGGATGCATCCAGCACACCAGACCTTGTCATCACGCCGCTTCAGGATGACCCAGTCCTCTCCTCTGCCTATCGCGGGCAGGACTTTGCCTGGCGGCAGACTCCGCTGTGGGATGTCACCGTGACGCAGGATTGGATCCGCTGGACGGCTTTGCGCCAGATGCCGACGAGCGGCGAGACCATCATCCTGTGGGCGCGTGACGACCTCTTCCTTGATCCTGCCCCGGCGGTCAATCCGTAACTTCGACCTGACGGGCTTGAACAACCCTGTCGGGAATTTTCATCTCATCATGACAAACAAAACTCCCCCCTCCATCATCGCCCTCGACGGTCCCGCCGCATCGGGCAAATCCACACTTGGACGAACCCTTGCCGACACCCTCGGTTACCTTTTTTTCGATACGGGTATCATGTATCGCGCCGTCACCTGGATCGCGCTCCAGCGCGATTTGAATTTGAAAGACGAGGCCGTCATCACCGAACTGGCGCAGAAGGCTCAAATCGACATTCGTCCGCCGTCCCAAAATGATGGGCGTTCCTGCGATGTGACGATTGACGAGCGCGATGTCACCTGGGAAATCCGCGACGCCGAAGTGGAGGCAAATGTCTCCGTCGTTTCGGCGTATGCCGGCGTGCGCAAGGCTTTGTCGGAGCAGCAGCGCCGCATTGGGATGCGAGGCAGGGTGGTCATGGTCGGGCGCGACATTGGCACGGTTGTCCTGCCCGATGCCGACCTCAAAATCTATCTCGATGCGAGCGCGGAGGAACGTGCCAAACGCCGCTTCGACGAGTTGATCGCGCGCGGTGAAAAAGCCAGCTACGACGAGATTCTTCGCAAGGTCATCGAGCGCGACCGAATCGACTCCACCCGCGCTGTCGCGCCGCTGCGTCCCGCCGACGATGCCGTCATTGTCGATTCGGACAAGATGAACGCCGGGCAGGTCTTTGCCCATGTCATGGAGTTATGCAGGTAGGCAAACTATAATCTTGTAGCCAGCCTGACTCATTTGAGGCTATAATTCGGGAAATGAGCTTTATCTCCACGCTCCTGACCAGCCTTGCCTTCCCCGCTCCCCCCACCCTCTCAGGTTGGCTGGTCTGGGTGTCGTTACTGGCAGCGCTGGCTTTCACCTTATACCGTTGGAGAAAATATCAGCCGGTCTGGAAGGGACGTGAATGGGGAATTTTTATTGTCTTTTTTGTCCTGGTCGCGATTACTAATTTGTTTATTGGCGTCAGGCTGGCGTCTGTCTCCGCCCGCCCCCTGCCTGGATTGCCCGCCGATGCGCCTGGTTCCGCGCTGATGATTTTTTCTGCCATCCCCTGGCTGCTGGGTGGTGGGATACTCGGTCCCCTAGCGGCGGCTGTGCTGGGGGCGTTTGCCGGGCTTCTGCGCGGCGCGTGGGATACGTACTCGCTTTTTTCGGTTGTCGAGCTTGCGATGTTTGGCGCCTGGTTTTCCGTCAACATGCGTCAGCGTTTTCGGACACAGGCATATTCCCTGCTGCGGCAGCCCCTGGTTGGCGCGCTGTTGCTGATCCCATTCCACACGTTATTCTACGTCATTAGTTCATTGTTCACCCAATGGGGTGTGGATGCCTCTGCGCCCGTCACCGCCCGCCTTGATTTTGCCATTAGCAACGCGGGCATTGTGACCCTTGCCTTTGGCGGCGAGATGCTGGTGGGTGGCATCCTGACGCAGATCATCTCTATGGCTATTCCCAAATTATGGGGCGGCAGGGATGTGCTGCAACCCTCACCCGCCGAAAAGAGCCTTGAATCGCGTTTCCTTTTTGGAGTGGGCACCTTCATCTCCCTTTTGTTGCTAACCCTGTTGGTCGGCGATTGGTGGGTGGCCGGGCAGGCGGCTCGTGAAATGCTCGAAGACCGTCTCTCCAGTGCCAGCGAAACCGCTGCACAAAGCGTGCCTTTCTTCCTCGAAACCGGGCAAAACCTTGCGGTTCAACTGGCGTCCGATCCCCGTCTGTTGACCGCCACCGGCGACGAGTTGAAGTCCATCATTGGGCTGCGGATACAAGCCGTGCCATATTTCGACCAGTTCTTCGTGATGGAGGCAAAGGGCGAGCAAAAGCTGCTTGCGGGCTATCCAGATTCAGCCAGCGCGAATTTCCAGCTCTATCCCGATGAAATATCCGGCATGTTGCTGGCATCGAACGGCGTGCTGACTCAGATCTATTCCATTCCGCCAACTTCCGCGGATGACACCTCCCGCGTCTCCTTCCTGGTCGCCATTGTGGATGGGGGGGGACAGGTGCAGCGCGTGTTGATCGGGCGCACCACACTGGAGACCAATCCGCTGACCCTGCCGCTCATCGAAAACATCAACAATATGCGCGATCTGGACGGCGCGGGTCTTTTGCTGAATGAGAATGGGCGCATCATCTACCATTCGGATAAAACGCAATTGCTGACCACATACGCCGATCAGCGCGGTGACCAGCCCCGTTTCTATGACAGCACCGCATCAGACGGCACGCGGCAACTGGTGTATTACCAGCCGGTGGTGGGGCGTCCCTGGGCTGTGGTGTTGACCGTCCCCGCGCAAAAGGCGCAGCAGCTTGCGTTGAACATTGCCATGCCGCTTTCGGTGATGATTATTTTCCTGGCTTTTGTGGCAATGGTTTCGCTGCGCGTAGGCTTGCGGGTGGTAACCGGGTCCCTGCAGGGGCTGGCAGCTGAAGCCAACCGCATCGCACTGGGCAATCTCGATCACCCGCTTCAAGTGGACGGCGTGGACGAGGTCGGTCAATTGCGTCGCGCCTTCGAGCAGATGCGGTCCAGTTTGCAGGCGCGTCTCGAAGAGATCAACAGCCTGTTGCGCGTCAGTCAAGGTGTGGCATCCAGCCTCGAGATGCAGGACGCGGTCAAACCCGTGTTGGAGGCAATTCTCTCCACCGGCGCAAATTCGGTCAGCGTGGTGCTTTCGCCCAGTGTCCTACCCGATACTTTTGTGGAACTCCCCTCCCGCTTTACGCTGGGAGCCGTGCAGGATATTTACGCCCACCTTGATAAACAAATTCTTGCGCTGGCGCAAAATTATGAAAAGATTGTCATCCCCAACCTGACCCGTTCGCGCGAGTTGAATCTCGACCAATCCCTGCCCCAGCCCCAGGCTTTGCTGGCGGTTGCCCTCAGCCATGAGAACCGTTATTACGGCGTGGTCTGGGCGGGCTTCGAGCAGCCGCGCATGTTCTCTGATTCGGACGTCCGCTTTATGACTACACTGGCGGGGCAGGCGGCGCTGGCGGTTGCCAATGCCCACCTGTACCTGAGTGTGGAAGCGTCCCGCCGTCAGTTGAAAGCCATCCTCAATTCCACGCCCGACCCGGTGCTGGTGACCGATCATCGCAACCGTCTCTTGCTTGCCAACCGCGCCGCCTCGATTGCGATGGGACAGCCCCAGACCGAATCGGATAGCGGCGTTGGCAGGAAGACCGAGCAGGTTGTAAAGTTTAGACCCCTGCTTGCCCTGTTGGAAAGCACAACCGCGGAAAACCAATCCACTGAAATTGTGCTGGCGGACAAAAGGACCTATCTTGCAACCGCTTCGGCGGTGGTTGTGGAAGGCCGTCAAATCGGGCGTGTCTGCATCATGCGCGATGTGACCCACTTTAAGGAACTCGACACGATGAAATCCGAGTTCGTGGCGACGGTCAGCCACGACCTGCGCTCCCCGCTGACGTTGATGCGCGGCTACGCCACCATGCTGGAAATGGTGGGCGAGTTGAACGAACAGCAACAGGGCTATGTCAAGAAGATCATTTCCGGCGTGGAGAATATGTCGCGTTTGGTAAACAACCTGCTCGACCTGGGACGCATCGACCTGGGGGTTGGACTTCAGGTGGATCATGTCACTGTGCTGGACATCATCGAGCGCGTGACCAGCGCCTTGCAATTGCAGGCGAGTCAAAAACATATTCAGCTCAGCGTGGAGCTTTCAAAGGACATGCCTAACGCAGTGGAGGCTGACCAGGCGCTCCTCCATCAGGCGGTGTACAACCTTGTGGAGAATGCGCTCAAATACACCCCTGACAATGGGCGCGTGACCGTTCGCACCTCCTCCACCAAGTCTGGCTTCCTGATTTTCTCCGTGGAGGACTCCGGCATCGGCATCCCGGCGGAGGACCTGCCGCGCCTGTTCGAGAAGTTCTATCGCGGTAAACAGCGCGAGGCGCGCGCCCAGCACGGATCGGGTCTGGGGCTTGCCATTGTCCATTCCATTGCCGAAAGCCACGGGGGACGTGTGTGGGTGGACAGCGAGGTCGGCAAGGGCAGCACCTTCCATTTACAGATTCCCCTTTCACAACCCAAAGAATCCAGACCTGCATAAATCGCTTCCGCACTATAATCCCACCCTGTGCCTTTATTTCTTATGGACTGCATTTTGTCTGCGTGATGGTATGTATGATCAATAAAGAAAACAATTCGCAAACTCCCATTATCGAACGTCCCGCAAATTACAAGCCGCCGCGCAATTTGAGTTCCTGGCTGATTGGACGCCCGCTTTCCACGGCGGATGCGCCGCACGAGACCATTGGCAAAACGGTCGGGCTGGCGGTATTTGCATCGGATGCGCTCTCGTCCAATGCCTACGCCACCCAGGAAATCCTGGTGGTGCTGGCGGCGGCAGGGACGATTGCATTTGGATATGTCTTTCCGATTTCCATCGCAATTGTCCTGCTGTTGACGATTGTCTCCATTTCATACATCCAGGTGATTCACTCCTACCCTGACGGCGGCGGCGCATACGTGGTTGCCCGCGACAATCTGGGAGAGTTGCCCGGTCTGGTGGCTGCGGCGGCGTTGTTGACTGATTACATTTTGACCGTTTCGGTGTCCATTTCCTCCGGTGTGGCGCAGATCGTTTCCGCATACCCGGATCTGTACGAATACCGTGTGGTTATGTCGGTGGCGGCTGTGGTATTCATCATGATGATCAACCTTCGCGGAGTTCGCGAATCAGGTGCCGCCATCGCCGTGCCCAGCATCGCCTTTATCGTCATCATGTTCATTGCCATTCTCGCTGGCATGTATAAATATTTCGCCGGGACTTTGGGCGTGGTGATTGATCCGCCAGAAATGCATCATGTGGAAGGGGCGCTTGTCGCTGTCACGCCTTTCCTGATCCTGCATGCCTTTTCCAGCGGCACGGCGGCATTGACGGGGATCGAAGCCATTTCCAACGGTATCACGGCCTTCAAGGAGCCGCGCAGTAAGAATGCCGCCATCACCCTGACTTGGATGGCTGCCATCCTGGCTTGTCTGTTCCTGGGGATTTCCTTCCTCACAAGCCAGACTGGGGCGGTGCCTTCGGAGTTTGAAACGGTCATTTCCCAACTGGCGCGTACGGTCTTTGGCGGACAGGGAATCCCATACTACGCCGTGATCCTTGCGACCACCATCATCCTGATTCTGGCGGCGAATACGGCATATGCTGGCTTCCCACGTTTGAGTGCGTTGATGTCAATGGATGGATTCCTGCCCCGCCAGCTCGCATACCGTGGCAGCCGACTGGTGTACTCGCGCGGCATTGTTGCGCTGGCAATCCTTTCATCGTTATTGATCGTTATTTTCCAGGCAAGTGTGACGCGCCTGATTCCCCTCTATGCCATTGGAGTTTTCCTGTCCTTCACGCTTGCCCAGTTTGGCATGGCGTTGCGCTGGAAACGAAGCGGCAGCCTTCACCCTGAAAAGAAGGAGGAAGGTTCCCACCGTGTTTCCGCGCTTCATTATGACCCGCTCTGGCGCTTGAAGATGATTACCAACGGTTTTGGAGCCATTTGTACCGGCGTCGTGATGTTCGTCTTTGCCATCACCAAGTTCAAGGATGGGGCGTATGTGGTGCTGATTCTGATCCCGCTGTTGATCGGCGTCCTGTGGATGATTCATCTGCACTACAAGAACCTTGCCAGGCACCTTTCCCTTGAAAATATTGGAATTATTCCCCATCATGCCACCCGCCATCGCGTCATCATGCCGGTTAGCGGCGTGCACCAGGGGACTCTTGCCGCCCTGCGTTATGCCCGCATGTTGTCCGATGATGTGACCGCCGTGCATGTGGTGATCGAACCGGCGGATGCCGAAAGAGTCCGCGCAAAGTGGGAGACCTGGGGCGGGGGTGTTCGCCTGGTCCTCCTCGACTCCCCCTATCGCCTTTTCGTTGAACCCATCCTCGGCTACATTTCCGATGTTGCGGATGTGCGCCAGCCGGGTGAGACGATTACTGTTGTCGTCCCTGAATTCGTTTCAGATAACCGGTTTGCCGGTGCCCTGCATACGAATACTGCGAATATCCTGCGCGAACAGTTGAAAAACAAACAGGGCATTGTCATCACCAACGTGCCATATCATGTGCATGAAGAAAGCATTGTTTAAGGAGCCATTGCCATGAATTTCATTGTCATTGGATGCGGCAGGGTGGGCGAGCAACTCGCCTACCGCCTTTATCAACAAAAGCACAAGGTTGTGGTTGTGGATAACAACCGCAATAATTTCAACCGTCTCCCCGCCGATTTTCACGGGCGTACCGTCGAAGGCGAGGTGTTCTCCCTCGATACGTTCACCCGTGCCGGCGTGGCCACGGCGGACGGGGTCGCCGCGGTCACCAACTCGGATGTCATGAATGCCGTCATCGGTCACGCCATCCGCTCACATTATCCGCAGGTGAAGCGCGTGCTTGTCCGCAACTACGACCCCGCCATGCGCGACATGCTGGAGGCGTTTGGTTTGCAGGTGATCAGCTCCACAGCCTGGGGTGCGGAGCGTATGCAGGAGTTGTTGATCGACGCCTCCTTCCGCACGGTGTTTTCCGCGGGTAACGGCGAAGTGGAACTTTATGAAATGTATATTCCTGAACATTGGGGCGAGCGCACCGTTTCCGACCTGTTGTCCGGCTGTTCTAACACGATTGTGATTGCAGCGTTGACCCGCGGCGGGCGCGCCGAGCTGGTCTCCCCCGATTCGATTCTCAAAGGCGGCGATGTCCTCACCGTCAGCGCGACGCTGGATGGCGTGACCGCCTTGAATGCGCGTTTGCGCGAAGGAACGGAGGCGTAATATGTTTGTTTTCATCTCGGGCGGCGGACGGACCGGCGCGCAACTGGCAATGCAACTGCTGGCGCAAAACCACCAGGTTCGCATGATCGAACATAAACGCGAACTGTTGAACCTGCTTCATCGTGAACTCCCCACCGAGGTTATCTACGAGGGGCTTGCAACCGACCCCACGGTTTTAAAACTGGCGGGGATGGACAAGGCGGACGTCCTCGTCACCACCAGCAGCGACGACGCTGCAAACCTCGTCACCTGCTATCTGGCGCGCACCCTCTTCAATGTGCGCCGCACCGTTGCCCGCATCAACAATCCGCTCAATGCCTGGCTCTTCGACCAGAATTTCCACGTGGATGAAGTCATCAACCAGGCGGACGTGATGGCGCACCTGATCCAGGAGGAAATGTCGATGGGCGACATGATGACCCTGCTCAAATTGCGGCGCGGTCGTTATTCGCTGGTGGAGGAGAAAGTCCCGCGCGGCGCGAAGGCGCTCGGTGTGCCCATCAAAGACCTGGGGTTGCCCGATACCTGTGTGATTGCGGCGATCATCCGCCATGGGCAGATCACCCTGCCGCGCGGCACGATCAGCTTCGAGGAAGGCGACGAGGTCCTGGCTGTGGCAGACGACGAAGGCGCAAAGGAACTTGCCCGATTGTTGGAGCCGCCTTCAAGACCTGTACGATGAGGGTTTGGACCCTAAAGGTTTTCCGCAGAGCGAGCCTTTAGGGTCTTTTATCAACCTGGAGGAATTCATGAATCGAAAACTGGATTGGAGCGTTCTCCTTCTTTTTACCGCGTTGCTCTTTGGCGCGGTGGTGCGTTTTGTGCCTGCCGCCTCCAACGGATTCCCGCTCAACGATGGCGGTTTGTTCTACACGATGATCCGCGACCTGAAGGCGAATGGCTTCGTCATGCCGCAGTTCACAGCCTATAACTTTGTCGACATCCCCTTCGCCTACCCGCCAGTTGGTTTTTACATCGCCGCGATTTTCTCCACCCTTTTGCCTGTCTCTGATTTACAGGTACTGCTCTGGCTTCCGCCCCTGGTCAATACGCTCGCCATCTTTTTCTTTTTCAAACTTGCCGAACAAATCCTGCCTTCGCGCACATCCGCCGCGCTTGCCGCGTTGATCTATGCCCTCTCGTCCCGCGCTTTTCTCTGGCAGGTGATGGGCGGAGGAATCACCCGTGCCTTCGGTATGTTATTTTTGATTCTCATGCTCTGGCAGGCGGTTCAATTGTTTAGGGAATACACGCCCAAGCGTCTGGCTCTCACTATTCTCTTTGGCGCGCTCACGGTGATGAGTCACCCGCAGACGGCTTTACACGCTGCGTTGGGCGGCTTGATGGTTTTCCTGTTTTACGGACGCAGCAAACGCGGGGTGATCTCTGCGCTGTGGGTGGGTGTGGGCGTCGTCCTGCTCTCCGTTCCGTGGTGGGCGACTGTCTTTCTGCGGCATGGGTTCGAGCCGTTGCTTTCGGCGGGACAGACCAGCCAGCGCACGCTGGAGTTCTATCTCATCGTTTTGCAACTGCACAGCCCGACCAACTATCTTGCCCTGCCGTTTTTGATTTTCTTCTACATCGGACTTTGGCTCTCGTTCAAGCGGCGCGAGTTTTTCTTCATTACCTGGATCGTGATCGCCTACCTGATCGATACGCGCGGCGGCGACGGCGTGGTGCTGCTGGCGGAATCCATGCTGGCGTCGATGGGGCTGATTCAACTCTCGGCGTGGATCAGCCGCTCGGACGGTGACCAGCCTGAGGCGGTGATGGCGAAGCCAGTCAGCCAAATTCTGGTGTTCGCTTCCGCATTCTATTTCCTCCTTGCCGCAAGCATCTCCGACTTCCAACTGGTCAACACAAGTTTGAAGCCCGCAGACCTGGAGATGATCGAGTGGGTGAATTCCAATGTGGAGGATGGGCGGACGTTTTTGCTTTCGACGGGGCGCGAGTTTTCGATGTCTGACCCGATGCAGGAATGGTTCCCCGCGCTGACGAAGCAGCACAGCGCCACCACCCTGCAAGGCTTGGAGTGGACTCTGTCCGAAAAGTTTTTCCCCTGGTACGAGCAGTTGGTCGAGTTTCAGCACTGCGCCGATTTGGATTGTGTGACTGCGTGGTCTGTCGCCAACGGCTTGAATTACGATTATTTGATCGTGACCATCCCGCCGAAGGAAGACAAGAGCGACTTTGCGAATTCTCTGCGAAGCCTTGCCCTTTCCACTCGCGCTTCTGATTTGTTTGTGCTGGCGTACGAATCAAAGACCACGCTGATATTCGAAAAGAAATAACGTATTGATGCAAGACGGGTGCGAAAGCATCCTACCGCAACAATCCCAAGCTATAAGCAGAATAGTTCGGATAAAAAACGTTGTCTTGCGCGATCTAAATTAAATCCCTTGTCCCAATTTCTTTGATGGCTTTTTCGGCTATCGTGCTCACACTCCAGCCATCTTTGTCTAAAGAGAAATCATGATCTCTTGACCAAGCTAAATCTGGTAAAGCTCTTGTATCTCCCATTCTTCCCAAGGCATGTGCTGCTACAACGCGAACGTTTGCGTCTTTATCATTCCGAAGTCTGTCTATAAGACCTTCCGTTGCTGTTTTGTCGCCGCAGTTTCCTAATATGCCGCAAACGTGACAACGAAGCATTGGCTCTTGGGATTTAATAAGCGGCAAAATTAAACCAGCTGTATTTTTCACTTTTTTCTTTGCAATCATTTCTATTATGTAAGCAGAGAGTTCAACATCCTCCTCTGAAGACAAGTTGTCTTCTATGAAGACAATGAAGGCACTCTCTTCTATGTCGAGTATTTCTTGAGAAATTTGTTTAATTACCTCGAATTGCTGCAAATTCTTTGCCTTCTTGAGCTTTCGAAACAGGGTGTAAATTTCGTTATCTTTTCTCATTGCACTTTACCTGCCAGGAAATGCAGAAAATTATAAACACTAATTATTCCAAATCCTTCCCTTCCCATTCCAGCATAAACTGCTGAAGGAACCTCAGCATCACCTCATGCCGCCCTTCCGCGATTTTCTTCGCGGTGGCGGTATTCATTTTATATTTGAGCAGCAGCAGTTTCTCGTGGAAGTGATTGATGGTCGCGCTTTTGCTGTTCTTGTATTCCTCGAAAGTCGCGTGCATTTGATTCTCCGCCTCAGGGTCGTGCATTGGACGGTTTCGATACCCGCCATAGGCGAAGGCGCGTCCGATCCCGATGGCGCCGATGGCGTCGAGACGGTCTGCGTCCTGCACGATGAAGCCTTCAAGACTTTTCATTTTGTTTTCAACCTGTGCTCCCTTGAACGAGACGTTCATAATGATGTCGCACACCGCTTGGATGACTTGGGGTTCAACGCCACAAGATTTCATCCAGGCGATGGCGCGATGCGGAGTCTCGTCACCATTCTCACTGAACTTCCAATCGTCGAGGTCGTGGAGCAGAGCGGCAAGCTCCACGATGAACAGATCAGCTTTTTCACGTTCGCAAATGGCGATGGCATTCTTCCACACGCGGTAGATGTGCCACCAGTCATGCCCTGACGAGTCGTCGCCGAATTCCTGCTTGATAAAGTCTGCTGTTTTTTTGATGATGTCGCTTTGATTCATGGGCGCAATTCTACATCATCCCGGCAGTGATATACTGCCCATATCAATGAAAAGTGAGAAGGATGCCAAATGAAGAACAAAATGCAAATGGTTCTTGCGTGTGTTTTGATCATGTTTGTTGTCGTCGCTTGCGGCCAAACTTCATCTCCATCTGTTCCGTCGTCACCAGCTGCGGTGACTGCGGTGATAGTTCCTGAAGTGGAGGCGGAAGTGCAGGCGGATCCCGGCGCGTCAGGCGTGGGCGATTCCTATTACCCGGGCTTTGGCAACGGCGGCTACGATGTGACCCATTACACGTTGGATATCGCAGTCACCGATGTATCCAGCGGCAAGCTGACAGCGATTACAACCATCGAAGCGACTGCCACCCAGGACCTGCTCAGTTTCAACCTGGATTTTATCGGCTTCAAAATCGTCTCGATCACCGTCAACGATGTGACCGCTGATTACTCCCGCAAGGGTCAGGAGTTGGTTATCACTCCGCTCAAGCCGCTGCTAAACGGTCAGTCTTTCACAACTGTTGTTCGATACACTGGCTCACCGGAAGTGATGCAGTCTGTGGCTTTGCCGGTGCAGACGGGGTGGATCATCGCGGAGAACCGCAGTTTTGTCCTGAGCGAACCCGATGGCTCGGCAGGGTTTTATCCCGTCAACGACCATCCGCTGGACAAGGCGACCTACACCTTCCACGTGACCGTGCCCGAGCCTTTTGAAGTTGCCGCGAACGGCGTGTTGACCGAAACGCTCGACAATGGCGATACGACCACTTTCACTTTTGAACTCCGCGACCCGATGGCAAGCTATCTTGCCACCATCAACATCGACAAGTTTGAGGTCGAGGAGATGGAATCCGAAGGCGGCATCCCCATCCGCAATTATTACTCTTCAGATTTGCCAGAGGAAGCCCGCAAACCGTTTGCTCGGCAGGGCGAGATGCTCGATTATTTCAGCGAAATTTACGGACAGTATCCCTTTGAGGTGTACGGCTCGATGGTGATGAATACCGAATTTGAATCGGCGCTGGAAAACCAGACCCTGTCCATCTATGGCATTGACATGATCGATTATGACGATATGGAAGGCACCGAGTTGACCGTGGCGCACGAACTGGCTCACCAGTGGTTTGGCGACAGCGTCAGCGTGGCGGATTGGAGCGATATCTGGCTCAATGAGGGCTTTGCCACCTACTCCGAAGGTCTGTGGACCGAACACCTGGATGGGCGTGAGGCGTTGGACGATTGGGTGAAATTTCAATACGCCGAAGTAGCCACCTACCCGGAATATTACACCTCTCCGGGTAAACCGCCCACTGATGAACTGTTCAACGGTGGCGTCTACGTCTGGGGCGGATTGACCCTTCACGCCCTGCGATTGGAAATCGGCGATGAGGCTTTCTTTGAAACTCTGAAAACCTACTTCGCCCTCTATAAAAATGGCAACGCCACGACCGATAATTTCATTGCCGTCGCCGAGCATGTCAGTGGTAAGGAACTGAATGAATTCTTTGACCTTTGGCTATACAGCGAAAAGATACCACCCATCCCAGAGATGGGATTGGGCGTTGAATAAGGAGCCATCATGATTGATGAACCCCGCACCTATCGCCGCTCGCCCGTCCAGTTTATATTGGTCATGGGGATTCTGATAATTTTTGGCATTACCATTCTGAGAACGCTTCCCCGGGATGGTTACATCGCGTTGATCCCATTTGCAATCATTATCGGAATCGCTTTGGTGTCTACACTGTATACGATGACGCAAAAGACAACCCTCTCCGAAGACGGGATTTCCGCGCAGAGCATTTTGGGCGAGAAGTCGCTCCGCTGGGGGGAGATCAGCCGCGTATCGGGCAGGCGAGACGGCATCAAGCTCCACAACCTCGATGGTGATGTGACGGTTGCCCCAAGTCCACAACTCCCCGGATACGAGGAGGTTGTGGAGTGGATCGGCATCAAACGCCCCGATTTGTTCAATCCACAGGAATATAGCGAGATGAGAAGAGGTGTCTCCACATTGGTTGTGCTTGCCATATTCGGCGTGGTTTTGGTGGGCGCTCTCATCGCCGGTGGCATGATGTTCTTCTACAGCAGCAACAATTTGGATGTCCTCCTTCCCCTGATTTTCATCATTTTCATCCTTGTCGTTGTGTTTGCTGTGGCTTTCTTCTTCCAGCCTCAATCGTTGACGCTCGAAGGAAAGTCCCTGCGGGTGAAATACCTTTTCAAGGAAAAGACTCTGCTGGCAGACGAGATCGCTTCTGTTGACCTGCGTTTTACCCAAAACAAAAACGGGAAAAATTATTTCGTCCAGTTGATCCAGGTGAACAAGAAGAAAATGCGGATTTCAGGGTTGAGTCTTGGGCTGCCGATTGTGTATCTCACGCTCAAGAACTGGCATACGAAAAATGTCGCAGGCGGCAATTCATCCGGCAGGTTTTAGATATTCGTAATCAATCAGCCATGAGCCGTACCTGCCTTTGGTGGGCAGGGTTTGAGCCAGCAGCAAAAACAGCAAGCCGATTGTCTGGCTGGAGAAGGTGAATAAGATCAATCCCGCAAGGAAAAATAGACTCCACAAAACGAGCTGAAGTTTTGGCAGGGGGACTGGTTTGTCTGCCGACTTTTTCCAGCGCTTCAACGAACGCAGCGCATAAACGTCTGGGATGATTCCGCATATCAGGTAGAAGAGGATGCCGAAATACGCCGAAGCGGGGACAAATTTGGCAACGGGTGAGTTGCCTACTATCATTGGACGGCGGGTCAGCGCGAACAGCAGGGAGGCTTCCCCAATGTAGGGAGCGTCAGACAGGTTGGAGAGCATGCGCGGGCCAAGACGCGTTCCGTTCGGAAGGGGCCAGGATGCGGACAAGGCTTCGACGCTCAACGGATATGCCTGGTCGAAACGTCCGAAGGTGCGGGCTGCGCCAACCCCAAACGCGCTGGCAGCCGTCCCGTAGCCGGCGAGGATTGGTCCCGAGTCGACATCTCCGCTCCATGTCCCATAGTCGAGGTCGCGTGAAAATTCCCGAAAGCCAGCCGTGACCCACGTCTGCTGCCAGAAATAGTTATCATAATTGTTGTACCATTTTTGAGATGTATCGAGCCAGAGTTCTGGCGCGTTGATCAGCATGAAGGAGATACCCGCGCCGCGTGCTGGACCAAATCCCTGACCTGTTCTCGAGTCTGCAATGTATGACGGCAAGCCGGTATTTTTATCCAAAACATCACCTTGAAAGGCGCGGACGGCACGCTGGACAAATTGGGAGTGGGCTGTGCCAAGCACCGCATCCGCGCGTTGAATGGCAGCGATTGCCGGTAGAATATCCACCGGGTAGCATTGACCGGGGTAATCGTCCAGCAACCCATATGGGGATCCATCCAGTTCGCGCGAAAGCGATTCCACCTGGTCACGTAGCATCGTTTCGTGCTGGTCGTTGCCTGTGATTTTTTGGTAACTTGTCAGCCCGCTGATGAGCAACATGCGGTAAAAAAGATTTTCGCGGGTGAGATAGTCGTCTCCCCAATGTTTGCGGACCCAGCCGGCGTGATTCGGGTCGATCACCAGCTCGATGGACGCCTCGATGGCATCGCGGGCATATTCCTTTGGCGCGGTTGGATAAAGCGTGGGGTCATCCTCCCATGCCTGCTGGAGAGACTCGGTTGTCCAAAGATAAAACACCGTGCCGAAGACGGGCCATTCCGTCCCTGAGATGTTGTTGATGCTCAGCCCGGCGGCTTTGCCGGATTCGACGCGCTCACGCGCCCAAACTGCATAATCTTCGGAGAGCGAACGATGCCAGCCAAACGTGAAGTGGGGGACACTCCCGCCGACCAGCCCCGGATCGTTCATCTCGTAAAGAATTGCACCGGCGGGGTAAAAAAAGAAATAAAACGACAAGGCGATAAGCAAGGCGGTGTTCACGTAGATGAGCCATGTGAATTTTTTGTCGGTCATGCAGGATTCCTCCAGTTTTGAGCGGCGTGGATTGGCTAATTTTAGCGCGATTGTTGCATCGAAACATCGATGAAATACTGTTGTTGGGAAATTGGTCTGACAACCCAATGAAACTGAAACATCCCATTAATTTCACGTTAATTGGCATCCTGCTATAATGTGACTGTAAACGTCGCTGGATCTGACATGTCATCAAAAGTTAAAAAACTTCTCAAGGAATTGAAGACCGGTCTCAACCGTATTTATGGGACACAGTTGGATGCCGTCTATTTGTACGGTTCCTATGCGCGTGGAGACAATCGGGAAGGTTCCGATTTGGATGTGCTTGTAGTCCTAAACGATTTCCAGCGCCGCGCTGCCGAGATTCGGCGCATCAGTGAGTTGATCGGCGACCTGTCACTGGATTTTGAGATAACGGTCAGCCCGCTTTTTATGCGTGAAAGTGAGTGGAAATCGGATAAATTCCCGGTTCTCCGCAATGTCAAAAAGGAAGGGGTGCTGATTTGAAGGAAGAGACTGCTGCATTGATGGAGAAAGCCGAGCGCGCCATTCAAAGCGCCGAAAACGTCATGCAGGATGGTGATCTTGATTTTGCCGTCAGCCGTGTCTATTACGCCATGTTTTACATTGCAAGCGCCCTGCTTGGCGAAAAAGAACTGTATTTCAGCAAACATGGCGGCATACATGGCGCATTTGCACAGCATTTTGTAAAAACGGGCGAGTTTGACCCGAAATACCAGCGCTGGCTGGTCACGACGTTCAGTCAAAGGATCACAGGCGATTATGGCGCGACCTCAGACTTCATTTTGGAGGATGTGCGGGAGATCGTTGCCCAGGCCCGCGATTTCTTAATCGCGGCGAAAAACTATCTGAGGTCAAAATAGTACTTTCTTGCAATCCAGTCCTCTGGGGACACTGCTATAATATGGACATCTCACGAACAGGCGGTATGCCCACATGATCCACACTTCCCACTAAATTTGTGACCTGCGTTGCAAACAAGGTTCTAATGCGGCGCATGTATTTTTGCCTGCGGCTCGTGTCTGCGGACACGTTTTTACGAACGGTACCTTAACCATGACTCAACATCGAATTACAGACGACCTGGAAGTCCTCCTCGACGTTTTACCCCCCAACATTCGCCATGCGGTGGAAAAGGCGAACAACAGCGATAAATTGCTCGAAATCGTCATCGACCTCGGACGCATCGCTGCCGCGCGTTTTGTGGACGGCGAAGTCCCGCTCTCCATCAAGGAGATCAGCCGCGGGGAAATCGACCACGTCACCGAGCGCATCGGAAAGTTCGACGCGGATAACCGCGCTGGCATGGAGCGCACGCTGCACCGCATCTCCGCCATCCGCAACCGGCTCGGCACCGTGGTGGGACTCACCTGCCGCGTGGGTCGCGCTGTCTACGGCACGGTGGACATCATTCAGGACATCATCGAATCGGGCAAGTCTGTGCTGATTCTCGGACGCCCCGGCGTCGGCAAGACCACCCTCCTGCGTGAAGCCGCCCGCATCCTCGCGGAAAACAAACGCGTGGTCATCGTGGATACGTCCAACGAGATTGGCGGCGACGGCGATGTGCCGCATCCCGCCGTTGGACGGGCGCGCCGTATGCAGGTCCGCGAGCCGATGCTCCAGCACGAGGTGATGATCGAAGCCGTCGAAAACCACAATCCCGAAGTCATCGTCATCGACGAGATTGGGCGCGAGCTAGAAGCGCAGGCAGCGCGCACCATCGCCGAGCGCGGTGTCCAGCTCATCGGCACGGCGCACGGTCAGACACTGGAAAACCTCCTGCTCAATCCCACCCTCAGCGACCTGGTCGGCGGCATCGAAGCGGTCACGCTGTCAGACGAGGAAGCCCGTCGACGCGGCACCCAGAAGACGGTGTTGGAACGTCGTTCGCCCCCGACCTTCGACGTGGTGATCGAAATCCAAAACCGCGACCGATTTGCCGTTCATCTCGACATCACCGAGTCGGTGGATTCACTTTTGCGCGGAGCGCCACAGTTGCCCGAAGTCCGCACCCGCGACGACGAAGGCAAAATCGTGATCGAGAAATCGGCGCCCGCTCCCCGCACGAAGATGGAGGCGAGGGAAGTGGGCAAGACCCGTCGCGGACGTCAACCCGTCAGCCCGACCCAGCCTCTTCCAGCGGCGACGTCCCAGCCCCAGGCTGATTCCGCTTCCGAGGGGCAGAGTCAACCCGCAAGCCAGACTCCGACCGTCGTCACATCCGCTTTGCAGACCGTGCGCGTGTTTGCCTACGGCGTGGCGCGGAACAGACTCATGCAAGCCGCCAAGCGGCTCGGGGTGCCCGCGGTGATCGTCACCGAAGTTGACCAGGCGGACACTCTCGTCACCTTGCGGACGTATTACCGCAACCGCGAGCAGACGGTGATGGAAGCCGAGCATCGCGGACTGCCGATCTATGTTTTGCGCGCGAACACGGTGGCGCAGGTCGAGCAGTTTTTGGGCGACCTGTTCAACCTGACCGAGATGCAGCATCCGCGTGACAAGATGGACGACGTGCGCGAGGACACGCAGCGCGCGATTGCCGCTGTCCTCAATGGCGAGCGCTGGGTGGACCTGCCGCCAGGCACGTCGCTGGTGCGAAGGTTGCAACACGAAATGGCTCGCAACGCGGAATTGGTTTCCCACTCGTACGGCAAGGAGCCGAGAAGGCACGTGAGGATTTTCAGGGAATAGTAGAGAGTAGAGAATTGGAGAATAGTGATAAGTAATGATAGACGGAGATTCTCGCAAAAGATTTCATGAAGGGATGAAGCGGATAATTGAGGCTGAATTAACTCCCCAAGGTGATTTACTTCCTCCATGGATTCGCTATCCTCAAATCCCGCGTTATTCGATAGGTTGGCGAATGGGCGGTGGCGAAAGTTATATGTGGGCCTGGGATTCCTGGGTCGAAGATATGAAGCAGGAGCAACGTGTTGAATATTTCAAAAGATATCTGCCTATTCCTTTTCGTTGGATAGATTGGGTAGCAGACCGTTTAGGCTTTCCCAATGTCTCGCACGCAGTATTCTCAGGTCAAGGAAGTATCGAAGATGTTCACTGGTTGGAAGAGCAGGGACTTGTAAACTTTTCAGAGTTCAAAGACTGGTTTGATAGCCTCCCGACGGGTAAAAAGAGACATCGCGATTTATAAATTAGCAAGATATCAATCTGCAAATAGCAAGAGGACAGACAATTTGTCTGTCCTCTTGCATTCTAAGTAATTTCATTCTGAGCCATGAGCCCCAAACGGCGAATGTGGTGAAGAATATCTAGATCGTTTAGGGATCCCTTCGCATTGCTCAGTGTGACATGCTCTACTAATTGTGACTCGACTCCCCCAGCGTGATGGTCAAATCAACCTGCTTGCCGTCCCGCATCACACCGAGGGGAACCTGGTCGCCTGGTTTGAAGGTGAAGAGGGTGTTGATGTAGGAGTGGGTTTCGTCGAGCGTCACCTCCCCGATCTTGAAGATGATATCGCCCTGCTGTAAGCCTGCCGCGCTGGCGGGACTATTCTGCGAGACCTCGGTCACGTAGACGCCCCATTGCACGGGCAGGTTGTAGGCGGCGGCGATGTTCGGCGTCACCTGTTGGAAGCGGATTCCCATGAACGGGCGTGAGAAATAGCCCTTCTGGATGATCTGCTCTGCGACGGCGCGCGCGGTGTTGACGGGGACGGCAAAGCCCAAGCCTTCCGCCACGTCACCGCTGTTGGTGTTGCGGACGACCAGCGTGTTGATGCCGATCACTTCACCCGCGAGGTTCATCAGCGGTCCGCCCGAATTGCCGTGGTTGATCGCCGCGTCGGTCTGGATCAAATCCTCGATCTGGTATCCGTTACCGGTGTCGATGGAACGTCCTGTCGCGCTGACCACACCCACCGTCACCGTGTTCTTGAAATTCCCAAGCGGCGAGCCGATGGCAATCACCGATTCACCAGGGTTCAACAGATCGGAATTTCCGAGCGCAGCCACTGCGGGCGCTTTGGCATCCGTCTTCAAGACAGCCAGATCCGAGTACATGTCCGTGCCGACGATGACTGCTTTTTCCTCGGTCCCGTCCGAGAGGACGATGTAAACTTCCTGCGTGCCTTCGACCACGTGATTGTTGGTCAGGATGTAGCCCTTGTCCGAGATGAAGACGCCGCTGCCGCTGGTGGTTGCGTCTCCCGTCTGCCCGAAGAATGTCATTTGCCCGGGGATGGTCCCCACGATGGTCACGACTGCCGGCCCGACCTTCTCCACCGACTGGGTGATGGCTGTCTCGACGTCCGTCGAGTTGAGTGTCAGGGTTTGAGTTGGGTCGAGCGACGTGTTCGATGCGGGCAGGATGGACTGGATGGGATTTGCGGACTGGTTCCTGTCAACTGCCTGATAAACTGCAATTCCGCCAGCCACCGCGCCTGCCAATGCCGAGCCAGTGGCGACGACGACAACGAGCAGAATGTAAAGTATCTTTTTCCAAGTCATTTCTACCTCCGTAACTGGGAGAATCCTAGCCCTTGAAAATTACACGTCGATTAAAATCTTTTGGCGTAAAATAAAACCACGTTAAGAAGGTTGTAGGAAAAGTGTTAACTTCCCATCCAAAAGGAGACAAGCGATGAAAGAAACCGAATCCACTCAATTTGAAGTCCACGACAGGGAAGTGTTGGAAAAAGCCAGAGCCATCATGGGGCAGACCGAATCTCCGCGCGCCTGGGCACAGGCGGTGATCGATGCGGTCAAGCGCAACGAGGAGTGGCGTGGCGAGCGCTGCATCAACCTGCTGGCTCCCGAAGCGCCGACCAGTCCCATGGTGCGGGCGTTGCTTTCTTCTGAAATTGGCACGCGCGCGGCGGAGGGAAACATCGGACGGGTCAACCGCTGGTTTGCGGGAACCCAGCACATCGACGAGGTCGAAGCCTTGTGTGTGGAACTGCTCAAGGTGGCGTTCCGCTGTAATTATGCCGACCATCGCCTGATGGGAAGCATGCTCGGCAACATGACCGTCTATCATGCGCTGACCCAGCCCGGCGATGTCATCATGTCCGCGCCCCAGCCTTTCGGTGGACATTCCAGCAATCGCTACGACGGACCCGCAGGGACTCGCGGCTTGAAGATTTTCGATGTCCCGTTCAACATGGACGAACTCGAAGTTGACCTCGATGCCTTTGCGAAAGCTGCCCGTCAGCACAAACCCAAGCTGGTGGTGATGGGCATGTCAATGACCCTCTTCCCGCTGCCGGTGCGTGAGATGAGTCAGATCATTTCAGAGTGGGGCGGACAGTTCATCTTCGACGGCGCACACCAGGCTGGCTTGATCGCCGGCGGACAGTTCCAGGATCCGCTGAAAGAGGGCGCGGTGATTTTGACGGGGTCCGCGGGCAAAACCTTCAGCGGACCGCAAAGCGGCATGATTCTGTGGGACGATCCTGCCCTGACCAAGCCGATCACGGATACCATTTTCCCGGCTTTGGCAGCCACCCATCAGGTGAACCGTGTGGCGGCGCTGGCGGTCTCCGCGGCGGAGATGATCGAGTTTGGCAAGTTCTACATGGCGCAGATTGTCAAGAATTCAAAGGCGCTTGCCAAGGCGCTCGACGAACGCGGTATCCCCGTTTTGTGTGTGGACAAGGGCTACACTCAAAGTCATCAGGTGATTGCGCGGGTCAAGCAATTCGGCGGCGGACTTGAGGTGGCGCATCGCCTTGCCAAAGCCAACATCATCACCAACAAGAACCTCGTCCCCGAAGACAAGCCCGAAGACTGGGATCGCCCCAGCGGACTGCGCATCGGCACCATCGAAGTCACCCGCCTCGGCATGAACGAAAAGGACATGGAGACCATCGCGGACTTCATTGCCCGTGTCCTGGTCAAGAACGAAGATGTTGAATCAGTTGGCAGGGAAGTGATTGACTTCCGCTATCCGCAGCAAACGCTCTACTATAACTTTGATCACGGCTACCCAGCCTGGGCGAAGATGTAGGCTTTTATCCACACCAAACAAAAAGCGCAGCCTGCAACGGATGCGCTTTTTGTTTGGCTATTTGCTGACTTCTTCCAGAAGAAAATCCCCGTCTTCCAGCAGACCTTTTTTGATGACCTGAATGGTCTTCGCGTTGACCAGCTCATCCAAGGTAAATGATTTCAACCTTGTCTGTGTGGTTCGAACGGAAGGCTCAAGAAACTCTCCAAACGGCAGGGATGTGCGATACAACTGGTAATACAAAAATCGGCGGGCGTTGCGTTTGAACTCGGCGGGGACTTCGATTCTTTCGGCGGACAAAAACTCTTCCAATTTTTTCTTTTGCTCTTCGACAGTCTGTGGAAAGAAGACGGTGGGGTATTGGGTAAATCTCGCCCTGCCAGCGCACAACACCGCCGCGCCCATGATCGAAGCCTCCAAGCCAATGGTTGAGTTGTAGACCATCACGAATTTCGATTTCAAGATCAACTCGTACGAACTGAGCGTTTCGTTCGGTGCGACAAAAACCACGTTGGACAGGTCGGTCACGCAGCGCGCTTCGACCCATCCGCCGACGGTTTCGCGGCTCGCCTTGCGGACACGCAACTCGTCAGGATGGGCGCGGATCACGAACAAGGTCTCAGGGTGGGCGCGGATGACTTCCAGTACCGCATCCAGCCACTCGAACATATCCTCGAAGACGGTGTTGGCGTGCGGCTGGCTGGTGTCGAAGATGACATTGGTGAAAATGGGGACGATTTGCTTGAAGCCCGCCGCCTTTTTCAGAAACGACTCGTCGAGTCCCTTCATGTCCGCCCAGAATTTGATGCCCGCCATCGTAAAGTCGCCTTGAAAACGCCTGGCAAGATAGGCGTCGAGTTTGGCGTTTTGCTCCTCACTCATCTCGAAGTCATCGGGGATATGGATCGGGTAGGCGGTGGCTTCGCCTTCGGTGAAGTACGCCGTCGCGGGCTGGAGACCGACCTCGTGGGTGATGACCCGCAGTCCGCGCTGGTGGGCGACATAGCGGGCGGTGGCTTCGGGGAAAAATTGTCCGTTGAAAACCAGTACCGCCCGAGGCTGGACCTGGTCGAGGAAGTCCGCAAATTTCCGAGCCACATTCCACGCCGACAAAATATACTCGCGGAAAAGATAACGGGTATTTTCGTCGTCGTTCAGGTGATGAATCCGCAGGACCCATCTCAGTCCGGGCAGGCAGAGCGGACCAAGCGGGATGGTTTGGAAGTGGAAAGTGGAAAGTTCGGGTACAGACAGTTGCGAGATACGAGTAACGAGTTCGGGATCGCGTTGAAAATCGAACCAGTTTACAAAAGTACCTGCTTCCTTGTGTACTTGTGTACCCGTATACAAAGTCCGCGATTGGTAAATACACGACTTGCACGGCGGTTCTTTTTGTGGATGGTCGCGGTTCGTACCGAGCACGCATTTGCTCATGCCCGCGTTGCAGGCAAAATAAGCGACGGGGATTCCCTGCAAACGGAACGCCCACGAGGTCAGCAAGTGAAATCCGCTGTTCCAGGAAAGGTCGTCGATGCCGGTGGAGGCTTTGAAGAAGACGATGGGAGCGCCAGAGGGAGTTGGCGAGTTCCGAGCGACGAGTTGCGCGACTTGGGCAACTTTGAGATTATTGAGCCTGCGGACGAATCCGCGTTTGATGCGTTGGGTGAGGAATTCTTTGAGCATAACGCGGCAGATTATACTTTACCGATGTGGTTCTTAAACGGTACACGCCGCAAAAACGGCGTGTACACAACAATGCCCCTTGCGTATCAGTATTCCCCTCGAACCACCGATACAAAGAAAATGGAAACGCAGCTTATTCCTTCAGCATTCTGATGAATACCGGAACGATTTTGGGATCGAAATGTGATCCCGCGTTTTTGTTGATATATTCCAATGCCTCAGCCTGTGACCACGCGGGGCGATATGGGCGGTCGGATGTAAGCGCATCGTAGACATCGGCAAAGGTAAAGAGACGCGCCGCAAGCGGAATGGTTTCACCTGCAAGTCCGTCCGGGTAGCCGCTGCCGTCCCATTTTTCGTGATGGGAGCGTGGGATTGGCAGCGCCGGCGTGAGATAGGAAATCGGCTTTAGAATTTCCGCGGCAATCAGTGGATGGCGTCGCATGGTCATCCATTCCTCGTCTGTCAGTGGGGCGGGCTTGAACAGAATCTGGTCTGGAATGGCGACCTTGCCGATGTCGTGCAATGTGGAGCCGCGCCGGATATGGATCAGTTCCGCCTCGGGAATATCCATTCGCTGCGCCAGGCGCAAGGTCAATTCTGTGACGCGGCGGGTATGGTATTCGGTTTCCTTGTCGCGGAGGTCGAGCGCGCGCGACCAGCCGTCGATTGTCTTGTCGTAAGCCAGCATCAACTCGATGTTCGAGTGCTGCAAATCCTTGAACATCATGGCATTATCGATTGCGATGGCAGCCTGCCCGGCGAGCGTGTTGAGGAAGTTCATCCAATCCTGGCTGGCTGAAAGGATGAAACGGTGGAATATTTCGAGCACGCCCAGCGCCTGTCCCTTTGCGATCAGGGGGATGGCATAATACGTGACGAAGTTTTCCTTGCTGAAGTCCGGGGAACGCAAAAAGGAGGTCTTACGGTTTTTTAAGTTGGAAATGTGCACGATTTTGCGCTTTTGTACTGCCTGCCCAGCCAGCCCTTCGCCAATGCTCAGGTGGGTGTGTCGCATGGCAGGCGTCCTGAAGCCGTCGCCCGCGGCAAATTCCAGCCGTTGATTGTGCGGGTTTAGCAGCAATACGGATGCGGCGTCGATGTTCAAGTATTTTCGGACATGGCTGAGGATTTCAGACAACGTCTGACTCAGGTCTGCACCCGATGTAATGGAAAGGTCGATTGCGCGCAGGGCATCCAACTGTTCCATTTGAATTTTTATCTTTTCCTCCGACTGCTTGTACTTTGTAATATCCCGGATGAAGACTATGACCTGTTTGTTCCGCATGGGAATCAGGCGGGATTCGTACCAGTTTCTTCCGGTAATCGTCGGCAGGGAATATTCGACCTGGACGGTCTTGTTCTTCTCGCGCAACTGGTGAAGTCCATCGGTAATTTTCCAGCCTGCTTCAACAGGCAGAAGGTCCTGAATTTTTTGATATAAGACCCCGGTGCGCAGATCGGTAATTTGAAAGGGATTGCCCAATGTGTGTTCAAGGATCGTGCCGTCATCATTGATGATGAACATTAAATCACCAAAAGCCTGAAGCATGGCTTCAAGCCTTTGATCGGAATCGGGCAGGCTTTGTAACGACAAATCGGTAATCATTCGATCCAACAGAATCATAGGCTGGCACAATATAACAAGGCGGTATCGATAAAGTTTGAGGTTTTATTACAGCCTAATAATTGCCAAGGAGAGTGCGGTTGACCTGTTTTGCCAGGTCGGAAAGGGACTTGGCTCGAATCGAGACGATCAGGTCCTGTTCCTCTTTGCTGAGGGAAAAGGTCTCGCCCAGGTAACCTTTTTGGAGGGCGATGGATGGGTCCTGCAAAAGCATGTCGCAAAATTGCCGGTTCACAACTGCCGCCGCGAAAACCCGGCTCAACCCGCTGGAGACGCCAGGTCGGGTGGTGAATTTCCTCGATAATGTGGTTTGATACGTGAATGGTGCGATCATGTGGATACCTCATTTAAAATAAATTCCGCGCGCGGTCCGGGGCTGGCAAGCAGCCAAAATACGCCGAGTGCGATAAAAACGTCACCGAGGCTGAATGCCACCTGGTAGGGGAACCAGCTTGGGGGTAGGAAACGGTCTGCCAGCCATTCGAAGCGGGTCTCCCCGACCGGGAGGAGAATGTCTTTTGTGTCGAATCGGCTTCCAATTTGGGCCTCTTCCAGCATTTCTTCCGGCACCAGTCTACTCGCGGTTTGCAGGCTGATGGGCATGAAACCGCCGTTGGCTGTCATCACTGTCAGGTTGAGCGCCACTCCGCAAAGCAGGACGAGCATTCCCGACAGGTGGCGGTTCATCCAGACGAATGCCAGCAGCCCAACCTGGGAGGCGGTCAAGAGGAGGGTGGTGAGCCAGTTAGGGAAGGAAACGCGGTCAACCGGCAGGTAGAGGACAATGAACTGCGGCAGAAAGGCGGCGAAGACGAGCCAAAGATGGCGAAGTTGCGGCGGCTGGTACAACTGCCTGCGCCAGTGAGCCAGGATTATTCCAGTCAGTAAACCAGCCGCAATTGCCGCTAAAAGAATCACGGGAAATTACCATCCACCGCCGCCGTCAGTGGGTGCGCCAACACCGACAACAAGCATCGCCAGGGAGAGGATCACGAGAGCAAGCTGGATGTGCTGGCGGTTAATTTTCCGGGCAAAGAACATGAGGGAGGTGAGTTTGTTCATGGCGATTATCCTTTTTTCTAGGTGGAATTACCATCCACCGCCGCCGTCAGTGGGCGCGCCAACGCCGAGAACGAGCATTGCCAGGGAGAGGATCACGAGAGCGAGTTGGATGTTCTGGCGGTTAATTTTCTGGGCAAAGAACATGTGGGCGGTGAGTTTGTTTTTCATAGCGGTTATCCTTTTTGCGTGGATTGAATTTGTTAGCCATAGAATACTCTCCCCCAGGCTTCAAAACAGGCTTCAAATAATGAAAAATCAGCCTGGAAAGGCTGATTTTTAAGACAAAAAAGGGACAGATGGGCAAAGTAAGCGGTTTTTAGAGGTTTTTCTCCATATTATGCTGCTATCAGGCGACGATAAAGTTCGTCAGTTTCATTCGAAGGAGGCAATCCAATATTGCGCTGCAGGGCATTCTTGCAAGCCTGGTAGGTGCGGATGATAGAGGAGCGATCTCCCATGCGATGATAGATCTGCATGGAGAGGGCGTAAGCCGCCTCGTTTGCAAGATCGTGAGCCATTGCCCGCTGGCAGGCGACAAGCGCCCGTTCCGGCTGAGCCTGCTTGAGCAGCAATTCTGCCAGGGTTAGAAGCGCTCCAAGATACATTTGATTAAGACGTTCGCGTTCGATCATTACCCAATCGGCATAGATATCATCCAGGAATGGACCTGTCACAAGATCAACCGCTTTTTGATATAGCCTGATCTGTTCTTCAATCTCCTTGGCTGACTTTGCCCGTGTCAGGAACGATTCAAACGCCTCAACATCGTATTCGAAATCCAGCGCGCGGTTAAAGCTGTAAAAGACATCTTCATAGGTGATGACATCCTGTCCGACCGCCCTGCGTAATCGGTAAATATCATTCTTGAAACGCAATTTTATCTTTTGAGGATTGTCTATGTCGAGCCAGAGCGCCTCTGCAACCTGTTCCCTGGTGAGCGGTTTTTGATTGATCAGAAAGAAAAAGAACAGATCGCGAACCGATTGCGTATGCCAGTCTGAGAGAGTGAGCGGCTTGCCGCCGATACTGATGGACGCCTTTCCAAATGCACGAATGGTCAAGTGTGGATTGGGAATCTGAATGACGCGTGTCATGCGATGCAAATGGCGACGGGTTGCCGGCATGTGAGATGTCATCTGGCTGGCGCGTGTTAACAGATCACCGACCACACGTCCCATTTCCGGATCTCTTTGCAGCCCGTCCAGCCACTTTCGTGCCTGATGCACGGCTACATGGATTCCAGGCGCAACCTGTCCACGCCCATTTGAAATCTTTCCTATCATTTGCCTGGCAATCGTATTATTTCTCATTTGGTGATGAGCCGCCGCCAGCCAGATGCAATTGGCGTCGCTCTCCAATTTTCTCCCATCTTCCGAGAAACAGCGCCCCGCCTCTTCCAATTGAATAATAGCCTGGGATGGATTTCCTTCCGCAAGAGAAAGACGCCCAGCTACAAAGCTGTACAACCCCTTCTCGTATAGCGAGTCGCTCGATTGCATCAGTCCAGCCGCATCGTCAATGAATTGATGCGCCTCTACGACCTTGTTTTGCAGCAATAACAAAACAGCCCGCGCCATAGCCAGATAGTGCAAAAGAAATCGATCTTTCATCTCGCGGACAATTTCTTCGGCATGGTGATAATTCAATTGGGCAACGCCAAAATCCTCCAGTTCAGCCGACAAGTCTCCCAATCCAATGGCGATCAAGGCTTCCATGCGCGCAGAACCGCTGCGCTGGGCACACACCAACCCCTCCTCAAAAGCCAGGGCGGCTTTTTCATACTCCCCTTGGTATTGACGCAAGACCCCAAGGTTGTTCAGCAAATTAGCCTGCCAGGAAAGATTTCCCTCCTTCCGCCAGATTTGAAGGGCTTTCTCATATACAGTGCCTGCTTTTGTATAATTTCCGATTGCCTGATATACCATGCCGGTTTCCGTAAACAATATCGGTATGCTGGATGTGTCATTCAGGTAAGTATATAAGTTCAGCGATTGTTCCAAAAACTCAGCCGACTGACGCGCCTGTCCCAGACGGTACAAAGCGAGTCCCTTGACGCGCAACGCACCGGCATAAAAAACCTGTAATTTTTCATTCGTTTCAGCCAATCGAATAACTTCTTCAGCGTCACTCAACGATGCCTTGTAATCCCCAAGAAAACGATAGGCTGTCGCGCGCCGGACCAGAGCCAGGGTCAAGCCTGAAACATCCTCATTATTATTGCGATAGATACGCACTGCCTGATCCAGCAGGCTCAAGCCCTCACGTAAATTGCCCTTCATGTACATGATTGTTCCGCGTATCGAAAGAATACCCGGGCGCGTCTTCAATACGGAAAAAGACAGATCGTTCAACCATGATTCAACTGTGAGCAAAGTGCGTTGCAGCATCGACATGCTGGATCGCTCGATCATCTCCACGAGGATGTCGTTATCATTTAATTGTTTGTAGATGTAGTGGGCTTTTTCCCATTCTCCGAGGTCTTCGTAGGCATGACCCAAATAGGTCAGGATGGACTTGACCTCTTCCGGGTGTAATTGTTCGAAACGCGCCCGCAGGAAATCACGGAAGAGATGGTGGTAACGCAGCCATCTTCCGTCCGCGCCAACCGGCAGAACAAAAAGATTGTTTTGCACAGCTGCGTCAATCCAGTTCTGCCAGTTTTGGGGCTCCGGGTATAAATGGGATAAAACCACCTGGCAAAGTGAAGCGTCAAACTCTTCCAGCACGGATGTGCGCAGGAGAAAATTCTGTACGGCCGGGGATTGGCGATCAAGTACCTGCTGACCGAGATAGTCAAATAACCCAACGCCAGTACTGGACACCGACTTTACCGGGTCCCCGCCTGCCCCGATAAACTGCAGTCCGGTAACCCAGCCTTCGGTTTTTTCAAGCAGGTTTTGGGCTTCGGCATCCGAGATGCGCAGGTCGTTGTTCTGCGCCAGCAATGCCTGGATCTCATCCGCGTGGAAGGTAAGGTCGGAAAAGCTCAGACCGCTGACTTGATCCCGCGCCACCATCAAAGGCAGGTCGGACAGGCTTGTTAGAACCCGCGAGGCGATGACGACGTGGCAATTTTCGTCCACAAGCTGGATGAATCGGTTTAGGAAGTTTTGGATAAGCTGAACGTCAGAGACCAGGTGAAAATCGTCCAGGATCAGGAAGAAATGTTCGTGAATCTGTTCATAGGTTTCGTTGACCAGCGTGACCAGCATTCTTTCCATGTCGTCCTGCCCCAGCGAGGTCAGGCTGCCAAGCATGGAGGAGGACTCAGCCCCAAACTCTGGAAAACGTTCCGTCAATGCCGCGATCAAATACGCGATGAAACGCTGGGGTTCCCGGTCCAGTTCATCGAGAGCGAGCCAGCAGCAGGGCAGTTCGCTTTGGGTGGTGAAGTCGATCAGGAGGGAGGTTTTCCCATAGCCAGCGGGTGCTGAGACCAGAATCAACTTCCTGTCGAGCGAATCGAAGAGGATGTCCAGCAGCCGCTTGCGTGAAAGCAATTCTGTGCGGCGGCGCGGAGGGATGATTTTGGTCTTGCTGATGGGTATGGATAACATTGATTGCCATCTCACATAAAACGGTAAACGGACTTTAAATGGCTGGATTTCTTTCTCTTCAATCATTTTACATGCAACAGCCCTGAAAATGAATACAAAAACATTATAATCAAATGGATATGCCCACCCCCGAATCCATCCTAAAATCCGTGTTCGGTTACGATACTTTCAAGCCGCTGCAGCGCGAAATCATTGCCAACGTGCAGGCGAGACGTGATTCGCTGGTTATCATGCCGACAGGCGGAGGAAAGTCGCTCACTTATCAAATCCCCGCTCTGATTTTCGACGGGCTGACGGTGGTCATCTCGCCGTTGATCGCCCTGATGAAAGACCAGGTGGAGCAACTTGGTGAACTGGGTGTGCCCGCACTTTTCCTCAACAGTTCACTCTCCCAGGAGGAATACCAGGCGAACATGGATTTAGTGAGGAGCGGACAGATCAAACTACTTTACGTGGCGCCCGAAACTTTGCTGACTCCTAGGCTTTTCTCGCTTCTATCTGGACTTCGAGTTGACCTGTTTGCCATCGACGAAGCTCACTGCATCTCGGAGTGGGGTCACGACTTCCGCCCCGAATACCGCCAGCTTGTGGATGTGCGCCGCAAATTCCCCTCCGCCGTGTGCATGGCGCTGACAGCCACCGCCACCCCCCGAGTCCGCGCAGACATCAAATCTTCGCTGGGATTTACTCAATCGAATGAGTTTCTTGCTTCGTTCAACCGGGATAACCTGTTTATTGAAGTGACGCCCAAGAAAAACCCCGTTTCCCAGACGCTGAACTTCCTGCGAAATTTCAAAGACCAGTCGGGAATCATTTACTGTTTCTCGCGCAAACAAGTGGACGAGCTCACCGCGACCCTTGCACAATACGGCTATTCCGTTCGCCCATACCATGCAGGGCTGGAAGACGATGAACGCAGACGGAACCAGGAAGCCTTCATCCGTGACGATGTGCAGATCATTGTGGCGACGATTGCCTTCGGGATGGGGATCAACAAGCCGAACGTGCGCTTTGTCATCCACTACGACCTGCCGAAGAGTATCGAAGGCTATTACCAGGAAATCGGGCGCGCAGGACGAGACGGACTGCCGTCACATTGTTTGCTGCTCTACACCTACGCCGATGCCGCCAAACTCAGGTATTTCATCGACCAAAAAGAAGAGCCTGAACGCAGCGCGTCGTATGGACATCTGGAGGCGATGACCCGCTATGCTGAGGGCAGCGTTTGCCGCCGCAAGCCGTTGCTTGCCTATTTCGGCGAGACCTTCTCGCAGGAAAAGTGCGGCACGTGCGATAACTGCGGAGCAGACGAATCCGAACTGACCGACATTACCATCCCCGCGCAAAAGCTTTTGTCCTGCGTCAAGCGCAGCGGGGAAAAATTCGGCGCGGCGCATATTGTGGATATTTTGCTCGGCTCGAAAAACGAAAAGGTGGTTCGCTACAAACACGATGAATTATCCACCTACGGCATTGGAAAGGAATTGACCAAAAGCCAGTGGATGCACCTCTCCCGTCAACTGGTGGAGCGCGGACTGCTGGAGCAGGAACCCGCTTATCGGGTTCTGTCGGTGACAGCCAAAGGGTTGGAAATGCTCAAGTCGCGGGAGCAGGTCAAGGGGCAAATCAACGAGCCAAGGCGGAGCGAAAAACCGACCGCGAGAGTTAAATCCACATCGACGGAGGAACCCGAATACGACGCGTCCCTGTTTGCCCTGCTCCGCAACAAACGCAAGGAACTGGCGGACGCATCCAACGTGCCTCCGTATGTCATCTTCTCGGACAAGACCCTGGCGCAGATGGCGGCATATTATCCACAGTCGAAGGAAAGCTTGCTCAACATGAGTGGCATGGGCAAGGTGAAATACGAACGCTACGGCGCGGATTTTCTGGCGATCATCAAGGGATATTGCAGGGAAAATCGAATCGAGGAAAAATACAAGACACCGATGCGCGAAAAGGATGACGCGGGGCGGCGTTACATGGCTGTTGGTGACGCCTACAACGCGGGCGAAAGCGTGCAGACGTTGATGGCGCGCTACAATGTGAGCGCCGATACCATTTTGAATCATCTTGCGCGATACATCATGGCAGGCGACCCGCTGCGCTCGGCTGAGGATTTGATCGGCTTGTCGAAACTCAATCCCGACCAGCAGATGAAAGTCTTCAAGGCGTTCGACATGCTCGGCTCGGACATGCTCAAGCCCGTCCACGAAAAGCTGAACGGCACGGTCAACTACGATGAGTTGAAGATTCTGCGCTTGTGCTATTTGTGCGAGAAGAGATAATGAGATTGCGAAGAATATCCAGGTTTATTTCTGCGCTGTGGCAACAGGGCGTTCTTCTGATCCATAGACTCAATGAGCGCACGAATGGCTGGTTGGGGGTGTTTGCCAATGCGGTCAAGGAAACCCTGATGCCCGACACAGGGTTCCTGGCTTCGGCGATCGCCTACATAGCGCTGTTCTCCCTTTTCCCTTTGATTCTGCTGAGCATCTCACTTGCCAGTTTTGGCTTTGAGCCCGCCATGGATCAGTACGTCATCATCCAAAGGCTGGAATTCATCGCGCCAGCGTTGGGACAATTGCTGGGACAAAATATCAGTCAGATCATCCGCAGCCGTGGACCTGTCACTGGGGTTGCCCTGGTCGGCATGGCGTGGTCTGCTTCGACATTTTTCTACACCCTGACGCATACCTTGAATGAAATCTGGCAGGTCAAACAACTGCGCTCAGCGTTGAAGTGGCGCGGAGTCTCCATCCTGTTCGTGATGCTGTTCATTGGCCCCGTCCTCTTTTTGATTTCCTTTGCGGGCAGTTTGATTGCCAACATCAGCCATTGGCTGCCAGACCAGGTCATCCCATTCGGGCACGGCGTCAATCTGTTCCTGACCATCCTGCTTGATGTCACACTGTTCATGGCGCTTTACATGATTCTGCCTCATGGTGCCTCCAACTGGCGTGAAGTCGGTGTGGGAGCGATTGGAGCGGGCATCCTTTGGGAATTCGCCAAGAAAATTTTCCTATCCTTTGTCTCTGCCTATATCTCCATTACCAATCTGGTATACGGCACGCTGGCAACCATCATCGCCTTCCTGTTGTGGGCTTACATCAGCAGCCTGATTTTCATTTTTGGCGCCCATTTGAGTCTATCCTATTGGCAGTTGAATAAAAGTAAAAAAAGCCTGTAATATTTTAAGCCTGTTGTTGGGGACGTTTACGAACATGCGTGCTATAATCTTTTTTACCCCTTAATCTCCAATTACCAATTACCCAACATGTCCTTTGCCCACCTCCACGTTCATACTGAATATTCCCTGCTCGACGGCTTCTCGAACATCAAGAAGCTGGTCAAACGTGTCAAAGAGATGAACATGGATTCGGTTGCCATCACCGACCACGGGACGATGTTCGGGGTGATCGATTTCTACAAAGCCGCCAGGTCTGAAGGGGTCAAGCCAATCATTGGGTTGGAGACCTACATGGCGGCGCGGGGGATGAAGGATAAGGATTCCAAAGTAGACCGTACCTCGTCGCACCTGCTTCTGCTCGCGGAAAATGACACTGGCTATCGCAACCTGTTGCAGATCGCCTCCGCTGCCCAGATGGACGGCTTCTATTATTATCCGCGCATCGACCATGATTTTCTCGCCGCTCACTCGGAAGGGTTGATCTGCACTTCGGGCTGTATGTCCGCCGAGATTCCGCGTGCGCTGCTGGACGAGAATCCGCAGGAGGCTGTCCGCCGCTGGGACTGGTATCAGGATGTTTTCGGCAAGGACCGTTTCTTCATCGAGTTGCAGCAACACAACATCAAGGAAATCACCGACCTCAACAAGAAGTTGCTGGAGTTGGGCGCGCGTTACTCAGCTCGATATGTGGCCACGAATGACGTCCATTACATTAACCAGGACGACGCGCGTTTGCAGGACATCCTGCTCGCCATCCAGACCAACTCCACGCTCAACGATCCCGATCGTATGCGGATGACCGATGACTCATATTATCTACGCTCGCCCGCAGAGATGAGCAAAATTTTCGCGGAAGTCCCTGACGCCTTGAGCAACACCCTGCTCATCGCCGAACGCTGCAACGTGGATCTGGGCTTCAAAGGCTATCACCTGCCTGAGTTCCCCGTCCCTGACGGTGAGACGGCGGAGAGCTATCTGCGAAAACTGTGTCAGGCTGGGGCGGCGACCAAGTTCGGGAGCGAAGCAACCAGCCAGCGGGTGCAGGAAAGACTCGACTACGAGTTGGGCGTCGTCCACACGATGGGATTCGACGCCTACTTCCTCATCGTTTGGGATTTGTGCCGCTTCGCCCGCGACCACGGGATTTGGTATAACGCCCGCGGCTCGGCGGCTGGTTCCATCATCGCTTACACACTGGACATCACACGGGTCGACCCGCTCGAACACGCGCTCATCTTTGAGCGCTTCCTCAACCCCGGGCGTATCTCGATGCCCGATATCGACCTCGACTTCCGCGATGACCGCCGCTCTGAAATGCTGGAATATTGTTCGAACAAATACGGCTCGGACAAGGTGGCGCAAATCATCACCTTCGGCACGATGGGCACGAAAGCCGCCATCCGTGATGTGGCGCGGGTGATGGAAATTCCTCTGCCCGAAGTTGATCGCACTGCGAAACTCGTTCCCTTTGTTTCGGGACGCAACACCACCATGGAAGACGCGATGGCGGTTGCCGAATTCAAGGAAATCTACAACAAGAATCCGCAGATGCACGAGGTCATTGACCTTGCCGCGAAGATGGAGGGGACTGTCCGCAATGCCGGCACACACGCGGCGGGCGTGGTCATCTCAGACAAACCTATTGTGGATTATCTGCCCCTGCATCGTCCCACCTCTGGTTCGGAGGAGACGCCGATCAAGTCTGTGACCCAGTTCGAAATGGGCATCCTCGATTCGCTCGGCATGTTGAAGGTGGACTTCCTCGGTCTCATCACGTTGACGGTGATGGCGCGCGCCTGTGATCTGATCGAGAAGCGGCATGGAATTAAACTCGATTTGGGGAATATCCCAATCGACGATCCGAAGTCGTTTGAGTTGATGGGCGCTGGTCAAACTGCAGGTGTGTTCCAAGTCGAAGGTGGAGGAATGACCCGCTGGCTGGTACAGATGAAGCCGAAGAACCTCGACAACATCATCGCGATGGTGGCGTTGTATCGCCCGGGTCCCATGCAGTTCATCCCCGATTACATCGCGCGCATGCACGGCGAAGCGGAAGTGGAATACCGTCACCCGTCGATGGCTCCCATCTTCCAGGATACCTATGGCATCCCCGTCTATCAGGAACAGTTGATGCGCGCCGCCGTCGAACTGGCGGGATACACTCCCTCCGAGTCGGATGAACTTCGCAAGGCGATTTCCAAGAAGAAGAAAGAGGAAATCGAAAAGCACCGCGCCAAGTTCGTAAAGGGCGCTGTCGAAAAAGGTATGGAGCAATCAACTGCCGATGCCATCTATTCGGATTGGGAAGAGTTTGCGAGGTATGGATTTAACAAGAGCCATGCGGCCGACTACGGCGTGATTGCCGTCCAGACAGCGTATCTCAAAGCGCATTATCCGGCTGAGTACATGACCGCGCTCATGTCCGCTTCGGCGAGCCAGACGGAGAAGGTTGCCTTCTACATCGCGGATGCGCGGACGATGGGCGTGCCGGTCTTGCAACCCGATGTCAACGCGTCGGAGTGGGATTTCAGCATCGAGGATGTGGACGGTAAACCAAACATCCGCTTTGGCATGGGAGCCATCAAGAACGTCGGAGAAAACTCCGTCCAGCCAATTATTGAAGAGAGAATTGCCCACGGAAAATTCAGCGACCTCAATGACTTCGCCCGCCGCGTGGACCTTCGCACGGTTGGCAAGCGCTCGCTGGAATGTCTCATCAAGGTTGGGGCGCTGGATTCGTTTGGGAACCGCGCCTCGCTGCTTGCGTCGCTTGACCGCATTGTGGCGATCAGCAGCGCCCACTTCCGCGCGGCGGATGCGGGGCAGATGAGTCTCTTCGGCGCGGCAACGGGCATTGTGGAGGAAATTCACCTGCCCGAGGTCAAGGACGTGGACAAACGCGAGATGCTCAACTGGGAGCGGGAACTTATCGGCTTGTATATCACCGATCATCCGCTCAACGAACACCAAGTGACGTTGGCGCAAATCGTCAGCTATTTTTCGGGACAGTTGTCCGAAGCTGCGCACGAGGAAAAGGTCCGCGTGGCGGGGCTGATCACCGTGGTCCGCCCGTACACCACCAAGACTGGCAAGCCGATGGGCTTCGTCACCATCGAGGATATTCAGGGAACCATCGAACTGGTGATGTTCCCGAAGACGTGGACCAGGTTCAGCGACAAGATGACCGTCGGACGCATCATCATCGTCAAGGGCAAGGTGGATAACGCCAACCCGCCTGCCAAGATTCTGGTGGACGAAATCGAGACGGAGATCAAGGTCACATCTGCGGTAGTGGATGAAGTAAACGACAACATGCCGCCCGCACCCGTGAAGCCGTTGAATTACAAGTCGGTGGAGAGTCAGCGAGTCAGCGAGTCAAAGAATCAGCGAGTCAATGAGACAGCGAGACAACGAGTTGACGAGTCGGCGAGTCAGCAAATCAGCGAGGCGACTCCAGCCTACGCCGCAGATGTAGATTTGGGTGACATGCCCCCGCCGCCAGATAACTTCCCCGATGGTTGGGATATGCAGTGGCAGCCGTCCTTCGAGGAAGCCGCGATTGCCGCCAAACCCGAGCCGAAGTTCAAGAAGAACGAGCCTGTCACCCCACCGCTTGTGACCCGCGCCGTCGCCGCGCTGGCGGACATCGAAACTCCCGAACGCCCTTCGATGTATGTGCCGCTGGCAAAGGAAAACAAGGACAAGGAACATCCCCCTCGCCAGTTGACCATCACCCTGCGATCCACGGGCGACCACGAACGCGATAAGCGCCGCATCAAGACCCTGCACGGACTCCTCACCGCCCAGCACGGACGGGACAAGTTCAGCTTCCAGATCTTCGAGAACAACAAGGGCTACCTGATCGACTTTCCCAACGACACCACGCGCATTTGTCCCGAACTGCTGGCGCGTCTCAAAAAGTTGATCGGCGAAGAGGTTTGGCGGGTGGACGAGATCGTATTCCAGTAATTTCCTGGTTGACTGTCGTCGAGCTGATGGCTGACATGACAAAATAGGAGCGTGGATATGGCATCTCAGGATTTTCAGAACCAGTTGAATGAGTTGTGGACAAGGGCGAAACAACTCAGAGCGGAAGGCAAATGGGAGGATGCCATAAAAACCTATTCGCGCGTCATCCAGTTGGTTCCGAGATTTGCGCCCGCCTACGTGGAGCGCGGACTTCTCGCCCAGGAAATGGGGTATCCCGACATGGCAATGGGAGACTTCGAGAACGCTATTCAAATCGATCCGCAATTGGGATATGCATACTACGGGCGTGCCTGGGTAAGAGGCACAAGGGGAGATTATGCGGGCGCACTGGCTGATGCAAAGAAAGGCATGTTGCTCGATCCCCAAAACACAGGGATGTACTTTCGCAGGATCGGTTCGGCTTATCAGGGGATGGGAAGGTTAAGTGAAGCCATTGAAGCCTACAATGAAGCGATCAGGCTCAACTCTGACATGGACGAAGGCACGATCTATAATCGCGGCATGTGTTATTCCCAGATGAAGGAATTCGCGCTTGCCCTGGCAGACTTCAACCGCTGCCTCGAACTGGACCCCGATTGGGCTTGGGCGTTTTCCGAAAGGGGAAAGGTTTATTTATATATGAAGCAGTACGACAAAGCCATTGCAGACGGTTCCAGTGCCATCAAATACAAGCCGAATTATTTCCACGGCTACCTGATCCGCGCGTATGCGTATCAGGAACTGGGAGACCACAAAAAGGCAAGGGCTGACTTCGAAAACGCGTTCAAGTTGACAAATTCTCCGCAATTGAAGCAACATATCCAGGAGCAATTGAATAGTCTCAAGAAGGATTGGTGGAAGGTGTTTTAGTTTTTTCTCCAAACAGGTTGTCATCACCCTGTTGAAACTTCTCTTTTCGCGGCAAGGGTGATGAAAGAAACGCCGGCAAGCAAAAAGCCCACAATTCCCATACGCCTGTCGAATCCCACCATGTCGGCAAGGTGACTCAGCGCCAACGGAAGCGCCAGAACGGTAGTGCCAGAAGCAAGGGGGGTGGGCATTTGCCTGTGCGGCGGCGTATTCTTAAATGAAAAGGACGAATCCCGCTTCGGGAAAACCGCGAAACAGTGACGAAATTATCTTGACGCTGTGTATTGTTTTGGTATAATCCCCCTGCTTAATCCCTCGCCGACGTAGCTCAATCGGCAGAGCACCCGCCTTGTAAGCGGGCGGTTACGAGTTCGATTCTCGTCGTCGGCTCTGTGGTCGCCGATTGAAGGACGAAATCGGTTGGCGGTCAGCGAACAATTTATCAAGGGCAGTTACCCAAGTGGCCAAAGGGGACTGACTGTAAATCAGTTGTCAGAAGACTTCGGAGGTTCGAATCCTTCACTGCCCACTACCGGAGATTTCTCCGGTCAGCACGTCAAGCCCTCATAGCTCAGTCGGCAGAGCACACCCTTGGTAAGGGTGAGGTCACGGGTTCGAATCTCGTTGAGGGCTCAGTTGCTGAAAAGCATTCCTCTCTATAAAATAATAAGGAGTTACATTATGGCGAAGGCAAAATTTGACCGCAGCAAACCGCATCTCAATGTAGGGACGATGGGACACATCGACCACGGCAAGACCACGTTGACGGCGGCGATCACGAAAGTGGCTGGCTTTGCGGGTCAGGCTGATTTCAGGGC